>NZ_AOCN01000021.1 GCF_000350525.1 Leucobacter salsicius M1-8 | reverse complement strand
CGCTCGTGTACCGATATGCCGCCCTCGGCGTCGCGTAGCGGCGCACGCCCGCACCACCCACCTCACCAAACACCCACCTCACCAAACACCCACCTCACCAAAACACCCCACCTCACCAAAACACCCCACCTCACCAAAACAGCTCACCCCTGAGAAACCAGGGTTCTCGGGGGTGAGCTGCAGTCGCATGGATGGCCGGAGCACCGGCCCCTCAGCGCCTAGTGGAAGTAGTGGCATAACCCTTGAAAACATGCGGCTAGATCAAGGTCAGTCCGCGCACAGTCCGCAAGAGCTATCCCACCTTGATATTTGCTTCACCCATGAGCCCCGCTGCAGCACCTCGAGTAAGGTCTTCTGCGGACTTCCAAAGGTGGCTATATATGTCCAGCGTAATAGATGCCGCCGAGTGGCCCAAAGCGCGCTGCACGGTCACGACATCACACCCTGAAGCGATCAGCCCCGAAGCGTAGAAGTGGCGAAGATCATGCTGGCGCAGATCATCGTGGCCGGCCTCTTTCTTCAGCTCGCGCCACTGCGGTTCAAGATACCCGCGACCCGGCCCCGCTGGGGTCAAAGCGAACAACCACTTGTCGGGCCCACGCAATCCCCAGTTCTCGACGTGGTCAGTGACAAGATCGAGCAGCGGCTTCGGCAGGTACACGACGCGGCCGCTGTCATGCTTAGGCGCTTCGTATTCACTGCCGCCACCTTCTGCCGATCTCACCTGCCGCTGCACGTTGAGCGTCTGGGTTTCAAAGTCGAAGTCCCCCAGCTGCACGGCGATAGCTTCACCACGGCGTAGGCCCGCGAACGCACACAGTGCGATCAAGAGCTTCAGCGGACGGTCTGCCGCGTTGATAAGAGCCCCCACTTCTTCAACACTGGGCAGCACCATTTCCTTGGCGCGCGACACCCTGGGCAGCTTCACCCCGACCGCAGGATCAACGGCGATCATACGATCTTCGGTCGCTGACTTCAGGATCATCTGAACGATCCGCATGATCGTCTTGATCGACGACGCAGCAAGCCCTTCGTCGTGCAGGTGTTTTACGAACTCTTCGACGTCGGCTTTCCTGATCGACTTGAGCTTCGCATCTTTGAAGGTGCAGCGGGCTACCGCGTTCCTCGCGTTACGACGAGTCGCCGGTGCCCAGATCTGCCGCGTCTCCCACTTCTTAAAGTAGTCCTCAAAGGAGATCTCCCCTGCTTTGGGGTCGACGTACTGGCCGGTGACGATCGAGGCGCTAACCTCCTTCAACCACTTCTGGGCGTCGATCTTCCGCTTGAAGTGACGCGAATGTTCTTTGCCGTCAGGGTCTCGATAACGGGCCCGGTAGACACCGCTAGGGCGTTTCTGGATGCTCGCCATCTTTGCCTTCAACTTGCTCAATCAAGTCTTCGACCATGTACTGCTCACGCTGCTTTGGGCTGGGTTTCTGAAGTACGGCTTCCCCCTTGTGAAGAACTCTTATCTCCCGAAGCTTCCTGCTTAGGATTAGCTCGAAACGCTCAACCGGGTCTGAATTGACTAGCACTTCTTCGAGAACTTCATATAAGCCGAGATCAACGTTCGCCTTCATTAGTTCGGCGATCGGCACCATCCCCTCTGGCCCATAGGGCAGCCAATTATCCAGGTTTCGCGCGACCCAAAGCCGATGATCAATCAGACCACTTAAGGCCTCGTCGAACGCCGCCCTACGCTCCCGAAGCGAGATAAAGAACCCGCGAAGCCTGGCAGTCTCAGCCGACTCAGCAAGGTATTCAATGGACGTTTCCAGGATCCTGGCCAGCGCTACCGCTTCAGCTGCCTTGAGCGATCTCGCGCCCTTTTCAATCCTGGCGATTGTCGTTTGATGAAACCCCGTCATCCCTGAGTCGTGGGCAAGGCGGGCAACTTCCGATTGTGACAACCCCAGCCGCTCACGAGCCTTCTTCACGTTCGCCCCGATATTGGCATCAATCGATTCAGTGAGATCAAGTGACTCTGCTTCCGACATGAAACAACTATCCCACACGCCCGCATTGACACCCAACACATTTCAGCATTATGCTGAGACGTGTTCAAGCTCGAACACACAAGGAGGAAAAATGACCGCACAAATAGCCGTAGCGATCTCGCTGCTCACCGTGAAGGAGACAGCAGAGATGCTTCGTAAGAGTGAGGCGCAGATGCGGTGGATGATCCACACCGGCACCGCACCGAAGAGCGCACTCATCGGCGGTCGTCGGATGTTCAGAATGTCCGACATCGAGAAGTACGTCGAGGCAGCGTTTGCGGAGGTAGCTTAGATGCCCCCGCCGCCGCTGCCAGCAGCTACCGGATCCCGATCGACAACAGTCTCGGATGAATCCACACAGGCCCAGGACGAAAGCCCCGTCTATTCGTTCAGCGATCCAACCTTCGAAGAGACAGCCCGCCGGCTGCGACTCGGAATCGGTGACTGGACGTTGAAAGGGCCTCGTTTCGCAGATGGCACGCAGCCCACGATCCACGTTGATCACCGGCTTGGGGAGCTCATTCTTCGAACTCTTCTCGACCGTGGCGAGCAGACGCTCAGTCGGAAGCAACGAGAGAAGTTCCAGCAGGGCGATCCCCTTGAGCGCATTCGCCTTGTAAAGAAAACAACCCCCATCGCAGGCACTAACGCCAATCAGAACTGCGATGAGGGTTACACCGAAAACACGATTCACTAGGAGGCATTTTCTATGTCATCGTACATTCTCGCAGAGGTTCCAGATACCTCCAACCCGTTCGACGTCGTTCAGACCGTCGACATCCGTTCTGCCGGCGGCACCACCATCCTCGATGTCGAGAGCATTGACTGGTTGGGCCGTGATCTGATCCGGATGGACCTCCCCGGTCTGACCGTGCACCTCGAGATTCATGAAGCCCGCGACCTCGCAGCAGCACTGCAGTCACTCGCTCTCTTTCTCGATGAGGAGGCCGCAGTTTGAACCACGAAGCAGGCAACGCGCTCCTCAATATCAACGCCCGCATCGAACGCCTCGGTAACAGCCCCGCAACGATCGCCGTCGCGGCAGGGCTCCCCATCGCACCCACCGTGAGAAAGCTTGCTGGCCAGGGCGAACTCACCGTAGCTGAAGTGATCAGCATCTGCCGAGTCATCGAACTCCCAGTAGTGGACATCTTTACCAAGCCGGTAGTCCGCGAAGATCTGCCCTGCACCGTAGCCGCATGCACTTACGAGGCTCACGAGTGGGTGCGTGGCGAACAGAACGGTCCATGCCAGAACCAGCGGTTCGAAGGCGCGAACGGCGTCGGAGCTGACGGAGATTACATTGTCTGGGTGCAGCGTTGGCCAGGAGAACAGTGGAAGGCCTACGGGGAAATGCAGGGTGGCTGCGAAGGTGAAGCCGGCCTGAGGCTTATTCGCGACTACCAACGGGACTTTAACCAGTCTGTGCTGATCGCTGACCGACTCAACGGCCCCGAGCTGCGCCGTAGCACTGCACCCGGAGCGCCTCCGTTCGAGGAGGTACTGGCGTGAGCATCTTGGCACTAGACGGAGTGAACCCGCGCTCGAGGTCGACCGATCCGGTCACAAGCGTTGACGCGGGCCGGCGTGCAGACCTCAGCAGGTCACAGACCGTCGTCCTGGCAGCGATGCGAGCCCGCGGTACTGGGGTCACCCAGTTCGAGCTCGAACAGTACCTGCCCGGGCTCAGCCCGTCCCGAGTGCGCTCCGCAGTGAGCGAGCTCGCAGAGCAAGGCCTCGTCCTTGCCACCGAAGAAACCAGAGAAACACGTTACGGGCGACAGGCCCGAGTTTGGATCACAGCAGCATGAACGACAACACGGCCACCAGCCTCATTAAGCAGACCACCCCGGAATCCAGTGCGCTGGACACTCTGAAGGCGCTCGTGCATCAGAACCTGAGCATGCTCAGTTACGTGTCCGACCAGCTTGGTGGCAGCATGCTCGATATCGACGAGCACATCTTCGAATTCATCGATGCGATCGTGGACACAAACTACGGTGCGTTGAATGAACACATTGCGATCGAGTCAACCTGGATAGGGCGGTACAACCAGCGCCGCATCGCCAAATCTGGCTACATCTACGATGACGGCAGCCCGGTCAAGGAACACTTCGACGGGCACGGTCTTACCTCGACCTACTACCCCAGGTACAACGGGAACCGTGATGCAGCCCTAGCCCGCCATTACAAGTCGGTGGCAGAGATGAACCTGAGCTTCGCTGAAGAAATGGAAGCGAAGGCTGAAGGCCGCGAGTGGCCACCACCCTACGATTCTGACACCGATGTGAGTGAGGTCGACGACCAAGGCCAGGATGGCTCGAGTACCGATCTCTAAAGAGGCGAACGAAACACTCGAGCTGTGGTTGACACAGCTTCAGGAGGGGCAGATCCGATTTGCGGACCTGCCCCTCAGTGTTTCTGCCTGGTACTTCGCCGGCCTCGCGGATGGTCGCGCGTCTCGGCAACTCGAGGTCGATCGACTCGAGCGTGAAGCGAACATCCTGTGGATGCGCGCCTTCGCGCCGAAGGAACGGCACGCGGAGTACCAGCGTCGCCTCGATGAACACTTTCGACTCGATGAACAAGCGTTCTTCGACGCGCTGGAAGCGCAGCACAACCCCGCCCACACGATCGGGCAACCACAGAACGTGAACTCAATACGGGCCGGCCAACAACCGGCAGAAACAGGAGTCAACGATGGCAGCAGCGCAGCACCTGAGCGCAGTAAACGGACAGCAGCATGAACCCGGCTACACCAAGCCTCTCTACTGCGACGTACAAGACCTCCTCTCACGAGGCCCAGTACAGCCGCCAGTACCCGAATACGGGCTCAGGATCGACCAGGTAGGCATCTTCTACCGCGGCATGGTCAACAGCCTCATTGGTGATCCCGAGTCAGGCAAAACCTGGCTCGCTCTCGCTGCCGTAGCTGACCTACTCATCGCAGGCGGCAGCGTCCTCATCATCGACCTCGACCACAACGGCCCCCAAGCCACGATCTCGAGGCTCAGAGCATTCGGTGTCCCCGTCGAAGTGCTGTCTGACCCGAACCGGTTCAGATACACCGCAGCAGATGACCCGGAGGCGATCGTAGGCGTCGTGAGAGACGCGGGAATCTGGGTGCCTGACTTCGTGGTGATCGACTCCGTAGGTGAGCTGCTGCCCCTCTACGGTGCGAACAGCAACAGTGCCGACGATTTCACCCGCGTCCACTCAATCGCGATCAAACCATTCGCCACCGCCGGCTCCTGCGTGGTCCTCATCGACCACCAAGCGAAAGGTAGTGACTCGAGGTCGTTTGGTGCGACCGGCACCGCAGCGAAGAAACGCGCCATCTCAGGCACGTTGATTCGCGTCACCATCGATCAGCCCTTCACGCCAGGGTCAGGCGGCATCGCCGAACTCACCCTCGTGAAAGACCGACACGGTGGCCTACGAGCTCACTGCCCCAAAGATCGAGAACCGCTCGTGGGACGTTTCAAGATGACCGACATGGAAGGTGCGCTGCTGTGGTCGATCAGCGCGCCAGAGGCCGGTGAGCGTCCCGTCATGAGCAGCAAGGTCGACGGGGCTACCCCTGAGCAGCTGTTGAAGCAGCTGTCAGAACTCGTGCCCGCGCCAACCTCGATACGCGACGTGAAACTGCGTTGCGGCTGGGGTTCAACCAAGGCATCTGAGGCATGGCGGCTGTGGCAAGAACGAGAAGGAGTGCCGGCATGAACCCGCTGAATTCGTTCCTGTTCCCCGTTCCCGGATATAGGGGTGGGGAACACGGGAACAGAGGAACGAGGAACACGTTCCCCGGCACCAACTTTGGCTCTACCAGAGTTCCGGGAACGTTCCGGGAACACTCGGGAACACCTCTGTTCCCCGTTCCCGGACCCTATATCGGGGAACACGGGAACGGGGAACACGCATGACCAAACGCAAGCCCTACCGGGTGCAGGCAAGACCTGCTCAATGGGACAACGCAGATGGCACAAGCAGCGACCTCGTGAAGCTCTACGGCGGCAACCGTGGCTCCATCGCACTCGACTATTCAGAGATCCCACGCCTCATCGCGGAGCTCGCCACGCTGCTCGATAAGCAGCCATCACGAAAGGAACAGGAACAGTGAAGATCTACCGAAATCACAAATGCTCGAAGCGACACAAGGGCGCACGAACCTTCCTACGCTGTGCAATCCCCACCGCAGCCTGGATTCACGGCACCGGCAACTACGCCCTCATCGCCTGGTGCAACATGCCCACCATCAGCCTCTACCAAGATCCAGCAGACGCGGCACAGCCACTCGCAGCGATCAACGGGGGCGCGTGCGGGCAACGCTGCAACGGGCGCCACGAGATCGTGCACATCGATTTCGAGGCACCCTGAATGCACATGAGACCCGAGGCTAAACCTGCATGGGACCGCCTCACGTTCGCGCTGCAAGAAGTCGAACCGGACTGCCTCGATGACGAACGCTACATCGCCGACCTGCTGCAGAACGGCGAGAAGCGGCTACTCGCGAGCATCTGCAGCGCCTGCCCCATTCTCACCGAATGCATGGAGTACGCGATCACCGACCAACCCAAGGCCGGCTGGTGGCCCGGCGTGCAACTCAAGCAGTTAGACAGAAAGGAGGCCGCGTGACTACGAGACAGCGTGAGCGCGTCAACGTGAAAACTAGGTACTGGCGCAACCCCCGTACCGACACCAACGAACACGTGATCCTCATCTATCGAGGCGGCATTTTCGTACGCCTCAACATCGAAGAGGCCCGCCGCATCGTCGACAAAGTACACGACCTATGCGATGCGTACGAAGCGGAGCAACGCTCCAACTAGACCCGGCGCAACCCCGCGCCAACAACCACAGCCCCGAGCATCTGCTGGGGCTTTTCTATTGAAAGGAGCAGCATCATGGCTGCCAAGAACATCAAAACCCGCAACCTCACGACCTCAATCACGAAGGTCCTCAACGGCGCGGTCAGCGACCACAACTACGCCCTCAAAGGCTACGAAGACAACCTGAAGTACAAGGAAGTCAGCACCGACTTCGTCAAGAAGAGCAGCAACCATGACGAGTTCCTTGCCACCGTACAACGCCAGAACCAGCGTGCCAGCAACAACCTGAACGCGCACCAGAAGAAGTACGACGAGATCCTGGCAGACCGCCTCAACATGAAGAGCGGCAACGCTACAGAAGCGCTCCTCGCAGAGACTCGCGCTACCAAGTCTTGGGCACGCATCGAACGCGACCTCAACGGCAAGGACCAGAAGAACCGACTCTCTGCGATCCAACACCGACTCGAGACCGCCATCAAACAGGGTGACCACGCAACCGTTGCAGCCATCAACTCTGAAGCGCCCCACTACCTCCACTCGATCGGCGTCAAGGAGCCGGAACAGATCATCGAACTCATCCTCCGCACGCACGACACCGAACTCAACCAGGCACACAACGATGTCGTAGAGGCTGAGAAACTACGGGTCCTCACCATCCACAACACCAGCCAGGTGCAGAAGGCATTCGACACCCACATCAACGAAGGCCTCAAGACCAACCTCGATGAGCTCGACAAGATCAAGCTCTATGTTGAACCCAACGACGCCATCCGAGACAGTATCGCCGAAGCGAACGACGCACTCCGTGCCGCGATGGAAGAAGCACAGGCCAACGAACGCAGCACCGACACCAGCGACGCACGAGACGAAGGCTTCAACCCAGACGCCATCGAGACCGAGTCCGACACTGCTGCTGAAGAGCCGGCCATCGAAAGCAACTTCCACAACGCTGACCTCAGCGGGCCGCCTAACGCCTAACCGCCCCAGGTGAGGGCGCAGGGGTGCCAGCACACCACGCTGGCACCCCAGGGGGTACCCCCAGGTCACGCCTCAGCGGCTGGACCGCCGGGGAGGCCTGAAGGAAGTCGGGAGATGCGGAGGGCCTGTTTTTGGGTGCTCGGAAGGAGGTAGTTGTGGAGGGTTCGGAGAGTTCGTTGGGGGCTCGTGGGCGTGCGTTTTGGGATTCTGCTCAGGATGAGTTTGAGTTCGATATTCACGAGGCTGAGGTCTTGTTGGAAGCGTGTCGTGGCATGGACATGATCGATTCGTTGGCGGCCGCGGTCGCTGCGGATGGGGTTATGACGAGAGGTTCCCAGGGGCAGCCTGTTCTGAATGCTGCTGTGGGTGAGTTGCGGCAGCAGCAGGCGTCTGTGGCGCGGTTGTTGTCTCAGTTGAATCTTGATGCGGCTGAGGTGGGTCAGGTGTTGTCGGCGAAGCAGGCTCAGGCGCGGGCTGCGGCTCAGGCTCGGTGGCGTGAGAAGAAGCGGAGTAGTAATGGCTAGGCGTAGGAAAGCAGTGGATGCGTCTGCAGGGGAGCTTCCTGAGGCGTTGCTCAGTGTTGATGCGCCTGAGTGGCGTAGTCATCGGGCTGCCCGTTCGTGGTGCCAGGAGCAGGGGCTTGAGATGCGGCTTGTCTTGCCGTGGTGGTCTGCTCCGTCGTTGCATCGTGAGGCGGTGCGTCGCTGGGCTGAAGTTAACTTTTGGATGTCGGAGAGGTATCCGAAGATCCCAGACTGGAAGCGGTTGCGAGAGGCTGGTGTTCCTGCGTCTTCGCGGGCTCGGGATGACTGGCTTACACAAGTGCGCGTGGAGTGAATGTCAGTGGCTCATGAAAGTCTTGTAACTCACTTAACAAAGGAGTTTCAAATGGCAGGGCTTGAGGACTATCGCGAGGTCGGGCAGAGGATTAACGCTCAGTGTCGGCTCCCTAATGATGCAGGGGAATGGTGGGGGAAGATGCTCACCAACATCGCTTTGGCAATCGGACCAAAGGACGCATCTGAGGTCGCCTATGTCACGGCGGTCTATTCAGAAGACGATTACGAGATTGCTGTGGTCACTGATTCACTGCTGATTTTGGGTGAAGCGGAGAAACCGCTTCAAGATGACGCGGAATTCTCGGTGCGAGTCTTCTCGATGCGGGAGATTGAGTCCGTGGAGATGAATGTTTCGGCTTCTTTCTTCAACGGTGGCTTTATGAGTGACTGGCCCGGACGCTATGCGGTCAGTTTCAAGCATCCGCTTGCTGGTTCGTTCTCGTTCCCGTATTCCTCGGAGCAGAACAATTACGCTGACGATCAGCTTGCTGTTCTCGTTCCGAAGCTGATCGATATTGTTCGGAGTCGTGCTTAGCGCACACATTTTTAGCCTCGCGGCTAATTGAGGGAGTCCCATCGGGGCTCCCTTTTTTGTACCCATAAGTGAAGGAGCTGTGATGGCAAGTAATGCTGAGTTTGAGCGGATCGTTGAGTCGGTCCCTGAGCTGGCGAAGTTGGATGATGGGCTAACGGTCACGATCGAGGGGCCGGCTGGCACGGTGGCGTTGACTCGAGTGGCGTATGACCAGATGGTTCAAGACGTGATGGAGTGTGCCCGCCGTGACCCCATGGGGTGGCAGCAGAGTATGCCGTGGCCTTCTGAGGGTGCCTCTGATGTGACGCGTTATGCGGTAGTCCGTGAAGCCTATTTTGGGCTCGCTGAGTATGCCTTTCTCCACCCTCGTTCGCCTGAGGTGACGGGGTGTTTGGTGGCGATGCACCTGATGTTGGTGTTTTGCGATGAAGTGATGGATTCGATGAGTGGGGGTGTGCGGTGAGCAATCGCATAGTCAATATCAAGCTGCTCGCTGACGCGACCGGCATGGTGCAGGGGCTTGCTCGGGCGAAGGACGCCGCGGGTGAGCTGAACGCGAAGGTTAAGGAGTCTGCGAAGTCACAGCGCCAGGAGTGGGCGACTGTAGGCACAGGACTCACTGCTGTTGGTGTGGCGATTACTGGCGTTGGCGTTGCTGCGCTTGCTACGGGGATCCAGTACAACACGTTGCAGCAGACTTCTCGTGCTGCGATGACTTCTCTGTTGGGGTCTGCGCAGGCTGCGAATGCGCAGATGGACAAGCTGGATGATTTCGCGCGCAATAGCCCGTTCTCGAAGGCTACCTTCATCACTGCTCAACAGCAGATGTTGGCGTTTGGTATTGAAGCGAAGAAGGTTATCCCGTATCTCGATGGCGTGCAGAACGCTGTGGCTGCGGCGGGTGGGTCGAACGCTGACATTGAGGGCATTGTTGCGACGATGTCGAAGATTCAGTCTTCGTCGAAGATCACTGCGACTGATCTGATGGAGTTCGGTAATCGTGGTGTTAATGCTGCGGATCTCATTGGGTCGCAGATGGGCAAGACTGGTGCACAGATCCGTACGGATATTACGGCTGGCACGTTGGGGGCCGAGCAGGCGCTTGACGCTCTCACTGCTGGGATGTCTCAGAAGTTCTCGGGCGCTGCTGACAACGTGAAGAACACGTTTGCAGGGTCGATGGATCGAGTTAAGGCTGCTTGGCGTGACTTCTCAGCTGAGCTAGCCAAGCCGCTTGTGGATCCCAACGGCGGCGGCGCGCTAGTTGACCTACTCAACTGGACTGCTGACGCGATGCGGAACTTTGAAGCACTGCCAGGCCCGGTTAAGGGTGCCGCGTCTGCAATTGTGGGGCTTGCTGGTGCCGGCACGTTGGCGTTGGGATCTGCGATGCTGATATTGCCGAAGTGGTACGAGTTCACGGACGCGTTGAAGGTGTTCACGGCGAACGCAGGGACGGCTCGAGTCGCAGCTTCTGGGTTTGCGAAGTTTTTGACTGGCCCGTGGGGTGTCGCATTGATGGCTGCAGCCTCGGTGGTGGCCGTGCTGGTGTCGGAGAATGCGAAGCTCTCGAACCAGGCTCGTGAACTGTCTGAAACGTTGGATGAGTCAACGGGCGCGATTACGGCGAACTCGAAAGCGTGGGCGGCGAACCAGCTGCAGTCTGAGGGGGTACTTTCCGCTGCGAAGCGAATGGGTATTTCTGCGAAGGACATGACTGATGCTTGGTTGGGGAACGAGGCTGCTCTGGGGCGTGTTAATTCTCGGCTAAACAAGTTCCGCAAGGATGCTGATTTCCGTATGGAGAACGCTGACTGGAAGGGCTGGTCGGACGATCTGGTGTCGCTCGATTACGCACTCGATGGCAGCAACAAGGTGCTTGCTGAGGCGAAGACTCGTCACAATGAGCTCGCTGAGGCTACAAATGAGGCGGGTGAAGCTACGAGCAACTCTTCGGAACAGATCGGTGCGATGGGTGATGTGGCTGCGGCCACGCAGGAGGCTATTACGGCGCTGGTGGAAGAGATCGCAAACTTTGGGTCGGCGCAGATTGACGCTGACCGCTCTACGATCGCTTTCGAGGAGCAGCTCGAGAAGCTGAATGAGCGTCTTGCGGAGGGCGCGACTGGGCTCGATCTCACGACGGAGGCTGGACGCGCGAATCAGTCCTCGCTGCTCGACGTTGCGAGTGCTGCCAACAAGGCTGCTGCTGATGTGCTGAATGTGACTGGTTCGCAAGAAGCAGCGAATGAGGTGTTGAATCGTGCCAGGGATCGTCTGATCGAGGCCGGCGTTCAGTACGGGAAAACCTCTGGAGAAGCTGCCGCGTATGCAGACAAGGTGTTGGCTACTCCTGAGACGATCACGACGACGTTTAATGCGAACACTGCTGCTGCTGAGGCTGCGATCGCGCAGTACAAGGCGCTCATGAGCGACGTTGGCGGTGTGATTAACACGACGCTGAACGTGATGACGAACCTGACTGGCGAGAAGCATGCGTCTGGAGGGACAGTCGGCTATGCAGTCGGGGGCACTATCGGGTTCGCTCGAGGTGGAACGATCCCTGGCCTGAATGGTGGTGTCCGTAACGGCACTGTGTATGGCCCAGGTACTTCGAAGTCTGATTCTGTTCCGGCGCTCTTGTCGCGCGGCGAGGAAGTCATCCAGGAGCCTTACGCGTCACTCCATCGGCCAATGTTGAAGGCCATCAATCGGGGGGACTTCGTGAACAGTTCTCCGATGATGTTGCAGCAGGCTCCCGCGAAGATTGTGGAAGTCCCAACTCACGTGACGGTTGTTGATGCTGGGAATCAGTTCGTGACCACGATGAAGGTTGTCGCAAACCGTGAGATCGACCAGTACGTTGACCAGCAGGCGTCGGAGCATCGTCGCAGTCGCGGCTGAGCTCAGCAGTGAATGTCCGAGGGTTATGAGACGATCAGTGCCCCGTAAGTTTCATAGGAGTGAGTTATGGCAAAACCCAAAGTGGTGTCGGTTGATACGAAGCAGCTTGAGAAGGACCTGCGCAAAGCTGGATTGAAGCCCGACAAAGCAGGGCTCAAGAAGCTGGCGAAGGATGTAGAAAAGAAGTTGAGCAAGTAGTTTGAACACAGTTTGCCCCTCTCCGGTTTCGGCCAGAGAGGGGCAATACTTGCGTTTCCGGGCCCTGCGTCCCTGTGGCCTTGCCATGTAGATTGGGGCCATGTCTGAATCTGGTGAGTACATCATCTACGTCGATGAGAGCGGCGACCACGACCTTTCCAGCATCAATGCGCAGTACCCAGTGTTCGTCCTGTCATTCTGCATTTTTCACATCCCGACCTATGTCGGTCAGATTGTGCCTGAAATTCAGCGGCTTAAGTTCAAATATTTCGGTCATGACATGGTGATTCTTCACGAAACTGAGATTCGTAAACAAGAACACCCATTTCAGATACTCCGCAACAAGGACGTGCGTGAAGAGTTTATGAGTGATCTATCAGGAATCATCGGCCGATCGCCATTCACCATCGTCGCTAGCGCAATTGAGAAAGAACGATACAAAGCGCATGCTGGCACCACGGAGAATCCTTACCACGTAGCACTCGAATATGGACTTGAGCGAGTATTCATGTTTCTGCAAGGCGTAGGACAGAGGGGCAAGGTTACTCACGTCGTGTTCGAAGGCCGAGGGAAAAAGGAAGATGACGAACTCGAGCTCGAATTTCGCCGAATTATGGATCGGACCCATATGAATGGGATGGCGGATACGCTGCGGTTTCTCTGCGTGAGTAAGAAATCCAATAGTGCTGGCCTGCAATTGGCTGACATGACAGCGCGCCCGATCGGTCTAAAAATCATACGCCCAGAACAGCCAAATAGGGCCTGGGACTTGATCCAGCAAAAGATTCGGACGAACGCTAGCGGAAACATGCACGGGTTCGGTCTGAAGGTCTACCCATAAAAAGCGAAAGGCCTCCGGAATCCGGAAGCCTGACGCCGATCGGGAAAGCCCAATCCATTTAGGTACATAATACCTAAAGCAGGGCTAATATTACAACCTCACTCCGTCACATCGTGGGCATTCCCACCACGTCTTCCAGGGGATCATGCACCAGAAGCCGCAGTGTGGGCATGTAACTAGGTCGCGATACCTGGAAACATTGCTTCGTTGCATTTGCTGCATTCCCACCAGGCTTCCCACCAAACGAGTGTTCCTTGTTGGCAGGTGGGGCAGAGGCCGTTGGTGATGAGGTCGGGGCCTGGATCGTTCTCAAGCATGGTTCGAGGTTAAGCCGACCGAGCAGATCGGAAGGGTCGGATTTGAGATCGCGTCATTCAGCGCTGCGGGCGGCTCGCAGCGCCGAATAATACGTTCTAGTGTGCTATTCGGAGTCGTTGCTGCCGGCAGGGGTAGCGTCTTCGCCGTCTGTTGCGAACGCGTCAGGGAATACCGTGACTCGAGTAAACTCGCCGGGAAGTTCCACTTCTGGTGAAGCCAAGATGATAGTCGCGTTCTCGGCTACTGCGACTTCGCCTAGGTTCGAGTTATAGATGTCAACACCGCGGCGTTGAAGTTCGTCGCCTTCATCTTCGGGGAGCGTCGTGCCGTCTGGTAAGACGTACTCATAGTCTTCGGAATAGTAGGGGCTCCACTCATCAATGAAATCGATGATGCTCGAAAACTCGTACTTGTTTCCGTCAGCATCGAAAGCCGTTACGTTTTCCAGTGCCACAGGCTCAGTGCCGTTGCGGTTGTCGACCTGGAGGACGATGTAGGAAACTGGTGAGCCTCCGGTGTCAGTGCGGAATTGTTCGATCTCTGCCAGGTTCTCGTCATTGGCGGGTGAGGGTAGCTCGAATGAAATCTCGGCACCGGACAAGCTTGTCAGTTCAAACGGGCCTTCTGGGTAGAGCTGCGGTTCGACTGCCTCTGCTGTTGTCGGTTCTTGGGTGGGTGCCTGGGTGTCCCCAGTGTTGTCGGTCGCGCCGCATGAGGTGAGTGCTAACGTGATGGCTATGGCGGCAACGATGCCAGGTGTACGCTTCATATCTTGTGTTTCCCGTGCTCTTTCTATGAGTTTGGATTGCCCTATTGGTCCGATCCTATCCGTCACACGGTCATGATGAATTCCATACCCAGGGGGCACGCGCACCAACCACGCAGAGGGGGCAGAGGGGGCTCCCCTGGGTCCCTGGTCTGGCCCGCAGGCGTTCTGCTTCTCGGGGTGAATGTTGGGCTGTAGGTTTGTGCGCGACTTTTTACGTGTCTGCACTCTCAACATCCGCCCGCCGGATGTTCAGGGTACGCAGAAGTGCGTACCCTGGGTTTACCCCTGATTCGGGGAAAAGTCTGGCGCAGTCCGCGGGTGATCCGCAAACAGTCCGCACCTACCCCAGTTGCGGACTATTTTGCTCCATGAACAACAACCATGAAAGTGGCATGAAAAAGCGGTTGGCAACGATTCACCATCGTCGCCAACCGCCATTCATTTCTAGTGGAAGAAGTGACGCTCTCCCGTGAAGTACATGGTCACGCCAGCAGCCTTGGCCGCTTCGATGACCTCGGCATCGCGCACCGAACCACCGGGCTGCACGATGGCGCGCACGCCAGCGTCGAGCAACACCTGCAGGCCGTCAGCGAACGGGAAGAACGCGTCTGACGCCGCAACGGCACCCTTCGCGCGCTCCCCGGCACGATCGACTGCGAGGCGGCAGGAGTCGACACGGTTGACCTGGCCCATGCCTACGCCCACCGATGCGCCGTCGGTTGCGAGCAGAATCGCGTTCGACTTCACGGCACGGCATGCACGCCAGGCGAACTCGAGGTCTGCCAGCGTTGCTGCGTCTGCGGGCTCGCCGGTGGCCAGCTCCCAGTCAGCAGCGGCAGCGAACGAGCGGTCCGAGTCCTGCAGCAGGAAGCCGCCCGAGATCTGGCGCAGCTCGATGGGGTTGGGACCGAAGTCTGCGGGCAGAGCCAGCAGGCGCACGTTCTTCTTCTGCGTGAGGATCGCAAGCGCCTCGGGCTCGAACCCGGGTGCAACGATGACCTCGGTGAAGATACCCGAAACCGTCTCAGCCATCTGTGCGGTGACCACGCGGTTTGCAGCGATCACGCCGCCGAATGCCGAGACGGGATCGCAGGCGTGTGCCAACTCGTGCGCAGCAGCGATGGGATCAGCCGAACCCTCGGGTGCCACCGCGATGCCGCAGGGGTTCGCGTGCTTGATGATCGCGACCGCGGGGCGATCGTGATCGAAGGCGGCGCGGAGTGCGGCGTCGGCGTCGACGTAGTTGTTGTACGACATTGCCTTGCCGTGCAGCAGCTTCGCCTGCGCAATACCGGTGCCAGCGGTCTCGGTGAAGAGTGCAGCGCGCTGGTGGCTGTTCTCGCCGTAGCGCAGCACGTCGTCACGCATGCCGAAGATCTCGTAGCCCACGGTCTGCGAGCTCAGCGATGCGCCCTCACCGGGTGCCTCGAAGAGCACGTCGAACGACAGTTCCTCGTCCTCTTCTGCACCGTCGAACTTGACGGGAGTGTCGCTCCAGTTCTGCTCGTCCTGATCCAAGAACCAGTTGGCGACGGCCGCATCGTACTGTGCGGTGTGGATGAACGCCTCGGTCGCGAGCGAACGGCGCTGGGCGAGGGTCGTGCCCCCGGCCTGGACTGCCGCGATGACCTCGTCGTAGCGCGCGGGCGACACAACGATGGCCGCGTTGGCGTGGTTCTTGGCGGTGGCGCGCACCATCGAAGGACCGCCAATGTCGACGTTCTCGATGACGTCTGCGGCGGGCTTGCCCTGCGCGACGGTCTCCTCAAACGGGTACAGGTTGACGACCACAAGCTCGAACGGCTTGATGCCGAGCGAGTCGAGCTCGTCGCGGTGCGCAGCAAGGCGCAGGTCAGCGAGCAGACCCGAGTGCACGGCGGGGTGCAGCGTCTTCACGCGGCCATCGAGCACCTCGGCAAATCCGGTGACCTCGGCAACGTCGGTCACGGGCTGGCCCGCGTCGCGAATCGTCGCGGCGGTCGACCCGGTCGAGACGATCTCAACGCCCGCTGCAACGAGCGCGGTCGCGAGTTCGACGATGTTGGTCTTGTCGCTGACAGAGATGAGGGCTCGGCGCACCTCAACCTGGTCGCGGTGTTCGTACAGGCTGGGGTCGTGGCTCTGGACTGCCATGTGGCTCCTTGCGTTGTGGGGTGGGACGAACAAATCTCAAATGGTTGCTGCGTCGAGCACGAGCTCGCCCGAAGCGATCTCGCGCACGGTTTCGACGAGCAGCGGGCGCTCCAGCTGCTTGATGCGCTCGTGCAGATCGGCCTCGGCCTCATCTGCCGCGATCTCCACGCGTGCCTGGCGCAGTACGGGCCCCGTGTCGACGCCCTCGTCGATGATGTGCACGGTCACGCCGGTCTCAGTCGCGCCCGCGGCGAGCGCGTCGCGCACCGCGTGCGCACCGGGATAGAGCGGCAGCAGGGCGGGATGCGTGTTGATGAGGTTGGGTGAGAACTCGCGCACGAACCCGCCGGGCAGGATCCGCATGAGGCCGGCACTCACGACTAGTCCCGGCTCGGGACCGGTGCCCACGCCGTGCTCCTGAATCGCGGCGGCCAGAACCTGTCCCCACTCCTCACGGCTGCCGTAGTCGCGCGGGCGCACGACAAAGGTGGGGATTCCCGCCGCGGTCGCGTGGGCGAGTCCGGGGGCTTCGGTGTCGGCGCCCACGCACACGATGCGCGCCGGAAACCCGGGCTGCTCGGTCGCGTCGATGAGCGCCTTCAGGTTGCTACCGCCGCCAGAGATCAAAACCGCAAGTTTCAGCACCCGACTAGTCTACCCGCCGCTCGGGCGGCTCCCCGCGCCCCGTCTCACCACTGTCACTCGCGATGATCCGTTCGGCGATGAGCCATGGCCGGGTCCGGGCATACAGCGCGTCCTCCTGGTCGGCCCAGCGCTGCCAGTGCGGCGCGTAGGTCTCGCCGTCTCGGGCGAGCGCGCGGGCCTGGCGCTCGGGCACCGGGCACTCGAGCCAGAGCGTGAGCACGCGGGCCGCGGGCCCCGCAAACCGCTGTGCCGCACCGAGCGCCTCCGCGGTCAGCGCCCCGCAGCCCTCGATAATGAGCGGCAGCTCGGGCCCTATGGTCACGCGCTCCCCAAACTCCCCGGCGATCCAGTCGTAGCGGCGGTACTCCCGGCGCTCCAGCACAGACGCGAGCGCGCGCGAGCCGGCCGCGAGGCCGTCCCACCCCGGGTACAGATCCTCGACGTGCAGCACCTGCGGGTCGAGTTCGGCGAGTCGCGCGGCTACCGTGGCCTGGCGCGCGAGTGATGTCTTTCCTGATCCGGATCGCCCGTCGATGATCAGCACGTCGTAGTCTGCCGGGCCGGGCAGTGCGTGGTTTGCGTGTTCCCGCATCAAAAGGCCGCTACTTGGTCGGGGCGGAACCGCTCGGCGAGCACCATCGCGGTCGCCGTCAGTGTGGCGAGCACGACGGCCGCGGCGAGCCCCGCGCCGTAGCTGCCAGGGGCCTGATGTCCAATCAGCTCCCCGATAACCACCGGCAGCGTCTGCGCGCCCGGGCGCACGAGAAACGAGGTCGCCCCAAACTCGCCGAGCGACGCCGCGAACGCGAATCCGAGCGCCAGGCCCGCGCTGCGCCCCACGAGCGGAAAGTCGATGGCGCACAAGACCGCTCCGGGGCCAGCCCCCAGCACGGCGGCGGCGTACCGCAGCTCGGGGTCGATCCCGCGCAGCACCGGCAGCATCGTGCGTACCACCAGGGGCAGGGCAACGAGCGCCTGCGCGATCGGGATCAGCACTACCGAGGTGCGCAGGTCGAAACCGATGCCGAGGGGCCGGTGCATGGTGATGAGGAGTCCAAATCCGAGCGTCACCGCCGAAACACCGAGCGGCAGCATAACGAGGGCGTCGAACAGCGAGATGCCCCGTCTCAGCACGGGCGACGTGGGTCTGCGCGACAGCACGAGCGATACGAGCGTGCCGAGCACCATCGCGAGCGCGGCTGCAACGAGGGCGATCCGGATCGAGAGCCACGCGGCGTCGAGCACAGTGCCCTGAATCGGCGAGTCTGCCGGGGGCACCATTAGTGCCAGGTAGTTCGCGAGGGTCCAGCTGCCGTCGGGGTCGCGCAGCGAATGCGCCACGAGCGTCGCAATGGGCAGCGCGTGGAGCAGCAGCGCCGTCACCGCAAACACCGCGATAGCCGGGACGTCTGCCAGACGGGGCCGCTTGCCGCGCTCGTCCTCGCGCACGATGTTGGTGGCGCGCTCGCTCCGCCGGCGCAGCCAAGCGGACACCGCAAGGGCGGCACCCACGATCGCGAATTGAGCGAGGGACAGCACGGCGGCCCCGCGCAGGTCGAGGAACTGGACGGTGAGCCGGTAGATCTCGGTTTCGACGTTCGAGAACTCGCGGCCGCCCAGCACGAGGACGATCGCGAACGAAGTCGCGCTGAAGAGGAACACGAGCGAGGCCGCCGAGGCGAGCGATGGCCCGAGCGCGGGCAGCGTCGTCGAGACCCAGGCCCGCACCCGCCCCGCACCCAGCACGCGCGCAGCCGCTTCAGAGCTGTCGTCGAGCCGCGCCCAAAAGCCGCCTACAGTGCGAGCGACGACCGGCACGTTAAAGAAGGTCATGGCTGCGATGATCACAGTGAGGGAGCGGTCCAGCCCCGTCCAGGCGAGGGGGCCGCCCGGGCCGACGAGCGCAGTGAAGGCGACGCCCACCACGACCGTCGGCAACACGAACGGCACCGTCATGAGCGCGCGGGCGATGCCCCTGCCGCGAAAATCGAGCCGGTACAACACATACGCGGCGGGCAGCCCCAGAGCGAGCGATGCGATTGTGGTGAGCACGGCCTGCACGAGGGTTTGCGATATGACCCGCCAAGTGCGGGCAGAACCGAATACCTCGCCCACACCGCTCGCGTCGAAGTGCCCGTCAGTCAGAAACCCGGTGGCGACAAGCGAGAGCACCGGCCACAGGAAGAAGAGCGTGAGAAATACGAGTGGAACGCCTGCGGCGACGCTCCACCCGATTGCTTGCCTGCGAGTGCGGGTGAACAGCGGTTACAGTCCGATCTCGTCGCCGAGGGTGCGCAGCCAGGTCTCGCGCCCCTGCTCGATCTTCACCGCGCTCAGGTCGTGTGCTTGCTCGGCGGTCGGCTCGGGGGCGAACGTCGCCCACGCCTCGGGCAGCGCTACCGTTTCGTCCACGGGGTTCATATACATCGCTTCGGGCACCGTGGCCTGAAACTCGTTCGACACGAGGTAGTCGACAACGGCGCGGGCCCCCTCGGGGTTCGCCGCCCCCGTCAGCACGCCCGCGTACTCCGCCTGTCGGGTGCAGGTGTCGAGTAGCGCCTTCGTGGAACTCGCGTCGCCGGACTCGTTGACCGTGAACGCGGGCGAGGAGGCGTAGGAGACAACAATTGGCTTCTCCCCCGACTCGCCTCCCTGCGTGAACTGGCCGTAGTAGGCGTCGCTCCAGCCCTGCTCGATGCGCGCGCCGTTGTCGAGCAGATCCTTCCAGTACCCGACGTATCCGTCCTCACCAAACGCAGCGACAGTGCCCACCAGGAAGGAGGCTCCCGTCGAGGATGCGGTCGGGTCGAGCAGCACCGTCTGATCGCGGTACTCGGGCTTCGTGAGGTCGGCGTAGCTGGTGGGCTCGGCGAGGTCGCGCTCGGCGAACCAGCCGGTGTCGATGTTGACGCAGGTCGCGCCGAAGTCGACGGGAACGAGCCCGGTGTCGGCCACCCGAGCGGCCTTCGCGTCGCCGCTGGCCGCAACCGCAAACGATTCGGCGCCCGCGGGCAACTCCTCAGGAGCATAGGCTTCGACGGCACCGCTGTCGATCAGTCGTGAGGCGAAGATGGTGTCGACGCCGAAGAACGCGTCGGCAATCGGAGCGCCCTGAGTGAGCACGAGCTTGTTGGTGAGCTCGCCGCCGTCACCGGCCGAGATAACTTCGACGTCGTACCCCGTCGCAGCGCTCGCAGCGGCCGCGAACTCCTCGTTGGGAAACGAGCTGTGTACGACGAGCGTCACGCTCTTCGCGTCGCCGCCCGCGGGCTGCGACCCGGCCTGGGCGTCGCCGCCCGCGGCGCAACCGCTGAGCGCGGCCACGGCGAGCGCAAGCGCACCGATCCTGCGCATGCGCGAGCCTCGCGAGCCGGACGTGGGTGAAATGGCAGGCTTCATGAAAGAGTCCTTCCTCCGCTGGTATGAACCAGATCAGGTTGAACGGTCAGAGCTCGCGTGCTCCCTCTCAGCCCCGCGCGTCGGGACTCCCGTGGATGTCGGCTCTAGCCTAGCTCTTATCGCGACGCCCGCGCCAGCCGGGCAGGTGGAACTTCCCCTGCACCTTGCCCGCGCCGCCTTCCAGGCCTGAGACCCCGGTATCACCGGGCGACGTTGTGCTCTCTCCTTGGTCCCAGGCAAAGGCACGCGCAATGGCCTCGGCATCCTCAAGTTCTTGGGCGTCCGTGTCCGTTGGCTGCTTGGTCGCTGAGGTGAGGTCTGTTGTCTCGGCGGCGTCTGCCTCGGCCACCTCGATATCGAACACTTCGTCGGGCTCGGGCGCTGCTTCGGCGGGTTCCGTAACACCGTGTGCTGCGTCGCCGGGCTCCGAATTGAGATCGATCGCGTATCGCTCGGTCTCGTACGGGTCGCCCTCGAGCGCTCCCGTATCGGCGCGGGAATCAATCTCAGGGAGCGAATCGGGCGCGCTATCAGCAGGAGTCTCGGTATCGAGCGCGGGCTCATGCAACACCGACGCAAACAGGTCGATGACGGGGGCCGTATCCTGCTCGCTCGCGTCGGTCAGGTCGTCCCGTACCCGCGACAGATCGACGGTCTCGGCGTCTTCAGGGCGAACGTTTGCCGCCGCGCGCGCCTTTGTGGTCGCGCGTTCGGCACTCCACCTGGCGATGGGTTCGGGCAGCGGAATCGCGGCCGACAGCCGTGAATAGTCGAGGCGCACTGCCGTGATGCCCAGCAGCAGGCCAGTGGCGCACTCCGCCGACACCCACGCGCCCACGAGCCAGGGATCGGGGCCGAGCGCCGCCATGCGGCCCGGGCCCAAGGATCCGGATCCCAGCACGCACAACCCCGCGAACGCGAGCCCGGTGACGACGGCAGCAATCATGGGCAGGGTGAGGGCGGTGGCCCACGATCCACGGCGCAGCTCCGAATTGCGGGTCAGCAGCAGCCCCACCGCGAGGGTCACGAGCACCACGAGGACCGGTGCCACCGCGCCGAGGCTTCCCCAGTCAGCGGGCAGCGCTCCAAACAGTGGCAGCGACGGCAGCGCGGTCGCAGAATCGGCAAACGGAGAAAACTCGCCGCCGGCCGAAAAGCCAGCGCCGCTGAGCCAGGCAAGCGCCCAGATCACGCCGGTAGGCAGCATGGCGAGCTCCGTGAGAAACAGCAGCAGAGACCCCAGCGGGTCGAGCTGAAGTGCCTGCGCGAGGGCGATGACGTCTGCAAAGCCCGCGGCGAGTGCCACGGTGAGCGCCACGGCAGCGAGCCCCACCATGCCGGCGAGCGAGCCCACCACCAAGCGTGTGGTCTGTGCCGCGCGCGCGGGGAAGGCGGCGATGCCACCATGCACGCCGAGGTACTCCAGCCCGCGCTGCATGCCGCGGACCGTGACCAGCCACCAGTGTGACCCGGCCATTGCGGCACTGACCGTATACGCGACCGCCGCGGCTGCCAGATACACGAGCGTTGCCATCCCCACAGCACCCCAGACAGGCCAGCCGATGAAGGGGTCTGCGACGCTGGCCGCGCCCAACGCTACGGCGGCGAATCCGAGGGCGCCACCGATCAGGCCGGCTGATCCGATCCCGCCTCGACGGCTCAACCGCGCACCCGCCCGCACCGCAAACATCACCGAGATGAGCGTCACCGCGAGCGGTGCCAGCGAGAGGGAGAACGTCAGCGCCTCTGAGCCGAGGCCCATCGTGAGCATCGCCTCCTGCGGCAGCGAGAACTGCATCGGCACGAAATGCGCGAGCAGCCACACGCCTGCCGCAGCTGCTGCCACGACCTCGGGCTCAGCCGCAATGCTAAACGTAACGACCCACAGCAACACCGCAGGGATCGCAATAACTGCGAGTCCCGCCACGGCGGCCGCGCATCCCTCAATCGCCGCGACCACGGCCGTCACTATCGCTCTCATTGCTTCAGAAGCTTACTCTGCGCGACGGGTGATATTGCTGCGCACGTGCTACAAGGCGCGGCTCACTGCGCGATGTGTTTTGAAGAGCGCCGCCGCCGTGCCCTCGGGCGAACGCCCGAACCCACATTCGGTGGCCACGCCAAACTCGCGGGAGACGTGAGCCTGCGCGGCCGCGATTCGACGTGTTGCACCTTCAAGCCCGTCTTCGCGGTGCACGAGACCGAGGTAAAGCTCGGTAGTGGCGTCGATGTCCAACGCCGCGAGCGGGGCAAAGTAGGCGGCATCGTCGCGCTCGATGGGCACCGGCAGGTGGAGCCAGGTGATGGGGCGCTCGGTCACCTCAGCGACACGGTTGGCAAAGCGAGTCAGGTTTTCGGCATCGGCCGGTTCAACGAAGTGCTTCTCGGCGACGTCTCCGTAACAGAGGTGGACTCCCACCTCGACATCGCCGGGGACCCGGTCGATCTGGCGTGCAAGCCGCGCGGTCGTGCCCGCCCAGACATCGTCGAACCACTCGTAGCGGTTGCCGCCACGCTCGGCGTAGGCGGAGCCCTCGATCATTGCGAACTCGAGTGCGGCATCCCACTGGATGGCGAGTTTGTCGTGCGGAATCGCGGCAAGGATCTGGTCGAGTTCGGCGGCGAGCGCGGCCTCGTAGACGGGCTCAAACGCTTCCCGGTCCGCGGCATGCACGAAGCTGCCGACCACGCCGAGCGGGGTGGGAAGCGAGACCTGAAAACGGGTGCCTTCAGCGACTACGCCGTCGCCCTGCAATCGAGCAAATGTCTGCCACGATTCGATCGCCGCGTCGGCGTAGCCCAGCGGCGCGAGGGTGAGGTCGGTCGCGCTGACGCCGTCTGCGATTCGCACTGCACGGAGGTCGAGCATGCGCAGCGGGATCGGGGTTTCACCCACACGTTCGATGCCCTCGGTCTGAGCAATGCGGCCCGGCTGAAACGCGATCCAATGGAAGCGCTCGCCTACCTCCCCGTCGGGGATGCGTTTCACGTGCGTTCCCAGGTGCTCTGCCACCGTGCGCATGGTGGTTTCAGCGTCATCGAAGTTGATGCTGCCGACGAGGTGGGCACCACGAGGGGCCTGTGCGGAAAGCGTTGTCGGGGCTACGGGCTGTGACATGGAGGTCTCCTGGACTGGCAGAGTGAGGTTGCCCCAGTATCCCGCGCCGGCCGTCGCCCCTCGTGTTCCGTTACCCCGTGTGACGCGGGTGCCAGAAACAGCGAAGCGGCCGGGGTCTCCCCCGGCCGCTTCGTCCACACGGTGCTGGTTAGAGTGCCGCGTAGGCCTGGCGCAGCAGGTCGGCGGTCTCGGTGGGCGTCTTGCCCACCTTTACGCCGGCGGCCTCGAGGGCCTCCTTCTTCGCCTGTGCGGTGCCCGCTGAGCCCGAGACGATGGCGCCTGCGTGGCCCATGGTCTTGCCTTCGGGGGCAGTGAAGCCAGCAACGTAGCCTACGACGGGCTTCGTGACGTTGTGCTTGATGTATTCGGCCGCGCGCTCCTCAGCGTCGCCACCGATCTCACCGATCATCACGATCGCCTTGGTCTCGGGGTCAGCCTCGAACGCGGCGAGCGCATCGATGTGCGTGGTGCCGATGACGGGGTCGCCGCCGATGCCGATGGCGGTTGAGAACCCAAGATCACGCAGCTCGTACATCATCTGGTACGTGAGCGTGCCCGACTTCGATACGAGGCCGATGGGGCCCTTGCCGGTGATGGTCGCGGGCGTAATGCCAGCGAGTGCCTCACCGGGCGTGATGATGCCGGGGCAGTTGGGGCCGATGATGCGGGTGTTGCCACCCGTCGCCTTGGCGTGTGCCCACAGCTCAGCAGAGTCCTTGACGGGAACACCCTCGGTGATGATCACGAGCAGGCCGATGCCAGCGTCGATTGCCTCAACTGCTGCGTCCTTGGTGAACGCGGGTGGCACGAACGCGACCGACACATCTGCGCCAGTCTGCGCCATAGCTTCTTCAACCGAGGCGAAGACGGGCAGCTCAACCTCAGCGCCCGATGCATCAGTGTGAGTCACGGTCGTGCCCGCCTTGCGAGCGTTCACGCCGCCCACGACCTGGGTGCCGGCCGCGAGCATGCGTGCGGTGTGCTTGGTGCCCTCGCCGCCGGTGATGCCCTGGACGATGACCTTGGAATCCTTGTTCAGGAAAATAGACATTCTCTCAAGTTCCTTTATCTGCGTGCGCGGGCTATCGGGCGTTGGCGAGCTCGGCAGCCTTGTCGGCGCCCTCGTCCATCGTCGCGGCCTGAACAACGAGCGGGTGTGCAGCTTCGTTGAGGATCCGGCGACCCTCTTCAACGTTGTTGCCGTCGAGGCGCACCACGAGCGGCTTGTTCGCTGCGTCGCCGAGCTTCTCGAGCGCGCCGACAATACCGTTTGCGACAGCGTCGCAGGCGGTGATACCGCCGAACACGTTCACGAAGACCGACTTCACCTGGGGGTCACCGAGAATGACGTCGAGGCCAGCGGCCATCACCTCAGCCGAGGCGCCGCCGCCGATGTCGAGGAAGTTGGCGGGCTTCACGTTGCCGTGGTTTTCGCCCGCGTAGGCGACTACGTCGAGCGTCGACATGACGAGACCCGCACCGTTACCGATGACACCGACTTCACCGTTGAGCTTGACGTAGTTGAGGTCCTGCGCCTTGGCCTTGGCCTCGAGCGGATCCTCGGCGGCCTTGTCCTCAAGGCCTGCGTGCTCGGGCTGACGGAAGTCAGCGTTCTCATCGAGCGAGACCTTGCCGTCGAGCGCAACAACGTCGCCTGCGCCGGTCAACACGAGCGGGTTCACCTCGACGAGCGTGGCGTCTTCGCCGACGTACACCTCGTAGAGCTTCTGGAACACGGGCACAACCTTGGCCACAAGCTCCTCGGGGAAGCGAGCCGCGCGGGCAATCTCCTCGGCCTTTGCCGCGTCGATTCCCGTGATCGGATCGACTTCAATGCGCGCGAGCGCCTCGGGGCGCTCCACTGCGAGCTCCTCGATCTCCATGCCGCCCTCAACGGAGCACAGCGAGAGGTACGAGCGGTTTGCTCGGTCAAGCAGCACTGAGAAGTAGTACTCCTCCTTGATATCGGCTCCCGCGGCGACCATGACCCGGTTAACGATGTGACCCTTGATGTCGAGCCCGAGAATGTTCTGCGCTGCTGCAAACGCCTCATCAGGGTTCTTTGCGACCTTCACGCCGCCAGCCTTGCCGCGACCACCGGTCTTTACCTGAGCCTTGACGACTACGACGCCGCCAAGCTTCTCCGCTGCGGCGCGCACCTCCTCGGGGGTATCGGCGACGATGCCGGCAAGCACCGGCACCCCGTACCGCTCAAATAGGTCTCGCGCCTGGTACTCGTACAGATCCACGTACTGTCCTTTGCTTGTGATTGCTGGGAAACACGAGGCAGAAAATGTCTCGATGTCGAGATAAGTCGACCAATTCACGAGTCTAGCACCGCAACCGTAACGGGAAATCTCGCCCTGCTGGGCGAGGATCCGGGGCGCTCAGTCCGCTGGTTCCTCCCCCAGGCCTTGCTCAACTTGAGCGTTCTTCCGAGCGCGCGATTTGCGCTGTTCGCACAGTTCGCGCTTCGCAAGGTACAACTCCGCGTCAGCGCGCGCGATGACAGCGGTGAGCGGTTCCCCCGTTGCGAGCTGCACGGCACCCCATGACCAGGCGGCGGCGCCGCTTTGGCGCAGTTCTTGTAGGTCGCGGCTGAGTGACTCAAGGCTGCCGCGACGCAACATGACAAATTCGTCCCCTCCGAAGCGGCCGACAAGTCCATCGCGCCCGCGGCCCCCCGATCCGGCACCCAACAGGGAGCGAAGCCGCTGGGCCTCGGTCAACAACAGAGCGTCGCCCGCCGCGTGCCCGCCCGCATCATTGATTGACTTGAAATCATCGAGGTCCACCACGGCCACGGCGCACTCCCAGTGACGACGACGCACCCGATTCAGCAGAGTTGCCCCCTTGACCATCAACCCGCGCCGGTTGTACACCTCGGTCAGCGGATCTGTCGAAAGCTGCTTCTCAGACTGGGCCTGCACCACACGCGCACCAAAGAAGCAGAACACCGTGATCAGCGCCGCATACCCGACCAGAATGACCGTGGGCGTATCACCCTGTCCGAAATCTCGGTCAGTCGTGAGCGTCAGGCCCAGGCGCGCCATCCCCACCAGCATGCACGCCACCGCTGGCATCCACGGGAAGAACCAACCGAGATACAGTGCGATCGTGGGCAGCTGCAGCAGCACATTGATTTCTGCGTGAACGTGCCCCGCTACGGCAAAGAGGTACCCAGACCATAGTTCTGTCGTCAACACCATCACGAGGCCCGCCCAGCGCGGAAACCGACGCCCGAGCAGCAGCGGCAGCAGCGCCATCAGGGTATAGAGCGCCAACCACGCAAAGGTAAGGTCGGCGAGCATTGTGGAGTGCCGAAAGAGAAGGTCGGTCACAAACACCACAAGGAGCAGCGCAGGCAGCATGCTGCTCATGATGGAGAACTGGCTCTGCCGATTCTTCCAACGCACAATCCAGGCGGGAACCCGTAGGCGCGCTCTGGTGCCGGATCCCTCGCCCGCACGCAGCTCGTTACCCGACATACCGCCGACCCGTCTTTCGCTTCACCTTGTACAGCTCGGCGTCAGCGCGATTCAAGAGGTGCTCTGCTGACTCCCCCGTTCGCGCTACGGTTACCCCGCTCGACCACGCGAACGGTGAGGCTGCGCGAAGCCGATCATCAATCTCACGCGCGCTGCGCAGTGTGGCCCCGGGCAACGCGATTACGAACTCGCCGCCGCCCAGACGTCCGATAATGTCCTCCGAACGCAGCAGCTGCCTCCACTGGTGAGTCGTCTCTTGCAGGACCCGATCGCCCGCGGCATGCCCCTGGGTGTCATTGATCTGCTTCAGGCCGTCGAAGTCCACCGCAATCACGCTGACGCGGTTCGCCCCGCGGGAGCGCATGCGCGCTTCAAGATCCGAGAGGAAGGCCGCACGTGTACGCACCCCGGTAAGTAGATCTGTGCTGGCCGCGCGCGCATTTCGGTGCCACAAAAATGATCCGGCAAAAAAACAGAAGAGCAGCACCAGAAGTCCGTGCACAGCAATGGGCGGCCCCAGCTTCCCTTCGGGAAAAAACAGTGGATTGAAGGCCATCACCGCGCCAAAGAACAGCGTCCCTAGCCCGATCAGCGGAATCGCCCACCGTGGCCGAATAAACCAACCCAGGTAGAACGCGACGAGGGGGAACTCCTGCACCGAGGACAGTACCGATTGGGCGTCGTCTGCGAGGCTCAAGAAATAGCACTGTGCGGTCAGGAACACCGCGACCCCTACGAGTCCCACGGCAACTGGTAGTTGAGCTCCCCAAATGAAGACCAGGCACGCACCGCCCACGCACACGACCAGGAGCAGCCAGAGAAGCCATCTGTTACTCATGTCGCGATGAAACACGAGGTCGATTACGAGGGTGAGACCGAGCAAGATCTGCACGACTGTGAGATACCAGGAGTGGGCATTCTGTCTCAGCACGGCTCGTCGAAGTCCCATGTTCCTGTCACCTCCCCACGCGACACTGCATGTACCCTGTCTCACGTTCAGCGTACACAGCGCTCATGAAAACACACATGTTGTCCAAAAGAGCGCACCAGCCAATGAAACTCCCGGACACCCCCATTTACGTCGCGGCTTCACAGCGTTTACTACTAGTGTTGGTGGCGCCGTCGCCACAATTAGGGTGCGATATCTCGCACCAATCCAATCGACTCATGGTGGCGGCTGGAGAAGACAACCGTGAACACCACTGTGGATCAGAAACCGGAAGGCTTGCGCGCTAGGAAGCGCCGCGCCACCGAGAACGCCATTGAAACGTCAGCTGTGAAGTTGGCCCTTGAGCATGGCGTTGAAAACGTCACTGTTGAAGCAATCTGCGAGATGGCTGATATTTCTCGAAGCACATTCTTCAATTACTTTCCGGCACGAGACTATGCAATCGTCGGCCGCGCAATCAGCATTCCCGAGGGCTCAGAAGCATTCTCAATTCTGGACACCGCTCCCAAGAACCTTCCCCTGGGGCTCTACCGACTGCTGTTTGCTGCGATCGGTCATCGGAACGTCAACACTGAAGTTGCCCGACTTCGCATGCAGCTCCTCGCTGAGCAGCCTGAAGCGGCCCGCATGTCGCAGATCTCGATGCTAGAGACCTCCGGCCCGCTCCTCATGACCACGATGGCATGGCTGCAAGCGCACCCCGAGCACCGCAAGCTGGATGAAATTGGGCGCGAAGCTTGGCTCGCGTCTTCAATTGTGCACTCGATCGTGTCTGCTCAAATGATGGAGTGGGCACAGGGTGCAGGAGACATGGAAACCGACGAGAGCGGGTTCCACGACGTCATCGCAGATTTCCAGGTCATGCTCGACTCAGAAAGCACACCCAGCTAGTTCTGGCTGCAAAGAAGCCCCATCACCCTGTTGAGGGTGATGGGGCTTCTTTGCATTGTCGCCTCGCGCCGCTGCCGCCGCCGCTGCTGCTGCTGCTGCTAGTCGATCTTTTCGATCGGAGCGAGCTTCACGAGCAGCTTGCGCTCCCCCACGCTGTCAAACACCGCGTGCGCGACACGTTTGGTGCCTTCACCGGTGACGCTGGTGACGCGCCCCTCACCGTAGTCGTCGTGTTTGATCCGGTCGCCCGGCGCAAGCGCGAGGTCGCCGTTGTCGCGAGATCCGAGGGCGATCGTGTTGGGAAACCCACCACCAGTCGCCTGCGCTTCTTTTGCGAGGCGCTTGCGCTCACGCCACTTGTCGAGCGCCGACTGCATGTTTCCGCTGGCGGGTTCGGACACTGCCGCGCTGCCGCTCATGCGGCCGCTCGGGGCCCCACCAAACGACACGTTTGATTCACGGCTACTCGTACGCTGCGCGTACCCGCCGCCCCCGCGCGGGGCGTTGAGCGCCCGTGACTGCGTGCCCCCTCGACTCGTTACCTCGCCGGGTGACTGTCGCCAGTGCACGAGGCCCTCGGGGATCTCCTGCAGAAAGCGCGAGGGCATAGCCGCAGCGATGTCGCCAAACGTGGCACGCGTCGATGCAAGGGTGAGGTAGAGCCGCTCACGAGCGCGGGTAATTCCCACGTACATGAGTCGCCGCTCCTCGTTAACCCCGCCGGTTTCGTCCACCGACATCTGGTGCGGCAGCAGCCCCTCCTCGACGCCCGTGATGAACACGGCCTTGAACTCAAGCCCCTTCGCAGTGTGCATGGTCATGAGCGATACCGTGCCGCTCGTATCGTCGAGGTCGTCGACGGCGGCAACCAGACTGACCTCAGTGAGGAAGGCGATAAGACCGGCGCCGGGCTGCTTGACATCAAACTCACGAGCTACCGCAATGAGTTCTTCGAGGTTTTCTGCGCGAGCGTCATCTTGTGGGTCGCGCTTGGCCCGCAGCTTCTCGATCATCTCAGTCTCGTCGAGGATCAGTTTGATGACATCGCCCACCGGTGCGGGCGTCGCTTCTTCGCCCTCTTGATCGGTCGACCCACCACCAGCCGCCATTCGGGCAGCGCGAGCCAGCAGGTCGGCGAGTTCGAGTACGGAAGCGCGCAGCTTGGGTCCGAGCTGTGGCACCTCGTTCGCGCGGGACATTGCCTCATGGAACGAGAGCCCCTCGGTCTCCTGAAAGTTGGCCAGGTGAGCCTCTGCCATGGGGCCGATGCCCCGCTTGGGTGCCCCCAGCAGCCGCGACCAGGCTATGGGGTCGTAAGGATTTGCGATGCTCGTCAGGTACGCCATCGCGTCCTTAACCTCTGCGCGCTCGTAGAACTTGGTGCCGCCGAGCACACGGTACGGGATGGCCGAGCGAATCAGCAGCTCCTCAAGTGCTCGGGTCTGCGAGTTTGTGCGGTAGAACACGGCGACGTCGCCGTAGGCGAGGCCGGCGCGGTGTAGGTCTTCAATCTCCTCTGCGACGAAGCGGGCCTCGTCGTGCTGCGAGTACCCGGTGAAGCCGACGATCTTCTCGCCGGCGCCCGCGGCCGACCACAGATTCTTTTCGAGCCGGTCGAAGTTGTTGCCAATGACTGCATTGGCCGCCGAGAGGATGTTCTGCGTCGAGCGGTAGTTCTGCTCGAGCTTGACCACCTCTGCGCCCACGAAGTCGCGCTCAAACTCGACGATGTTGCGAATATCGGCGCCGCGGAACGCATAGATTGACTGGTCTGAGTCACCCACGACGGTGAGGCTGGCGGGCGGGATCGCGCCCGAGGCGTCAAGCTCTGCCGCGCGAGCAGGCGGCATCAGGTGCGCGACCTGCTCGGGCGCGACCGGGCGCGTCAGCTCACGAATGAGCGAATACTGCGCGTGGTTGGTGTCCTGATACTCGTCAACCAGGATGTGACGGAAGCGCCGCTGATAGACCGCCGCTACGTCGGGGTGGGCCCGAAACAGGTGCACCGTCTGTCCGATCAGGTCGTCGAAGTCGAAGGCGTTCGCCCGCCGCAGCTCTTGCTCGTACATCGTGAAGATCTCGGCAAAGAGCCGGTCGCGCGGGTCGGCGGCGTTCATCGTCGCCCGAAACGCATCAACGTCAGAGAGCTCATTCTTGAGCTTCGAAATCTTGCCCCCGGCATTCGCGGGTGTGAAACCGTAGCTCGCGGCGTCGGTCTCCTTGATAATGCGCTTGAGCAGTGCACGCGAATCGGCGGAGTCGTAAATCGTGAACCCCGAAACGTACCCGAAGCGCTCGGCCTCGCGTCGCAGAATGCGCACGCACGCGGAGTGGAAGGTCGAAACCCACATGCCCTCCGCCGCACCGCCGAGCAAGCCACCAATGCGCTCGCGCATCTCGGCGGCGGCCTTATTGGTGAAGGTGATCGCGAGGATCTGGCTGGGCCAGGCCTCTCGACCCCGGATCAGGTGGGCAATGCGGTGCGTCAGCACGCGAGTCTTACCTGACCCCGCACCCGCGACAATCAGCAGCGCGGGCCCCCGGCTCACCACCGCACGCTCCTGTGAGGGGTTCAGTCCGTCCAGCAGCGGATCGGCGCCGCCGTTGCTCGTTGAATCGCCGATCGGCAGGCCCGAGGGGTCCAGAAGTTCGAAGTCACTCATTGTGCGAACCAGTCTAGGCCTCGCCCCTGACACTGGAGCCGCTAGGGATCAGAGAGAATGGACGGTATGCCCGCTGCAGTTTCCCCCAGACCCACTGTCCTCGTGTTTGCCACCGGTGGCACGATTGGCATGCGCGAGACCGATTCTGGGCTCGCCCCCGATCCGGATTTTCCCGAAATTCTCGAGCAGATCGTCGCGGGCATCTGCGAGCCCCTGGGAGTCGAAGCCCGGGTGAATCATTTGTTACCCGCGATCGACAGTTCGAATGCGGAGGCCGACACTGCGCCGCGCATCGCGCGCGCGATCCGGGCCCGGGTGCGCACGCAGCGACCCCGTGGCGTCGTTATTGCCCATGGCACCGACACGCTCGCGTACACCGCGGCCAGGCTCGCGTTTGAGCTCGCGGATCTGGGCTGCCCCGTCATGGTCACGGGCAGTCAGTTCGCGCACGGCGCGGCAGGCACTGACGCGATCGACAATCTGTCGCTCGCGATCCGGGCGGCGGTGCGGGCTTCCGCAAGCGCACCCGTCTCGATCGCGTTCGGTGGCAAGCTGCTGCCTGCCGTGCGCGCCGAGAAGCATGACACCGCTGGTCTCGAGGCGTTTCGGGCAGAGCGTAAGCTCGCGCCGGGCCCCCGCGGCGTGCCTGCAGGTGATGGGGAGATGCGTCCGCGGTCGGCGCGCGTGTTGACCTTCCGGTTTGTGCCCGGTGTTACGGCGGAGGACGTGCGTTGCGCGACCCTCGGCTCGCCCGATGCGCTCGTTCTTGAGTGCTACGGCAGTGGGAACGCCCCCATGGCGCGCCCCGGCATGCTCGGTACGCTCCGTGAAATTGGGGCACGCATGCCCGTCGTCGCGATCACGCAGTGCACGAGCGGCGGGGTCGACCTGTCGCGGTATGCCGTGGGGCGTGAGCTGGCCGCGGCCGGTGTCATCGATGGGTCCGACCTGACGCCCGAGGCTGCAATCGCGAAGCTGGGCTTTCTGCTCGACCGGGGCGTGAGTGGTGCCGACATGCGCGTACTGATGGAAGCGAACCTTGTCGGGGAGTGCTCGGGGCGCTAGCTCGAAGCGTGGTCGGAGCTGTATAGCGGGGCTCGATTCCATTACTCGCGCAGGTCTTTGTAGGGTGCAAACCTAAACATCAGCCACTTCTTTAGAGGTTCCCGAGAACTTCCCCGCATCCCCACCGAACCGCATATTTACGCCACTTTACGGGGCCTCAATGTCCGACGTCCCTGCTGTACTAGCCTCATGCAACTCCCCTTCGACACCGACAGCCCCTACCGCGGGCACCTGACCGACCTGGTCTCCCGCGCTGTCGATATCGATGCCCGCCTCCGCGCCCTCCAAGCCGAACGCGCCACCCTCTTTGCCGAGGCATCCACCCTCGCCGACCTCGAAGGCACGCGTCCCCTCACCAACCCCGGCGATCTGACTGCGCCTGTCAGCCGCGCGGATCCGTTTGGTCCCGACCAACGCCTCCCCCAAGGTACGACCACCCGTCGTGACCGTGCGCACCGGGTGATCCGGGCCGAGCTCGCCAGCGCCCTCAACATTTCGGCATGGACCATCGCCAGCGATATCTCCCACGCCGTCGACACCCTCACCCACTTCCCCGTTCTTCATGCGGCGCAGGCCCGCGGGGAGATCACCGAGAAGCATGTGCGCAGCGTCGTCGACGCGGGCCGCATCATCGGACACCTCGCCACCGAACAGACCGGCAGCACCCTTATCGACGAGGCCGGAGTCGTGTTGGAAGCGGACGCCGCGGAGGCCGAGATCGCCCGCCGCTACGCCTGCTTCGACACCGAGTTGCTCCCCCATGCGCAGTCGCTTACCCCGGCCCTGTTGGTGCCGGTCGCGAAGCGCCTCGCCGAGAAACTCGCGGGCGCTTCCTTTGACGACCGACACCGCATCGCCCGCCGCGACCGCCACGTCTCCTTGACCGAACTCGAGGATGGCATGTGCCAGCTCACCGCCCTCGTCACGAGTCTTGAGGGTCACGCCATCTTTGACCGCCTCACCCAGTACGGCAAACAGCTCCAAACCAGCGACCTCACCGCCAGCACTACCGCCAGCCCCAGCGGGAGCATGGGCACGGACGCCGGTACCTGTGACAGCGGCAGCAATGCTCACTCCACAGACGGTGTGCAAGCCACCGGTATGCGAGCTTTCGGGGTGCGAGCTTCCGGGGTGCGAGCTTCCGGGGTGCGAGCTTCCGATATGACTGGCACGGCTATGAATGTCAGGATTCCAGCATCAAGCGAGGCTAGTGAAACGAGCAGCGCTACCGGTAGCGTGCGGGGTGTGGTCGGCGAAGCCGCCGCAAATGTCTTCAAACGGCCCTTGGGCGAGGCCCGCGCCGACAGTCTCGTTTCGCTCCTCCTCGAGGGCGAACTCACAGAGCCCTCCGGCAGCTT
>NZ_AOCN01000020.1 GCF_000350525.1 Leucobacter salsicius M1-8 | reverse complement strand
CAGAACGGATCTTCTGGGTGAACGCCCACGAGGTGAACTGGACTCCATGATCAGCGTGGACGATGCCCCCTGCGGCAGGTTTTCGCGCGCGAAGCGCCATGTCGAGGGCATTCACCACAAGGGTTGAGTCTTGTTTGGAATCGATCGCCCATCCCACGATCTTCCGGCTACACGCGTCAAGCACCGCCGCGCAGAAAACCTTTCCTTCCCGCGTCGGATGCTCCGTGATATCCGTCACCCAGAGCTCGTCCGGCGACAGCCGGTGGAACTTGCGATGCACGAGATCATCAGCAGTAGCCACGCCTTTCAGCCGTTTACCCGAGTCGGGCCCGGAAGCCCGCACATCGCGCTCTTTGTCATCAGTACTGAGATCAGCCGACTCGAACACGGTATCTCCATCCCGATGGTGAGCTCAGCGTGGATACGCCGGTAGCCATAGGTACCACGCGAAGCCGTGTGAATTTCACGAATCAGACCTGTGAGCCACTGCCTCCGCAATTGCGTGGCGCTCGTGGGACGCTTCCGGTATCTGTAATAGCCCTGCCGAGAGACCCCCATAAGTCGGCAGCAGGTCTCTACGGGTGCCCCGGCATCGACGAGACGGTCGATCACCGGGTGCGCCCTTTGGGTCAACGCGCTCCTCCTCGGCGAGCCATTTCGACGCCAGTTTCACGATCTTAAGCTCTTGCTCGAGCTGCCTGATCCGGCCTCGTGCTGCTCGCAGCTGCGCGTCTTCGCTGGTAGATCTACCGGGCCTGCGACCATTATCGATATCGTCTTGACGGAGCCAGGAATGAAGAGTGACCTCGTGGATGCCGAGATCCGCAGCGGTTTGCTTGGCCTGTCGGCCCTCGCGGACGAGCGCGATCGCACGTTCACGGAACTCTGGTGGGTAGGGGCGTGGCATGTTGTGAGCCTTTCATGAAGGCCATCGGCTAGCTACCCCGAGTGGAAACCAAACTGTAGGTCAGG
>NZ_AOCN01000019.1 GCF_000350525.1 Leucobacter salsicius M1-8 | reverse complement strand
CAAACAGTGAAGATAGAGGTAGTGGCGCTGGGAACGGCTGACCGGCAATCAAACTGACTCATCTTCGATGGTGTCCCGTGAAGGACGCGTCGCCGCCCCAACGCCACTACTCCCGCAAGGGAGAGGCCAGACCAGGCGGGGATGTGACTTCATAGGACCCTGCTCAGAGTGCCCCGTCACTGTTGTGTCCGCCCGGCCCGGTTTGGTCATCCAACACAACGAAGTGAATGGAGACACCACCATCATGACCACCAGCTCCCTCGCGCGTCAACCAGAAGTCATCATCGGGGTTGATGCGCACAAGAACACCCACCACGCGGTGATCATCACCGACACTGGAAACCGAATTGCAGACCAAGAATTCCCTGCAAATACTCACGGCTATGCCGACATGCTCTCCTGGGCTCACGACCACGGCACTATTCAGGCGTTTGGGGTGGAATCCACCGGCTCCTACGCTGCTGGCCTCGCAAGATTCCTCATCGATCACCAGGTCGAGGTGCGAGAAGTGAACACCCCGCACGCACACACAAAAGCCAGAGTGGGAAAGGACGACGCTATCGACGCTGAGGCTGCCGCTCGAAAAGTGCTTGCTGGTGTCGCGAGCGCTATACCGAAACGAACCGATAGCGTCATCGAGTCGATTCGGTTCCTCACGCTCACGCGTGATTCCGCGGTGAAAGCTCGTACCGCAGCGATCGTGCAACTACAGGACATCCTCGTTACCGCGCCAGCGAACCTTCGAGAAAACGTGCCCTCTGGCGGCCTGGCTGCAGCACGTCACTGCCGAAAGTTCCGTATCGACCGCGCACGCCTCAACGATCCCGTTCAAGCTGTGAAGCTCGCGTTGCGCACCCTCGCGGCGCGTATCGCTGATCTTGACGCAGAGATCACCGAACTCGAACGCTCACTCACCACACTGGTGCACGCTACTGCACCAACGCTCGTATCCCGAGTCGGGATTGGGGCCATTCATGCGGCCCAGCTGCTTATCACCGTGGGCGAGAACGTTGAACGGTTCCGCAGCGAAGCAGCATTTGCGAGGCTGTGCGGGACCGCCCCAGTGCCAGTGTCTTCTGGCAAGAGCCATCGGATGCGGCTCCACCGAGGCGGGGACCGGAAAGCAAACCGTGCGCTGCATATGATCGCAGTGGTAAGGCTCCGATATGACGCCCGAACGGTCGACTATATGCAGCGCAGGCTCGCTGAGGGACTCTCCAAGAAAGACGTACTGAGGTGTTTGAAGCGGTTCATCGCACGTGAGGTGTTCAACGATCTCAGGAACGACCTAATCGCGGCTTGACATCTATAGGACCGTCCTTCAGCAGACCCAATGGGACAGCGACGGCCCTCCGAATGTGAACCCTCGCCGAGTTTCCGGGCAGACACCGGGCATCCGGCGGAGAGATCCACGAGCCGCCACCCGACCCGGTTCACAGCCACTGCCACCGTTCTAGGGCTTGGCCTGTTTCGTCTACCGGCCCGTCATGCAAGACCCCGTTCGCTGATCAACGGAGTAGTCGTCGAGTCAAAACCACCGGCTCTCAGAAACGCTCGGGAGCACAGGCGCACTACAGGAACTGAACATTCCGGCTGAGGACTTTGGGTCATTGAAACTTCGAGACTCAAGGCTCGAGAATCAAGGCTCGTGACTCGTGACTCGTGACTTCGAGACTTCGAGACTTCGAGACTTTGGTTCCATCGCACCATCGCTCCATCGCTCCATCGCTCCATCGCTCCATCGCTCCATGGTGCGCGAGCTTCCGAGATCAAGATGCGAGACCCTAGGCTGGCGGAATGTGGAATGGGCCCTCAGTAATGACAATCGAGCAGGGGCTTGCGCTGCTGCTCGACAGCGACCGAATGGCTGCAAACGCAACTGCACCTGCACCCGCAACCGCAACTGCACCTGCACCCGCAACCGCAACCGCAACTGGGCACCCAGCCCTCCGCGCCGACCCCAGCTCGCCTTCATGGCCCGACTACGACCCACTCGTTTGGGACGCACTGGTGGCCGCCCACGAGCTACTCGGCCCCGACTACCAATACCTGTCAACGATGGCCGAGGTACGCGACGCACAGGTCGACAGGCTTTCCCGCAAGGACCTGTCCACGCTCCTCACCGTCATGGTGCGCGGGGAGCGATTCTCCACCGGTCACCTCATCAAGTTCATCGAGGACGGTCGCCTACAACAGGCCCTCGCGGCCGCCCTCGGGTTCCTCGCACAGCCGGAGTAGCAGCGCCCGTCATCCGGCAACCGCCAGATGACGCCCTAGGCGTCCCGAATCGCAACCCCGAGATCCGGATGATCGACAAAAATTCCATCAACCCCTGAAGCCAGGATCATCTCAAATTCAGACTGCCACTTGCCCCAGTCGGCAGGCCGCAACGATGACTGAAATCTCACGTTGAGGTACCGGTTCTCGGGCCGCAGCGTCCAGGTAAACACCCGCAACCCTCGGGCATGCGCACGCTCAACGAGATCCGTGGGCCCGGTCGCCCGGCCCAGCGCCCCGAGCTTCAGCAGGCTTCCCTTCGCGACGCTAATGCCCTGCACACGCCCCACCAGATGGTCGAGTCCAACATCGCTCCGGTACCAGGCGTAGTTGCGTGCGGGTTCCCCCGGTTGCGGTTCATCCGCAGCCGAGCCGAACCGTTCGGTCAGATAGATGAGCGAGCCTTGCACGCCCGCACGCCGCAGCCCGTCGAGCACGCCCAGCTCGAACGACTCAATGATGAGACGGTCGGGGGTGTTGGCCCAGCCCGATCGTGAGAGCTCCTCCAGAAGCAGCTCGCCAATGTTCACGCCGATCGACTCGTAGAAGGCAGCGTGCTTGATCTCAATGACCGCCCGCAGCACCCGGTCCAGCCGCTTCGACTCGTCGTCAATAATCGCGAGCACATCGCTCAGCCGCAGAATCGGCTGTTGGCCATCAAACGCGACGTTGTCGGGCCGCAACTTCGACAACCGTTCGCGGCACCGCAGCGTCGACAGCTCCGCCCACGTCAGGTCCTCGGTAAACCAGCCAGTGTACTTCTTGCCGTCGACGACCTTCGTCGTCCGCAAATGCGCGAACTCCGGTCGCTTGGCGATGTCGGTAGTTCCCGAAATCTCGTTCTCGTGCCGCACGACGAGCACGCCATCCTTCGACACCACGATGTCAGGTTCGACCGCGTCGACACCGAGGTCAAATGCCAATCGATACGACGCTTCAGAGTGCTCAGGCCGATATCCGGGAGCGCCTCGGTGCCCGATGACGAGCGGGCGATCCGGCGTACGATCCGGCGTGCGATCGGTCGTGCTGTGCATGAACAATAGCCTAGGGCAGCGACCTGCTCGATTACGCCCAAATGCGTGCATCCCCCAACCTGCTAAATCACAGCCGTGACAAAGCAGAGTTTCGATAAGCTGGGCCTATATGTACGCGAGGAAAGGATTCCCCACGCATGAGCAACCCCGCTCTCAGTAAGAACCCCGCACTCAACGGTAAGTCCCTTACCGCTGATGAGCTGCGCCGTATCTACGATCAGCCGGCAGCGCAGACGCAGCGACCCGGCGTCGATCCGGGAGCACCCGTCGACGCGATGGGCGCTCAGCAGCCGCCCGTCATCACGCCCTCCGACAAACCGATGACCTATGAGAACACGATCTCGAAGACCGTTGCGCTCTTCCTCATCGTCCTCGCGTTTGCTGCCGTTGGCTGGTTCATGCCGATCCTGATGATCCCGGGTGCGATCGTGGGCCTTGTGCTGGGCCTCGTGAACTCCTTCAAGAAGGAGCCGAGCGTACCGCTCATCATCGGCTACGCCGTCGCTCAGGGCCTGTTCCTCGGTGGCCTCTCGGGCACCTTTGAGAACCTGTACCCCGGCATCGTCTCGCAGGCCATCATCGCCACCTTCTCGGTGTTCGGTGTGACCCTGTTGCTGTTCCGCAGCGGCAAGGTGCGCACGAGCCCCAAAATGACCAAGATCGTGCTGATCGCAATGGTCGGCTACCTGGTCTTCTCACTCATCAACGTCGGCATCATGATGTTCGGCGGCGCAAACGGTAACCCTTGGGGCCTGCGCGGAAGCGTTGAGATCTTCGGCATCCCACTCGGCGTCGTCATCGGACTGCTCGCAGTCTTCCTCGCCGCATACTCGCTCGTCATGGACTTCGAGCTGATTCAGAACGGTGTGCGTAACCGCGTCCCCGAGAAGTGGGGCTGGTCTGCAGCGTTCGGTCTGATGGTCACGCTGATCTGGCTCTACGTCGAGATCCTGCGTATCCTCGCGATCCTGCGAGGCAGCGACTAAGTCGCCAGCTGTCCGGGTGATTCCGGATCAACGGGTGTGGCCCGGCGGATTCCCGCCGGGCCACACCCGTTTTTGCGTTCAATGAGGAACTCCCCAGCTATGGGCGCCCAGCTAGGAACAGCCCAGCAAGCGGCTCGCCTCCGCAAACCCCTCGAGGAATCGATCACTGTCGCGACGATGCGCCAGTGAAGTGCTTAGGGGTTGTGAGTGTGACGCGTGAGACTCCCGCACGGCCTGCCCCTCGCCGCGGAGCGGTTCCTCCGCATCGAAGACGAGCGGGGGCCGAATCTTGAGCACGTTCTCGTACGTGCCCGAGGCACTCACCAGAATGCGCCGGTCTCTCAGGTGGTTCACCATGGCGAGCGCCGCAGCGGGGTCGGGGGTCGCCCCACCGTCGGGGGCAACGTACTCGACCGACAGGAACAGCCCCGCCCCACGCACCTCGGCCACCCGGGATGCACCGCCCGCACGCTCCAGGTCAGCTGCAATGCTGCGCAGCCCGGTCGCCAAGCGGTGACCAGTGTGCGCCGCATGCTCAAGCAGCCCGCGCTGCTCGATCTCGTCGAGCACGGCCGTCGCCGCGGCAATGCTCACCGGGTTACCGCCGAACGTGTTGAAGTACCGCACCTCGCTGCCGAACGCGTCGAACACCTCCGGCGACCCCACAACTCCCGCAATCGGGAGCCCGTTACCCATCGGCTTGCCCAGCACCACCAGGTCCGGTACGAACCCGTGGCGCGTGTATCCCCACCAGTCACCCGTGCGACCGAACCCGGGCTGCACTTCATCGGCGATGTATAAGCCGCCAGCCTCGTGCGCGACCTGCGCGGCCTGAGCCAGGAAGCCAGCGGGTTCGAGCCGTAGCCCATCACTCGACAGTACCGAGTCAACGATTATGCCGGCAAAGGGGATCCCCTGAGCCGCGAAGTTCGCGATCGCTGACCGCACCTGCGCGACAAACTCAGCAGCGCTCGCGGGACCGCGCACCGAGTCCGGGGCATCCACCAGAGCCGTACGCGCCGGAATGGAGTTGCCCGGCCCCAGGCTAGGGGTGAGCTCCGCGACCGATGCCGTCGTACCGTGGTAAGCGTTTCGCGTGACGATGATCCCTTCGCCGCCTGTGACTCTGCGAGCCATGCGCACCGCCAAGTCGACGGCCTCGCTGCCCGTGCAGGTGAACATCACTTGCGACAGCGTGGGCGAGAACTTCGCCGTGAGCCGTTCGGCATACTCGACGATTTCGTCGGTGAGGTACCGGGTGTGGGTGTTGAGCGTGCCGAGCTGCCGGGCAACCGCATCTTGCACGCGGGCGTTACTGTGCCCTACGGCTGGCACATTGTTGTAGGCATCAAGGTAGTCGTTACCCTGCGCATCGAAGAGGTGCGCTCCCGAGCCCCGCATCAGATGCAGCGGCTCGCGATAGAACAAGCGATACGGTTTGCCCAGCACGCGCTCACGGCGCGAGATAAGCTCGCGGGCGGCGGGCGGCAGCTCGCCGGCGCGATCCGGATCAAACCCATTCACCATTGCGGATCGCACCCCGGTAGTATCTCGCTGCGTCAAATCGCCACCTCTTCGTGTGCCCCAGTCGTCGTAGATATTGGTCACCAATATACGTGAGATTCGCGCTATAGTCACCATATTGGCGATCAAAGCAGACCGCGTGCGGGTTGCAACACACCTATGGAGACGACATGATTTCGCTCACCCTGACCCCGCAGCAAGCGGCTCCCCTGCTCGAAGCGACCCACGGCATCACCCTTGATCGCCCGCTGTCAGCACTCGGGAGCGAGCTGGCAAGCACCTTTCACGGCGTAACGTCGGGTAGATCGATTGCGGTCAAGATGCAGGCTTCGTCTGCACGCGAGTTGACCGTGCAGACTTGGCGCGCGGAAGTGGCAGCCCACCTGGCCGCCCTCGGGCAACCCGTGCCCCAGATACTCCGCGCGCGCGATGGCGGGCTCGTCGGTGCCGCCTCACACGGGAGCGAAATGGTCGCGATCACGGTCTCGGAGTGGATCGACGCCGCCCCCTACGGAGAAATAGGCGCCTCGCTCGATGAGGAAGCGTTCGCGGGCGAACTCGGAGCCGCCGCCGCTCACCTGCAGCAGGCGCTGGAATCGGCTCCCCGCCCACCGCACGACATTCAGCACGCCTGGGCCGCGCACACCATGTCGACCGTCATAGCGGCCCATCTGCCCCGGGTCACCGACCCAGAGGCCCGGCAGCTAGCGGAGTCGGGGCTCGCGCTGCTTGGCACGCAGGTAGAACCATTTACGGCAGCCCTGCCCCGATCACTCGTGCACCAGGATCTGCACGATTCAAACGTGCTCGCACACCCCTCAGGCACAATCGCCGCGGTGATCGACTTTGATGACATGCTCGTCGGCTGGCGCGTCGCCGAGCCGGCCATTGCCGCCGCATACCTCGCGCGTCATGCCGCAGATCCGGTGCGCGTAGTCGAGGCCGTTGCCGCGGCCTGGGCGGACATCGTGCCGTTCACGCCCGCGGAGCGAGCCGTATACCCCGCCCTCGTGCGCGCCCGGCTGGCGCTCAACGCCACAATCTGGAACGCACGCCAGGGCTGCGACCGCGACGAGTACGCACGCATGCGCGCGGACGGCACCGCGCGCACGTTTAGAGCGTTGGCCGGCGCCGCTCAGGTGTCGGCATGAGCACACCGTCGGCCGTAGCCGCAGCGCTGCGCGCCCAGATCCTCGCCCTGGACATCGCTCCGGGCACCCCCCTGCGCGAGGTGGCGCTCTCGGCCGAGCACGGCTGCTCTCGCCGCACCGCCCGGGAGGCACTCCAGGAGCTGGCCCGCGAGCGCCTGGTAATTCACGAACCCAACCGGGGTGCCTCCGTGCGGGTGTTCACCGCAGCAGATATTCGCGATCTCTATTTGGTGCGCCGCACGCTCGAGGGGCAGGGGGCGGCCGCATGCCACACCGCACCGGCAAGCCGTCTTCGCGCAGTCGCCGACGCCTGCGACCGGCTTGCGACCGCGGCCCAAGCAGATCAGGACAGCGCGGCCCACGCCCTCGCCGATCTGCGGTTTCACGCCTCGGTGGTCGCGCTGATTGGCAGCGACAGAATTGACCGCATGTTCGAGCAGATCTCGACGGAGATGGCGTTCGCGATCCGGCTCATCCTGCAGCGGGAGACTGCCGATCGCGTGCCCGTCGACGCGGTGATCGCGGATCACATAAGCATCAGAGACGCCGTGCTCGCTCGAGATCCGATCGCAGCCCAGCGTGCGGTACATGCGCACATCGACGACTACGAGCCGCAGCTCCTGCGGCTCGTATCGGCGGCATGAACGACCGCCCGCATAAACAGACGCAGCCCGGCCGAGGCCGGGCTGCGTAGTTGAGGCTATGCCTCGGGTCGGAGGACTACTCCCACTCGATGGTCCCGGGCGGCTTCGACGTCACGTCGAGCACCACGCGGTTAACCTCGGGCACCTGGTTCGTGATCTTGTTCGAGATGCGAGCAAGCACGTCGTAGGGCACGCGGGTCCAGTCGGCGGTCATCGCGTCCTCGCTCGAGACGGGGCGCAGTACGATCGGGTGACCGTAAGTACGGCCATCGCCCTGCACGCCTACCGAGCGTACGTCAGCGAGCAGCACAACGGGGCACTGCCAGATCGTCTGGTCCAGGCCAGCAGCGGTGAGCTCGGCACGGGCGATCGCGTCAGCCTCGCGCAGAATGTCGAGACGCTCGCGCGTGATCTCGCCCACGATGCGAATACCCAGGCCGGGGCCGGGGAACGGCTGGCGGCCGACGATTTCCTCGGGAATCCCGAGCTCACGGCCGATCTCGCGTACCTCGTCCTTGAACAGCAGGCGCAGCGGCTCGATGAGCTCGAAGTCGAGATCGTCGGGCAGGCCGCCCACGTTGTGGTGCGACTTGATGTTCGCGGTACCGGATCCGCCGCCCGACTCAACGACGTCGGGGTACAGCGTGCCCTGCACGAGGAACTTCACTTCTTCGCCCGAGGCGCGTGCCTCCTCGACGAGGTCAAGCTGCACCTTCTCGAACGTGCGAATGAACTCACGGCCGATGATCTTGCGCTTGGTCTCGGGGTCAGAGACGCCCTCGAGGTGGCCCAGGAACGTGTCAGCGGCGTCAACGGTGATGAGGCGCACACCGGTCGAGGCGACATAGTCGCGCTCGACCTGCTCGCGCTCGCCCTTGCGCAGCAGACCGTGGTCCACAAACACGGCGGTGAGCTGGTCACTGATCGCAGCGTGCACGAGTGCGGTCGACACTGCCGAATCCACGCCTCCCGACATTGCCGAGATGACGCGGGCGTTGCCGACCTGCTCGCGAATGCGTTCGATCTGCTCAGCAATAACATTGCCCGCGTTCCAGTCGGCCGAGAGACCCGCGACGTTACGCAGGAAGTTCTCGATGACGTTCTGGCCGTACTCGGAATTCTTGACCTCGGGGTGCCACTGCACGCCGTAGAGCTTCTTCGCGGGCGAACCGAACGCGGCCACGGGCGTGACCGAGGTCGACGCGAGCACGTCAAATCCCTCGGGGGCCTGCTGCACTGCGTCGCCGTGGCTCATCCATACGCTCTGCTCAGCGGGCTGGCCGCCAAGAATCGCGCCGCCGTCGCCGGTCACGGTCGCCTCGGTGGCACCGTACTCGCGGTCGCCCGTGTTACCCACGGTGCCGCCGAGCGCACGCGCCATGACCTGGAAGCCGTAGCAAATGCCGAGCATGGGCACGCCCATGTCGAAGATCGCAGTATCTAACTCGGGAGCACCCTCTGCGTACACCGACGACGGACCACCCGAGAGCACAATGCCCACGGGCTGCTTCTCAGCCATTTCAGCTGCCGAGATCGTGTGCGGTACGACTTCTGAGTAGACCCCAGCTTCGCGCACCCGGCGGGCGATCAGCTGCGCGTACTGCGCACCAAAATCAACCACGAGCACGGGGCGCTGCGCGGTCCCTGTTTGTTCTGCCATGCTGGCCTTTCGCTTGGAGGTAAGAAAAGTCTAGTTTGAGCCCGCTGGCGCCGGCTCGTGTGCGTCAAGATACGTGTTCACTTCACGCACGATCTTGGCTTCGAGGAAAAACGACATGAAGGGAATCACGCCGCCCAGTGCGAGCAGCAGAAACTTCGCGAAGTTCCAGCGCATGGGGCTCCACACCATGAAGTTGCTCACGAGGTACACCACGTAGAACCAGCCGTGGGCGATCAGAATCGCTTTGAACAGGTCGAAGCCCGCGCCGGTGAAGTCTGCCTCGATGCCCTCGGGAGCGATCGGCACAAATTCTGCGAATCCGTTCGGCGTGAACAGAAACAGCTGCACGTGGAAGGCGTACTTCATCACCATGACCGCGCACAGCAGCAGCAGCATGACGCCGGTGATGACCGAGGTCACTTTGTAAAACGAGAGCGCCTTGCGAATGCGAGGAAAATCGGCGGGCTTGGGCTGCAACTGCATGGTGACTATTCTACCGTTCGGTTTCAAGGTGTGCTGCGGGTGATTGCGCACCAGCAGCCTTCGATACTTCGTCCCCGGAGGCACCATCGCTCGAGGCATCCTCGCCCGGGGCCGCTGCGGCCTCAGCGAGAAGATTCTTCATTTCGTGTTCCTTCTCCCAGGCGTCGCGCGCAAGCCGATACCAGAAGAACACCGCGAAACCAGCAAACACGAGCCACTCGATCGCGTAGAACACGTTGAGCCAGTTCACGGCGCTGACGGGCAGCGGTGCCACCGAGTCAATCTGTTCGAGGCCCAGCGTTGCAAGCGGCGTGGCGGTGCCAGCGGCCTCGTGCATCACGAGGAATCCTGAGTACACCGGGCCATCGGCCGACTGCCAAATGTTCGCGAGGTGCGCCGGTGTCATTGCGCCAAGCGACTGCGGGTCCAGGTGCGCCGCGGGAATATTCGGTGCCTCGGCTGGCATGTATCGGCCTTCGAGCTGAGATCCGTCGATCAGTTCCGGATCGCGCGCGAGCTGATCGGCGACATCCTGTGCCGCGGCCACCGTGGGAGCCCAGCCGATCGCCACGGCGAGGTGAGCGCCCGGCTCGGCGTTGGGACCCGCAGTGACGAGGTTGCCCACGACCCACGCGCCCTCTTCGCCGCCATTGATGCGCTTGCCCACAACCACGAAGTCTTCGGGGACAAATTCGCCCCCGGCGAGCACGACGACGGCAGCGCCGTCCTCCGTGACTCCCATGGTCGCCGAGGCAACATCGACGAGCGGCTGAGGCGTTTCAGTGTCCACCTTTTCCTGCGCCTGCGACTGCACGGCAAAGCCGGCCTGCCACTGGGCGAGCGCTGCGAAACCTGCTGCCACAGCAAGCGCGAGCAGCAGAGCTAGGATCCACCGGGGACGGCGCATGACCTTGGCGAGCGTGGGCTCGCCAAGGTACTCCGGGCGTTTCGAGCCCGACATGCCGGATTAACGCTCGGCGTGGACGATGCCCACGCGCTGGAACTCCTTGAGCTCCGAGTATCCCGTGGTGGCCATTGCGCGACGCAGCGCACCCATGAGGTTTGAGTTGCCGTCTGCGAGGTGCGAGGGGCCATTCACGATCTCTGCGAGGGGTGCCACCTGACCGACCTTGACGCGGCGACCGCGCGGCAGATCTTCGTGGTGCGCTTCCTGACCCCAGTGCCAGCCCTGTCCGGGCGCGTCAGAGGCCTTTGCGAGGGTCGAGCCGAGCATCACGGCGTCTGCACCACAGGCCATGGCCTTGATGATGTCGCCCGACGTGCCGAGGCCGCCGTCTGCGATGACGTGCACGTAACGGCCGCCCGACTCGTCGAGGTAGTCCAAACGAGCGCCCGCGACATCGGCGATCGCCGTAGCCATTGGTGCGCGAATGCCGAGCGTCACGCGGGTGGTGGAGGACGCGCCGCCGCCGAACCCGACGAGCACGCCGGCTGCGCCGGTGCGCATGAGGTGCAGGGCCGACTGGTAGGTTGCGGCGCCACCGACGATGACGGGCACGTCAAGCTCGTAGATGAACTGCTTCAGGTTGAGAGGCTCGCGGCCACCCTCTGCGACGTGCTCGGCCGAAACCGTGTTGCCGCGAATCACGAAGAGGTCGACGCCAGCGTTCACGACGGTGTCAGTGAACTCTGCGGTGCGGTGCGGTGACAGTGCACCGGCCACCGTCACTCCTGCATCGCGCATCTGACCCAGGCGATCGCGAATCAGCTCGGGAAGAATGGGCGCGGCGTACAGCTCGCGCATGCGGTCGACAGCCTCGCGCTCGTCCTCGATACGCGAAAGCTCAGCGAGCAGCGGCTCGGGGTTGTCGTGACGGGTCCACAGGCCCTCAAGGTTCAGCACGCCGAGGCCACCGAGGCGGCCCAGCGAGATCGCCTGGTCGGGCGACATCACCGAGTCCATCGGGGCGCCAAGCACCGGAATGTCGAAGTTGAACGCGTCAATCGACCATGCGGTCGAGACGAGCTCTGGGTCACGGGTGCGCCTGGTCGGCACGACTCCGATCTCATCGAAGGTGTATACGCGACGTGCGCGCTTTCCGCGGCCGATCTCGATCTCGTTGCTCACGCCTCCAGTCTACCCGGCTGAGCCTGCACGCCTCCGCAACGCCCCGGATCCGGATCGAACCGGGCCCGAAACGACGATGGGCCCGGGGGAAGAATCCCCCGGGCCCCCGGTGTCTCGCGAACGAATTACTTGTAGTTCGGAGCCTCAACAACCATCTGCACGTCGTGCGGGTGGCTCTCCTTGAGACCTGCAGGCGTGATGCGCACGAAGTTGCCACGCTCCTTCAGATCGATGATGGTGCGTGCACCGACGTAGAACATCGACTGGCGCAGTCCACCGATCATCTGGTGTGCAACCGCACCGACGGGACCACGGTAGGCAACCTGGCCCTCGATGCCCTCAGCGATGAGCTTCTCGTCGCTGGGCACGTCGGCCTGGAAGTAACGGTCCTTCGAGTACGAGGTGCGCTCACCGCGGGTCTGGAGCGCGCCGAGCGAGCCCATGCCGCGGTAGTTCTTGTACTGCTTGCCGCCAGCGAAGACGAGGTCGCCGGGGCTCTCGTCGGTGCCTGCGAACAGCGAGCCCATCATGACCGACGATGCGCCAGCAACGAGTGCCTTCGCAATGTCGCCCGAGTACTGCAGTCCACCATCGGCAATCACGGGAACACCCGCGGGGGTTGCCGCCTTGGCTGCCTCGAACACCGCGGTGACCTGGGGCACACCCACGCCAGCAATCACGCGAGTGGTGCAGATCGAGCCGGGGCCCACGCCCACCTTGACGGCGTCTGCGCCAGCCTCGACGATCGCCTTCGCACCCGCGTAGGTTGCGACGTTGCCGCCGATGATATCGACCCCGTTGAAGGCGCTGTCGGCCTTAAACTTGGCGATGATCTCGAGCACACCCTTGCTGTCTCCGTTGGCGGTGTCGACAACGATCACGTCAACGCCAGCATCGACCAGCTGGCCCGCGCGCTTCCACGCGTCACCAAAGAAGCCCACAGCCGCACCAACGCGCAGGCGGCCCGCGTCGTCCTTCGTGGCGAGCGGGTACTGCTCTTCCTTGTCGAAGTCCTTGACCGTGATGAGTCCGGTGAGCTTACCGTTGCCGTCCATGAGGGGCAGCTTCTCGATCTTGTGCTCGCTGAAGATGGCCTGGGCCGCGTCGCGCGAGATACCCGCGGGAGCGGTGATCAGCGGCATGCGGGTCATTGCCTCAGACACGCGTACCTGCGAGCGGTCCTTGGGCTCGATGAAGCGCATGTCACGGTTCGTGATGATGCCGAGCAGCACCCCGTTGGGGTCGACTACGGGCAGGCCCGATACGCGGTACTCGCCGCACAAAGCGTCGACCTCTGCCACCGTCGCGTCGAGCGTCGTGGTCACGGGGTTCGTGATCATGCCAGCTTCGCTGCGCTTGACCCGGTCGACCATCTCGGCCTGATCCTGGATCGAAAGGTTGCGGTGCAGAATGCCGAGGCCACCGTTGCGCGCCATGGCTACTGCCATGCGGGTCTCGGTGACTGTGTCCATCGCGGCCGAGATCAACGGGATGTTGAGTCGGATGCGGCGGGTGAGCTGAGTGGACGTATCCGCCTCGCTCGGAATGACATCGGTGTGCGCAGGCAAGAGCAGCACGTCGTCGTAAGTTAGTCCGGTGAATGCGAAGGGATCACGCTGTTCCATGGCACCTCATCTGTCGTGTAGTGAAGTTTTCGGGGCGATCGGAGCCACTGATTGGGGCCCGAGCCGTCGTACTAGTCTAACGGCACCGAGATGGGACCGGTCTCTGCCTGCGGCGAACGGCGCAGCTGGGCCACCATCTCTGAGATCAGAATCACGAGTGCAATCCAAACGGCCACGAACCCGATCCAGCGTGTCGCAGATACCTCCTCGTGCATCACAAAGAATCCGTACAAGAATCCGAGAATCGGCGTGAGGAACTGAATGAACCCGAGGTAGGACAGCGGGAGCCGTCGCGAGGCCTCACCAAACAGGATCAACGGGATCGCGGTGGCGACGCCGCTGACCAGCACGAGCGTCGCGATACCCGGGCCGTGCGAGAACGCCCCGATGCCGATCACGTTGGCCACGATGATCATCTGCACGACGCCGATCGGCACCGATACGAGTGTTTCAACGGTGAGACCGGTCACACCATCAACGGCCTCGCCCGCGTGCTTGTGGACTGCACCGTAGAGTCCGAAGGAGACGGCCAGACCGATTGCGATCCACGGGAAGCTGCCGTAGCCCACGGCAGCGATGACAACTCCGACCAGGGCGATTCCCACGGCGATCCACTGCGGTCGCGTGAGTTTCTCGCCGCGCACGACCACACCGATGAGAATCGTGAAGAGCGGGTTAATGAAGTAGCCGAGCGCTGTCTCGATCACGTTGCCGGTCATCACGCCGATGACAAACAGCTGCCAGTTCAGGTAGAGCAGCAGCGACGAAAGCGAGAACCAGCCCAGCAGCCTTGGGGTCTTCAAGATGGTCATCACCTGCGACCAGCGCCGCATCAGCGTCACCAGCAGGACACAGAACAGCAGCGTCATGCTGACGCGCCACGGCACTACCTCGAGGGGGTTGACCATCGCGATCAACCCGAAGTACATCGGGAAGGTTCCCCACACCAGATACGCGGCTACGCCGTACCCCAGACCTGCACGAAAGCGTTTCACTGCCCCAGTGTATCTGTCAGATGAGACCTGCCCGTTCAACGAAATCAGGCCCCTCGCCGAGTGGCGGAGGGGCCTGATCTGTGCGCGTTGAAACGCGAACGCTAGTTAGCGCGAAACGACTGCGAGGATGTCGCGCGCCGAGAGTACGAGGAACTCTTCGCCGCCGTACTTGACCTCGGTGCCGCCGAACTTCGAGTAGATGACAACGTCACCCACGGCGACGTCGAGGGGAATGCGGGTGCCGCTGTCAGAGACGCGACCGGGGCCTACTGCCACGACCTCGCCCTCCTGGGGCTTCTCCTTCGCGCTGTCGGGAATGACGAGACCCGAAGCAGTGGTCTGCTCGGCCTCGACCTGCTTGATAACGATACGATCCTCGAGCGGCTTGATGGCGACCGACACGGTTGACCCCTTTTCCGATGGCTGAAGTGTTCGCGCGCTCGCCCAGTGCGTGCGCGCCCTCCCCAGAGTCTAGGGCTCAATTTGGCACTCGTGCAAGAGGAGTGCCAATGCCCGGCCCTGGTATCGCGCACAGCGAACGGAAAAAAGCGCGCACGCCTAGACTAAACAAGTACGGATTCGCGGGTTCTCCGCTCCGTCGATCGACACCGCACGCACCATTGAGGAGTCCCATGTCAACGCCGCACACCCCCGAACCCCAGCCGAACGCGCAGCAGCAGGCGCAACAGCAAGCCCATGCCCAGCAGCAGGCGTTGCAGGCGCAACAGGCTCAGCAGGCTCAGCAGGCTCAGCAGCAGCACGCACAGGCTCAGCAAGCTCAGCAGCAGGCACAGCAGGCGCAGCAAGCTCAGCAGCAGGCGCAGCAGCAGCAGGCACAGCAGGCCGCCTACCAGCAGCAGGCACCTCAGCAGCCCATGTACGCGCAGCAGCAGGCACAGCAGGCGCAGCAGCACGCACAGCGCCCCGCGCAGCCCGTACAGCCGTCTCAGGTGACAACGCTGGGTGGCACGAACACGTTTGCCCTCCTCGCCATCTTCTTCGCGTTCATTTCCCCCATCGCGGGCATCATCTTTGGCCACATGGGTCTGAGCCAGATCAAGCGCACGGGTGATGCAGGCCGCGGCATTGGCCTCACCGGCCTGATCATCAGCTACGCAGCGCTTGTCTTTGTTGCCCTGTTCATGTTTGCCTACGCATTCATGATCTTCGCGCTGATCGGCACGATGGGGTCTGCCTTCAACGATTACACCCTGTCCTAAGCCAGGAATGACCGAACGACAGTCCCCTCCCACCTCAGCTGCTCCGGGTTGGGAGGATCTCCTTTCAGCCCCGGGCTTGGAGTTGCTCGCCGAGGTCGGCGAGCAACTCCAAGCGGGCGGCACCGACTCCGGGCAGATCAATGCGCGCCTGCGCAAACGAGGCATAGACCCCTCGCTCATCGCCGCTGTACTCACTCAGGCTGAGCTCCGGATCAAGGCACGGGGCAAGTTTGGCGAGCTCGCCAATGGGCTGTTGTTTACTCAGGCTGGCCTCGAACAGGCCACCCGATCCCACGTGGCGCGGCTCCACGCGACGCGGTTTGCCCAGGCCGGATGCTCACGCGTCGCCGACCTGGGGTGCGGGATCGGAGCGGAGTCACTCGCGCTCTTGGAGGCGGGCGTCACGCCACACGCGGTCGAACTCGATCCGTTCACAGCCCGACTTGCGGCACACAATCTCGGGGTGTTGGCTGCGCGTCTGGGTGTCGCGGCCCCGGGCGTCTCACACGCGGACGCGGAATCGGCAGATATCACCGGCTGCGATGGGGCCTTTCTCGATCCGGCTCGTCGCACAGCTGGCCATCGGGACACCCGTCGCGTGGCGTCGCCCGATGACTACTCGCCCTCACTGACTTTTGCCTTCGACACTGCCCGCGCGTTTCCCACGGGGGTCAAGCTCGGGCCCGGGCTTGACCGCGACCTCATTCCTGATGACGCAGAGGCGCAGTGGATCTCGGTTGATGGCCAGGTCGTTGAGACCGGCCTGTGGTTTGGCGCCGTAGCGCGCCCCGGCATCAAGCGAGCCGCGCTCGTGCTTCGCGGCTCCGAGGCGTTCGAACTGACTGCTCCCGCAGATTCAGAGGATGCCCCCGAGCGTGAGCTCGGCGAGTACCTGTACGAGCCCGACGGCGCGGTCATTCGCGCGCGACTAATCGGAGACCTCGCGCGCACGCTCAACGCGGGCATGCTGAGCGACAAGATCGCGTATCTCACCTCGGACACACATACGCCGACGCCCTTCGCCCACGCGTTTCGCGTGCTCGAGCGGCTGCCCGCGAAGGAGAAGGAGCTGCGGCGCGCCTTGGCAACGCGAGATATCGGCACGCTCGAGATCAAGAAGCGCGGCGTGGACGTGGACCCGGCAGCCCTGCGCAAGCGGTTGAAACTCAAGGGCAAAGGCAGCGCGACCGTGTTTCTCACGCGCGATGCACAGGGCGACCACATCGCCCTACTCGCGGAGCGCTGCTAACGACGCAGCTGATCCGCTCACCTCGGATCCCCGCACAACAGAGCCCCGCAGAATCTGAGATTCTGCGGGGCTCTACTTTTGCACCGCGTGCTGCGGCGCGAGAGGCTTAGTACTGGTCGATTTCTACGCTCGAGCAGGGCACGAGCTGGCCCATGACCTCAACACTTGCAGTCGGGTCGCCAATGCAAGCCTCGTACACGTTGAGTCCCAGGCTCATGGCCCCCACGAGGGCAATAATGCCGAGAATCCAACCGATCGTACCGAGGGCACCGATCACGATGCCGATGATGCCGGGAATGTTCTTGGCGCCGGCCTTCTTCGACTGGATCACCGCGATGATGCTCAGGATCAGGCCAACGAATGAAACCAGGAACGCGAGCACGAGGCCCACAATGCCCAGCGTCTTGCCGGGCACGGCTGCGGGGGCCGCGTAGCCGCCAGCGCCGTAGGCCGGGGCCTGTGGAGCTTGCTGTGCCTGGGGAGCAACGGGCTCGGCGCGGTAGGCCGGGGCTTCCGGAGCGGCCGGGCTGACGGGAGCCGCCGGCACCGCGGACACCTCGGGTGTCACCGGGCTGACGGGATTAACCGGTTCGCCCGATGCAGGCTGTACGGGCTCGTTCGGGGGCAGGTTGTCAGACACGTTGTCCTCCTCTAGTCAACTGCGGGGTTCCGCGGTTCGTGAGTTTCAGGTTACCGTGCCGACCGCCTAACCGGTCAGGTTACAGGACTTGAATCTCGGTCACCGGGAGTGTCGAGTCCGCCCCAAATCCGAGGCCCGACGGCCCGTGCCCCGCGGCCATGAGCTGCGCGCCGAGCGACGCGATCATCGCGCCGTTGTCGGTGCAGAGCGACAGCGGCGGCACGCGCAGTTCGACGCCGGCGGCCGTCGCGCGCTCCGCAGCGACCTCGCGCAGCCGCGCATTGGCAACCACGCCGCCGCCGAGCAGCAGGCGTGGCACACCCAGGTCGGCGCAGGCGGCGAGCGCCTTCGTGAGCAGCACGTCGACTACGGCCTCCCTAAAGCTTGCCGCGACATCGGCGACGGGAATCTCGGCGCCCGTGTCGCGCTGCTTCTCAACCCACCGGGCCACCGAGGTTTTGAGCCCCGAGAATGAGAAATCGTAGCGATGCCGTTCGAGGTCCTTCGGGTGGGTGAGCCCGCGAGGAAACCGGATCGCCTGCGGGTTGCCAGTCTCGGCAGCGAGGTCGATGTGCGGCCCGCCCGGATAGGGCATGCCGAGCAGCCGGGCGACCTTGTCGAAGGCCTCACCCGCGGCGTCGTCGATGGTCTCTCCGAGCATCTCGACGTCGCCCACCAGGTCGCGCACGAGCAGCAGCGAGGTGTGCCCTCCTGACACCAGCAGTGCGATGGTGGGAAGCTCGAGATCGCCCACGGAGCCTACGGCGGGGCGCAGCCCCTCTCCCTGCAGTAGGTCGGCCCCCACGTGTCCCACGAGGTGGTTCACGGCGTACAGCGGCTTGTTGAGCGAAACGGCGAGAGCTTTGGCAGCGGCCACGCCCACCATGAGTGCGCCCGCGAGGCCCGGCCCGCTCGTCACCGCAATTGCGTCGAGATCCTGGAGCCGCACCCCTGCGTCAGCCACGGCGCGCTCGATGGTCGGGCGCATGGCCTCGAGGTGCGCGCGGGCCGCGACCTCGGGCACGACACCGCCGTAGCGCGCGTGCTCGTCCATCGATGACGCGATCGTGTTCGCAAGTAGGGTACGTCCCCGCACGATGCCCACGCCGGTTTCGTCGCAGCTCGTCTCAATGCCCAGCACCAGGGGCTCAGCAACAGTCACGCTAGATCCTTCATTTGCAGCTTCATGACGATCGCGTCGACGTCGTCGGGTTGGTAGTAGCGCGGCCGTACGCCGATTTCGGCGAACGACAGGCTTTCGTACAGTGATCGGGCGACGGGATTGTCGGCGCGCACCTCAAGGAACAGCTCACGCACGCCCTGTTCGCGGGCCCTGGCAATGAGGGCTTCAATGAGCCGTCGTCCGTGCCCGCCCCCGCGTTGAGCAGGCGCCACGGCAATGGTCTGCACGTCACCCTCGGTGCCCACCGCGAGCAGCCCGGCGTAGCCCTGCACAGCCCCCTCTTCGTCGACCAGCACGAGGTAACTGCGGTGCGGCCCCGAGAGTTCCTCCGCCACCATCGGACGGCTCCACGCCTCGGCCGCGAACACGGCGGATTCGATCGCCCAGACGGCGTCGAGGTCGTCTGCCGTCGCGGGCCGAATCTGCAGGGCGGCAGCGCTCACGCGCTCACCCGCTTCTGCGTCGTTGGCTTCGCAACGTCTGGCTCGCGCAGGTAGAGCGCCTGATCGCCAGCAAACTCGATGCCCGCGGCGATCCGGCGCGCAGCAAGCCGCACGAGTGCCGAGGCATCGATCGTGACGGGCCACTCTTCTCCGGGCACGGCCTCGTAGCCTTCGCGCGCGACGAGCCGCGGCCCGTTCGAGAGCTCGGGAATACCTGCCCAGTTGAGGCTCGCGTAGTCAGACACGAACAGTTCCTTGCGACGCGCGTCGGTGACGACGCGCGTGCCAGCCGCCGCGCCCCGCTCGAGCGTGCCGAGGGCCACCGCCTCGTGGCTGTGTAGCCCATACAGCGGAGCCTCACGACCGGTGGCGAAGGCCTGCGCCGCCGCGATACCCACGCGCAAGCCGGTGAAGGGGCCCGGGCCCATTCCTGCAATCACGCCGTCGACTCGGCCAGCGGCGACGCCGCTCTCGCTGAACACCAGCGCGAGCAGCGTGCCGATCGCCTCGGCGTGGCCGCGAGGATTCTCGCTCGCCACCGCCCACACCCAGCCGTCGCACCCGAGCGCAACGCTCGTGCCGATGGACGTGTCGATCGCGAGCAGGCAGCGCCCACCCAACTCGGGGGCGTCGCCTACCGTGACGGCGTAGTCCACGCTCATGAGAGAATCCCTCCGGCCCATCGGGGCCCGTGCCCCGTGAGCGTCATTCGTCGCGCCTCAACCAGCGCTTCTGACCAATCCTCGGCCGCTGCCCCCGTGGGCTCGGCCGCTTCGTCCCCGCGATCCGCATCGGGATCCGGATCAGCTCCCGCGCCGGTCGGGCGCTCAATCTCAATTTCGATCCAGGAGCCGGTGGGTTCGAGCACACCGGCACCCCACTCTGCGACCACAACCGACGCCTCGAAGTCGAGGTCGAGATCTTCGAGCTCGTCTGAGTTTGCGAGCCGGTAGGCGTCGACGTGCACGAGTGGCGCGCCGCCGACGAGCGACGGGTGCGTGCGGGCGATCACGAAGGTGGGGCTCTGCACGGGGCCGCGGACGCCGAGGCCCTCACCAATGCCACGGGTGAGCGTGGTCTTCCCAGCGCCGAGCGGACCGGTCAGGATCAGCAGGTCTCCCGCGGCCAGCACCCGTCCGAGGCGCACCCCCACATCGTGCATCTCGTCGGGCGAGGCCGCTTCGATGTGTTCAATCTTCGTCACGCTGCATCCGCTCCCGCCGCAAGCCGCAGCACGCGCGGCCCAATACTCGCGATGATTTCGTAATTGATGGTGCGCATCAGCCCGGCCCAGATCTCGACGGCGGGGAATCCGCGCTCGGGGTCGCCGAACAAGACGACCTCGTCGCCGAGGCTGAGCCGGCCCGCGAGCGGGCCCACATCGACGATGAACTGGTCCATGCCGATGCGACCCACGATCGGCCGCGGCTCCCCCGCGATCGAGACCCAGGCCCCCGAGCCATTGAGCGCGCGCGGCATGCCGTCGGCGTAGCCCATGGGCACGAGGGCGAGGGTCGTCGCAGTCTCGCACACGTGATTAAAGCCGTACGAAACGCCTGTGCCAGCGGGCACCCCGCGCAGCGCGACGATCTCCGAGCGCAGCGTCATCGCGGGGATCAGCCCCAGCTGCGCCGAGGTCTTGTCGGCGAGCGGGCTGAGGCCGTAGGCCACAACACCCACACGCACGGCCGAATAGTGCAGATGCGGCGACTTGAGCGTCGCAGCGCTCGCAGCGAGGTGGGTCAACTCGGGGTCGACGCCCTTCTCCTGCAGCAGCGCGATGGCCGCGTCGAACTCGGCAGCCTGCGCCCGGTCGCCTTGGTCGCCAGCGTTGGCGAGGTGGCTGAAGATTCCGCGCACGTGCACGATGCCCGCACGGTGCAGTTCGGCGGCCCGTGTGAACAGGACGTCCCATTCGGAGCGGCAGGCACCGTTACGGCTCAACCCGGTGTCGACCTTGAGCTGCGCTACGGCGGTTTTGCCCGCCCGTTGCGCGGCGGCCGCGAGCTTCTCAAGCTGCGCGAGGTTACTCACCCCGATCTCGATGTCTTCGGCGACGGCCGGGGCGAAGTCAACCCGGGCCCCGTGCAGCCAGCACAGAATGGGGCCCGCGATGCCGGCCTCCCGCAGCGCGAGTGCCTCTTCCAGATCGGCGGTGGCGACCATGTCAGCGCCGCCCTCGATTGCGGCTTGAGCCGCGATCGCTGCGCCGTGGCCATACCCGTTGGCCTTCACCACGACGATGACGACCCCACCCGTCAGCTCACGAATGTGGCCGACATTGTGGCGAATCGCTGCCGTCGAAATCTCGGCGACTCGCATTGATCCGGTTCTCATAGCTACCTCGAATCGCTGTTGTCGTGGGCACTGGGGTCTTGAGCCCTGGGGCCTTGAGCCCTGGGGTCCTGCGACCCAGAAAACGCCGTGCCGCGCGCCTCGACCACCACGAACGCCGTCGCGATGCCAGCGTCGTGGGTGAGTGACACGTGCACGTGGTCGCCTCCTCGCGCCTCCAGCGCGAGAACGAGCGCCGGGGTCAGCGTGAAGCACGGCACACGTGCGTCGCCGCGCAGCACCTCCAGGTCCTGCCAGCTGATGCCGTCGGATCCCCCGAGCGCCTTGATGAGCGCCTCCTTGGCCGCGAACCGCGCACCGAGCGACGCGATCGAGAGCTCACGCTCGGGCACAGTGAACAGTCGGGCGAGGAGCGCGGGGGTGCGCGCGAGCTGGCGCTCGAAGCGCCCGAGGTCAACAGTGTCGACCCCGATCCCGACGATCAACGCCGGCCCACTCGCACGCATCCCATGACGCTACTCGACGGTTACTGACTTGGCGAGGTTGCGCGGCTGGTCAACGTCGAGCCCCTTGACGGTCGACAGCTCGAGGGCAAACCACTGCAGCGGAATCACCTGGAGTACCGGGTCAAACAGCGGGTCGCTGAGCGGCAGACGAATCACGTCGTCTGCGAACGGCAGCACCGCGGTGTCACCCTTCTCCACGATCGCGATGACGCGAGCACCGCGGGCACGAATCTCCTGGATGTTTGACACCACCTTCGAGTGCATCAGCGGTGACGTGCGCGGGCTCGGCACGAGCACAAACACGGGCTGGCCGTGGTCGATCAGTGCGATCGGGCCGTGCTTGAGCTCGCCCGCGGCGAAGCCCTCAGCGTGAATGTAGGCGATCTCTTTGAGCTTCAGCGCACCCTCGAGCGCAACCGGGTAACCCACGTGGCGACCCAGGAAGAGCACCGATCGGGTGTCTGCCATCCAGTGCGCCAGCTGCGCGATCTGATCGTGCGTGGCGACGGCCTCGCGCACCTTCTCGGGGAGCTCTTCGAGCTGCTCGACCGCCGCAGCGCCGACCTCGGCCGATAGCGTGCCGCGCACGCGCCCCAGGTGCAGGCCCACGAGGTAGAGCGCGGTGATCTGCGCCACGAATGCCTTCGTCGAAGCGACGGCCACCTCGGGTCCGGCGTGCGTGTACACGGCCGCGTCGGATTCGCGGGGAATCGTGGCGCTCTGGGTGTTGCACACCGACACGGTCGTCACGCCGCGCTCGATGGCGTACTTGACGGCCATGAGCGTATCCATGGTCTCACCCGACTGGCTCACCGAGATCACCATCGTGCGGTCGCTGAGTACCGGATCGCGGTAGCGGAACTCGTGACTCAGCTGCACCTCGACGGGAATGCGGGCCCACTGCTCGATTGCATACGCGCCCACCTGGCCCGCGTACGACGCGGTGCCGCAGGCAATGATCACGATGCGGTCGATGCCGCGCAGGCGATCATCGCCCAGCTCGGTGAGCTCGGGGATCTCCACCTGGCCATTCTCGATGCGGCCCCGGATCGTGTTGGCTACGGCCTCGGGCTGCTCGTTGATCTCCTTGGCCATGAATGAGGACCAGCCGCCCTTGTCTGCGGCCTCGGCGTCCCACTCGACTTCGTACTCGGTGAACTCCACCGGGTTGCCGTCGAAGTCGGTGATGCGCACCTCGTCGGCGGTAATGACAGCAATATTGTCTTCATCTACAGCAACGGCGCGTCGCGTCGATGATACGAACGCCGCGACGTCTGATCCGAGGAAGTTCTCGCCCTCGCCAAGGCCCACGACGAGCGGTGAGTGATGGCGGGCGGCCACGACCTTGCCGGGCTCACTCTGGTGCGTTGCGAGCAACGTGAAGGTTCCCTGCAGGCGCCGGACGATGCCGCGGAAGGCTGTCTCGAGGTCACCGACGCGGGCGTACTCGAGCCCCAGAAGCCCGGCGACCACCTCTGAGTCGGTCTCGCTTGCGAGCGACACGCCGCCCGCAAGAACTTCGTCCTTCAGTTCGCTGAAGTTCTCAACGATGCCGTTGTGAATCAAGGCGAGTTTTCCGTTGTCGCCGAGATGGGGGTGTGCGTTGACATCGCTCGGGCCACCGTGCGTGGCCCAGCGGGTGTGACCGATTCCGGTACCACCCGACGGTAACGGGTCGTCTTCGAGAAGCTCAATAAGGCGCGCGAGCTTACCCGAGCGCTTACGCACGGCGACTGCGCCCGCGTCATCAATCACGGCGATACCCGCCGAATCGTAACCGCGGTACTCCAGACGACGTAGACCATTCAACAGCACTTCGACCGTTTCATTCGGGCCGACATATCCGACGATTCCACACATGGGTGCCATTTTAGTGGCACGATGGATGCACAATGTCCGAGAACAGCTCGCAAGCGCTTAGCACTGATACTCAAGCGCTCATTAGACCCGAATTCACCTCCCCCTTCGACGAGATCGGCCGCGATGAGTGGGCCCGCCTTGCCGGAGAGACTCAGTCACCCCTCACGGAGGAAGAACTCGCCGCATTTCGTGGACTCGGAGAACCGCTTGACCTGGAAGAGGTGGCAGAGATTTACCTGCCCCTCAGCCGGCTCATCAACCAGTACGCGATTGCCGCGCGCGACATGCATCGGCGCACCCGCGGCTTTCTCCACCGCGAGAACGATCGGCAAAGCCCGTTTGTGATTGGCATCGCCGGATCGGTCGCCGCCGGTAAGTCAACGGTGGCCCGCATCTTGCGCGATCTGCTCGCTCGCTGGCCCGAGACTCCCAATGTTCAGCTCGTCACCACCGACGGCTTTTTGTACCCCAATGCCGAACTCGAGCGCCGCGGAATCTCTCACCGCAAGGGATTTCCCGAGTCCTACGACCGTCGCGCACTGCTGCGTTTCGTGTCCCAGGTCAAGGCCGGCGTCGATGAGGTCGTGGCCCCGCATTACAGTCACCTGATCTACGACATCGTGCCGAACGAGGTCACCGTGGTGCGTCACCCAGACATCCTCATCGTCGAGGGCCTCAACGTCCTGCAGCCCCCGTCAATGGGACACCCCATCGCGGTGAGCGATCTGTTCGACTTCTCGATCTACGTCGACGCGCGCACGACCGATATTTGGCGCTGGTACCGGCACCGATTCCTCAAGCTACGTGAGACCGCGTTCTCAAACCCCAACTCGTACTTTCGCCGGTTCGCAGACCTCGACGATGAGACCGCGATCTCGCTCGCTGACGATTTCTGGACGAAAATCAACGAGCCCAACCTGATCGACAACATTCGGCCGACGCGCGCCCGCGCCAGCCTCGTGCTGCGCAAGGCGGCGGATCACCGCGTGCACAGCGTGCTCCTGCGCAAGCTCTGACGCTCGCGACAGGCTTACGCACAAACAAGTAGAGGGCGCTCCCTGGGGAGCGCCCTCTACTTGTTTGTGCGGTGCGTACCGCGATCCGGGTCAGCAATGCGCGAACGCGATGCGATTTAGATCGCGAGCCGCTCCTTGACGATCGCGGCGAGATCGTTGGCAAGCTGGTGAGCCTGATCCTCGAACTCGGCCTCGACCATCACGCGCACGACGGGCTCAGTGCCTGACGGGCGCAGCAGCACCCGGCCCTTACCCGCGAGCGCGATCTCAGCCTGCGTGACGGCCTGCTGAAGCATTTCGTCTCCAGCGACACCTGCACGGTCGACGCCACGCACGTTCACGAGCACCTGCGGGTAAACCTGCATGCACTCCGCGAGCTGCGCGAGGGTCTTGCCCGAGCGCTTCACCTCAGCGGCGATATGGAGCCCCGTGAGGATCCCGTCACCGGTGGTGGCGTGTTCGCTCATGATGACGTGACCCGACTGCTCACCGCCGAGGGAGTACCCCCCCGCATTGATGGCCTCGAGCACGTAGCGGTCGCCCACTCCGGTCTCGACAATGTCGATTCCGTTGTTGGCCATCGCGAGCTTGAGACCCAGGTTCGACATCACGGTAGCAACGAGCGTGTTCTTCTCGAGCTTGCCGCGTGCCATCATCGACAGCGCAATGATGGCCATGATCTTGTCGCCGTCAACTACGTTGCCGTCGCCGTCTACCGCGAGGCAGCGATCTGCGTCGCCGTCGTGAGCGATGCCGAGGTCGGCGCCCGTCTCGCGAACAGCGGCCTGCAGTGGCTCAAGATACGTCGAGCCGACGCCGTCATTGATGTTGAAGCCGTCGGGATCGTTACCGATGACCGTTACCCTCGCACCAGCGTCAGTGAAGACGTCGGGCGAAATACCGGCGGCCGCGCCGTGGGCGCAGTCGAGCACCACGTGCAGCCCCTCGAGAGACAAACCCTCGAGAGTACCGAGCAGGTGCACGAGGTAGCGATCCTCGGCGTCAGCGAAGCGGCGAATGCGGCCGACCTCGCGGCCGGTCACCGCGGTCACGGGCCCGCTCATGGCGGCCTCGATCTGGTCCTCGACCTCGTCGGGCAGCTTGCGCCCGCCCTCGGCGAAGAATTTGATCCCGTTGTCGGCAGCCGGGTTGTGCGACGCAGACACCATGACACCAAAATCGGCGTCGGTGTCAGCGACGAGATACGCCGCCGCGGGAGTGGGGATGACCCCGGCATCGAGCACGTCGACGCCCGCCGCAGCGAGCCCCGCCGAGACCGCGGCCGAGATGAACTCGCCGCTGACGCGCGGGTCACGCGCGACAACGGCGATAGCACGACGGCTCTCGCCTCGGGCATTTCGCCCGAGCACGAGAGCCGCTGCGTGTGCGAGGTTCAGGGCCAGCTCGGCGGTCACATCGACCCCGGCTAGACCCCGAACCCCATCCGTGCCAAACAGGCGTCCCATATCTGGGCTCCTGGTTAGCGCTTCGAGTACTGAGGCGCCTTGCGGGCCTTCTTGAGACCGGCCTTCTTGCGCTCGATGACGCGAGCGTCGCGGCTCAGGAAGCCTGCCTTCTTGAGCGTCGGGCGGTTGTGCTCGACGTCAATCTCGTTGAGGGCACGAGCGATAGCGAGACGCAGTGCGCCTGCCTGGCCCGAGGGGCCGCCGCCGCCGATGCGAGCGATCACGTCGTACGAGCCGTTGAGCTCGAGAACCGTGAACGGATCGGTGATCAGCTGCTGGTGCAGCTTGTTGGGGAAGTACTCGGCGAGCTCGCGACCGTTAACGGTCATCTTGCCCTCGCCGGGGATGAGGCGCACGCGGGCGATTGCACGCTTGCGGCGACCAACGGCTGCACCGGGAACGGTGAGCGCGGGGCGCGGTGCCGACGTTGCAGCCTGAGCTGCGGGCGTCTCGGTGGTGTAGCTCTCGGTGGCCACGGTCTGCTCTTCAGTCACTGTGAAGTCTCTTTCTTAAAGTCTCGTTGGCGCGACTACTGCGCGACCTGGCCGAAGGTGTACGGGGTGGGCTGCTGTGCACCGTGGGGGTGCTCTGCGCCTGCGTATACCTTGAGCTTGCGGAACTGGTCAGCGCCGAGTGAGTTCTTCGGCAGCATGCCGCGGATCGCCTTCTCGACTGCGCGCTCGGGGTTCTTCTCGAGCAGCTCGGTGTAGCTGGTAGCGCGGAGGCCGCCCGGGAAACCCGAGTGGCGGTATGCCTTCTTCTGCGCTGCCTTGTTGCCCGTGAGGACGACCTTGTCAGCGTTGATGATGACAACGTAATCGCCCATGTCCATGTGGGGGGCGAAGGTCGTCTTGTGCTTGCCGCGCAGGAGCACTGCTGCATGCGAAGCGAGGCGGCCGAGAACAACGTCGCTGGCGTCGATGACGATCCAGTCGTGCTTCTGCTCAGCTGCCTTCGGTGAATAAGTGCGAGTCACTGTCGTGCTGCTTTCTGTCGAATTGGAGGTGTTCGCGAATCCCACTCCGCGCCCGTTCCCCGAGAGGATGCTGGACTGGTGGAGGGCTCAACAAATCGGATGCTTGCGCACCAACTGACAACTTTACCACACTCGCGCCCCTGGGTTCGGCGTGGTCGTGCTACGGCAGCACCGGATCGCGCCTCGCCCGCGTCTGCTCAGCGCGAAGTGCGAGCTCGGCTTCACCGGGGTACCACACCTCTTCCAGGGAGAGCCCGTGGGCGGGCATCACCGTGAATCGGCTCGTGCGCTCCCTCGCGTCACGCAGCGCAGCGAGCTCACGCTCGTCGATGCGCCCGCTTCCCACGGCCACGACGGCGCCCACGAGCGCGCGCACCATCGAGTGGCAGAACGCATCCGCTTCGATGCGCGCGACATAGGCCCCGTCGGCGGCCTCGGTCCATTCGAAGCTGAGCAGGTCGCGCACGGCCGTCGCACCCTCCCGCGCCTTACAAAAGGTCGTGAAGTCATTCAGCCCGAGCAGCTCATCGCTCGCGCGCTGCATGGTCGCGAGATCGAGGGGACGGTCTACGTCGGCCGTAAACCGAGCCGTCAGGGGATCTCTGCGTACCCCCGCACCGCGAAGGCGATACTCATATCGGCGGCGCAGGGCCGAGAATCGCGCGTCGAACCCGTCCGGTGCTTCCGTAACCGAGTGCACGACAATTCCGCCGGCGCCTCGCTTGAGTACGCCATTGATTCTGCGCACGCGCTGGTGGGGATCATCACCCCACTTCGCCGACTGCTCGGCCGTCACGTCAACATGGGCCACCTGACCACGAGCGTGCACACCGGCATCAGTGCGTCCCGCGACCGTGAGCCTTACGGCACCCTCGCCATCAATGGGTGTGCGCAGAAGTGTGGCCAGCGCCAACTCCAGTTCACCTTGCACGGTCCGACGGCCGGGCTGTGTCGCCCAGCCAGAGAAATCAGTACCGTCATAAGCGAGGTCAATCCGTATCCGGATCAGTGTTCTTTCTTCCGTCACCCCTCAATTCTTCCATGGCCAAATCGACGGCGCATGCATTACCCCGGGGAACGGCGTACAATCGAGGGTCGTACGCGGGGCCACCGGGCGCCCGCCAAAACTAGATCCGGACTGCATGAACTTCTCCCCCGCCACCTCGACGGCACGATTCGGTGGACTCGATGGGCTTCGCGCCATCGCAGTAGCACTGGTACTCGTTTACCACTTCTTCCCGCAGCTGCTGCCGGGTGGATTTCTTGGTGTCGACATTTTCTTTGTCATTAGCGGGTTTCTCATTACCTCGCTGCTGATTCGAGAGAAGGCAAAACACGGCCGCGTCTCGCTCAGGTCGTTCTGGCGTCGGCGCGCTCGACGCCTCTTACCCGCCCTGGGCCTCGTGCTCCTCGTGTGCACGAGCCTCGTCGCCCTCGTCGGCGGCGACCTGCTCGTGGGGATCGGACGACAGCTGCTCGGCGCGGCAACGTTCGTGAGCAACTGGGTCTTCATCGCGGCAGGCGCCGACTATTTCGCGCGAGACACCCCCGAGCTCTTTCGCAACACCTGGTCCCTCGCGATCGAGGAGCAGTTCTACATCTTCCTGCCGCTCATCGCGATCCTGTTGTTCGCCGTGTGTCGCCGCCAGACCGCAGCACTTCTGCTCGCCGTCGCCGGCATCGCATCGGCCATTTGGATGGCCGAGCTCTCCCTTACCGGGGCGAACTCAACCCGCGTGTACTTCGGCTCAGATACCCACTCGTTTGGGCTCATGCTAGGAGCAGCCCTCGCGTTCGTGACCAGCTATTCCCGCGGCCGCACTACCCCTGGGCCGGCTCGGCAGATCGGCTACTCCGCGGTGGCGCTCGGTGGCTTTGGGGCGCTCGGCGTCATGGTCTTAACGTTGCCCGAGGGCAGCGCACTGAGCTTCCAGGGCGGGTTCCAGCTGGCCACCGTGGTGGCTCTCGCAACTGTTTGGGCCGTCACGCGCCCCGGTGCCTGGATTGGGCGCACCATAGATGCGGCCCCCATGCGTTGGGTCGGCGAGCGGTCATACGGCATCTACCTCTGGCACTGGCCGCTCCTGCTCATTGTTGCCGGGGCATTCCCGGCAGCGCCGCAGTGGCAGGTGGCCCTCGTCACACTCGCAGCGACGCTGCTTTGTGCCGCGATGTCATTCCGCTGGGTCGAACAGCCTGTTCGCCAGCTCGGGATCCGCGCCTCCCTCAGGCTCCTGCTGCAGCCCCGTCGCTACACGCCCAAGCGCCGCTTCGTGGCGATCGGGCTCGGCGCCGTGCTCGCCGTTTCGGTGCCCGCCACGGCGTACGCGGTGTCCCAGGCGCCCGCCCTGAGCTCAGCACAGGCCGCAATTGAGCGGGGTGCTGCACTTGTCGAGCAGACCCAGCCACCGGCGGCGAAGCCTGCTGTGGAGCCGACTGCGAAGCCGACAGCAAAGCCGCAGGCGTCCGAGGCCGAGCCGCCAGAGTCCAAGCCGTCCGACTCCAAGGACGCGGGCAAGGCGAACGACGCGAAGTCCGCCAAGGGCAAGCAGACTGCACTCCCCGCGGCTCCCCGCGCGATGGGTACCGATATCACGGCGGTCGGCGACTCCGTCATGCTCGCGAGCGCACCCGAACTCAACTCGGCGTTTCCGGGGGTCTCCATTGACGCGGCGGTCTCGCGCGGCATGGGGGCCGGCGTCGGCCTCGTTGCCGATTCCGCGGCACAGGGCGCGCTTCGGCACGTGGTCGTCGTCGGCCTCGGCACCAACGGTACCGTCACCACCGACGAGCTTGCGGCGATCAGAAACTCGGCGGCGGGCCACCCGCTGATCCTCGTCAACGCGCATGGGGACCGCGAGTGGATTCCCGGCGTGAACGAGACCATCACCGCCTTTGCTGCTGCTCACCGCGGCGTCGTCGTAGCGGACTGGGACGGCAACGTAACTGGAGTTCCCGGTGCCCTCGCAGGCGACGAGATTCACCCCAACCCGAGCGGTGGAATCATCTACGCCCAGAGCGTCCAGTCTGCACTCGACGCGCTCGATACGCCCGCTGAGGCGATCGGATACGCGGTCCCCCGCCGCTAGCGCGGTTGTGGGCTACGAGCCCGTGAGCGGAGCGCCTGCGCGGACGCAAAATCGCCAGCACAGCTGCCCGGAAGCAGCTGAGCAGCAACTGCCGCCAGAGTCTGCCGCCCAGAAACAGCGCCCTACACATACAAAAGCGCCCCGCTGATCAGATCAGCGGGGCGCTTATGCGTAGGCGAGAGTTACTCGGCCTTCTCCTCGGCGGGTGCCTCGGTTGCCTCGGTCTCGGTGACGTCCTCTGCAGGAGCCTCGACGACCTCTTCAGCTGCGGGAGCTTCCTCTACGGGAGCTGCAGCCTTCTTGGGCTTGGGGTTAACGGGCTCGAGAACGAGCTCGATGACCGCCATCGGTGCACGGTCGCCCTTACGGTAACCGGTCTTGATGATGCGGGTGTAACCACCCTGACGCTCCTCAACCAGCGGTGCGATCTCCGTGAAGAGCTCGTGCACAACTGAGTTGTCGAGGATGCGACGCATGACGCGACGACGTGCGTGCAGGTCTCCGCGCTTTGCGAAGGTCACCAGGCGCTCAGCCAGGGGCTGCAGGCGCTTAGCCTTCGTCTCGGTCGTCTGGATGCGCTTGTGCTCGAAGAGCTGCGCAGCCATCTGGTTGAGCATCAGGCGCTCGTGTGCGGGGCCGCCTCCGAGGCGGGGGCCCTTATTGGGCTTGGGCATGATTTACTCCATTAAGTGATCGGGCAGCCGATGCCGGATCGATTAGTTGTTGTCGTCTTCGTAGCTGTAGAACTGAGCGCCATCAAACCCGGGCACCGCGTCCTTGAGCGAGAGGCCCATCTCGGTGAGCTTATCGCGCACCTCGAATACGGACTTCTGGCCGAAGTTACGAATGTTCATGAGCTGTGCCTCTGAGAGTGCAACGAGCTCACTTACCGTGTTGATGCCCTCACGCTTCAGGCAGTTGTAGCTGCGAACCGAAAGATCGAGATCCTCGATCGGAATCGACAGCTCGCCCTCGGCCACAACCTCGACGGGTGCGGGCCCGATCTCGACGCCCTCAGCAGCGGTGTTCAGCTCGCGAGCGAGGCCGAACAGCTCGACCAGCGTCGAACCAGCCGAAGCGATTGCATCGCGGGGGCTGATTGCCGGCTTGGTCTCGACGTCAACGACCAGACGATCGAAGTCAGTGCGCTCACCGGCACGAGTTGCCTCGACGCGGTAGGTCACCTTCAGTACCGGCGAGTAGATCGAGTCGACCGGGATACGGCCAACCTCTGCGTCCTCGTTGCGGTTCTGAGCAGCCGAAACGTAGCCACGGCCACGCTCGATCGTCAGCTCAAGCTCGAACTGTGCCGAGTCACTGAGCGTCGCAATCACGAGCTCGGGGTTGTGCACCTCGACACCGGCGGGAGCCGAAATGTCTGCAGCGGTAACCTCGCCCGCGCCGGTCTTGCGCAGGTAAGCCGTGATCGGCTCGTCATGCTCGCTCGAGACGACGAGGCCCTTGATGTTCAGGATGATCTCGGTGACGTCCTCGGTCACACCAGGAATGGTGGTGAACTCGTGGGCGACGCCTTCGAAGCGAACGCTCGTTACTGCGGCGCCGGGAATCGACGACAGCAGCGTACGACGGAGCGAGTTGCCGAGCGTGTAGCCGAAGCCAGGCTCGAGCGGCTCGATCGCGAAGCGCGAGCGAAACTCGGAGATCGATTCTTCAGTCAGAGTGGGTCGCTGTGCAATGAGCACTGTGTGTGGTCCTTTCGCTGGAGTCCGCTATATGACTCATGCGGTATCGGGAATGAGGGAAGGGACGGTACGCCGGGAAAACCGCGGCGCACCGTCACGCGCTCGAGCTCGTGCTTAGACGCGACGACGCTTCGGGGGGCGGCAGCCGTTGTGCGTCTGCGGGGTTACGTCGTTGATCGACCCAACCTCGAGACCGGCAGCCTGCAGCGAACGAATCGCCGTCTCGCGACCCGAGCCGGGGCCCTTGACGAAGACGTCGACCTTCTTCATGCCGTGCTCCTGCGCCTTGCGCGCAGCCGACTCAGCAGCGAGCTGAGCAGCGAAGGGAGTCGACTTACGCGAACCCTTGAAGCCAACGCCACCTGACGAAGCCCAGCTGATCACAGCACCGGTGGTGTCCGTGATCGAAACGATCGTGTTGTTGAACGTCGACTTGATGTGGGCCTGGCCCACAGCAACGTTCTTCTTATCCTTGCGACGCGGCTTGCGCGCCGCGCTCTTTGGTGCAGCCATTGAGTGTTCTCCTGAAAGCTCTGTGTGTAGGTCTAACGGACCGGCGGTTACTTCTTCTTGCCGGCGACGGTGCGCTTCGGGCCCTTGCGGGTACGAGCGTTCGTCTTGGTCCGCTGGCCGTGCACAGGCATACCCTTGCGGTGGCGAATACCCTGGTAGCTACCGGTCTCAACCTTACGGCGGATGTCGGCTGCGACCTCACGGCGGAGGTCACCCTCAACCTTGAAGTTACCCTCGATGTGGTCGCGAAGCGCGACGAGCTGGTCGTCGGTGAGATCCTTGACGCGGATGTTGCCGTCGATCTCGGTAGCAGCGAGCGTCTTCAGCGCGCTGGTACGGCCGACGCCGTAGATGTAAGTGAGTGCAATCTCAACGCGCTTGTCACGTGGGATGTCTACTCCGGCGAGACGTGCCATTCTGGCTCTCCTTGGCGGTAGTGGAGGTGTGATGCGCATCGGGGAATCGGGCCTCCGACCCGAGGTGTCACCCGCTCACCGAAGTGAGTGGGTTCTTAGATGCGCTAGATCAGTTATTCAATTACGTGTTCTGCGGCCCCACAGGCCGGGCAATTAGCCCTGGCGCTGCTTGTGGCGCGGGTTCTCGCAGATCACCATGACGTTACCGTGGCGGCGGATGACCTTGCACTTATCGCAGATCTTCTTAACGCTGGGCTTAACCTTCATGATGTTTCCTTACGGTTCGCTGTCTTCGTACGCGCAGGATGCCGCGCGCCGTTACTTTCCAGCCGTCTACTTGTAGCGGTAGACGATGCGGCCGCGGGTCAGATCGTAGGGCGTCAGCTCCACGATCACGCGGTCCTCGGGGAGGATGCGGATGTAGTGCTGGCGCATCTTGCCCGAGATGTGAGCGAGCACCTTGTGTCCATTGGTCAACTCAACGCGGAACATCGCGTTGGGCAGAGCCTCGACAACGTGTCCCTCGATCTCGATGACGCCGTCTTTCTTCGCCATAGCCTCACTGTCGCCTAGTAGTTATGCTGGTCATGCGAATGCAATGTCCTGTTTTGCGAACGCGAAAACAGGCGCAAAGCACCAAAGATCAAGAGTACTCGGGCGAGCCGCATTTGTAAAGTCCACGCCCAAAATACGTAAGCCCCCGCAGATAGCTGCGGAGGCTTACGTACATGCGATCCGGATCAGATCGATCGAATCAGAGCGAATCTCGCTACGGGATCGGAACCGGGGTGATGCCGAAGGGCGCGAGCCCTGCAGCCCCGCCGTCCTCGGCAGTGAGCACCCAGATGCCCTTCGCGTGGACCGCCACCGAGTGCTCCCACTGGGCGCTCGCGCGACCGTCGGCCATCGAAACGGTCCAGCCGTCGTCCTGGATCACGGTGTCGATACCGCCCTCGGCGATGATCGGCTCGATCGCGACTACGAGGCCCGGCTTGATCTCGGGCCCCTTGCCGCGCACTGGATAGTTGAAGACCGGCGGGTCCTCGTGCATACTGCGCCCGATGCCGTGACCGATGTAGTCCTCGAGGACACCGAAATCGCTTTCGCGCTTCACGCAGGCCTCAATCGCGACGCCCACCTGGTTGAGGTACTTGGCGCGAGCGAGCTCGGCGATCCCGGTCCACATGGCGAGCTCAGTCACCCGGCTCAGCTCGTCGAGCTGGGCCGTGCGCTCCGGATCGGCGGGGTTGGGTACGACCGCGGTGAAGGCGGCGTCCCCGTTCCAGCCGTTGATGATCGCGCCGGCATCGACGGCAATCACATCACCGGGTTCAAGCGGCTTGTCGGTCGGAATGGCGTGCACCACATCCGCGTTCACGTTCGCGCAGATGGTGTGCTTGTATCCCGGCTCGAGCATAAAGTTCGGCTCGCCGCCGAGGCCACGAATGGCGGCCTCGGCGAGCGCGTCGAGCTCAAGCGGTGTGACGCCCGGTCGAATCGCAGCCTTCGCTGCGGCAAGCGCTGCCGCGGTCGCGAGGCCGGGCTCGATCATTAGTCGCAGCTGCGCTGGCGACTTGTAGATCGAACGCTTCAGCAATCCCCTACGTGACACTGGTTAGCTAACTACCTTTGCGCTCAGCAGGCCGTTCAGGCCCGAGGCGATGCGCTCGGCGACCTCATCAACCGACCCCATGCCGTCTACCGTGACCAGGATGCCACGCTTCGAGAACAGATCGATAAGCGGAGCCGTCTGCTCTGCGTAAACGTTCTGGCGGTGCCGGATAACTTCTTCGGTGTCGTCAGCACGACCCTCAAGCTGTGCGCGATTGAGCAGCCGAGCAACGACCTCGTCGGTATCCGCTTCGAGAAGCACGACTGCGTCGAGCGACTCCCCCTCAAGCATTGCGTCGAGCGCTGCCACCTGGTCGACCGTGCGCGGGTACCCATCAAGCAGGAACCCGGTTGCTGCGTCAGCCTGTGCCAGACGATCAGCCACAATCTCGTTGGTGAGCGAGTCGGGGACGAGCTCACCCGTCTCAATAATCGCCTGAACCTTCTTGCCCAGTTCGGTAGCACCCTTGATGTTCGCGCGGAAGATATCTCCCGTCGAAATCGCCGGTACTGCGTAGCCCTCGGCGATCCGGTGGGCCTGTGTGCCCTTACCGGCACCGGGAGGCCCGATGATCAGCAGTCGAGTGGTAGCGGTCTGGGTCACTTCAAAAGCCCTTCGTAGTGGCGCTGCTGGAGCTGAGCGTCAATTTGCTTGACGGTCTCGAGGCCGACGCCGACGATAATGAGGATGGATGCACCACCGAACGGGAAGTTCTGGTTAGCTCCAAAGAACGAGAGTGCGACGAGCGGCAGCAGTGCGATGACGCCAAGGTACAGTGAGCCCGCAGTGGTAATGCGCATCAGCACGTAGTTGAGGTATTCAGCGGTCGGACGGCCTGCACGAATGCCGGGCACGAACCCGCCGTACTGCTTCATGTTGTCGGCGACCTCTTCAGGGTTAAACGTGATCTGCACGTAGAAGAAGGCGAAACCGATGACCAACAAGAAGAAGACGAGCATGTAGAGCGGCTGGTCACCCGACACGAGGTTGTTCTGAATCCAGACCATCCACGCCTTGGGCTCTTCACCGATCTTCGGCTGGCTGAACTGCGTGACGAGCATCGGCAGATACAGGATCGCCGAGGCAAAGATCACGGGGATCACGCCGGCCATGTTTACCTTGATGGGAATGTAGGTGCTCGAGCCACCGTAAGTGCGGCGGCCCACAACGCGCTTCGCATACTGCACCGGAATGCGGCGCTGCGACTGCTCGACGAAGACGACGGCTGCGACCACAACAAGTCCGACAGCAAGCACAAGGAAGAAGATCTCCCAGCCCTGCGACTCCTTGATGACCCACATTGCGTTGGGGAAGGTTGCGGCGATCGAGGTGAAGATCAGCAGCGACATGCCATTACCGACACCGCGCTCGGTGATGAGCTCACCGAACCACATGATGAGGCCGGTACCGGCGGTCATCGTGAGGATCATAATGACAATCGCCCACCACTCCTGCGACACAAGGTTGCGGCACGCGTCGTTCGACACAGCACCAAAGAGCTGCCCCGAACGTGCGACCGTGATCAGCGTCGTCGACTGTAGAATTGCGAGGGCGATCGTGAGGTAACGCGTGTACTGCGTCAGCTTGGCCTGACCGGCCTGGCCCTCCTTGTGGAGCACCTCGAAGTGCGGGATCACCACACGCAGCAGCTGCGTGATAATCGACGCCGTAATATACGGCATGATGCCGAGCGCAAAGATCGACAACTGAAGCAGCGCTCCGCCGCTAAAGAGGTTCACCATCTCATAAAGACCCGATGCGCCCTGCTTGTTGGCAGCGAGACATGCCTGCACGTTGTTGAACTGAACGAACGGCGTGGGAATAAACGAGCCGAGTCGGAACAAGGAGACGATCGCGAGTGTGAACACGATCTTTCGCCTAAGATCCGGGGTCCGAAAGATCCGTCCGATGGCGCTGAACAAAATCTGCCTCCTGGAAACGTCGCCTGGGGCCTTCGCCTGACGACGAGAACCGATTGCACCAGCCTACACGCCAGCGTGAGGCTGAATGAAACTGCCGCGGTCGCGGCAGTGAAAGTCATGAAAAAAGGGGCAGGCTGGCCGGTGATGTTCACCGGCCGGCCATGCCCCAGTCACTCGCACCTAAGGGCGAACGACATCAGTATCTAGAAAGATACTTACTTGATCTCGCCACCGGCAGCGACGATCTTCTGCTCAGCTGAGCCGGAGACCTTGTCGACCGTAACGGTGAGCTTGACCTGCAGGTCGCCATCACCGAGTACCTTGACGGGATGGTTTGCACGAACCGCACCCTTGGCGACGAGGTCAGCAACAGTGACCTCTCCACCCTGGGGGTACAGGTCGGCGAGCTTCGCCACGTTCACGACCTGGTACTCAGTGCGGAACGGGTTCTTGAAGCCGCGCAGCTTGGGGGTGCGCATGTGCAGCGGCATCTGCCCACCCTCGAAGCCTGCCCGAACCTGGTAACGTGCCTTGGTGCCCTTGGTGCCGCGGCCTGCGGTCTTACCCTTGGATGCCTCGCCACGACCCACGCGGGTCTTGGTCTTCTTGGAACCCTCGGCGGGGCGAAGGTGGTGTGCCTTCAGCACGGCGCCGCGCTCCTCGATGTTCTCGCTCATGCGTCGATCTCCTCAACCTCTACCAGGTGAGCAACTGCACGCACGTAGCCGCGGTTGATCTTCGAGTCCTCACGAACGACAGAATCGCCGATCTTCTTGAGGCCGAGGCTCCGCAGCGATGCACGCTGGTTCTGCTTCTCACTGATAACGGACTTCGTCTGCGTAATCTTCAGGCTCGCAGCCATTACGCACCTGCCTTTGCCTTCGCGGCAGCGTCGGCCAGCGCCTTTGCCTCGGCACGCACAATGCGGGCCGGAGCAACGCGGTCGAAGTCAAGGCCGCGGCGAGCTGCGACGGAGCGGGGCTCCTCGAGCTGCTGCAGTGCCTCAACGGTCGCATGCACGATGTTCAGGGTGTTCGACGAACCGAGCGACTTGCTCAGAACGTCGTGGATGCCAGCGCACTCGAGTACGGCGCGCACCGGGCCACCGGCGATAACACCGGTACCTGCGGCTGCGGGACGAAGCAGAACCACACCGGCTGCTGCCTCACCCTGCACGGGGTGGGGAATGGTGCTGCCAACGCGGGGAACGCGGAAGAAGTTCTTCTTCGCTTCCTCGACACCCTTGGAGATCGCGAGGGGAACTTCCTTCGCCTTGCCGTAGCCGACGCCAACGGTACCGTTGCCATCGCCCACCACGACGAGCGCGGTGAAGCTAAAGCGACGGCCGCCCTTGACGACCTTCGACACACGGTTGATCGTTACGACGCGCTCGAGGAACTGGCTCTCGTTGCGGTCACGACCGCCGCGCTCGTTGCGAGTGCCGCGATCACGGCTGCCGCGACGCTGTTCGCGCGGCTCGCTGCGGTGATCCTGAGCCGGTGCGGCCTGGGTATCAGCCTGAGCCTCTGCAGACACTTGCTGCTCCTTCGTTTCGTTGCTCACAGGGTCAGCCCCCCTTCGCGAGCGCCATCGGCGATCGCTGCGACGCGGCCGGCATACTTGCTGCCACCACGGTCGAACACGACGGTGTCAACACCGGCGCTCTTCGCACGCTCAGCAACGAGTTCGCCGACCTTGCGGGCCTTAGCGGTCTTGTCGCCTTCGAAAGCGCGCAGATCGGCTTCCATGGTCGAAGCCGAAGCCAGGGTGAAGCCCTTAGCGTCGTCGATGACCTGAACGAATACGTGACGAGCGGAGCGCGTCACTGCGAGACGGGGGCGAGCCTCCGTGCCGACGATCTTCTTACGCAGGCGGGCGTGGCGGCGTACTCGCGCAGCCGTACGGCCCTTAGCCCGGGAAATTGAAGCGGCCATGGTTACTTACCAGCCTTTCCAGCCTTGCGACGGACATTCTCGCCAGCGTAGCGAATACCCTTGCCCTTGTAGGGCTCCGGCTTCTTCAGCTTGCGGATGTTAGCGGCGGCCTCTCCGACCCCCTGCTTCGAGATACCAGCAACGGTGATCTTCGTGTTGCCCTCAACAGAGAGCGTGATGCCCTCAGGAGCGTCCACGAGCACCGGGTGCGAGAAGCCGAGCGCCATCTCAAGGCCGGTACCCTTCTGCTGCACGCGGTAACCGGTGCCGACAACCTCGAGCTGCTTTGAGTAGCCCTCGGTCACACCGATGATGTTGTTGTTGATGAGCGTGCGGGTCAGACCGTGCAGTGCTCGTGAGTCGCGCTCGTCGTTGGGACGAGTAACCAGAAGCTGGCCGTCCTCAACCGATGCACGGATGGGCTCTGCAATGGTGAGCGTGAGCTCACCCTTTGCGCCCTTGACCGTGACGTTCTGGCCATCGATCTTTACGTCTACACCACCGGGAACGGTGATGGGAAGCTTACCAATACGTGACATGTCGTCTTACCACACGTAAGCGAGGACTTCCCCGCCAACGCCCTTCTGATCGGCCTCGCGCCCCGTGAGGAGGCCCGAAGAGGTGGACAGGATCGAGATGCCGAGGCCACCGAGAACGTTGGGGATCTCAGCCGCACCTGCGTATACACGCAGGCCGGGCTTGGAAACGCGCTTGATACCTGCGATCGAACGCTCGCGGTTCGGGCCATACTTCAGCGACATGGTCAGGGTCGTGCCGACGCGTGCGGGCTCAACCTTCCAGTCCTTGATGTAGCCCTCGCTCTTGAGGATCTGTGCGATCCGCTCCTTCAGCTTTGAGCCGGGGAGCGAAACGTCGTCATGATGTGCGCTGTTAGCGTTGCGCAGTCGGGTCAGCATATCTGCGACCGGATCAGTCATCGTCATGAGTGACTCTTTCTTTTTTCACCTGGTTTCACGATCCGGTACAAGGATCGCGACCTAGGAGACACGCGGCCAGGGCGCCCGGGAAAACCCCGGGCGCCCGTCCGCTTGGACTATTAAATTATTCTGACTTGAAGGGGAAGCCGAGCGCGCGAAGCAGCGCACGACCCTCGTCGTCAGTCTTGGCCGTGGTTACGATCGTGATGTCGAAGCCACGCACGCGATCAATCTTATCCTGATCAATCTCGTGAAACACGCTCTGCTCGGTCAAACCGAAGGTGTAGTTGCCGTTTCCGTCGAACTGCTTGGCCGAAAGACCGCGGAAATCGCGGATACGGGGCAGTGCGAGCGTAACAAGGCGGTCCAGGAATTCCCAGGCGCGGTCGCCACGAAGCGTGACGTGTGCACCAATGGCCTGGCCCTCGCGCAGCTTGAACTGTGCGATCGACTTGCGAGCCTTGGTAACCATGGGCTTCTGGCCCGTGATCTTCACGAGGTCCGCAATTGCGCCCTCGATTACCTTGCTGTCGCGTGCAGCTTCGCCAACGCCGGTGTTCACGACGATCTTGACGATGCCGGGCACCTGCATGATGTTCGCGTACTCGAACTGCTCGCGCAGTGCGGGGACGATTGCATCGCGGTACTGCTGCTTCAGACGGGGCTGGATCTTGACAGCCTGATCAGTCATCAGAGGTCCTTCCCAGACTTCTTTGCGTAACGAACGCGCACGGTCTTCTTCTTGCCGTCCTTCTCAACCTCTTCAACGCGGAAGCCAACGCGAGTGGGCTTCTTGGTCTCGGGGTCGATCATGGCGACGTTCGAGATGTGGATCGGGGCCTCAACGGTCTCGATGCCACCCTCGCGGGCGCCCTGGCTCGACTGGCCAACGCGCACGTGCTTCGTTACGAAGTTAACGCCTTCGACAAGAACACGGTCGGTCTCGGTGAATACCTCGAGAACACGGCCCTGCTTGCCCTTGTAGCCGCCGCGCTCCTGCGACGGGCCCGAGATGACCTCTACGAGGTCACCCTTCTTGATCTTCATGCCCATAGGACTAGATCACCTCCGGTGCGAGCGAGACGATCTTCATGAACTTCTTATCGCGAAGCTCACGTCCGACCGGCCCGAAGATACGGGTGCCGCGGGGCTCCCCATCGGCCTTCAGGATGACGGCAGCGTTCTCGTCGAAGCTGATGTACGAGCCATCAGCGCGACGAGTCGACTTGCGCGTGCGAACGATGACGGCCTTGACGACGTCACCCTTCTTCACGTTGCCGCCGGGGATCGCGTCCTTGACGGTCGCGACGATCGTGTCGCCGAGACCGGCGTAACGACGACGCGAACCTCCGAGAACACGAATGGTAAGCAACTCCTTGGCGCCGGTGTTATCGGCAACCTTGAGTCGGGATTCCTGCTGAATCACTAGCTACTCCTTACTCAGTAAGCCTGAGGCTTACTTCGCCTTCTCGAGGATCTCGACCAGGCGCCAGCGCTTTGAAGCGCTGAGCGGACGGGTCTCGTGGATGAGCACGAGATCGCCGATGCCTGCACTGTTCTGCTCGTCGTGGGCCTTAACCTTCGACGAACGGCGGAGCACCTTGCCGTAGAGGGCGTGCTTCACACGGTCCTCGACCTCGACGACGATGGTCTTGTCCATCTTGTCGCTGACAACGTAGCCGCGGCGCGTCTTACGGTAGCCGCGAGCTTCCTTTTCGACCTCAGCCATTATTAGGCCTCCTTCGTATCAGCGGCGGCGTCCGCCTGCTCAGTCTTCTTGGTGGCCTTAGTGGCCTTAGCCGGCTCGGCAGCGGGGGTTACCCGAATTCCGAGCTCGCGCTCACGCAGCACGGTGTAAATGCGAGCGATGTCGCGCTTCACCTGGCGTACGCGGCCGTGGCTTTCCAGCTGGCCGGTGGCTGACTGGAAGCGCAGGTTAAAGAGCTCGGCCTTAGCCTTCTTGAGCTCCTCAGCCAAACGCTCGTTCTCGAACGAATCCAGCTCCGTGATGGCCAGTTCTTTGGTCCCGATCGCCATTACGCGTCGCCCTCCTCGCGCTTAATAATGCGGGCCTTCAGAGGCAGCTTGTGGATCGCGCGGGTCAGTGCCTCGCGCGCAAGCTCCTCGTCAACGCCTGCGACCTCAAAGAGGACGCGGCCCGGCTTGACGTTGGCCACCCACCACTCGGGTGAACCCTTACCCGAGCCCATGCGGGTTTCCGCGGGCTTCTTGGTGAGGGGACGATCCGGGTAGATGTTGATCCATACCTTGCCACCACGCTTGATGTGACGCGTCATCGCGATACGAGCGGACTCGATCTGACGGTTCGTCACATAAGCGGGAGTCAGGGCCTGGATACCGAACTCGCCGAAGGAAACCTTCGTGCCGCCCTTTGCCTGGCCACTACGGCCGGGGTGGTGCTGCTTGCGGTACTTGACTCGACGGGGAATCAGCATGCTTACTTCTCCGCTCCTGCTGCAGCGGGTGCAGCCTCGGCCTGAGCACCGCGAGGTGCACGGCGGCGGTCTCCACGGTCGCGCGACGGCTTCTGGGCCGCCTGCTCGCGTGCGAGTTCCTTGTTGGTGAGGTCACCCTTGTAGATCCAGACCTTCACGCCGATACGGCCGAAGGTGGTCTTTGCCTCGTAGAAGCCGTAATCGATGTTCGCACGGAGCGTGTGCAGCGGCACGCGACCCTCGCGGTAGAACTCCGAGCGGCTCATCTCGGCGCCGCCAAGGCGGCCTGAGACCTGGATACGGATGCCCTTGGCACCAGCGCGCTGTGCGCCCTGGAGGCCCTTGCGCATCGCGCGGCGGAAAGCCACACGAGCAGCGAGCTGCTCGGCGACGCCCTGTGCGACGAGCTGAGCGTCAGCCTCGGGGTTCTTAACCTCGAGGATGTTCAGCTGGATCTGCTTGCCGGTGAGCTTCTCGAGGTCAGCGCGGATGCGCTCAGCCTCGGCGCCGCGGCGGCCGATGACGATACCGGGGCGTGCCGAGTGGATATCCACGCGGACACGGTCACGGGTGCGCTCGATCTCGACGCGCGAAACGCCGGCGCGATCAAGCTGCTTGGTCAGGTGCTGACGGATCTTGATGTCCTCGGCAAGGTAGTCAGCGTAACGCTGGCCCTTCTTGGTCGAGTCCGAGAACCAACGCGAGACGTGATCAGTGGTGATCCCGAGGCGGAAGCCGTAGGGATGAATCTTCTGGCCCATTTACTTGGCTCCCTTCTTCGCTGCCGCAAGCTCATCGGCGGTCGCGATGACAACCGTGATGTGGCTCGTGCGCTTGTTGATACGGAAAGCGCGGCCCTGTGCACGGGGGCGGAAACGCTTGAGCGTTGCACCCTCATCAACAAAAGCGCGAGCAATGACAAGCTCGTCCTCGTTCAGACGCAGGTTCTCCTTGTCAGCCTTCACACGTGCGTTAGCGATTGCCGAAGCGACCAGCTTGAACACGGGCTCAGCTGCAGCCTGCGGGGCGAACTTCAGGATGGCGAGTGCCTCCTGAGCGTTCTTGCCACGAACCAGGTCAACAACGCGACGGGCCTTCTGGGGGGTGATGCGGATATGACGCACGCGTGCGATCGACTCCACCATTTCTCTTCCTCCTTCACGTCGCCGCTTAGCGGCGACGGCCCTTCTTGTCGTCCTTCACGTGACCGCGGAAGGTACGAGTGGGCGCGAACTCGCCCAGCTTGTGGCCAACCATGGTTTCGGTGACGAACACGGGAATGTGCTTACGACCGTCGTGAACCGCGATGGTGTGTCCCAGCATTGCGGGGATGATCATCGAGCGGCGCGACCAGGTCTTGATCACATTCTTGGTGCCAGCTTCGTTCTGGACAACTACCTTGCTCAGCAGGTGGTTATCGACGAAGGGGCCCTTCTTGAGACTACGAGGCATCTTCTACTCTCTCCTACCCGGCCGACTAGCGCTTCTTGCCAACGGTACGGCGACGCACAATGAGCTTGTCGCTTTCCTTGTTAGGACGGCGCGTACGGCCTTCCTTCTGGCCCCACGGGCTGACCGGGTGACGGCCACCTGAGGTGCGGCCTTCGCCACCACCGTGCGGGTGATCAACAGGGTTCATGACGACGCCACGAACGGTCGGGCGTACGCCCTTCCAGCGCATACGGCCGGCCTTACCCCAGTTGATGTTCGACTGCTCGGCGTTGCCGACCTCGCCGACGGTTGCCCGGCAGCGTGCGTCAACGTTGCGGATCTCGCCCGAGGGGAGACGCAGCTGAGCGTAAGGGCCGTCCTTAGCGACGAGGCGCACCGAAGAGCCTGCCGAACGAGCCATCTTGGCACCGCCACCGGGCTTCAGCTCAATGGCGTGAATGACCGTACCGGTGGGGATGTTCTTGAGCGGGAGGTTGTTACCGGGCTTGATATCAGCCGCGGGACCCGACTCAACGATGTCGCCCTGCTTGAGCTTGTTCGGAGCGATGATGTAACGCTTCGCGCCGTCCTCAAAGTGCAGCAGCGCAATGCGAGCCGTACGGTTGGGATCGTACTCAATGTGAGCAACCTTGGCGTTTACGCCGTCCTTGTCATTGCGACGGAAGTCGATGACGCGGTACTGGCGCTTGTGGCCACCACCGATGTGACGGGTAGTGATACGACCCTGGTTGTTACGACCGCCCGTCTTGGGGAGCGGACGCAGCAGCGACTTTTCAGGCGTGGAGCGCGTGATCTCGGCGAAATCGGCGACGCTCGACCCGCGACGACCGGGGGTCGTCGGCTTGTACTTACGAATAGCCATAGTGTGTTCCTTTTCGCCCCTTCTACAGCGCAGCCGTGAAGATGTCGATGGAGCCCGACTTCAGCGTGACGATGGCGCGCTTGGTGTCCTTGCGCTTGCCAGTGCCAAACTTGGTGCGGCGGGTCTTGCCCTTGCGGTTCAGCGTGTTGATCGAAGCGACCTTAACGCTGAAAACCGACTCGATCGCGAGCTTGATCTCGGTCTTCGTTGCAGTCGGCTGTACCTCGAAGGTGTACTGGCCGTTTGCATCGATGAGGCCGTAGCTCTTCTCGGAAACGATGGGGCGGATGATGACGTCGTGTGCAGACTTGTTCAGGCTCACTTCGTGTCCTCCTTGGCGGCGCGGCCGGCGACGAATGCGTCGAAGGCAGCCTTGGTGAAGACGAGATCGTCGCTGACGACCACATCGTAGGCGTTGAGCTGATCCTGGAACAGGACGTGCACGAAGGGCAGGTTGCGAACGCTGAGCGCCGTAACCTCGTCCTCACGGGTGATGACAACGAGAACGCGCTTGCCAGGAGCAACCTGTGCGAGGAAATCGCGTGCGCTCTTGGTGCTGGGCTTGTCGCCAATGCCGAAGCTGTCAACGACGTGCATGCGGTTCGCGCGTGCGCGATCCGAAAGCAGACCGTTGAGTGCTGCAGCGATCATCTTCTTGGGGGTGCGCTGCGAGTAATCGCGGGGTACCGGCCCGTGAACGATGCCGCCGCCGCGGTGCTGAGGCATACGAACCGAACCCTGACGGGCGCGGCCGGTACCCTTCTGCTTGAACGGCTTGACACCCGAACCGGAGCGCTCGCCCCGGGTCTTGGTCTTGTGCGTACCCTGACGCGCAGCTGCGAGCTGAGCGGTGACCACCTGGTGGATCAGCGGGACGTTCGTCTCGGCGCCGAAGATTGCCTCCGGCAGCGAAACATCAAGCTTGGTAGCGGTAGTCATGAACTTACGCTCCCTTCACTGCGTTGCGAACGAAAACGAGACGACCGCGAGCACCGGGAACCGCACCCTTCACGAGGATGAGGCCCTTCTCTGCGTCAATCGCCTGGACGAGGAGGTTCTGCACGGTCACGCGCTCGCCACCCATACGGCCGGGCATCTTCTTGCCACGGAACACGCGACCGGGGGTCGCTGCGCCGCCGACAGAGCCAGGCTTACGGTGGTTACGGTGTGCGCCGTGTGAAGCGCTAACACCCGAGAAGTTGTGACGCTTCATAGCACCGGCGAAGCCCTTGCCCTTGGAGGTGCCAACGACGTCGATCTTCTGACCGGCCTCGAAGGTGGCATCCACCGTGAGCTCCTGGCCGAGGCTGTAATCAGCCGCGTCGGAGGTGCGAACTTCGGTGAGGTGGCGGCGAGGCGTAACGCCTGCCTTTGCGAAGTGACCAGCGGTGGGCTGGTTTACCTTGCGGGGGTCGATCTGACCCGCGGCGATCTGCACGGCGCTGTAGCCGTCGACCTCGGGGGTACGGATCTGAGTGACCACGTTGGGGGCCACCTCAATAACGGTCACGGGAACGACATTGCCGTTCTCGTCCCATACCTGCGTCATACCGAGCTTGGTGCCCAGAAGACCCTTCACGTTGCGTACTACTGACATGTCCGGACCTCCCTTAGAGCTTAATCTCGATGTTGACATCGGCAGGGAGATCGAGACGCATCAGCGAATCGACTGCCTTGGGCGTCGGATCCACGATGTCGATGAGGCGCTTGTGCGTGCGCTTCTCGAAGTGTTCGCGGCTGTCCTTGTACTTGTGAGGCGAACGGATCACTGCGATCACGTTCTTCTCGGTGGGGAGCGGCACGGGGCCGATCACAGTTGCACCCGCGCGGGTAACCGTGTCGACGATCTTACGTGCTGAGCTATCGATGACCTCGTGGTCATACGACTTGAGTCGAATGCGGATCTTTTGTCCCGCCATGACATCTCTACTTTCTACTTGCGTCTTATTTCACGCACGGGGCGTGAAGCATTGGACGTCTTACGTACCAGCGCCCTGGCATAGCTGAGCCCTAAGGCTCTACGTGCTGGGTCTCTGTTCACCTGTCAAAACCGCACCCGGAGGCACGGCCCACTCGTACAAAAACGGCCGGCATAAATCCGACCGCCTCAGTGCGTGTGGTGCTCGTTCGCTGCCCGCGGCCTAACCCAAACCCTGATTCATCAAGGCGGCTATGCACTGCCTGGCAGTGATCCACGCCGAAGCGAGGAGTACTGAACCTGTTTATTCTCGCATGCCTCGCGCGATCGTGCAACCCGGGCGTGTCTTCCCTCGTGTATTTGCTTCTCCGCTTAGACCGGGGCCCCGGCCTGTCCTAGCTTCGCTCGGCCACGCCAACCCCGATGCGCGGAGAAGCAAACACACTCGCTCGCCGAAAAGCCAACCCCGATGCGCAAAAACGCGCAATCAGTTCGCCCTCCGCACAGCAGGATCCATCGAAGATTTACGCGCGCGCGGGAAGCAGCTTGGGGAGTGCGAGGTAGAACACCAGCACCGCGAGCCCGCCCGCGAGTAGCGCGAGGGTGCCCCAGAGGCCCGTGAACAGCGATGCGAGCCCGAGCAAGGATGTAATCAGCGTGGCGCCCGCCGTAAAGCCCGACGCCTGCACGTGGCTGTAGCCCATCTGCTGAATGCGCTGGTAGGTGTGCTCCTTGTGCGGCTCGTCCCACTTGTGACCGGCGCGCACCCGCTTCACAAGTGTTACACCGACGTCGCCAAAATAGATCACCATGGGACCGATCGTGGCGAGCAGGGGCACTCCGGCCAGCAGCGCCGCGAAGCTCGTGATCGCGGTCGCACCGCCGAGCAAATAGCTCCCCACGTCCCCCAGGAAGGCACCCGGCTTTGTCAGGTTCCACGGTAGGAAGCCGGCAAAGCCCGCCCCCAAGATCAGACCAGCCGCCACTAGCCAGGGCAAGCCCATCCCCCAACCAGCGCCAGCAAATGCTAGTCCAGCAATCAGGCCATGAAACCCGCTGATGCCGTTCAGGCCGTCCATGAAGTTCGCGACATTGATGTAGCTCGAGATAAAGAACACGGCATAGATGACGAGCAAGATTGTGCCCCAGAGCGGCAGCGCGGGCACCCAACCAAATGAGGCCTCTGCCCCAGCAATGCGTCCGACATCGCCGGAGTTGAACAGCGATACGCTCGCGCTCGGCTGCACCCAGAACAGTGCGATGGGAGCGGCAAGTGCGATCACTAGGAGCAATGCGCTGCGCACATTGACGCTCACACCGTGCAGATCTTCTGCCAGGCCGAGGAGCCCCGCACAGAACGATCCGGCGACGACCACCGCGAGGACCTGCCAAACTGCGCTTGCAGGGGCGGCGTCCGCGAACAGCAGCACGCCTATGACGCCCGCAATGACCATCGCGATCAGTACAGCGAGGCCCAGGCCGCGCAGCACGGGGCGCGCGTGCGAAGAGCGCTCGTTGGGCACATCCATAATGCCCAAGCGCACCAGCACCGGGCGCACGACGAATGGCAGCAGCAAGCTGCACACGAGTGCAACCCCGCCAGCGAGCAGGGCAGCGGTTAGGGGGATCAATGCACGCGCTCCTCGGCGGCCTGGGTCAGGTCCATCCGCGCGACCCAGCCCTCGTGGTCGAGCACCTCGGGTGAGATCGTGTCGACGTGGGCGTGGGAAATCATCGGGTGGAAGGGACGTTCGTTGCCCTCCCCCTCACCGGTCAGCTCCTCGTGCAGCTTCTCGCCGTGACGCAGCCCGGTGAACACAATCTCGACGTCCTTGCCTGACTGCGCGATCATGCGTTTGGCAACGTCCAAGATCGAGACGGGCTCCCCCATCTCGAGAATCAACACCTCGCCCTGACGCCCGATACCGCCGGCCTGTACGACAAGCTGACAGGCCTCGGGAATCGTCATGAAGTACCGGGTGACGTCGGGGTGTGTGACCGTCAGCGGGCCGCCAGCCTCAATTAGCTTGCGAAAGGTGGGGAGCATCGAGCCGCGGCTGCCAATGACGTTGCCGAAGCGCACGGAGAGGTACCGCATGCCGGTCTGCTCGGCCATCCAGGCGGTGAGCTTCTCAGCGACCCGCTTGGAGTGCCCGAGAACGCTCGTGGGGTTCGCGGCCTTATCTGTAGAGATGTTCACAAACGTCCCGACCCCGGCCGCCTGCGCGGCGCGCAACACGTTCAGCGTGCCGAGGACGTTCGTCTTCCACGCCTCGTCGGGGTACTGCTCGAGCATGGGTAGGTGCTTGAGCGCTGCGGTGTGGAAGACCACCTCGGGGCGCCGCTCGAGAAAGATCTGGTGAAGCGCGTCGGCATCGCGAATATCCGCGAGCACCACGTCATTGGTGTCCAGCAGTCCGTGCCCGCTGATGGCCAGCTGGCTCTCCTGCAGGGCAGTCTCGTCGCGATCGAGCATGATGAGGTCGCTCGGGGCGAACTTCGCGAGCTGTCGGCACAGCTCTGAGCCGATCGAGCCACCGGCGCCTGTTACGAGCACACGCTTGCCCTGGAGGTAGGACGCGATCGATTCGGTTTCCAGGCGCACGGGGTGACGCCCGATGAGGTCCTCGATCGACAGTGCGCGTACGTCCGAAATGGCCGCATTATTTTGCAGGATCTGTTCCAGCGGCGGCAGCACGAGGGCGGTCATTCCGGCCCGGTCCGCTGCGGCGTCGACGCGCCGCATCATTGCGGAATCTGCGTCTCCAATACACACGATGAGTTTGGTCGCCCGGGTTTCGCGAGCGATCTGCGGAAGGTCTGCGAATCCGCCGAGCACACGGACGCCCCGCACCTCCTGGTTGCGCTTGGTCGGGTCATCGTCGATGAAGCCGACGGGCAGCGCCGCACCCTTCGCGTCGGTGAGCATACGCTTCGCGGTCTGCACCCCGAGATATCCCGCACCGTACAGCAGCGTGATCTCGGCCTCGTCGCCGGGCTTCAGCTGCTTCTCGCTCCTGAGCCGCATGATGTAGCGAGCGACGCCCATGAGGCTGAAGGTGATGGGTGCGGCGATGATGAGGGTACTGCGGGGAATGCCGTTGCCGTAGCCCACTAGGAATGCGAACACCCAGGCGACGATCATCACAGCCGTGATGTCGATGACGAGCGCACGCACCTCATCAAAGCTGCCGATCGCAAAGCGGTTGCGATAGAGCCAGGTGAGCCAGCCAGCTGCGAGCTGCAGCACCGCTGTGACCCCGATCACCACGAGCGTCCAACCCCAGTGGATCCGGGCGAGATTGAAGTCAAACCTCAGTACGAGCGCGACGAGAATGGCGATCGCCCATGCCAGCGCATCGAGGAGGTAGAGCGCGCCATACTGCCGCGCAAAATGGGTGATGCGTTCGGCTGCGGTTTGCGGCACTCCTGCTCCGTTCGCTGTGTGGTGTGAGGGCAAGGATCTGCCCCGTACTTCGAGGATACTCCTCAGAAGGTGAAGACCCCACCAGGCTGGGGCCGGGCGGGCCGCAATAGAGATGCGGTGCCGGATCAGTGCCGGAGGATGCACAAAACCCCCGGGAAAAATCCCGGGGGTTTTGTAGGTCTATCGAAAGACTTAGAAAACTAAGACTTACGCGAGAACCTTGGTCACCGTGCCGGCGCCGACGGTGCGGCCACCCTCACGGATTGCGAAGCCGAGGCCATCCTCCATAGCGATGGGCTGGATCAGCTCAACGGTCATGTCGGTGGTGTCGCCGGGCATAACCATCGGCTTGTCCTCGGGCAGCGTGATAACGCCGGTCACGTCAGTCGTACGGAAGTAGAACTGGGGACGGTAGTTCGTCTCGAACGGGTTGTGGCGGCCGCCCTCTTCCTTCTTCAGGATGTAGGCGGTGCCCTCAAAGTTCGTGTGAGGCGTGATCGAGCCGGGCTGAACAACAACCTGGCCGCGCTCTACGTCTTCGCGCTTGGTGCCGCGGAGAAGCAGACCACAGTTCTCGCCTGCCCATGCCTCGTCGAGCTGCTTGTGGAACATCTCGATACCGGTAACGGTGGTCTTCTGCGTGTCGCGCAGACCAACGATCTCGACCTCAGAGTTGATCTTCAGCGTGCCACGCTCGGCGCGACCCGTAACAACGGTGCCACGACCGGTGATCGTGAAGACGTCCTCAACGGGCATCAGGAAGGGCTTGTCACGGTCACGGACGGGGTCCGGAACGCTGTTGTCGACAGCTTCCATGAGCTCGAGAACTGAGTTAGCCCACTTCTCTTCGCCCTGGAGTGCCTGGTAGCCCGAAACGCGGACGACGGGGACGTCGTCTCCGGGGTAGCCGTGCTTGGAGAGCTCCTCGCGGACCTCCATCTCGACGAGCTCGAGGATCTCCTCGTCGTCAACCTGGTCGCACTTGTTGAGTGCAACGAGCAGGTAAGGAACGCCAACCTGCTTTGCGAGCAGGATGTGCTCCTTGGTCTGTGCCATCATGCCGTCGGTAGCAGCAACCACGAGGATTGCGCCGTCCATCTGGGCAGCACCGGTGATCATGTTCTTGATGTAGTCGGCGTGGCCGGGTGCATCAACGTGCGCGTAGTGGCGCTTCGGGGTCTCGTACTCAACGTGCGAGATGTTGATCGTGATGCCGCGCTGGCGCTCTTCCGGCGCCGAGTCGATCGTTGCGAAGTCGCGCTGAACGTTGGTATCCGAAGGGTACTTGTCAGCAAGCGTCTTCGAGATAGCAGCGGTAAGGGTCGTCTTACCGTGGTCAACGTGACCGATCGTACCGATGTTTACGTGCGGCTTGGTCCGCTCGAACTTGGCCTTCGCCACTATGGTCCTCCTCAGGACATAAGCACCGCTTCCCTTCGACCATTTCGAAGGGCACGAGTACTGGGTTTGTGTACCTATGTTACAAGCTCAGCGACGCAATCGCGACCTGAGCCTCACGGCGAACGGCCAGACTAGGTCTGGCCGCCCGCCGCCGGGCAATATTACTCGCCCTTAGCCTTCTGAACGATCTCATCGGCCACGGCCTTCGGCACCTCAGCGTAGGAGTCGAAGGTCATCGAGAACACTGCACGACCGCTGGTCTTCGACCGCAGATCGCCAATGTACCCGAACATCTCAGAGAGGGGCACCAGTGCACGAATGACCTTTACGCCACTCGCGTCTTCCATCGACTGGATCTGGCCACGACGTGAGTTGAGGTCACCGATAACCTCACCCATGTACTCCTCGGGCGTACGTACCTCGACGGCCATCATGGGCTCAAGGATGACGGGCTGCGCGAGGCGAGCTGCTTCCTTGAACGCAATCGAGCCGGCGATCTTGAACGCCATTTCCGACGAGTCAACATCGTGGTAAGCGCCATCGAGCAAGGTTGCCTTAACACCCACGAGCGGGAAGCCCGCGAGGATGCCGTAGCCCATTGCGTCCTGGATACCAGCGTTGACTGACGGGATGTACTCGCGCGGAATGCGACCACCGGTCACCTTGTCCACGAATTCGTAGATCTTGTCGCCCTCAACCTCGAGCGGAGCAAGCGCGATCTGTACCTTAGCGAACTGACCCGAACCACCGGTCTGCTTCTTGTGGGTGTAGTCGTACTTGGCAACCTCGCGGCGAATCGTCTCGCGGTAAGCAACCTGCGGCTTACCAACGTTCGCCTCAACCTTGAACTCGCGCTTCATGCGGTCGACAAGGATGTCAAGGTGGAGCTCGCCCATGCCGGCGATAACCATCTGGCCGGTCTCGGCGTTGAGGCTCACGCGGAACGTGGGATCCTCTTCAGCGAGCTTCTGGATGGCGACGCCAAGCTTCTCCTGGTCACCCTTGGTCTTGGGCTCAATAGCAACCTCAATGACGGGCTCAGGGAAGGTCATCGACTCGAGCACGACGGGCGCGTCAGCGGCGGCCAGCGTGTCACCCGTGGTGGTGTCCTTCAGGCCGATGACGGCGTAGATGTTACCTGCCATCAGCTCGTCAACAGGGTTCTCCTTGTTGGCGTGCATCTGGAAGATCTTGCCGATGCGCTCCTTCTTGCCCTTGGTCGAGTTAATGACCTGAGTGCCCGAAGGAATCTTGCCCGAGTACACGCGAACGTAGGTCAGACGACCGAAGAACGGGTGAACAGCGATCTTGAAGGCGAGAGCCGAGAACGGGTCGTCAGCCTTCGGGAAACGCTCGATAACGATCGACTCGTCGCGGGGATCGTGTGCCTCGATCGCGCCAACGTCGAGCGGGTTGGGGAGGAAGTCCACAACTGCGTCGAGCATGGGCTGGATGCCACGGTTCTTGAACGCCGAGCCGCAGTACACGGGGTAGATCTCGTTGTTCACGACGAGCTTGCGGATGCCGCCCTTGATCTCGTCGATCGTGAGCTCTTCGCCACCGAAGAACTTCTCGAGGAGTGCATCGTCGGTCTCTGCAGCGGTCTCAACGATCTTCGCGCGGTACTCTTCGGCCTTGGCCTGGAGCTCAGCGGGAATTTCCTTGGTCTCGTAGTTAGCGCCCAGGGTAACGTCACCCTTGGAATCGCCTTCCCAAACGAATGCCTTCATCGTGAGCAGGTCAACGACGCCAACAAAGTCAGCCTCTGCACCGATGGGCAGCTGCATGACGAGCGGCTTTGCGCCGAGGCGGTTGACGATCGTGTCTACGGTGAAGTAGAAGTCAGCGCCCATCTTGTCCATCTTGTTGACGAAGCAGATGCGGGGAACTTCGTACTTGTCAGCCTGACGCCAAACGGTCTCCGACTGGGGCTCAACGCCCTCCTTGCCGTCGAACACTGCAACGGCGCCGTCGAGCACGCGAAGCGAACGCTCGACCTCGACGGTGAAGTCAACGTGGCCGGGGGTGTCAATGATGTTGACCTGGTTCTTGTTCCAGAAGCAGGTTACGGCGGCAGACGTAATCGTAATGCCGCGCTCCTTCTCCTGCTCCATCCAGTCAGTCGTCGCGCCACCGTCGTGGGTCTCGCCCAGCTTGTGGTTAACACCCGTGTAGAACAGGATGCGCTCGGTCGTGGTGGTCTTGCCAGCATCGATGTGAGCCATGATGCCGATGTTGCGGACCTTACTCAGGTCAGTGAGCACGTCTTGTGCCACGGGGTCTCCTCCGGGTGGGGATAAAAGTTTGGTGTGCGCTGAGCACGGGCCCGGTTGGGGCCGATGCCAGCTAAGAAGATCAAACGGCGGGGTGGGCGGCGCGCAGCCGCGCAAGCGGAGCGCGCTGCCCACCTCACCGAGTGACGACTACCAGCGGTAGTGTGCGAACGCGCGGTTCGACTCAGCCATCTTGTGAGTGTCCTCGCGGCGCTTCACAGCGGCACCGAGGCCGTTGGATGCGTCGAGGATCTCATTGGTGAGGCGGTCCGTCATCGAGTTCTCGCGACGGGCCTTCGCGTAGCTGGTCAGCCAGCGCAGTGCGAGCGTGTTGGCGCGGTGAGGCTTAACCTCAACGGGCACCTGGTAGGTGCTGCCGCCAACGCGGCGTGAACGAACCTCAAGGGTGGGGCGCACGTTGTCGAGCGCCTTCTTGAGAACCGTCACTGCGTCCTGGCCGGACTTCTCAGCAACAACTTCGAGTGCCTGGTAAACGATGCGCTCGGCCAGACCCTTCTTGCCGTCGACGAGAATCTTGTTGACCAGCTGGCTAACAATGGGAGCGCCGTATACGGGATCGGCAACTACGGGGCGCTTGGGAGCAGGACCCTTACGAGGCATTACTTCTTCTCCATCTTCGCGCCGTAGCGGCTACGAGCCTGCTTGCGGTCCTTGACTGCCTGAGTATCGAGCGCACCGCGGACGATCCGGTAACGAACACCGGGGAGGTCCTTGACACGGCCGCCACGCACGAGCACGAGTGAGTGCTCCTGCAGGTTGTGACCCTCGCCCGGGATGTAGGCGGTGACCTCAGTACCGTTACGAAGCTTCACACGAGCGACCTTACGCATCGCCGAGTTGGGCTTCTTGGGGGTGGTGGTGTAGACACGGGTGCAAACCCCTGCCTGCTGCGGGTTCGCCTTAAGGGCGGGCGCCTTGGTCTTAGAGACCTTAGGCGTGCGGCCCTTGCGAACCAACTGCTGAATAGTAGGCAATGATTCTCCTATTTAGTCCTGCACGGTGACAGGAATGCTTCCAATGGATGAGCATGCGTCGCGGCTTACGCGGCGACTGAGCTGCTGAGATCGCACCCCTGGAGGTACAATCGCGGGTGCAGCTATGCCGTGGGGGCGCAACTCTTGCGAGTCACATACCCAGCGATGAACACCCCAAAAAGCCGCCGCGAGGGCAGCGCAAACGGGTGCACACCAGTTAGCTACTTTACGCGCAGATGCGAGCGCGCGCAAGAGCGACCGGGCGATCCTCAGTCGGGCGTGTCGCGGGCAGCTACCGCGGCGGCTCCAGATGGCGGCTGAGCTCGTCGAGCATGGCCTGCACCTGGGGCTCAACGAAGCGCTCGATCGCGGCGGCGATCCGGGCCCTGTGGGTCACAAGCGCGAGGCACAGTTCGCGCCCAATCTCCTCGGCACAGTCGTCCGCGCGGGCAATCTCGGCAGCAAGCACTTCCCGTTCCTGCGCAGTCAAGGGCGGCCGCGGGAGCGGCGCCTCGGGGCGCACCTCCTCCGCGAGGCCCGCGAGTGTGAAGAGGTACGGCTGCGAGCCCTCTGCGGGCTCGGGATCCGGATCAATCCCCTCGAATTCAGGCTCAAGCCCGGCGGCCGGATCGTAGCCGCCCGAGCTCCACAGCTCCTCCCCCGTGAGTTCTGCGTGCAGCAGCGGCAACTCTCGCTCCGTGTACTCGTCGACCCCGCGGTCGATGATGCGCTGCATTCGGCTCGTGAGTGCGTGCGTCACCTGATGCGGCACGTCGTGGCCGATCGCGGCGGCCATCACCACCGGAGATCCGGTGCAGCGCCGGCACACCCGCGTGCGACCGCGGTGGCTCCCGGGGCGCCACGATGGCAGCCATCGCAGCCAAGCGTCGACAGCGACGGAGACCCGATCCTCGACGACCGTCACGAGCCGTCGCTCTCCTCAGCCCGCTCCCACGGCCACCGCGGAGGCGGCCGGTCGGTGTACACGCGCCGGGCGAGAACCGCCCAGAAGGCGAGGGTTGCGAGCGCCCAGGAGACGCCGAGCGCGACCGCGTAGGGGCTCAGCCAGGTGGCGCGCAGGTCCATCCCGGCGAGCATGCCGCCGAGGCACCAGACGAGGTAGCCGCCGACGGCCGCGATGATGATCTGCCCCCAGGCGGGGCTGCGCTGTCCACGTAGCAGCGTGATCGCCTGTCGCCACAGCGAAGCGGCGAGCAAGGCGAGCGCGACGACCACCGTGAGTGGGCCGGCCGAGGGCGACACAGAGTCGGTCATCACCGGTTCGGTGCCGGTTGCGAGCGCGATCGCACCCCAGGAAGGGACCAGCAGGGCGACTGCAACGATGCACGTTGCGGCGATCAACGCCACCACATAACCGCGCGTTACGCCCCGCCGGCCCGCCGCGCTCATATCGACTTCGCCTGCACCTCTGCCAGGGCCGATTCGTACGCTGCGAGTTCTTCCGCATTGCGCTGCTTCATGCGCCTACCGCGCGAACCGATCCACGCACCGAACCATACGGTGGCTTCGCGGGCGATCACACCGGCCGCGATCGCGGGAACCGAGACACCAAACTTTTCAATGAGCGCGGCGGGAGCCAGATCAATGAGTGCCCGCCAGCCAAGCGCCTCGACGACGAGCCCCGCGGTGGCAGCTGCCCAGACGAAGACGCCCACGAAAAAGCCGCCCAGCACATAGGCCCACCAGCCAGCACGACCGACGATCAGCACGAGCACGGCAAGCCCGACGAAGAACGCGATCGTCGCGGCAATGAAACTCCACGCGAGCAAGCTTTCCGTGAGCCCGGCGACGAATTGTGACGGTGCGAGCGTGGGCGCGAGCCACAGCGCCACGACACCCGCGCACACGAGCGCGAAACCAACCGTGCCGAGCAGCGCAATGAGCACGCCCGCTCCGCGGTTACCGCGAATCTCGGGGGGCATCGGCGACTGCATGTACAGCGCCGCCATCGGGTGGTCAGCCGCAATGCGAATCTCGCCGTCGCGCGCTGGCTCCTCGGTCGCGCTCGGAAGGTCATCGAGGCCGAGCGTGGGGTCCGCGATACCCGCACCCATGTCGATGTTGAGCTGGGTGTCCACCTCGGAGATGGCTTGGCGGCGCGCCTGTTCTGCAACCTCGGGCGTGGGGGCGACACCGAGATCCACGCTGCCTTCGGTGCTTGTACCGGATCGGGCACTCGCGGCTTCGCCAGTCACTTCCTCGCCGGGCTCCGCGATTGCCGCGGGAGTAGCCTCGTCAGCCAGAGTCGTGGGCTCTCCGTTCGGGCCCGCGGGCTCAGCCGACGGGCTCGTGGCGCGCTCAACCGCCTCGAGGACCTCGGTTTCGCTCACTTCGGTTTCTTCGACGGGTGCGCCGAGATTTGCCGGGGCCTCTGGGGCTTCCGCGGCTCTCGACGCAGGGGTCTCGCGTTCTTCGCTCATCGCCTCACCTCTTGGGTCCAAAAACTATCGGTGACCTACCACCATCACGCCACAGTACAAGCTTGCCACCACTTTGCGGCGTTCCCTCGCCGGACTCTCGCAAGACCACGCAAAAAGCGCGTGGGCGCCCGCACCGAAGTGCGAACGCCCACGCGCCTTGAGGCCAGCGTTAGCTGTAGTTGCCCGGGTTGAACTCGTCAGCCGTGAAGCTGTCGAAGTCCACGAACGACAGGTCGTTCTCGTCGAACGTGCCCTCGGTTGCAAACAGGCGGTTCGGGTAACGCTCCGCCTTTGCATCCTCGGTTGCGCTCACGGTGACGTCACGGTAGACGCCCAGGCCGGTACCGGCCGGGATGAGCTTACCGATGATGACGTTCTCCTTGAGGCCGATGAGCGGATCTCGCGATCCCTCCATCGCGGCCTGCGTGAGCACGCGGGTCGTCTCCTGGAACGATGCAGCCGACAGCCACGACTCGGTTGCGAGCGAGGCCTTGGTGATACCCATGACCTCGGAACGCGCGGTAGCCGTGCGCTTGCCGTCGAGCAGCGCCTCGCGGTTGATGCGCTGGTAGGTGGCACGGTCAACGAGCGCACCAGGCAGCAGATCGGTGTCGCCGTGATCAACCACGGTGACCTTGCGCAGCATCTGACGAACGATGACCTCGATGTGCTTATCGTGGATCGGTACACCCTGCGAGCGGTACACGTTCTGTACGCCCTCGACGAGGTACTTCTGCACGGCACGCTCACCGGGGATGTGCTTGTCGAGCTCGGTCGAGCCGACCTGAAGGATGTCCTTCGGGTCAAGCGTGCCCTGGATGAAGGGCTGACCCAGCTGAACATGGTCGCCGTCCTCCACGAGGAGGGTGGAGCGCTTCAGCACGGGGTACATCTTCTCTTCGGTTCCGTCGTCAGGCGTCAGCAGGATGCTGCGGCCCTTCGGCGTGTCCTCGATGATGATGCGGCCAGCGGCCTCTGCGATGGGCGACGCACCCTTGGGGGTACGAGCCTCGAAGAGCTCCTGCACGCGGGGCAGACCCTGCGTGATGTCGTCTGCCGAAGCCGAACCACCCGTGTGGAAGGTACGCATCGTCAGCTGAGTACCGGGCTCACCAATCGACTGAGCAGCGATAATGCCGACTGCCTCGCCGATGTCGACGCGCTGGCCCGTAGCAAGCGAGCGGCCGTAGCAGGTGGCGCACACGCCCACTGCCGACTCACACGTCAGTACGGAACGCACCTTGATCTCGGTCACACCGCCAGCGATGAGCTGGTCGATGAGCACGTCGCCCACGTCCTCGCCGCCGGTGGCGACGACAGAGCCGTCAGCACCAATGGCGTCGGTTGCGAGGGTACGTGCGTACACCGAGTTCTCGACGTTCTCGTCACCGACGAGCACACCGTTCGCGTCGGGTGCCGCGATGGGCAGGTCGAGGCCGCGGCGCGTGCCACAGTCTTCCTCGCGGATGATGACGTCCTGCGACACGTCGACGAGTCGACGAGTCAGGTAACCCGAGTCTGCGGTACGCAGAGCGGTATCAGCCAGGCCCTTACGAGCGCCGTGGGTCGCGATGAAGTACTCCGCAACCGACAGGCCCTCGCGGTACGAGTTGATAATCGGGCGAGGGATAATCTCACCCTTCGGGTTCGACACCAGGCCACGCATACCGGCGATGTTACGGATCTGCAGCCAGTTACCACGTGCACCCGACGACACCATACGGAAGATGGTGTTGTCCTCGGGGAACTGCTCGCGCATGGCCTGAGCAACCTCTTCGGTCGCCTCGGTCCAGATCTCGGTGAGTGCCTTGTGGCGCTCGGAGTCCTGGATCATGCCGCGGTCGTAGTCGCGCTGAACCTTCGAGGCACGCTCTTCGTGCGCCGCGATGATCTCTGCCTTGTTCGACGGGGTAACGATGTCCGACAGAGCAACGGTGACACCCGAGCGCGAAGCCCAGTAGAAACCGGCGTCCTTGATGCGGTCAAGCGTTGCCGCCACCTCAACCTTCGGGTAGCGCTCGGCCAGGTCGTTGACCAGGCTCGAGAGCGTGCCCTTGTCGGCTACCCGCTCAAAGTAGGGGTAGTCGGCAGGCAGCGTCTCATTGAAGAGCGCGCGTCCCAGCGAGGTCTCCACAATGACGGGCTTGTCAGACGTGATGCCCTTAGCATCGGTGTAATCGGTGAGACGAATCTTCACCGGTGCACCCAGGTCGAGCGTGTGCTCGTCCATTGCAAGGATTGCCTCGGCGATCGAACCGAATGCGCGGCCGGTGCCGACAGCGCCATCCTTGAGCGTCGTGATGTGGTGCAGACCGATGATCATATCCTGCGAGGGCAGGGTCACCGGGCGGCCATCAGACGGCTTCAGGATGTTGTTCGATGCGAGCATCAGCACGCGAGCCTCAGCCTGCGCCTCAACCGACAGCGGCAGGTGAACTGCCATCTGGTCGCCGTCGAAGTCAGCGTTGAAGGCGGTGCAGACGAGGGGGTGCAGCTGGATAGCCTTACCCTCAACGAGCTGCGGCTCGAATGCCTGGATGCCCAGGCGGTGCAGCGTCGGTGCACGGTTGAGCAGAACGGGGCGCTCGCGGATGATCTCCTCGAGCACGTCCCAGACCTCGGAGCGCGCGCGCTCCACCATGCGCTTCGCAGCCTTCACGTTCTGTGCGTGCGACAGATCCATGAGGCGCTTGATGACGAACGGCTTGAACAGCTCGAGTGCCATCTGCTTGGGCAGACCACACTGGTGCAGCTTGAGCTGCGGGCCGACCACGATGACCGAACGGCCCGAGTAGTCAACACGCTTGCCGAGCAGGTTCTGACGGAAACGACCCTGCTTGCCCTTGAGCATGTCGCTGAGCGACTTCAGGGCGCGGTTGCCGGTGCCCGTGACCGGGCGACCACGACGACCGTTGTCAAACAGTGCGTCGACGGCTTCCTGCAGCATGCGCTTCTCGTTGTTCACGATGATCTCGGGAGCACCGAGATCAAGCAGGCGGCGCAGACGGTTGTTGCGGTTGATCACGCGGCGGTACAGATCGTTGAGATCCGAGGTCGCGAAGCGTCCACCGTCAAGCTGCACCATCGGGCGCAGCTCGGGCGGGATCACCGGTACAACGTCGAGCACCATCGCGGCGGGGCTTGCGCCCGTCGTGAGGAACGAGTTGACAACCTTCAGGCGCTTGATCGCACGGATCTTCTTCTGGCCCTTGCCCTCGGCGATCTGCAGGTGCAGCAGGTCGCTTTCGGCAGCGAGGTCGAAAGCCTCAAGACGCTTCTTGATTGCCTCGGCACCCATGTAGGCCTCGAAGTAATCGCCGTAGCGGTCCATGAGGTCAGCGAAGACTGCGTCCTCAGGCTTGAGGTCGCCAACCTTGAGGTTGCGGAAGTCCTCCCACACGCGCTGCAGGCGAGCGATGTCATCATCGAAGCCCTTACGCATGACGGTCATTTCCTTCTCGGCTGAGGCTTCAGCGCGGCGGCGCTGATCGGCCTTCGCACCTTCTGCCTCGAGCGCGGCAAGGTCGGACTCTGCCTGCTGCTGGCGCTGTGCGATCGAGATGTCGCGCTGGTCCTCAAGCGTCTTCAGCTCGAGCCGCAGCTCAGCCTCAAGCTCGCCGAGGTCTTCGTGGCGGCCCTCATCGTCAACGTCGATCACCATGTAGGCAGCGAAGTAGATGACCTTCTCGAGGTCCTTCGGTGCCATATCGAGCAGGTAACCGAGGCGGCTAGGCACGCCCTTGAAGTACCAAATGTGCGTGACAGGTGCTGCCAGCTCAATGTGTCCCATGCGCTCGCGGCGCACGCTCGACTTGGTAACTTCTACGCCACAACGCTCACAAACGATGCCCTTGTAGCGCACGCGCTTGTACTTGCCACACGAGCACTCCCAGTCCCGGCTGGGTCCGAAGATCTGTTCGCCGAACAGACCGTCCTTCTCCGGCTTCAGGGTGCGGTAGTTAATCGTTTCAGGCTTCTTAACCTCGCCAAATGACCAGCTGCGGATATCCTCAGCGGTCGCCAGACGGATCTGCAGCTCGTTAAAATCTGGTCCCTCGAGCAAAATGTTCTCCCTTGGTAACTGTGTCGTCTGGTCCGGCTTAGATCTCGTCAACAGACGAGGTCTCGAAGCGCGAAGAAAGGTTAATGCCGAGCTCTTCCGCGGTGCGGTGAGCCTCATCGTCGTTGTCGCGCAGGCTGACGACGTTGCCGTCCTTGCCCAGCACCTCGACGTTTAGGCAGAGCGACTGCATCTCCTTCATGAGCACGCGGAACGACTCGGGGACACCGGGCTCGGGGATGTTCTCACCGCGCACGATCGCCTCGTAAACCTTCACACGACCAAGAATGTCATCCGACTTCACCGTGAGCAGCTCCTGCAGCGCGTATGCGGCGCCGTAGGCCTCGAGCGCCCACACTTCCATCTCACCGAAGCGCTGGCCACCGAACTGGGCCTTACCGCCCAGCGGCTGCTGCGTGATCATCGAGTAGGGACCCGTTGAACGCGCGTGGATCTTGTCGTCCACGAGGTGGTGCAGCTTCAGGATGTACATGTAACCGACCGCGATCGGGTACGGGTAGGGCTCGCCCGAACGACCGTCGAACAACCGGGTCTTACCCGTGTGATCGACGAGGCGGTCGCCATCGCGAGTCACGAGGGTCGAGTCCAGCAGACCGGCGATCTCGGCCTCGGAAGCGCCATCGAACACGGGGGTCGCAACCTTGGTGTTCGGGGCAGCTTCGAGGGCCTCCTGCGACAGCTTGGCAGCCCACTCGGGGTTGCCCTCTACCTTCCAGCCCTGCTTGGCGATCCAGCCGAGGTGGACCTCGAGCACCTGGCCGAAGTTCATTCGACCGGGGATACCCAGCGGGTTCAGGATCACGTCGACGGGGGTACCGTCAGCGAGGAACGGCATGTCCTCAACGGGGAGGATCTTCGAGATGACACCCTTGTTGCCGTGACGGCCAGCAAGCTTGTCGCCCTCGGTGATCTTACGCTTCTGCGCAATGTAGACCACGACGCGCTGGTTGACGCCCGAGCCAAGCTCGTCGTCGTTGTCGTTCTCGGCGTCAAACACCTTGACCGACGTCACCGTGCCCGAGACACCGTGCGGCACCTTGAGCGACGTGTCGCGAACCTCGCGGCTCTTCTCGTTGAAGATAGCGCGCAGCAGGCGCTCCTCAGCCGAAAGCTCGGTCTCGCCCTTGGGCGTGACCTTGCCGACGAGGATGTCGCCGGGGCCAACCTCAGCGCCGATGCGGATGATGCCGCGCTCGTCGAGGTCCTTGAGCGCCTCCATGCTGGCGTTGGGGAGGTCACGAGTGATCTCCTCCTTGCCGAGCTTGGTGTCGCGGGCATCGATGTCGTACTCCTCGATGTGGATCGACGAGAGCGTGTCGTCCTTCACCAGGTTCTGGCTCAGGATGATGGCGTCCTCAAAGTTGAGGCCCTCCCACGGCATGAACGCGACCAGCAGGTTCTTGCCCAGTGCGAGCTCGCCGTTCTCGGTAGCGGGACCATCAGCGATGACCTCGCCGGCTTCGATGCGCTCCCCCTCCTTGACGATGACGCGGTGGTTGTAGCTCGTGCCCTGGTTCGAGCGATCGAACTTGCGCAGGAAGTAGCTCTTGCGGCCACCCTCATCAAGCTGGATCGTGACGACGTCAGCAGACACGTCCTCGATCACGCCCGACTTCTCGGCGACAATGACGTCGCCGGCGTCAATGGCTGCGTAGCCCTCCATACCGGTGCCCACAACGGGCGACTCGGAGCGGACGAGCGGCACGGCCTGACGCTGCATGTTGGCGCCCATGAGCGCGCGGTTTGCATCGTCATGCTCGAGGAACGGAATCAGCGAGGTTGCGACCGACACCATCTGGCGGGGCGAAACGTCCATGTAGTCCACGCGAGTCGCGTCAACCATCATCACTTCCGAGCCACGGGGGCGAGCCAGCACCTGCTCCTCAGCAAAGGTGCCGTCCTCGGTGAGGGGGGCACCTGCCTGAGCGATGAGGTACTCGTCCTCTTCGTGAGCGGTGAGGTAGTCAACCTGGTCGGTGACCTTGCCATCGAGGATGCGACGGTACGGCGTCTCAATGAAGCCGAACGCGTTGATCCGCGCGAACGTTGCGAGTGCACCGATCAGGCCAATGTTCGGGCCTTCCGGGGTCTCAATGGGGCACATACGGCCGTAGTGCGACGGGTGAACGTCTCGAACCTCGACGCCTGCGCGGTCACGTGACAGACCACCCGGGCCGAGGGCCGACAGACGACGCTTGTTCGTCAGGCCAGCAAGCGGGTTGTTCTGGTCCATGAACTGCGACAGCTGCGAAGTACCGAAGAACTCCTTGATCGCTGCGAGCACAGGGCGCGTGTTGATCAGCGTGTTGGGCGTGATCGCCTCGATGTCCTGGGTCGTCATGCGCTCACGCACGACGCGCTCCATACGGCTGAGGCCGGTGCGCACCTGGTTCTGGATCAGCTCGCCAACGGCGCGGATGCGACGGTTGCCGAAGTGATCGATGTCGTCGGTGTCGAGACGGTTCTCGAAGGGCTTGCCGTCACGGATGCCGGGCAGCGTCTTCGTCTCAGCGTGCAGACCAACGAGGTACTTGATCGTCGAAACGATGTCCTCAAGCGACAGCACCGAATCGGTGATGGGGGCATCGACGCCCAGCTTGCGGTTGATCTTGTAACGACCGACCTTTGCGAGGTCGTAGCGCTTCTCGTTGAAGTAGCTGTTGTCGAGCAGAGCCTTGGCAGCCTCGATGGCAACCTGCTCGCCCGGACGCTGCTTGCGGTAGATATCCTTGAGCGCCTCTTCCTGGGTGAGGACGGTGTCCTTCTCCAGGGTGAGCATGATCGACTCGTAGCCGGCGAACTCTTCCATGATTTCTTCGCTCGTCATACCGAGCGCCTTCAGGAAGACGGTAACCGACTGCTTACGCTTGCGATCGATGCGCACACCGACCTGATCGCGCTTGTCGACCTCGAACTCGAGCCAAGCACCACGGCTCGGGATTACGCGTGCGGTGAAGACGTCCTTATCGCTCGTCTTCTCCTGTGCGCGCTCGAAGTACACACCGGGGCTACGGACGAGCTGCGAAACGATGACGCGCTCGGTGCCGTTAATGATGAACGTGCCCTTGTCCGTCATGATGGGGAAGTCACCCATGTAGACGGTCTGGCTCTTCAGCACCTGGGTCTCGGTGTTGTAGAAGGCCGCCTCGACGTACAGCGGAGCGGCGTAAGTCTTGCCGCGCTCCTTGCACTCCTCGATGGTGAACTTCTGATCGTCGAGAATCGGGTTCTCGAACGACAGCTGCATAGTGCCAGCGTTGTCTTCAATCGGTGAGATCTCGTCAAAGATCTCTTCGAGGCCGCTCTTCAGCGCGATGTCATCGCGCCCCTGAGCCTGTGCCTCGACGACGCTCTGCTTCCAGGCGTCGTTTCCGACGAGCCAGTCAAAGCTCTCAAGCTGCAGTGCCAGTAGGTTAGGCACCGACAGCGTGTCGGAAATCTTGGCGAAGGACAGCCGCTCGTGATTGCGGCCATTCTTCGGTTGGGTGGTGGACGATGCGTTGCGCGCAGCAGCCAAGGAAACTACCTCCGTGGGCCCCGTCGGGCCGGTTGAGCCTGGTCTTGCGAGAAGTGCATCGGATCACAAGGTCGAGGCTCATATGCGCTTTCGCGCCAGCTCCCGGGGCCTACCACTATATGAAGGCACACTGGTGTCCGTAGTGCAGCTTTCTACTGTAACACCATCGTTACGCGCTGTCCATGAGAAAACCGGTGTTTATGCACCAGCCCCGCGGGCCCCCAGCTTATTCCCGGGAACCGGGATGGTTCCATGCGACGCGCTGTTCCCACAAAACTCCGCAGCTTGCGACGCTACTGTGTCCAGATGAACGATGCACCAGGCGCGAATCGCCACGATCCGGATCCTGCGTCGCCGCGCGCCGCAACCGCCTGGGCGGTCGCGGGCCTCGCGGCCGTCGTCGCGTTTGGGGCGTACCTGCGCTTCGTTTCGCAGGGCCCGCTCGGCATTGATGAGTGGTGGCACGGAGTCGCGGGCGTCACACGCGGCAGCGTCCCGTTTGCCATCGCAGCATTCATGGCGGAGGTGGGCAGCGGCATCGGTGCGGCCGTGTGCGCGGCAATTGCGGCCGCCCTCTTCTTTGCCCTGCGGTTTCCGCGCGCCGGGGCGACGGTCATGACCGCGATGCTGTTCGGCGTGGTCTCGTCCCAGCTACTGAAGCAGTTGGTGGCACGGCCCCGCCCCTGGGATCAGCTCTATGGTTCGAGTGGATATTCGTACCCGTCGGGGCACACCATGGGCGCGGCCGCACTGGTGGTCTCACTCGCTCTCGTCGTGCGCTATTCAGGCTGGGTGACTCGTCGGCAGGCAGTATGGGTCAATCTGGCGGCCGTCGGTTGGATCGTTCTCATGGCGTGGAGCCGCACCGCGCTCCACGTGCACTGGCTGAGCGACACGGTCGCTGGCGCGATCGTGGGAGCCACTGCTGCCCTCATTTCGTTTGCGATGTGGCAGCCGCAGCGCGCGGCGGCACAGGCCAATGTCGGAGGCTCGCTTTAGGCTTGGGTGCATGACCACCTCTTCAGCGCCCCGCGATTCTGTTGATCCGAGCCACACTGAAACCGCAGTCCAGCCCGAGACGGTGATGTTCGGTGCCGACTGGTGCGGCGATTGCCGGCGCGCAAAGCTCGTGTTCGATCGTGCGGGAGTGTCCTACCGCTACATCGATCTGGTGCTAGAGCCCGATGCGGCAGAGGTGGCTCGAGACATCAGCGGTCGCACGAACATTCCCGTCATCCTCTATCCCGATGCAAGCCATCAGGTTGAGCCCTCAAACGCTGACCTGCAGCGCAAGATCGAGGAGCTGGGGCTCGGCCGTGGCTAAGCTCGTGCTTCCCGATCCGGTTACCCTCCCCTCGGGCCTCATCGCCGCCGTCGAAGAGGACGAGTGGGTCCCCGGAGCGGTGCAGTTGACCATTGACGGCACCCCGCAGTCACACGTGAATCTGCGCGACGAGACCGAGCTCTTCTTTGAGTACGTGCGGCGCATGGGGCATGTCATCGACCTGTTTCGCCCCGAGGGTGCGCCCATTTCGGCGCTACACCTGGGTGGCGGGGCTTTCACCCTCCCCCGCTATGTCGAGGCGATGCGCCCGGGCAGCCGTCAGCAGGTGATTGAGCTCGAGGGCGCGCTCGTCGATCTGGTTCGCGAGGCTGCCCCGCTGCCCAAACGCGCGAGCATCAGGGTGCGACGCGGCGACGCCCGCGAGGTGCTGGGCAAGCTGCCCGCGGGCATGCAGGGCGCAATGGACCTCGTCGTTGTTGATATTTTTGCGGGGGCGCGCACCCCGGCGCACGTGTCGAGCTTCGAGTTCTACGAGCTTATTCGCCCGCTGCTCGCCCCCGGGGGCGTGGTGGTCGTAAACACGGCGGATGGCACCGGCCTGCCGTTTGCGCGCGGTCAGGCCGCGACACTCGCGAGCCTGTTCCCCTCGGTCGCGGCCATCGCCGAGCCGCAGGTCCTCAAGGGCCGCCGCTTCGGCAACATCGTGTTCGTCGCGTCCACCGATCCGCTCGATTCACTCGACTGGATGCCGCGGTTGCTTGCCGGCGGGCCGCACCCGGCACGCATGCTGTACGGCGCTGAGCTGTCAGAACTCATCCGCGGCGCACGCATCGTGACCGATGCAACCGCCGTCGATTCCCCCGCCCCGGCACGGGAGCTCTTCGGCCGTGGCTAATCTCGCACGGGTTCGGGTCTGGGCCGAGGCGCTCATCAAGATGCACCTCGACCCGGCCGTGTGGAGCTTCGGCTTCGACACCGCGAAGCGTCGCGCCGGCCTGTGCAACTTCACCGAGAAACGCATCACCGTTTCGCGATATCTCGCCTCCAAGTTCGACGACGACGAGGTACACCAGATCCTGCTGCACGAAGTTGCGCACGCGATGGCTGGCCCTCGCGCTGGACACGGCGCGCTCTGGAAGCGCACGGCGGCAGAGATCGGCTACGTCGGCGGGCGCACCCACGACGGCGAAATCGCGCACGAACAGGCCCCTTGGGTCGGGGCATGCCCGGCGGGCCACCCGCACTACCGGTTTCGTCGCCCCACACGGGAGCAGTCCTGCGGCAAGTGCTCCCGCTCGTTCTCTCGAACGCACCTCATCAACTGGCGCAAACGGGGTTGAGGGATCGCGGCTAGCAGCCGGTGGCGCCGAGCGCCTGCCGCAGCAACGCGCCCCGGCCACCCGAAAGCTCCCGCAGCGTTTCGTCTGACAGCGCGAGCTCGGGCGACATCCAGGTCACCTCGAGCGCGTCTTGCCGGGGGTTGCAGGTGCCGGTGACCGGCACCACATACACGAGCGAGACGGCGTGCTGCCGCTCGTCATAGAACTGCGAGATGCCCGGCATCGGAAAGTACTCGGCCACCTGCGCGGGTACGAGCGCGTTGGGCATCTGGGGAAACGCCATCGGCCCCAGGTCGTTCTCGAGGTGACGCGCAAGCGCCTCACGCACGGGTTCGCCGTAGCGCACCCGGCCCGACACGAGCGTGCGGGTCATGACCCCGTCTGGGGTGCTCCGCAGCAACAGCCCCACCTCGGTGATCTGCCCCATCCCGTTGACGCGCACCGGCACTGCCTCTACATACAACATCGGGAGTCGGCCGCGCACGAACTGCAGCTCGTCTTCACTCAGCCACCCGGGGTTATCGGGGCGGCCTTCGTTCTCTGGCCGTGGCGCAGTGTCGATGCTCATGCGGGTTCGCCCTCCGATCGGTTTCGGCGGCGCACCCTGACAGTTCGCACCACCACGCTCTATTGTGCCGCACTCGCCGGTGCATTGGCGTGCTCACCACGCGTAGTGTGGAGAGCATGCACGTGACAGAGCCACACATCGCCCCCGCTCACACTCGAGTCGCGCTGGTACAGGTCGCGAGCCCCGTCGACGAAACTCAGAGCAATCGCATCGCTCGCGTCGTGAACCTCATCCGGTCTCACGCGGGGGCCGAGCTGTATGTGCTGCCCGAGCTCTGGAGCCCGGGCTACTTCGCCTTTGAGCAGTATGCCGACCGCGCCGAGTCGCTTGCGGGGCCCACGGTCACCGCAATGAGCGAGCTGGCCCGCGAGCTCGGCAGTTGGATTCACCTCGGCAGCATCGTCGAGCGTCGAGGCGATCAGTTGTTTAACACGGCCGTGTTGCTCGACCCCACCGGCACGGTCGCCCAGGTGTACCGCAAGATTCACGTATTTGGGTACCAGTCCCTTGAGTCAAAGCTCCTCACCCCGGGTGAATCGCTGAGCGTCGTCGACAGTCCCGTTGGCCCCGTCGCGAGCACCACGTGCTACGATCTGCGCTTTCCTGGCCTGTGGCAGCAGATTAGCGAGCGCGGCGCAGAGGCCGTCGTGATCCCCGCGGCGTGGCCAGCGGCCCGACGGGAACACTGGCGGGTACTCACGCAGGCCCGCGCTATCGAGCACCAGCTCTGGGTACTCGCGTGCAATGCGTGTGGCACCCAGGGCGAAGTGCAGCTCGGGGGCTACAGTCGCATCGTCGATCCTTCGGGCACCATCATTGCCGAGTGCGGATCGGAGGAGCAGTTCATTATGGCCGATCTGCCCCGCGACGCGGTGACACTCACTCGCGCCGAATTTCCTGTCATTGCTGATCGGCTCGAGGGGGCCGGGTACGTAGGTCTGAGCAGCAACCCGCTGCTGTGAATGCGGCCCAAGCAGCGTCCCCTACGATATTCCTATGACTTTCATTCGGCACGGTGCCGCTGCCCTTCTCGCTCTCGTGCTCGTTGGGTCCCTCACCGCGTGTGCACCGGAGCCCGAGCCGGTTCAGCCGAAGAAGCCTGCCGCCGAGCAGGCTGCCGAGGCAAAACCTAAGCTGGCCAAGCCCGAGCCGCAGCCCGAAGCTGAGGCCCCCGCGGCACCCGCGCCAACCGGGTTTGACCGCAAGGCTCACTCGATCGACGACCCCATGTCGATCTGGGTGGTGGGAAACAAGCTGCGGCCATTGAACCCCGTCGAGTTCGAGCCGAGCGATCTCGTGCCCACCGAGGGAGTCGCAAACGATAACGGGCAGCCGCTGCGCGAGGTCGCAGCGCGCGCAACCGAGCAGCTCGTGGCGGGCGCGCTCGACGCCGGGTTCGATGTGCGCGTCATCAGCGCCTACCGCCCCTATGCCCTCCAGGTGCAGCTCTATGAGAGCTACATCGCGCGCGACGGGCAGGCGGCCGCCGACACCTATTCTGCGCGCCCCGGGCACTCCGAACATCAGACTGGTCTCACCGTCGATTTCGACGACTACGGCGCCTGCTACCTGGCGTCGTGCTTCGGTGAGACTCCCGCGGGCCAGTGGCTTGCGGAGAATGCCGCAGCCTACGGCTTCATCGAGCGGTATCCGGCCGACAAGGAATCCGTCACGGGTTTCATGCCGGAGCCCTGGCACTTCCGATATGTCGGCCCCGAGCTGGCAGCCGAAATGCGGGCAACGGGCGTCACGACGCTCGAGGAATTCTTTGGGCTCCCCGCGGCCCCCGGGTACGCGGGCTAATCTGGAGCGGTGTCAGTAGCTCCCACGCCCCACTCCCCCGCCGCGACGCCGGATCAGGCCGTCGAACCCCACTCCGCGATTGCCGATCAAGTGATCCGGGTGAGCGCGGTTGTGCTGCGCGACCGTGAGGGGCGCGTGCTTAATGTGCGCAAGCGCGGCACCCATGCATTCATGCTGCCGGGCGGCAAGCCCGAGCCGGGCGAATCCGCCGCAGCGTGTGCGGCGCGCGAGGTGGCCGAGGAGCTCGCCATTGCGCTCGATCCGGCGTCGCTCACGCTACTCGGCGTGTTTCGCACCGCCGCCGCAAACGAGCCGGGGTTTGCGCTCGAGGCCACCGTGTTTGCCCACGACTTCGTCGCGGCCGCGCTCAGCGCGGCCCCGCTCGCCGAGATTGAAGAGGTCGCGTGGCTTGACCCGGCGCGGCCTCGCGAGGGACTTGCCCCGCACATCGCCGTCGCACCGCTCAACATCGAGTTCGTGTTTCCCGCCCTGCGCTCGGAGTAACCAGCGCTGGCGGTTACGCCAGCCCCTGTGCGCCCAGCCAGTCCGCCGCGATCTGCTTCGCGGGAAGTTCGTCGTTGACGCTGCGCGCGTTGAGCTCGACGAGGTCGGCCGGCTGCAACGCTGCGCTCACCGCGTTGATGATCTCGGCGGCGCCCTCGTCGACGCGATCGCTCACAATCGGAACCACGTGGGACGCGAGAAAGATGCCTTTGGGGTCGGCGAGCGTCACGACATCGCCACTCGAGAGCGAGGGGTCGGCCGAGTAGATGTTGGCGAGCTGAATATCGTCGTCTTGGAGCGCCTTGAGTGTCAACGGCCCGCCGCTGTCCTCGATCGGTGTGAACTTAACGCCAGCGACCCCATACACGCTCGCGAGCCCGGCTGGGCCGTACGGCCGCGACTCGGCCTCGGAGTTGGCACCGAGCGTGATCGGCCCGGTGACATTCGCGAGATCGCCGATGGATTCGAGCTGCCACTCCTGTGCGAAGGGGGCGGTCACGACGTACGAATCCTGGTCGGTCGCGGGCGACTGCTCGAGGGCGCGCAAGCCCTCCGGGGTGGCTTCCTTGAGTGCCGCGTAGACGTCCTCGGAGGTGCTGGCCTCGGTATCCGGCTGCCAAAACTGCAACAGATTTCCCGTGTACTCAGGCATCAGGTCGATCGTGCCCGCCTCAAGTTCGGGCAGGTACACCTCGCGTTGACCGATGCGCAGTTGCCGATCGACTTCGTACCCGCCGGCCTCGAGCGCCTGCGCGTAGAGCTCGGCGATGATCTCGTTCGAATAGTAGTCCTGTGACCCGATGACGAGTGGTGCGGTCGCATCACCCGATCCGGAGTCGCTAGCGGTCGCCAACGGGTCGCTCCCAGAGCAGCCCGCGAGCGTGAGGGCCAGGGCGGCCGTGACGGCGAGTAGGGTGGTGAATTTGTGGCTCATTATCGTGCGGCCTCTCTGATCGGGTGAATAAGCGCGGTGTGGTTCGTGCGGCGCGAAGCGACCCGCTGCATCGCGCCGAGTAGCAGGTCGATCGCAAGCGTCAGCGCAACGACAAGGAGCGCCCCAGCAAGCATTTGCGGGTAGTCGCGGGTCTTGAGTCCCGCAAACAGGTAGCGGCCCAGCCCCACGTCGGCGACATAGGCAGCCAGCGTCGCGGTCGATACAATCTGCAGGGTTGCGGCACGCACGCCGCCGAGGATCACGGGGAGGGCGAGCGGCAGCTCGGCCTGCATGAGCACCTGCCACGGGGTCATGCCGATCGCGGCGGCCGCGTCGGGCACCGCTGGATCGATTGCTTGCACCCCGGAATAGGCTCCGGCGAAGAGCGACGGGATCGCGAGGATGATGAGCGCGATGAGCGGGGCCTCGATCCCGATTCCGAGCGCGAGTGCCAGCAGTGTCAGCAGTCCGAGCGTCGGCAGCGCTCGGGCGGCGCCCACGATACCGCCCACGAGCGCGGCGCCTCGGCGAGCGTGGCCGATGGCCGCCCCCGCAGGGAGCGCGAGCAGGGCTGCACCAAGGAGGGCGACCGCGGTGAGGCCCAGGTGCTCGGCCGTTCGAATTGGGATGGATCCGGATCCGCTCCAGTGGGCCGGGTCGACGAGCCAGGCGAGCGCTTCGCCAAAGAGGTTCATGCGTTGGCCGATCCGGAGCGTGCGAGTGCGCCAGCACGCTCCTGCTGTCCGGCTGCGGCCCGGGCCCACGGGGTTAGGAGCCGCCCCGCGAGTACGACCGCGAGGTCGAGCACGACCGCCAGCAGCACTGTCGCGATGACGCCCGTCCAAACCTCGCCCGCAATGCCGCGTTGAAAGCCGTCGGTGAGGAGCGACCCCAGGCTGGGCACGCCGATGAGCGCGCCGATCGTGACCAGGCTCACCGTCGACACCACGACGACGCGCAGCCCAGAGACGAGCACCGGCACCGCGAGTGGCAGATCGACCCGCCAGAACATGGCCTGCGGGGAGTGTCCGAGGGCGACCGCGGCGGTGCGCACCTGGGGATCAACCGCAGCGAAGGCGTCGGCGGCGGTGCGCACCAGCAGCGCAACGCCGTAGATCGTGAGCGCGGTGACCATCGTCTGCCACGAGCGCAGCGGCACGCCCAGCACGGCGGGCACGATGATCAGCAGCGGCAGCGCGGGGATCGCGTAGGCGAGACTCGCGGCCGACAACAGCGCGCCGCCTATGCGCGGGCTCTCGAACGCGAGCCGGCCGATCGGCACCGCGATCACGAGACTCAGGGCGATCGCGGGCAGGCTCAGCGCGAGGTGCGAGGCCGCAAGACCCGCGACCTGCTCCCAGTTACTCAGCCACCAGCTCACTGCGTGAGCACCCCCACAGGGGTGCCGTGCTCGTCAATCGCGACCGTTCGGCCCTCGACCACACGCGTGTGTAGCTGCCGATCGGCCAAGTTGGCCCCCACAAAGTCACGCACAAAGTCGGAGGCGGGGGCGGCCAGCAGTTCGGCCGGGGTGCCGCGCTGGGCAATGTGCGCGCCACGCTCGAGCACGACAATCTCGTCTCCCACCCGCATCGCCTCGTCGACATCGTGAGTGACAAACACGATCGTCTTGCCGAGCTCGGCCTGCAGTCTCATGAGCTCGGCCTGCAGCTCACGGCGCACGATGGGATCAACCGCGCCGAAGGGCTCGTCCATGAGCAGAATGTTGGGGTCGGAGGCAAGCGCTCGGGCCACCCCAACCCGCTGTTGCTGCCCGCCCGACAGCTGGGCGGGGTACCTCGCGCCGAGGGCTCGGTCGAGCCCAACGAGGTCGAGGAGCTCGGCGGCTCGCCTGCGGGCTGCCGTCTTGGGTTCGCCGGTGAGCCGTGGCACCGTCGCAATATTGTCGAGCACGCTGCGGTGCGGCAGCAGGCCGCCCTGCTGCATGACGTACCCAATAGAGCGTCGCAATTGCACAGCGTCGCGGGTGCGCACGTCTTCGCCATCGATGAGCACCCGGCCGGAGCTCGGGTCGACCATTCGGTTGATCATGCGCAGCAGCGTGGTCTTTCCAGATCCTGAAGAACCGACGAGCGCGACGACGCTGTGCGACGGCACCTGGAGCGAGAAATCGTCAACCGCGAGGGAGCCGTCTGGGAAGCGCTTCGATACGCTCTGAAACTCGATCATGCTGGGCACCTCCTTGATTGGTGCGGGCCTTGGTGCACCAGCCTAGTGTTGTGGTCGCGGCGGGCGCGAGTCATTCACAGGGTCTTTCCTGGGACCGGCAGCCGGTTACGGCGGCCTCGTGCCCAGAGCAGTACACACGGCGCGGGCTACACTCGGTGGGTGATTTCCTCCCCCGCTCCGCGCCCCGGCCCGACGTTTTTTATCGGGCGAACGATCTTGGCGCCGTATCTGTGGCTCAGGTATCGCCCCCGGGTGTCTGGGCGTGAACACGTGCCAATGGCAGGGCCGGTGCTCCTCGTGAGCAATCACCTATCGGGTCTCGATACGATTCTGATTCCGTCGTTTTCCCCGCGCAAAGTGCAGTTTCTTGCGAAGGCTTCGCTATTTCGGTCACGCCTGGGCGGCTGGTTCTTTCGCGAGATCGGGGCGATCCCCGTGCACCGAGATGTCTCGGCCGCCGCACAGGGGGCGCTCAATGTCGGGCGCGAGGTGCTCGTAGCTGGCAGTGTGTTCGCGGTGTTTCCCGAGGGCACCCGCTCACGCGACGGGCGGCTGTACCGCGGCCGCGCCGGTGCCGCCTGGCTCGCGCTCGAGACTGGCGCCACGGTTGTCCCCGTTGGGCTCGTCGGCACGGGCCGCCATCTAAAGAATCCCGCTACGGGGCGACCGGATCGCGTCGAGCTGCGCTTCGGGGCGCCGGTGCCGCTCACCGACCTGGCCGTGCTGCCCGCCGGGCAGGCCCGGCGAGAAGCGACCGAGCGCATTATGTCGGCCATTGCCGAGCTGACCGGCCAGGAGCGCGTCGACGAGCACGCCTCTGGAGGAAGAGACTTCTAGCATTCCCGTCGGCGTCGGAGCACAATGGGGGCATGGACGCTGACGTCATCATTGTGGGGGCCGGTCTCGCCGGTCTTGTGGCTGCTCGTGAGACCGCCGCGGCCGGGTTACGCACCATCATCGTGGATCAGGAGGGCCCGCAGGACTTTGGCGGGCAGGCCTGGTGGTCGTTTGGTGGACTCTTTATGGTCGATACCCCCGAACAGCGCCGCTTTGGCGTGCGCGACTCGTTTGACCTCGCGTGGCAGGACTGGCAGGGCAGCGCGCAGTGGGATCGCAGCGCGCACGCCCCGGGCGGCCCCGCCAGCTCGGCGAACACGGGCGAGGACACGTGGGCTGAACGCTGGGGGCGCGCCTACGTCGAGTTCGCGGCGGGCGAGAAGCGTTCGTGGATCAGGGAGGCCGGCATCGATCTCACCCCGGTCGTGGGGTGGGCCGAGCGTGGCGACCTGACCGCCACGGGGCACGGCAACTCCGTGCCCCGCTTTCACGTGCCGTGGGGCACGGGAACCGGCGTGATCCGGCCCTTCACGGATGCCGCTGAGCAGGCCGCCGAGCGCGGTGGCACCCAAATTTTGCACCGGCACCGCTGCGATCACCTGATTGTGGAGGACGGTCGGGTGGTGGGCATCAGCGGCACTCGACTGGCGCACAGCTCGAACGCGCGCGGGGCCCCATCAAGTCGCGAGGCTGTGGGCGACTTCGAGCTGCGCGCAAGTGCGGTCGTCGTGGCGAGCGGCGGCATCGGCGGCGATCACGAGCTGGTGCGCAAGTTCTGGCCCGAGCGGCTCGGTACCCCGCCCGCGCACATGGTGACGGGCGTGCCCGCCTACGTGGATGGCCGCATGATCGACATCGCGGGCGAGGCAGGCGCGCGACTCGTGAACCGCGACCGTATGTGGCATTACACCGAGGGCATTCGCAACTGGAACCCCGTGTGGCCGGGCCACGCGATACGCATTCTCCCCGGGCCGTCACCGCTGTGGCTCGACGCGCTCGGTCGCAGGCTCCCGCTGCCCGGGCTGCCGGGACATGACACGCTCGGCACGCTGCGGCTGCTGCGCACGGATCCGGATCTCGCGGTTCACGATCACTCGTGGTTCGTCGTGACGGCGCGTATGGCCGCGAAGGAGTTTGCGCTGTCGGGCTCGGAACAGAACCCCGACCTCACGAACCGCGACAAGAAGCTCCTCGTCAAGACCCGCTTGGGAAAGGGTGCGCCGGGGCCGGTGCAGGCGTTCATCGACCGCGGCAAAGACTTCGTGACCGCACTGTCGCTGCCCGAGCTGGTGGCGAAGATGAACGGGCTGACCGACCAGCCGCTCCTCAATCCGGCGCACGTGGCGCGGGTGGTGCGGGAGCGGGACGCGGAGGTCGCGAATCCGTTCTCGAAGGACGCGCAGATGATGAGCATTCGCAACTCGCGGCGGTATCTCGGCGACCGGCTCACCCGCACGACCGCGCCGCACCGGATCCTCGACCCGGCGGCCGGGCCGCTCGTGGGCATCAAACTGCACACGCTCACGCGCAAGAGTCTCGGCGGCATCCAGACCGACCTGGATTCGCGGGCGCTCGATGCTGACGGCCGGCCGGTTCCCGGGCTCTACGCCGCGGGCGAGGCGGCGGGGTTTGGTGGCGGAGGTGTGCACGGCTACAACGCGCTCGAGGGCACCTTCTTGGGAGGCTGCCTGTTTTCGGGGCGGGCCGCGGGGCGGGGCGTGGCGAGGGACGTGAAGTAGCCGGAGTGACTGGCCGCGCGGGCCGCGGGCCGGGATCCGATCCCCCTACAACACAAATGTGGCCCGTACACATGATGTGCACGGGCCACATTGCCTACGAGGCCACCGAGCAGCCTCGTAGTCCTGTATAGAACGGACTCGTCTAGAGCAGTCCTGCGCGCAGTTCTGCGGCCGACTTCGGCGACAGCAGCCCGGGGGCGATGTCGAACGGTGTCTTTGCACCGTGGTCGCCCGTCTTCGCGAGGCGCGCGACGGCGCGGGCGTAAGCCACGAGCACGCTCGAGGTAAACTCGGGGTTTGAATCCAGCTGGAGGCGGTACTCGATCGACTGCTTCGTGCCGGGTGAGCTCTCGCCGCTGCGAATCACGAACCCACCGTGGGGCATACCCGAGTGGTCACGCGCCAGCTCCTCGGCCGACACAAAGTGCACGGTCGTGTCGTAGGGCTCGAAGTAGTTGGGCATCGTCACGATTGCCTCGCGTACTGCCTCGGCATCCGCACCCTCCTCGAGCACCACGAAGCACTCGCGCGTGTGCTTCTCGCGGGTCGTCAGTTCGGGCCGCTCCCCCGCACGCACGCGGTCGATGGCGTCCTCCGCGGGCAGCGTGTACTGCGCGGCACCGGCCACGCCCGGGATGCGGCGCACCGCATCAGAGTGACCCTGGCTGATGCCACGGCCCCAGAACGTGTAGGTCTCACCCTGCGGCAGGATCGCCTCGCCATACAGGCGGTTGATCGAGAACAGGCCCGGATCCCAACCCGTCGAGATGACGGCGGTAGTGCCGCCCTCGGTCGCGGCCGCGTCAACCGCCGCAAAGTGCTCGGGAACGAGCGCGTGGTTGTCGAAGCTGTCAACAATCGAGAAGCGCTTCGCGAGCTCGGGGCTCTGCACCGGCAGGTCACTCGCGGAGCCGCCGCAGAGCACGAGCACGTCGATCTCGTCTGCGTGAGCATCAATGTCTGCGAGGGCGTAGACGGGGGCGTCGCCCAGGGGGTCGAAGCTGCCCGGATCACGGCGGGTAAAGATGCCCGCGAGTGAGAGGTCAGCCTGAGCCGAGATGGCGGTTTCTACTCCGCGGCCCAGGTTGCCGTAACCAACGATTCCGATGCGGATAGTCATCAGCGTTGCCTTTCTTGCGTGCGCGATCTGCGCCAAGCGCTGATGCGAGTGTATGCGGGCTGTGTTACGCGCAGGTCACAGGAGTGTTCGCATCTCGAAAAATCAACAAACGCTCAGGTTGCGCCGCGTGCGACACTGCCCGCACCACCGGTACCGGCTAGCGTGCGGAGGCAGGCAGACCGCAGACTCGGTCAAACGCCCAGGTGTAGACGACTGTAAACACCAGGAAGAACACGAGCAGCCCACCCTCGATCATGAGCCCCTCCCAGAGGCTTACGTTCAACAGAAACGCCACGAGCGGCACCGTGAAGATGAGCACGCCGCCCTCGTAGCCGAACGCGTGCAGTGCACGCGACCAGGCGCCGCGGCCGCGCATTCCGCGCCGGCGCTCGAACGCCTCGTACATCATGTTCCACACGTAGTTCCAGGTGGTGGCGGTCACGGTCACGAGCACCGCGGTGAGCGTCGACTCTCCCCCTCCGTGCCCGAGCAAGGCACCCAGCACGAAAATCGTGAAGAGCAGGCTGAAGCCCTCGTAGCCGACTACAAAGGCGATGCGGCGCAGTACAGGAGCGTCATTGAAGAATCGTGCGTCGCGGGGCTTTGAGTGCACCATCGCGGTCGCAATCTGACCGGTGGCGGTCGCGACCCGGGAGGCAGCGGATGTCAGGGCAATCTGCGCCGTCGAGAGGGCCTCTTGCGCTGTGGCGAAGACATCCTGCGCAGCCATTGAGGCGTCGGACTGAGGGGCAGCGTGCGCGGGCACGGCGGGGTTGTGGCCTGGGGCGGTCACGGGTATCACTCCATAGATACAAGATTTTGCGGCAGACACTCTGGGTCACACTAGAACGCGAAAATCTCGGTAATTCGAGTATAACGACACTAATTCAGTCGTCAAATCATGATTTCGATACTGAAACCGCAACAACTACGATATTGACAACATCATTGACTCAATGACCAAACGTAGCTCCTGCGAAGAACCATAACACCGCCGCAGGAGCAACAGGCCCCACTATTCTGCACCGCAGAAGCTGCGCTCGCCCCCACCGATGACCGAATGCTTATGTACCGCAGTAACTGATGAACCTGCGTGCGCCCGCCGCGGGAGGCTCGGCGAGTCGCTCGAAGCCCGCGCGCTCATGTGCGGGGTCGGTCACGGCAGCAAGCATCTGTTCAAACGGTCCTAGGTCCCCCGCGGTGGCAGCGGCAAGCGCCTCATCGAGCAGCGCGTTGCGGGCAACATACAGGGGGTTCGCTTCGTTCTCCGCACGCATCGAGAGCGTGTAGTCACCGTGCTCATACTCGATCCGGGTCAGCGTCTCGGTTGCGCGCTGCACCACTTCGGCATCGCTCACCACGCCCGCCCCGAGCCCGAGCCTGTCGCGCATGCCATCGGTCCACGCCGAATCGTAGGCGGGGCCGAAGCAGGCCAACACGTCGCGGGCCGCCTCGATGGCTGCCTCAGACGCACCGTCTGCGTCAGCGCCTGCCTCGGTGTACTGCCCACCAGCGGCCTGCCCGACAGCGGCCTTCCTGCCAGAGACCTCCCCCGCGATTAGCGGCAAGAGCGCCTCAGCGAACCGTGTCAGGTTCCACAGCGCCACGCTCGGCTGCGCCCCATACGCGTAGCGCCCCTGCCGGTCGATCGAACTGAACACGGCTGCGGGGTCGTAGCGGTCAAGAAAAGCGCAAGGCCCGTAGTCGATCGTCTCACCAGAGATCGTCATATTGTCGGTGTTCATGACGCCGTGCACGAACCCCGCAAGGGTCCACCGCGCAATGAGTGCCGCCTGGCCCGCGACGACGTGGTCCAGCAGTTCGAGTGCGGGCGTCACGGAGGCGACGCGATCCGGAGCGTGGCGTTCGAGCGCGAAGCTCACGAGCCGCGCAAGCAGATCCGTATCGCTAGTGGCCCGCGCGTACTGGAACGTACCGACGCGTAGATGGCTCGCGGCCACGCGCACGAGTACCGCGCCGGGCACGAGGTCACCGTCGCGCTCGATGCGCCGCCCGGTCGAAATCACCGCGAGCGCCCGGGTCGTGGGGATGCCGAGGACATGCATCGCCTCGCTCACGAGGTACTCTCGCAGCATCGGACCGAGGGCCGCGAAGCCGTCGCCCCCGCGCGAGAACGGGGTGGGTCCAGATCCTTTGAGATGTACGTCGAGTAGGGTGCCGCGCGAGGTGCGCAGCTCGCCCAGGAGCAGCGCACGGCCATCCCCGAGCCTGGCCGAGTAGCTGCCAAACTGGTGCCCGGCATACACCTGCGCGACGGGCTTCGCCCCGCTCGCGAGATCGTTGCCGAGCAGCGCGCGCACGCCCGCCTCCGTGCGCAACGCCTCGGGGTCGAGCCCCAGTTCGCGCGCGAGCGGTTCATTCAACACGGTGAGCTGAGGATTCGCGGGCCGGATCGACTCCCACGGCACCCCCAGCTCAGGGAACGCGTCTGCGAACGCGCGCTCGAGGGGCAGCGGAATGCTGGATGATCCGGTCATGCTCCCAGGGTACGCCCGTACCTCGAGGGCATCTTCAGTGCCCTGTCGTTACGCCTGCAGCTGCAGGGTCGTAATGCAGGTGGGGTCTTGGTCGCCGGTGCGCACAACCTGTTCGCCGCTCACTCCGCCGGCCGTCACCTCGATGCGAAACTCCCCGTCGCGCGGTAGCCAGAGCCCCACAAAGCCGTTGTCCTCGGTCTGCGTGGACTGCTCGAGCACCACCTCGCCAGTTGCGACGTTGGTAACGCGAAGCTGCACATCGGCAGCCTGCATCTCGCCGACGCAGGAGGTGGGAACGTGGAACTCGCACGGGTGCGTCTGCGTTTGGTACGGCGCGAGTGAGAGGTAGAACTCATCGCCCGAGAGCGGCAGCGATGTCTCGTCCGTGGCGCCAGGTTGCAGGCGCACCTCGGTCGGCAATACCGAAACCGTGAAGCCCTCGGGGCGATCCGCGACAGGCAGCGCTTCCAGGCCTTCGACGAGCGCTTCGGGCTCGCTTGCCGAGAGTCCGAGACCGGCGAGCGTCTGCTCGATCGACGCGGCGGGCTGTTCTGTTGACTGCTCTGCATTCTGCCCCTGGCCGTCGACTGGGGCGGTCGCGCATCCGGACAGGGCCAAGGCTGCGGCGCAGGCCGCGATCCACAGGGTACGAGTTCTCATGGGGGTCAGTCTGGCACCACAGCCGTAAAAGAACTTGAGCCCGGGATTCGCAATGAATCCCAGGCTCAAGAGGCGCGCATCACCCTAGATGATGCTGCGGCCTTCCTTCTTCGCTTCCTTCGCGTCGCGCGTGAACGCGCGCACGATGTAGGTGAGCGTGCCAGCGACGAGCACCGGCCAGGCGAGTACGTACAGGGTCAACCAGAACGTTGAGCTCATCGGTTTACTCCTTCCAGTTCGGGGGCTTCCGCCGCCGAATCGTCTTGGGTGGTGTCTGCGCCAGCGCCGTCAAAGTCGCCGGTGCGCTGCTTAATGAGTTCGAAGTCGAAGCTCCTACCCCGGTTCAGCATCGTGATGCCCACACACACCAGGGTCGAAACCGCGTACGCCACGAGCGACCCCGCGAGCACCGGGTAGGTGTGCAGGAATCCAATTCCGAAGGGTGCGACCGCGACGATCGAGACGCCGCCAATGATCAGGGCGGCTCGTTTCCCGAAGAATCCGAATGCCATAAGGCCAAGCACGACTCCTACGCCAATCACCGACAGGACGTCGACGAGCACACCGAACGCGCCGTCGAGCGGCAGCCATTCGAAGCGCACCGGCACGAAGATCGCGAGAGCGACGACCACAGCCACGCTGAACGCAACGTTGGTGACGCGCCCCCAGTAGAAGCTTGCGATGACGGGGAACACGAGGGCGCCCCACATGGCACCTACGAACACGAGCAGGTCGAGGATGTTGAACTGGATCGACGCGAACCCGAGCGCCGCCGCGGTGGCGACAATCATGGTGATGCGTCCCACGAGCACCATCGTGCGCGGGTTCGCCCCCTTCTTCCCAGCAATGTTCTGGCCGTACACGTCGGCCATCATGATGGACGCAAGAGCTGTCATATCGGCGTCAGCGGTCGATGATAGCGAGCCGATGATCATCACGAAGAACACGCAGATCAGCACGGGGCCCAGGTAGGTGGCCGCCATCTGCGGGATCAGGTTGTTGACGTCGCCGCCCATGGGCTCGATGCCGGCGTAGAGGGCGATCACTCCAAGCATGCCGATTCCGATGATGGTGGCACCGTAACCGACCGTCGCGGTAATGAACGTCTTCTTGATGAGGTCCTCGCGCACCGCGAACAGGCGCTGGGCGATGGTCTGGTTGCCGATCGCGTAGGCCAACACCGCCGCAATGTAGGGCGCACCCTGGTTGAAGAATGCGTCGGAAGAAAAGAAGTTGCGCTGTTGGGGCGTCAGGTTCTCAGCGCCCGTCTCGAAGAGACCGGGCCCGCCCGCCGCGAAGAACACGACCGGGATGATGATGGCAACAGCGCCAAGCATCGCGATGACCTGCGCGAAGTCGGTGAGCACCGACGCGCGAAATCCCGACCACAGCGTGTACAGCAGCACTCCCGCGGCGATCGCGATGATGCCCTGCGTGAAGCTGAACGGCGACAGCATCGAGATCAACGCACCACCCGCGATGAGGTTCGAGGTGAGGCTGATGAGGCTGCCGAGCACGTTGGAGCCCGCGAGCATGAGCTGGCTTGAGCGCCCGTGGCGGGCAAACATAACCTCGGCGATCGTGTGCGCTTTGGGAGCGACCTTCCTGATCCGGCGCCCAAAGGGGTAAATCAGCAGGATCATGAGCGCGCCCCAGAGCCCGTAGTGAATGGGTCCAGAGATGCCGTAGGTGTAGCCGGACGTGGCCGACGCGTACATCGATGCGGCCCAGATCCAGGTCGCGGTCATGGATGCCGCGGAGATGCCGAATCCGATCTTGCCGCCGCCCGTCATGTAACCGTCGGCGTTCTCCTTTTTCTTGGAGATGCGGATCGACATGTACAGGCTGCCACCGAAGAACAGCAGCATGAGGGCCACGGTGACGGGGCCCGAAAGGAGTTGGAAGTTTTCCAAGTGAGTGTCTTTCTATCTCGTCGTGTGCGCCGCGCTCGAAACGAGCTGCGCGCGCCTGCTAATGCGAGAGAAAGACGCTAGGTAGGTGCGAGGTGAAAGAACCGTCGCGTGAAGTTGGTGAGCGGAGCATGCCAGGAGAAACGTGTCTGGTACAGGGGCGTCATCTATTCCTTTCGTCGGGCGGTACGGACAAACCAGGGCCGCGGTGACGAAACAATGACGCACACGAAAAGCCCGGGGTGCTGCTCCTTACTAGCCGGATCGGTGCCACACGCTCGAATGAGCAATGCGGACCGCAAAATGTGAGTGAATTCCCAGCATATCAAAACAGCGCGCCAGTTGCAGAAGGCCCACTCGCCGGTGTATGAGCACCGGAGTGTCGCGGCGCGATATGGTGGGAGCCACCGAGCTCCGCTTCTCTCACGCACAGGAGTGCCTCACTATGAATACCGAAGCCGCCCGCCGTACCCGCCAAACGGCCGCCGTCGCCGGAAGCCTCATTGTCGTGGTCGTGATCATATGGATCGACGTCACCACCGCTATCTGGCAAGAAGTTGTCATTCTCTCGGGACTTGCGGCCGGACTCGTCACGTTCCTGTTGACCGTGGTCGTGCTTGATCGGGTCCTTGCCAACAACACGGCACGGCGATGGGCGCCCATTAACCGGCTTGCGGTCACCGAGTTTCTCCATGCGATCGTCGATGACGATGCGAGCGAGATCGCCCACGGTCGATTCGTGCCGCGCTCACTCGGCCTTCCCACCCAGCTGCAGCCCGAGTCACTCGCCACCCTTCGCGATCAGGTGGTGCAGGAACGCCGGGCACTCTCGGACGCACTGAGTCGGTGGACCAGCTTCTTGGCTTCGAGCGGTGACAACGAGGACATCTTGCTGCACATTGCCGACATCGCCCTACACCTCGACCTGGTGCGAGATGCCGCACTCGAGGCCGAGCTACGCGGCGACGCGAACGCCCTCAGTGAGCTGCGTACCGCGGTTTCACTGTGCAATAAGCACTCGGCCGCGCTGGTTGACGAACTGCGCGGCCGGCTCGCCGTGCCGTCGAAGCTGGCTACAGGATAAAAATAATACCGACCGCGCTCAGAATGATGCCGGCGATCGCGAGCCCCTTGCCGGTACCCGTGGTGGCACTCTTGTTGGCGCCGATGATCGAAAGCACGAGCCCTGCGGCTCCAGCACCCAACCCGAAGATGAGGGGCAAAAATATCGACACGAGGCCGACAATGAAGCCCGCCGTCGCCAGACCATTCGACGCTCCAGTGCCCACGACCTGCTGCTGATACTGCTGCTGGTAGGGCTGCTGTGCGAACTGCTGCGGCTGAACATACTGCGGCTGCGCGTACTGCACTTGTTCGGGCTGGGCGTACTGCGGGTTCACCTGCAGCTCGGTCGACCCGGCCACTTGTTCCTGGGGCTGGGCGTACAGTGCCTGAGCCGATTCAGGCGCCTGAGGAGCCTGAGGAGCCTGAGGAGCCTGAGGAGCCTGGGGAGCCTGCGTATGCAGAGTCCACTGCGCGCCGTCCCAGTAGCGCACGACCCCCATGCTGTCGGGGTACCAGCCAGGTGCGACGTTCATGCGACTCCGTTCGAGCAGTTTCGTGTACGCCAATCAGACACACGATGCCCAGGCTATCGCAGCCCATATCGCTGTCGAGTGGTGGCAGCCGTGCGGGAACACGGGGAGACCCCATATGGTTGACCCAACCATACCCAGCAGGGGCACCCAAGGGAGGGTCTATCGTGGACGATCACACGCATCATCACCAGGACACTGCTGGCGAAGCGTCCCCGCCCCTCGGCCACGACATGCACGCCGGTCACAAGATGAGCGGTCACGACGATCACGGCGATCACGGCGATCACGACGGTCACGACGATCACGACGATCACGTAGCGCAGTTTCGCCGCCTGTTCTGGATCATGCTCACCATCGCCGTGCCAACGGTGCTGCTCTCGGGCATGTTCTCGATGATCGTGGGCTACACACTCCCCGACGTTCCCGGCCTCACCTGGGCCTCCCCCGTGCTGGGCACCCTGATGTACGTGTGGGGCGGCAAGCCATTCCTCACCGGTGCGGTTAGCGAGATCCGGGCCCGCAAGCCGGGCATGATGCTGCTCATCGGGTTGGCCATCACAGTCGCGTTTGTCGCCTCCTGGGGTGCGAGCCTCGGCCTCATTCATCACGAGCTCGACTTCTGGTGGGAGCTCGCGCTTCTGATCGTAATCATGCTGCTCGGCCACTGGATCGAGATGCGTTCGCTTGCCCAAACCACCTCGGCACTCGATTCGCTCGCAGCGCTGTTGCCTGATGTCGCAGAACGTGTCAGCGCGGGCGGCGAGGTCGTCACGGTCTCACCCGGCGAACTCACGGTGGGTGACGTCGTGATTGTGCGCCCCGGCGGCAGCGTGCCCGCCGATGGCAGGGTCATTGACGGGCGTGCGTCCATGGACGAGTCCATGGTCACGGGCGAATCCCGCACCGTCACCCGCGAGTCTGGTGATCAGGTCACCGCGGGTACTGTCGCCACTGACTCGGGTATCCGCGTCGAAATCACCGCGACGGGCGACGATACGACCCTCGCCGGCATTCAACGCCTCGTCTTGGACGCCCAGAATTCTTCGTCCCGCGCGCAGCGTCTCGCCGATACTGCGGCTGGCTGGTTGTTTTGGTTTGCGCTCGGCGCGGCCCTCATTACCGCAGTCGCGTGGACGCTGGTGGGGCTCCCCGACGACGCGGTCATTCGCACCATCACCGTGCTCGTCATTGCCTGCCCCCACGCCCTCGGCCTCGCGATTCCACTCGTCGTCTCAATCGCGACCGAGCGCGCGGCCCGCGGTGGCGTGCTTATCAAGGATCGCCTCGCGCTCGAGAGCATGCGCACCGTCGACACCGTGCTGTTCGACAAGACTGGCACGCTGACCCGGGGCGAGCCAGTGGTCACGCATGTCGATTCGGTGGCTGGTTTTGATCCGGATCAAGTGCTTGCGCTCGCCGCGAGCGCAGAGTCCGACAGTGAGCATCCGCTCGCCAAGGCGATCGTGCGCGCCGCGGCGGAGCGCGGGCTCCATGTGCCCCGTAGCACGGAGTTCACGTCGTCCCCCGCCGTCGGCGTCACCGCAGTCGTCGCGGGGAGCCGCGTGCGCGTGGGCGGGCCGCACCTGCTCACCGAGGAGGGAGCTTCCGAGCTAGCCATCGCCGACACCTGGCGAGAGACCGGGGCGATCATCTTGCATGTCGTGCGTGACGGCGCCGTGATCGGAGCGCTCAGTTTGGCCGATGAGGTGCGACCCGAGTCACAGCAAGCGATCGACGCGTTGCACGCGCAAGGCGTCGAGGTCGTCATGATCACGGGTGATGCTCTCGCGGTCGCTCAGACCGTCGCCCAAGAGCTAGGTATCAGCCGCGTGTTCGCGGGCGTGCGCCCCGAGAACAAAGCAGCCAAGGTGCTCGAGCTGCAGCACGAAGGGCGGCGCGTGGCGATGGTGGGCGACGGTGTAAACGATGCCCCCGCGCTCGCGCAGGCCGACGTCGGGCTCGCGATCGGCGCGGGCACCGATGTCGCGATCGCGTCGGCGGGCATCATCCTCGCGAGCGACGACCCGCGCTCGGTGTTGTCGGCGTTTCAGCTGTCGCGTGCGGCCTACCGCAAGATGAAGCAGAACCTGTGGTGGGCGGCGGGCTACAACCTGATCGCAGTGCCGCTTGCGGCGGGTGTGCTCGCGCCGGTCGGGTTCGTCCTGCCCATGTCGGTGGGCGCAGTGTTGATGTCGATGTCGACGATCGTAGTCGCCCTCAACGCGCAGCTGCTGCGCCGGCTCGACCTGCGGCCCGAGGTGAGCGCGCGGGTGTAAGGCAGTCCTTCTGGCCGATCGAGGGGCTTCGCTTCGCTTCACTCGTTCATCCGTTCGTCCCTTCGCAAAATATGCGCGAGGAGTTCCGCCTTTGACTGCTTCTACAGCGGAACGTCCCCCGCATTTTTGGTGAGTAGTGGGCGCCCACTACCAGTACTCCCCGTGAGCGCGTACCGATGGGCAGGCTATGGTCAGGATCGGGCACCTGCTTACCGACGAAGGGAGTTGAGATGTCTGGAAAAGATCGCGGTCAGAAGACCACCAAGAAGCCCGCAAAGTCGACGCTGAAAGAGAAGCGCGCGGCAAAGCGAGGCAAGACTGAAGAATCAGAAATCGCTCAGGCTACAAAGCGCTAGCCAGTGAGCTGATCACACTAAGTGTCGTGCTGGCCGGGCTCCTCGCCCGGCCAGCACTCTTATGTGCGGGGCGTCCTCGCACAGATGAAATATCTGCTCGCCGTTCGCCGTTGTGTTCATTAGACCCGACGAAAGCGAGCGCGCATGGCTGAACAGCCCACCCTCCAGCCCTCCACCGTGACCGATGCCCGGCTCACGCGCGCCGCCGAAGACGCCGCTGCGCGCGGCCTCGCCGTCGAGTTCATCACGCCCGAGAGCACCGGCCGCCCCACCGCCGATGACTTCGGGGGCGCCCCGATCGTCAAGACCATCGTGGTGCAGCGCGGCGACAGCTTCGTGTTCGTGCTCACCCCACTCGACGCGCAGTTCGGGTGGCCGCCGCTGCGGGCGCACCTCGGCGTCAACCGGCTGTCACTGCCCGACGCCGACACCGCGTTTGAGGCGACCGGCTACCGGCGCGGAACCATCACGCCTCTGGGCGCCACCACGGCGTGGCCAGTCGTGCTCGACAAGAGCCTCACGGGTCGGACGATTGTGTTAGGTGCGGGCGCCGCAGGTGTGGGCGCGAGACTTCTCGCTGACGACCTCGTCACTGCATACGGCGCGTCGGTTGTGGATCTCAGTTCGGGCAATTCTGCCTGAACTGAGCAGTAGCATGGCCTGCCACCCGATCTATGGCCTGAGAACCTGCAGGAACGCCTCCACATCAGCGGCCATATCCGTTTCAGGGTTAATCATCCACGCGGTCTGCAATCCGTCGGCAAGCGCATGGGCGGCGCGCATGATCCACAACGGATCGAGATCCGCACGAATTGTCCCTTCCTGCTGCGCCTCCGTTACCGCACCGAGCGCAACCGCCTGCATCCGCTCGGTGCGTTCTTGAAAGAAGGCGTGCGCGGGATGATCCGGATCGCCAGCATCGGCAGCAAGATTTGCATACAGCCGCACTAGGCCGGGCACCTCGGCGTTGTGTCTGATCACCGCCAAGAATGCTTCGATGAACCCCCGGCCCGCGTACTCGCGGGTGTCCCGTTCATCACGGGCCTCGAGAATCGCGACGAACAGTTCGTCCTTTGAACCGAAGTAGTGCAGCAGGCCCGCCGGGCTCAGTCCCGCAGCCTCGGCGATCTCGCGCACCGATGCCTTCCTGTAGCCGAGCTCCGCAACGACGGCGAGCGCAGCGGCGAGAATCTCCTCGCGCTTTGCAACACCCTTTGCGTATGCTCCCCGTCGTGCCATTTCTTCAGGGTACTCGGTGAAATTAAAAACCAAACGCTATTCGTGAATCACTTGATTTTCTGCACTCCGGGTGGCACCATTGCAGGTAAATTCCGAACACTGTTCGGCATTATTCGGTCCGCTCAATGAGGAGCAAGCATGTCCGTCCCCCCGAATGACCCCCAGCATCAGATCGCCCCGACCGGGCTGATCTCAACAGCCCCGCCCAACGCGGGCGAACCTGCCGCGAGCCCGCCGGCAGGCAAAGCGCTTCTACCGAGCATGCTCGTCTCGACCTTCACCCTCTTCGCGCAACCGCTTGTCGGCGCCATCAGCGATCGCACCCGGTCACGGTTTGGTCGTCGAGCCCCGTGGATGGTGTTGGGTGCCATCGTCGGTGCGATTTTCCTGTTCGCCATGGGGTCCCTCACCGACATCCTGTGGATCACCGTGAGCTGGGTCATCATCCAGGTCGCCCTGAACTTCGTGCAGGCGCCCCTCACCACGATCACGGCCGACCGCTTTCCGCGCGCAAAGCGCGGCACCGCGAGCGCCATGATCGGTCTCGGCACCCAGCTCGGCATGACCGTCGGTGTCATGCTGGCGGCCTCCCTCGGCACGATGGTGGGCATCGGCTACACCACCTTTGGTGTGCTCGTACTTGTCGTCACGGTACTGTTCGTGCTGGTCAACAAAGATTGGTCCTCGAAGGAAGCCGCGGTCGATGCCTTCAGCTGGGGCGGGTTCTTTAAGGGCTTTTGGATCAACCCGAAGAGACATCCCGACTTCGCGTGGGCCTTTGCCGCCCGCTTCCTCCTGATTCTCGGCTACTTCGTTGTCTTTGCCTACCAGCTGTACCTGCTGCAGGACTACATCGGCATGACGCTCATACAAGCCCAGGGGGCAAGCGTCACCCTGACCCTTGTGGCCCTCGTGCCCACCCTCATCGCGATCGTCCTGTCTGGCTGGTGGAGTGACCGGGCGGGTCGCCGCAAGAGCTTCATCTATGTGGCGTCGGCGGTCATGGTGGTGGGGCTCGCAATGCCACTTCTGATGCCCAACATGACGGGCATGATCGCCATGAGCGTTATCAACGGCGTGGGCTTTGGCCTCTACATGTCGGTCGATGCGGCGCTCATGACCGAGGTGCTTCCGAGCGAAGGCACTGCCGCGGGCAAGGACCTCGGCATCCTCAACGTGGCCACCAATATTCCCCAGGCGATGAGCCCCGTCATCGCGGCCACAATCATCACGTCGCTCGGCGGCTACCCGTCGCTGTTTATCTTCGCGATCGTGTTCGTCGCGCTCGCCGCCGTCGCGATCGCGAAGATTCGAGGCGTAAAGTGACGACCCCAAGAACAGAAAAGGATGTGGTTGCCGTGACCGACGAGTCAAGCCAGGGTGCGCACGAGTTCGTCGAAACACAGACCCTCGCGGGCCGCGTGCGCGGGCGGTGGCGCCCGACCACCGACTCTCGCGGCAACCCCCGATCCGCGGCGTTCTTAGGGATCCCGTTCGCTGAGGCCCCCGTGGGCGCGCTGCGTTTCGCGGCGCCCGTACCCAAGTCTCCCTGGGAAGGGGTGCGCGACGCCCTCGAGTTCGGGGCATCCGCGCAGCGCGGCGACCCTGGCATCACCCTCATCCCGGAGCCCAGCGTGCCGGGCGACAGCACGCTTAACGTCAACGTGTTCACGCCCAGCCCCGTTCCCGCGAGCAGCGGCACGGGCCTGCCGGTGCTCGTATGGATTCACGGCGGTGGCTTCTTCGCGGGCTCCCCCGCGAGCACTTGGTACGACGGCCGCAATTTCAACCGCGACGATGTCGTGACCGTCACCATCTCATACCGGCTTGGCTTTGACGGCTTCGGTTGGATCGAGGGCGCCCCGCACAATCGGGGCGTGCGCGACTGGCTGCTCGCGCTTGAATGGGTGCAGCAGAACATTGCATGCTTTGGGGGAGATCCGGATCGCGTCACAATTGCTGGGCAATCAGCTGGTGGCGGCGCAGTGCTCACCCTCCTCGGAATGACGCAGGCACAGCACCTGTTTCACGGCGTGTACGCGGTGTCTGGCGCGCTCGCTGATATCTCGGAAGAGCGCGCGCGGGCGTTTGGGCGCACCATGGCTGCGGCAGCAGGTGTCGAAGGGACTCGGGCTGGGTTTGCTTCGGTGTCCGAGGATCGCCTCTTGGAGCTCCAGAAGAAGGCCACCGCCATGACGCCTGCTTCAATGGGCAAGATCATTGAAGAGGGTCTCCCGCTCGGGCCCTGCATCGACGGGGATCTGATCTCAGCGCCGACCCGCGAGTCCTTGCGGGCGGGCGTCGGCGCAGACAAGCCAGTCGTCATGGGCACGACCGACGACGAGTTTTCTATGGCCATGGAGCACTCCGCGAAGACGCTGCGCTGGGTACCGCGCGGAATTCTGCTCGGCAAGCTCGGGGTGCCGAAGGCCCGCCGTGCTGCCTACCTCGCCGCCAACGCCGATGTCGTCGCGAAGGGCAAGGCCCGACTGGCGGGCCGTGTGCTCACCGATCGCATGTTCCGCACCGCCGTTCTCAACATTGCGGCCGACCGTGGTGATGCCCCCACCTGGCTGTACCGGTTTGCCTGGCCCTCGGGGCAGTTCGGGTTCGCCGAGCACTGCCTCGACGTGCCCTTCTTCTTCGACTGTCTCGACGGGCCCGCCATGGAACCGCTCGCCGGGCCCGCTCCGCCGCAGGGGCTGGCAGACGAACTGCACGCCGCGGCGGTCACCTTCATCAAGACTGGGGATCCCGGTTGGCCGAGAACGGATGATCAAGAGACCGCGCGGGTGTGGGATACGCCGAGCCGCGACATGACTCACGCTTACGCTTCCGTGGAGGCGCTGCTGTGAAGCCCAAGCGAGAGTCATTGGCCGGTCCCCGGCAGCCCCGCGACCGACGTCTGCTCTGGATCGGCGTGATCCTGCTCGCGCTCGTCGGTGTGCAGACCATTGCGGTCGCGTCGAACCCCGAGAGTCCGTGGACGCAGGGCATCGATGAGATCTGGCGCGCATGGGTTGGCGTGGGCCCCGATTCAGGCGCATACACCTGGCTCGTTCCCGTGTTCTTCCAGTACCTCGGTCAACTCCCCGGCATTGTCTCAGTGTTCCTGCTGCTTCCCCTGGCGCTTTTCCTCGTGGGCAGGTGGCGTAGCGCCCTTTATGTCATGGCGGTGCAAGTCGCGGCTCCCGGGCTCGTGTCCCAGGTCCTCAAGAACACCGTGAATCGTCCACGCCCCGAAGCCGACGATGCGCTCGGGCTCTTCGGGCCACTGTTCCATGTCGACCACGGCTCGTTCCCTTCGGGTCACGCCACAAGCGCGGGGGCGCTCGCCGTGATCCTGATCGCCCTCATCCCCCACGCGACCCGGGCCCCGACCATCGCACTCTTCGTGATCAGCGCGTTCTTGATTGTGGGCATGGTCTGGCAACGCACGCTCGTCAATGCCCACTGGATCACCGACGCAGCCTCGGGCGTCATGGTCGGCGCCGGCGTCAGCCTCGTGCTGTGGTGGGCGTTCGAACCGTGGCTGCGGCAAGACCGCGGACGAAGGCCCTGGTTCATGCCCAAACAGATCGACGCCTAGCTATCTCACCCGCACCACCTCAGGAGACCCCATGAACGACCAGTCCCACACCCCCATTAGTGATCTCAGCGACCTCAGCGTCGATGAGAAAGCCTCGCTCACAAGCGGAGCCGATTTCTGGACGACCAAGGCCATCGACCACGCCGGCATTCCCTCCATCATGATGACCGACGGCCCGCACGGGCTCCGCAAACAGCAGGGCGACAGCGACCACCTGGGCCTCAATGCCAGCGTGCCCGCCACCTGCTTCCCTCCCGCGGCGGCACTCGGGTCGACCTTCGATCCAGATCTTGCCGAGCGCATCGGCGTCGCCCTCGGCATTGAGTCGGCCATCGAAGACGTCGCCCTCATTCTCGGGCCCGGTATCAACCTCAAACGTTCACCGCTGTGCGGGCGCAACTTCGAGTACATGTCTGAGGATCCGATCCTCTCGGGAGCCATGGGAGCTGGGCTTGTACGCGGCATCCAATCCCAGGGCGTGGGCGCCTCACTCAAGCACTTCGCGGCCAACAATCAGGAGCACGACCGCATGCGGGTGTCCGCAGACATCGATCTCCGACCGCTGCGAGAAATGTACCTTCGCGGGTTCGAGCGCGTAGTGAAAGACGCGCGGCCGTGGACTGTCATGTGCTCGTACAATCGCATCAACGGCGTGCTCGCGTCAGAGAATGCGTGGCTACTCACCGATGTGCTGCGCGGCGATTGGGGGTTCGACGGACTCGTCGTCTCAGACTGGGGCGCCGTGGCCGACCGGGTGCGTTCGCTCGCCGCAGGGCTTGATCTCACGATGCCCGGTGGCGGTGACTCCGACCAGGAGCTTGTCGCGGCCGTCACGTCGGGTGATCTCGACGAGGCTATCCTCGACACCGCCGTAGCCCGAGCGATTGACCTTGCGGTGAAAGCCCAGGGCCGGGCCAACGTCGAAGGTCCCCTCAACGTCGACGCACACCATGCCCTCGCGCGAGAAGCGGCCGCCCGCTCGATCGTGCTGTTGAAGAATGAGGGCGGCCTGCTGCCGCTCAAGCCCGGCGCCTCGGTCGCGGTAATCGGTGAGTTTGCCCGCACGCCGAGGTTTCAGGGCGGGGGCTCCTCCCATATCAATCCGACGCGGCTGGATTGCGCGCTCGATGCGTTCCAGGAGACGGTGGGACGGGCCAGCCGCGTCAGCTTCGCCCCGGGGTACGCGTTCGACGGAGCCAATGCCAAGTCGCTTCGTGCGGAGGCCGTCGCGGCCGCACAGGCATGCGATGTTGCCGTCGTCTTTCTGGGGCTCTCCTCCTCCGAAGAATCCGAGGGGTTCGACCGTGAGCACATTGATCTGCCTCCGTCGCACCTGGAACTGCTCGACGCGGTGCTCGAGACGAATCCCAATACGGTCGTCGTGCTGTCCCACGGTGCCGTCGTCGCGCTACCATTCGCCGATCGAGTACCCGCCATCGTCGAGGCCTGGCTGCTCGGCCAAGCCGGCGGGTCGGCCACCGTCGATGTGCTGACCGGCGCAGTGAACCCCTCGGGCCGTCTCGCCGAGACGATCCCGGTCAGGCTCTCAGACACCCCCGCCTTCGGTTCATTCCCGGGCGACTTTGGACACGTGCGCTACGGCGAAGGTCTCTTCGTGGGGTATCGCTGGTACGACCTGCGCGGCATGGACGTGACCTTCCCGTTCGGCCACGGGCTGTCGTATTCAACGTTTGAGTATGGCTCCCCCGATGTGTCGACCGCAAGCAACGGAGACCTCCGCGTGCGGGTCACGGTGCGCAACACGGGCGGCGTCGCGGGTCGGGAGGTCGTACAGGTGTATGTTGCACCGCAGCAGTCCGTAGTGGAACGCGCACCGCGCGAGCTCAAGGCGTTTGCGTCGGTCGAGATCCCGGCGGGAGACTCTCGCGAGGTCGAACTAACCGTACGGCGGGAGGACCTTGCCTACTGGGACACGCGAGTCAACCAGTGGATCGTTGAAGGCGGCGGTTACACCGTCGAGGTCGGGGCCTCAAGCCGTGACATTCGCGGGGCCGGCACCGTCGAAGTGGAAGGCGACGAGGTTGTCATGCCGCTGTCGTTCGATTCATCGGTCGGCGAGATTCTCGCACACCCGATAGTCGGCCCCATCGTCCAGGCGCAGCTGACGGGCATGAACGACATGACCGCAGGATCCGAGGAATCCGGCATCATGAGCGGCGAGAACATGGCGAAAATGCTGGCTTCGTTCCCTATCGGGCGACTCGCGAACTTCCCCGGAATGGGGGTGACCAAAGAACAAGTCGAACAACTGATCGCACTTGGCAATGCACAGCAGACCAGCCATTGAACTCGCGTCGGTTCTTCACCCGCATACGCCTAGGCTAGAGACGTGGCAAAAAGCGTCTATCTCACGAGTACCGAAGGCCGAACCGGTAAGAGCGCGGTGGCCCTCGGGCTGCTTGACACGCTTCTCGGGCAAGCCCCCACCGTTGGTGTCTTCAGGCCCATGATTCGACAGGGCGACGAGCAGGACCGTGTGCTCACGCTGCTGCTCGAGCGTGCCGCCAACGGCATTCCCTACGAGGAGTGCGTGGGCGTCACGTATCTGGAGGCACACGAGGACCCTGACGCGGCGCTCGCGACCATCGTCACGCGCTTCAAGCGGCTCGAGGAGCGCTGCGACGTGGTCCTCATCGTGGGCTCCGATTTCACCGACGTCGCGGTGCCGACTGAATTGTCATTCAACGCTCGCATTGCCGCGAACCTCGATGCTCCCGTACTGCTCGTGCTCAGCGGTCGTGCGCGCACCGAAGCCCTCGGCACCCTTGGGCAGGCCGACCCGCGTACCGCCGACGACATCGCACGAGTCGCCGAGATGGCCCAGCTCGAGCTCACCGCCGCGCACGCCGCCCTTATCGGCGTCATCGTGAACCGCGCAGACCCTGCCGCACTCGAAGCAATCAACGAGGATGTGAGCGCGGCCCTCGAGAATGTGGCCCCGGTGTGGTCGCTTCCCGAGGATACCTTGCTCGTTGCCCCTCCAGTGAGCGCCGTCATCGCTGCGGTCGAGGGTCGCCTGCTGCGCGGGAGCCCCGAGCTGCTCGCCCGCGAGGTGCAGGATCTGGTGGTCGCCGGCATGTCGATGGAGCATGTGCTCCCCCGACTCAAGGAGGGTGCCGCGATCATCATCGCGGCCGACCGCAGCGAGACGCTGCTCGCCGTCGTGATGGCCCACCAGGCCGACACCTTCCCCACGCTCGCGGCCGTCATCCTGAACGGCGATTTTCCCCTCTCCCCAGAGGTTGAACGGTTGCTCGACGGCATCGGCTCGAGCCTGCCAATTGTGCGCACCTCGTTTGGCACGTTCGACACGGTGCAGCGCACCATGCACACCGTCGGGCTCCTGTCACCCGATTCACCCCGCAAGTTTGACACCGCACTGGCACTGTTTCGCGCGCACGTCGACACCGACGAGCTCACCTCGCGACTCACCCTGCACACTGGCGGCGTCATCACCCCCACGATGTTCGCCTACCAACTCTTCGAGCGGGCGGCGAGCAGCAGGTCTCACATTGTGCTGCCCGAGGCGAGCGACGACCGGATCCTGCGCGCCGCGAGTTCACTACTCGCGCGCGACACCGTCACGCTCACGCTGCTCGGCGACGAGTCTGAGATTCGCCGCCGCGGTGGCGAACTGGGCCTCGCGCTCGACAAGGCGCACATTATCAACCCGGTCGATAGTCCGCTGCGCGAAACGTTCGCCGCCGAGTACGCACGGCTGCGCGCTCACAAGGGCGTCACCCTCGAGACCGCGCGCGACCGCATGCTTGACATCAGCTACTTCGGCACGATGATGGTGCACTTGGGCTACGCAGACGGTATGGTCTCGGGCGCCATCAATACGACCGCCCACACCATCACCCCGAGCTTCGAAATCATCAAGACCAAGCCCGGCGTCTCGGTCGTCTCGAGCGTGTTCTTCATGGCGCTCGAGGACCGCGTGCTCGTCTACGGCGACTGCGCTGTAATCCCGGACCCCACCTCCGAGCAACTCGCCGACATCGCCGTCTCTTCTGCGGCGACCGCGGCCGGCTTCGGGGTCGAGCCGCGGGTCGCGATGCTGTCGTACTCCACGGGCACATCGGGATCCGGATCAGAGGTTGAGAAGGTGCGCACCGCGACCGCGCTCGCACACGAGCGCGCCCCCGAGCTGCTGCTCGACGGCCCGATCCAGTACGACGCGGCGAGCGACCCCGCGGTCGGGCAGCTCAAGATGCCGGGCTCACCCGTCGCGGGCCGGGCCACCGTGTTCATCTTCCCCGATCTCAACACGGGCAACAACACGTACAAGGCAGTGCAGCGGTCGGCGGGCGCCGTCGCGATCGGCCCAGTGCTGCAGGGCCTGAACAAGCCGGTGAACGATCTGTCGCGCGGCGCGACGGTCGAGGACATCCTCAACACGGTTGCCATCACCGCGGTGCAGGCGGGCGACGCGAAGGCGGTAGACTCATGAGTCTCGTTCTTGTCATTAACGCCGGGTCCTCGTCGTTCAAGTACCAGCTGATCTCGCCGATCGATGGCACCCGCGTGGCCAAGGGCCTCGTCGAGCGCATCGGTTCGGGCACCGGGCACATCAGCCACGAGATGCCGGGAGTGGCGGCGATCTCGCGCGACGCGCAGATTGCCGATCACGCCGCGGGCTTTCTGGAGATGCTGCGTGCGTTCGAGGATTCCGGATCCCCGCTCCTCGAGCTGGGCGTGACCGCGGTGGGGCACCGCGTCGTGCAGGGCGGCGATGAGTTCTTCGCGCCCACACTCATTGACGATCACGTGGCGCAGCGGATCTTGGATCTCGCGGTGCTCGCACCCCTGCATAACCCCGGGGAGCACCAGGCGATTGTGGCGGCCCGGCAGGTATTCCCCTCGATCGCCCACGTAGCGGTGTTTGACACGGCCTTTCACCAGACCATGCCGCCCGCGGCATATACCTACGCAATCGACCAGGAGGTCGCGCGCAAGCACCACGTGCGGCGCTACGGGTTTCACGGTACTTCGCACCGGGTCGTCTCGCGGCTCGCGGCCGATTACCTGGGTCGGCCGGTCGAGGAGCTCAAGCAGATTGTGCTGCACCTCGGCAATGGGGCGTCGGCGTGCGCGATCGACGGCGGCCGATCGGTCGATACCTCTATGGGATTGACTCCGCTCGCGGGGCTGGTCATGGGGACGCGATCCGGCGACATCGACCCGTCGGTGTTGCTGCACCTCATGACCGCCGGTGGCTACACCGCCGCCGAACTCGATGAGCTTCTCAACAAGCGTTCGGGTCTGCTCGGGCTCTCGGGCTACCAGGATATGCGTGAGGTGCGCGACGGCGTCGAAGCCGGCGACCCCGCGGCAACGCTGGCGCTCGATGTCTCCGCGCACCGGCTCAAGCACTACGTTGGCGCGTACGCGGCTGTATTGGGTGGCCTCGATGTCATCACGTTCACCGCAGGTCTGGGTGAGAACAGCGCGATATTGCGTGAGCGGGCGCTCGCCGGACTCGAGTGGTTCGGCATTCGCGTCGACCCCGAACGCAACTGGGAACCGGGCAGCGAGGCGCGACGCATCAGCACCGATGATTCACGGGTGCAGGTGCTCGTCGTGCCGACCGATGAGGAGCGCGAGATTGCCGCCCAGACGCTGGAGGTTTCGGGGGCGCTGCAGCTCTAGGCCGCACATGGGCACGCGACTACACTGAGACGGTATGAGCACGTCTCGGCAACGACGCCTGATCGCCTCAACAATCCTGGGCGCAGGCCTATTCGTGATGGTCGCCTGCACGGATTCCCCCGACCCTGCTGACTCTCCCGCCGTCGAGCAGCCCGGTACAGAAGCGCCCGCGGCACCGGTCACTCCGCCGGCGGAGCCATCTGTTGAGCCGGCCTCGGTGCAGGTTCCGACTGACTGCGATTCTCTGATCCCTGCTGAGTCGATTGCGTCCGGCATGCAGCAGTACCCGGATCGCGCCCCCAGATGGGCCGCCACGATGTTTGGCCCGAAAACTCACGAAACCGTCATGGCAGGCGACTCGCTGTTGACGTGCGCCTGGGGGTTTCCCCAGTCTGACGTGATCGCCGTCGTTTCGGTCTCTTTGATTTCGGAGGCCGCAAAGAGTGGACTCCTCACCTCACTCAAGGGTTCGATTTACGAAGACGCCTCGGCCTTCTACAAGGACCTGGGAGTCGAGGCCGAGATCGCCTACAAACGCCCGCCCTCGAACGACCTGCAGTATGTCTCGACCGTGCTGATCGATGGACCGGTATTGGTGGCTGCGTCTCAAACCACGGACGGCGAGTTTGCGGGTAAGGCTCTGCAATCGATTCAAGGGTTGAACGGAGACTAGCTGTTCGTCGCTGAGCGGGCAGCGATCCGGGACAGCAGTCGTTGTCCGCCAGCGCCCCAGCGGTCGGCGAAGTCTGTGGCGAGCGCCTCGTCTTGCAGCTCGGCAAAGCTGCTGGCATCGAGCTCCTCGAACGCATTGTCTGCCGAGTGGATCCACACCCAGACGTCGTGCCCGTCGCTATTACGGAGGGCGCCCTGCGCCTGCAACTCTTGAAGAGCCCAGATGATCCGCTCTTCGTAATCTGTGCGCAACTCATCGTAGGCGTCGTCGTCGATCTCGCTGCCCGTTCCGTCCAGGGAGGCTTGGGTGCCTGAGAGTTCCCAAATCGCACTCGTTACACGGCCCGGAGGCGTGTCGGTCGGGTCCTCACCAACGAGCGGCCATTCAGAGGGCCACCAGGCTAGCTCCGCGGTCTCCGCGTCCTGTTGCGTCTCGATGAGCCAACTGGCACTCGCACCCGCGAGGAAGAATCCCGTCAGGTCCTCGGCCACACCGCAGGCGATGAATGCCAGATCAGGCGACTGTGCGGTGAGCGATGCGACTCCGGCGTTGAGAGTCGTCAGGATCGCTTCGTTGAGCCTGGTGAAGTCGTGCATGGAGCCAGCCTACTGAGTGTGCTGATCGCTTTGGGAACTGCGCATGCGACGTCGAGCGCGGTGATCGGGGTGCCTGCGCACTGCGTGGGGTCCGTTGCGTCGTCCCCCGACGCGAGGCGAGCCGCGACGTCGTGGACCAGTGCGGCGGTGGCGGCGAGCGGGGCGAGCACTTCGGGGTTGGCGCGCACGGGCCCTGCATGTCGCGCGACCAGCGCCCCGAGTATCCCTGCCAACACGTCGCCCGTTCCTGCCGTGGCCAGCCAGGGCGTCGCAGGACCCACCGACATGACGCGCCCACCGGGGCTCACCACGGTTGTAATCGATCCTTTCAGCAGAATCGTCGCGGAGAGACGGGTCGCGAGGCGCGCGACGGCGGAGAGCGGTACGGTCCCGGATCCGGCGCCTTGCGGTCGCAGCAGGGGCAGCGGGCCGAGATCGGCTTCGGCCCAGAGCCGCCGAATCTCGCCGATGTGCGGGGTGAGCACCGCGGGAGCGCTCGCCTCGGTGCGGGCGAGTGCACTGTCCAGCGCACCCGCGTCGAGCACGATCGGCGTCTCCCCCGTGTGCAGGTGAGCTATGGCCGCGGTTTCCGCGACCGAGCAGCTGCCCGAGTCAGTTCCGGATCCCACCAGCCACGCATCGCAGCTGCCGTCCCCGAACACCGTTTCCGGTCGCGCAGCGAGCACCGCTGCAGCGGGTGTGGGCAGTCCCAGCTCCGGCTGAGCGTCGTCCAACGGCGCGACGTAACGGACCATACCGATGCCGGTGCGCCAGGCGGCGCTGACTCCCAACACTGCCGCTCCTGGGTAGCGCGCAGATCCGATCCGGGCCGCCAGGACGCCGCGAGTGTACTTGTGATCATTATCAGCAGGCGGGCGCAACCATGCGGCAGCGTCAGCCACGCCCCACAGCTTCGACGCGGGGATTCCTGCCTGAGCGGGTTCTTCGGCCGGCATGTGCGGTCACCTCATTGGTTTAGGACACCTACGGCGTACTATTTTCGCATGTCCACGACAGATCATCAGGCTCAGCCGAATGCTCCGCTCGACACACCACTCGATGCGGGGCCCTTCTTCCATGGCACCCGGGTGGCGTTGGAGCCTGGGGACGCGTTGGTCCCGGGGTTCAATTCGAACTATCAACCCGAGGTCGTGATGAACCATGTCTACTTCACGGCATTGGTTGACGGCGCAGGCCTCGCTGCTGAGGTCGTGTCCCTCTCGGGTGGGGAACCGCACGTGTATGAGGTGGTGCCCACTGGCAACTTCGAGGACGATCCGAATGTCACCGACAAGAAGTTTCCGGGCAACCCGACGCGATCGTACCGGAGCGCGGCACCCGTTCGCATTGTGCGCGAGGTCACCGAGTGGAAACGATTGACCCTGGAGGAGTTGCAGTTGTGGCGGGAACGGCTCAGCAGGATACGTGCAGGCGAGGCTGGCGAGATTCTCAACTAGCTGGGTCAGCTGGTGGCTGGTCGGCGAGTGGAGTCTGTCACCCGAGCAACTTGGAACCCTGCAGTCGGATCGGTGTCGTCGAACTGGACCTTCACTTCGAGGCCCTGGTAATTGAACCCCGGCGCACCGTTGGCCGCTGTGAGTCGTTCAATGCTTGCTGCGTCTGAAGTGGTGAGAATGAATTCACCGGTCCGCATGTCAAAAGAGGTTCCGGTCACACCTGCTACGCCGAATGCTCTCGCCGCGGCGCCGTCCTTGTCCACGAGCTCAACAGAAGCCCGTTCGAGGAGCCCGATGTGTACCGAGGTGGGCGCTGGCACGATCTTGACGGGGGCTGTCGCGTTGAGGTTTTCGACGTTCGCCAGCAGTTTCTCTGCAGAGGGCGCCTTCTCGTAATAGCGAAGCGTTACCTGCCCCTCAACCTCGCCATCGATAAGGACCATTCCCGCGAATTCAGGGTTCAGTTCGTTGATGCCAGCATCTTGAATGAGGTCAATTGTCTTCTGCGCATCTTCATCGGCCACCGCATCGACCACACTCTGGTGTTCGGGTGCCAGAGGCAGAGCCAGCTGCTCAGTTTTCGGCATGTCCGATGTGCCCTCAGCTTGGTTCGCCGAGGCCGCAGCTAGCCCAACACAACTCACTGAGCACCCGAGAACGAGAGCAAAGGACGCTGCAACTGCTGGCTTTGGTAATTTCACGCTCACCCGATTCGATCACTGCTGGCGGTACACCGCCATATGATTGAGATACTAGGTCAGTTTCTGTTCGTGTCAACAGATCAGACCGTGCACCGGGGAGCTCAGCTCAACCCAGAAATTAAAAGAACCCCCGTGATCTAGACGCGCGATTCCAGAGGGTATCTCGGCGCTCAACGCAGAATGCCACCCTCAAACCTCGGAGCGACGCAGCGTACTGACTCAAACGAACAATGGAGGCGAGCGGTTATCTTGAATGCTCATGGCTCCCCCAAACGCAGTCGCTCGGGACAGGCTGACCTAGCAAGCTCCAGAAGTCAGAACCTTAGACAGATGTCAGCTAACAATCCTGGGAGCGCCCAATTGCCCCCCGCCAAGGTGAGTCAAGGTTCACTACTTCGCGAGGTTCGCGAACGGTCGCTCTCCGAAATGACCCCGAAACCTCCCAATGAGTTCGGATTCCAGCTCACTCGGCACCCCGTCAGGCATCTCGTTCCAGGCTATGATCAACGAATCGCGGTCAGCAAGTTGCCAGATATACCTCCCTCCCCAATGGCCAACATTTGCACCCTCGCCAAAACGCAAGTACTGCCACAGACGGCTGCGTAGTGTCGCAGCTCTCCCAGGATCGCCCGCTTTTCCGATGTATACGACTTGAGCCCCCGGCACCCAGTTTCGTTGCAAGTCGGCGATCTCCACGTTGGGGTCTTTACCTTTGAAATGCCCACCACTTCCAATTTGGGTAAACTCCGGCTCACTCGTAACAGTCCGCAGCACCGCATACACGCCACGTACAGCAGGGATCCGAGCACGATCGGAACTCAGTTCGGCAATCGTCAAGAAGCCCGTGAACCCTGCTTGAGAAAGCCCCTGCTCATCGAATTGATCAAGAATCATGCTGTGGACCTTTCATCTAGGTACTCGATAACAAGAAGCACCAGGGCAGCAGTATTGAATTCTTCCGCGGCGGTCATTGACATCGAAATTATGCGGTGGGGTGGCATTTTTGACAGAACACAGTCAATTTCCGCCTTTGGTGACTGAGCCACGATACTTGCTAACCGGATCTCAACTATTTCCTGCCTCGATGCAAGACCGTTCAACCTCTCAGCTCCGTCCACCTAGTTATTTCTGGGTCCACAGTATCGATCCTCGCGTGCTATCCACGCTGCCAGTTATTCTGAGTCAATGATTACCCCCACAGCGTATGAGCATCTTGTTGCGCGACACTTCGAGCGATTGGGATACCGCACACAGGTCACGAGCTTGACTAATGATTATGGACTCGATGCAATAGCGGAGAATGATCATGAGCGGGTCGCGATACAAGCGAAACTCTATGGTCACACTTCGCGGCAAGTCAACCGCCAAATGATCATGGAACTGCACGGAGTGAAGGATTATTTTGACTGCGACCGTGCCGTACTTGCTACCGATGGGATTGTGCGCTCAGACGCGCGAGAGGTCGCAGCGAAGCTCAGCGTGACGCTACTAGAGCTCTCGGCAGATACGTTACAACCTGCTGTATCAACGGAGCGCGTAGCCCCCACAACGGGTCTTGATGCCGAACCTGAGACATTTGAGAGTGTCTGGATGCAATACATCCTGCCTCTCGCAGGCAGGACACTTTCAGCTGCCGACGGGCGCAAGAATGAGATCGTGGCAGTCGACTGGGCAGAACTCAAGAGGGTCAGCTCAACAGGACGTTTGAGCAGTATCGATATCGAAATCTTCCGGCTCGCGATCACCCGCCTCCTCGCTGAGGGATCAATCACTCGCGATGAGATCAATCAAAATTACGCAAGGCGCGCATCTTCAGCTGTCATCTTGGTACTTTCCCAAGTCCCATTTTTCGTATTGGAGAGAAAGCCTCGGATCCAACTTACCTATATCCCAAGAGGCAATGAGCGAATCCCCCTCTAGCAATAGATTTGAGGACTGGCCCCAAATACTTGTAACCGCCCTTGGTGTTTGGACGCTATTAAGGTGTTCAGTGGCACCGACCGGCATCGATTAGGTGAGACATCGCTTCTCATGGAGCGACACAATGGGGCTAGCTGTATGCAACGGCGCGATCCCGCTAGCTGGGCGCCCTGGCAGCATTTTGTGGCCGGGGTTTTGCGTGTTCACTGTTCACCTATACGCAGTTTGAGCGTCGCGGGTGTTTAGTCGACGTTTCGGAAAGCGCGTGTGTAACGATCGGAAAGCGTGGGTGCAACGACCGTAAAGTGCTCGCTGCACCCACGCATGACCCTTGAGCTATACCTCAAGCCCGCTATCGATGCCAGTGACCGTGTGCCTACGCATGTTCGGGCCGGCCAACTGCACGATCTCTGCGTTCGACACGATCCGATTCAATATTGACTCCGCGACCACTGCATCATGAAGTGATTTGTACCAGTCCTCGGGATCGAACTGACTCGTCACCACGGTCGCGCCCCGGCCCTCCCTCGCGGCGAGAATATTGAGGACCTCGGCAGCGGTCTCACTACTGATCGGCGTCGTGAGAAAGTCATCCAGGACTAACGCGTCGCAGGCATGGAGGTCTTGTAAGAACTTCAACCTGGCTGGATCGGTGTGGTGATAGACCGCGAGCTGGTTCGCGAGGTCATCCAACCGGTAATACCTTGCCGTGTAATCACGGCGGCAGGCTGCATTCACCATTGCTTGCGCGAGGTATGATTTTCCCACGCTCGATGACCCGAGAATGACAAGGTTTGTGCAGTGATCTACCCATCTACATGCAGCAAGTCTGGCAATTACTTCACGGTGTAACGAGCGGCCGTCGAGGTAGTGGATGTCCTCGACACAGGCGGCAGGGTTCGGGGTGCGCGACGCTTTCAACAGTTTCAACATACGACGCTCACCCCGAGCCTCGGTCTCTTGATTCAGCGCGTGCCTGATCTTCTGCGAGAACGACCACTCATCAAACGAGGGATCGTTCGCGATGTTAATGACGGTTTCACCAAATGCTGTCAATCGCAGTTTGGTGAACAGGGGCATGTCGTCCTCAGTGAGGTGCTGCTCAAACATCGGCCCCCTCCGCTCCTGGCTGGATGCCGGTGAGTGCTTCGAGGCTGAACGCCCCGGGCCCTGCCAGATGCGCGCCGCTCGTGTCGCGGCCAGCGATTCGACGCGAGTGAGGAGATTCGGTCCCCGTTGTCCTCGCACCTGATCGTATGATTTGGGGGCGCTCGTCTTGCTCAGCTCTGACAACTGCCAGCGCGTGTTTCACGGCGGTATAACTGATCTGCCTGTGTGCGTCGTTATCGGTGAGCTGTTTGCAGGCGCGTTCGAGCTGCTGCCGGCTGCCCCGCTTCCCGAGATCGAGGATGTTCATGCATGACCGGAACCCTTGTGCCTCGATCTTCTTCCCATCGAGCAGCCTCGTGAGCGCGGCGACCGTTCCGGGCCCTACTTTCGCGGCCTGTCTGAGAAAATAGGCGCGCGTCCAGAGCCCCGCCGTTTCTTCCAGATAGGCGGGCGCATGTTCAGCATCGGTGACATACCCGTTCCGATGGCTGCCGCGCTGATGCGTCGCAATCACTGCGCCATCAGCAAGCACATCGAGTTGTTCGCCGACGATACGCACGTCGACGTTCAGGCCAGCGAACTCGTACGGAACTGAGTACTTGATGGTGTCGATCTGGACATGCCAGTCGCGATGTACTTTTGCTTTGCGCCACACCACCGGCTCCCATCTCTGAGCTGGCAACTCGAGGAGACCCGTCCTCTCGGCCTCCTCAAACCAGTCCATCCGGCTGCGCTGTTCACCCCGGAACGGGATCCTGCGGTTGATCCATTCCACACGCTCTGCGACTGCTCCGTTGAGATCATCGAGTGACGCGAACACTTGATCATTGAGGTAGTGAATGACCCAATTCGTGACGACTTTCACCCCAGCTTCGACGTTCCCTTTATCTCTTGGAGCAGCTGACCTCGTGGGAACAGCAGCGGTCCGGTAATGCTCGAGAAACTCCGCATAGGAGCCGTTCACGTCACGAGCACGCGAGGCCTTGCTGATCTGGTTCGATGCCGTCGAAGCGTTGTCGGGCACGACCAGCAGGGTGACACCGTTCACGTACTCGAATGCGCGTCGGTGAGCGTCATGCCAGGCAGGTTGTTTCTCATCGAGGTAGCCATACGCGAACACGAGTCCGGAGTACGGCAGTGACGCGACGAACACCGACACCGGGGTGGTTGCTCGACTGATCGGGTCGATGATCTGCATGCGGGTGCCCGCCCAATCGACTTGCATCGTATGCCCGGGCACATGCTTGATCGGGGCGGTGAGGTCTCTCACGCGTACATACTCAGCAATAATCTGGCAGAACCGCTCGTACCCGTAATGGCGTACCCCAGCAGGAGCATCTGTTTGCAGGTATTTGGCCCAGAGTACTTTCAACGGCGGTTTCTTCCGCCCTAACCTCGACTGGACCACCTTGTCGATGTCCACTGGCACAAACCCGTCCGCTGCGCTCTTGCGTCCGTCGGAGAAGAGCCCGTCGATTTCTTCCAGCGCCAACGCCGCAACCTGTTCACTGCCGACGAGTTGCTGCTCGTCGAGCACGCGGCGTACCTTAGCGATCGTGCGCTGCGAGCAGCCCAGCCGCGTAGCAATCTCCCGGTAAGAGCGTTTTTCTATCAAAAGCAGCATCAGCTGCCGATAATCCGTCATTAGAATTCCTCTCGCCCCAGCGAACACTCGTCGCCAGGGTAAGAGCCATCCTCAGCCAGAAGCCATCGAGAGCGCTACCCGATGCTTACATCAATGCTTTCCGATCGTTGCACACGCGCTTTCCGAAGCGCCTTCTAAACAGCGGGATGAGCATGTTAGTCATGAGGCTCGACTGTCTATCAGGAATGGTTCTTGACGTTGTCTTCCTACGTCCCAAACCCGGAAGTCCGTTATTACATCAACACCAAGGTAGGCCTTGGTGTTGAGTCTTCTTACGCTCTGTGTATGTAAATCTGTAGTTGCGAAGATACAAAGTCTGGTAGGGAGCGGATTTGAGTGCCAGTGGTGCGCTGATCTGAGGAACGTAGACCTTGCAGCTCGACATCCTGTTTTCTGGGCTAGATCGGGGCCGAGATTTCACAGGTCCGGACGTACCGTTCTTTCTTTGTATACCAGTGCGGTCGGCGAACTTGCGCGCACAAGCTCAGGCCTTCCTTACAATTACAATTCAGTTCAGTTCAGTTCAGTTCAGTTCAGTTTTACAAACATACTGCGAAGTGCTGGAGCCAGTTCTCCCGCACGCACAACACGGGCAGGCGTCCCTGACACTGCTCGTTTCGAGCCGAGGTAAAATGCGTGCACCTTCACTTTTCCATTAGGAACTGAACTAGCACATACGCCGAGCGACTTTCGGTTGTTCTGCCCGACACTCTCTGCGCAAAAGGTGTGCCCCAAGTGGGTGATCCGGTGCCAGCTGCGTCGGCGGCCAATGGCCGTAGCTAGCGCGTTTGCAAAGCTTTCAGCAGAAGGATGTCGAGCGGCAGGGTCAACACCCATTCCACGCTTGATAACGCTCGAGACGGCTCGAGGAACATGCGGGGCAATGTCTGCAAGAGATCTCACGTCGCCGGCCGCGATGAGTAGTTTCTGTTCTGCTCGTGGAAGATGCGGGTCGACGGGGTACTCGCCTGACAACAGATAAAAGACTGTTGCAGAGAGTGAGTACACGTCAGAGGCGACAGTGCACACGCCGTCATCCATGGCCACTTCAGGAGCAAGGGTGCACCAACTGCCATCACGTGGCGCTTCCCCGTTCTCGTCGAGGATGCAGCAGTACTCAAAGTCAGACAAGTGCGCAATATCCCCGTCAAGGAGCGCATTTGCCGGTTTGATGTCGCGGTGAACCATGCCTGCTGCGTGTACTGCAACGACGGCTGTAGCGAGGTGAGCCCCGTACCGAACTGCGAGAGCCGTGGAGATTCCGTTTGGTGCTGCTTCAGATTCGAGATCACCGATAGGGAGCAACCGAGTTACGATGTAGCGAAGGTCGCTGTTGGCTACGACATCGGCGTTGATGACGGGAATGATGAAACGGTTTCTCAGCTGCTCTAGGCGGCGAGCCTCATCCCACGACTGTGGGGAGCTGTTCTCCTGGTGGAGAAGCTTGAATGCAACCGTCTGGTTGAGATGACGGTCGTGGGCCTCGTACACGTCTCCGTCAGAGCCAAGCTTACGTTGTAAGACATACCTGTCATTGACAGTGGTTCCCGTGGGAAGAGTTGAACTGCTCATCAAAGCAAGGATACTGTCATCTATGAGCGTAATTGGAGTAGTCGTCGTCCCAAACGGGAAGCAGCCCCGGATTCATGCCGTCATACTTGACGGAACACTTGAGGAGCCAACTTACGTGGATAAGTTTGAGCTCCGAACTACCTCGGTTGAGCCTGCTGAGCAAGCGGTAGATCTAGCACTCGCTTTAAACAGCAGACTCACTTCTTTCGATCTCGAGGGGTCCGGCATCCGCATCGCTGGCACTCCACCGGTAGCCCGGCGCAACAAAGCATCTTTCTCTAGAGCACACTGTGAGGGAGCGATACTGTACGTACTTCGCGAAGCGTTGGGCGTCGCTGTCGCTACCGTCGATCCTGCGGGTGCCCCGAAGTCGTTCGGAATCACAAAGACTCGGTTCGAAGAGCTACGGGATCAGATTGCCTCAGCTGGCTCGAACTCTGATGCTGTCGTAGGCGCTCTGGCTGCTCTCGCGAAGCTCTGACACCTGCCGGCATACGAACAATGAATCGATGCCTTCGACCCCCCATCGCATGTCAATGTCCGTGAGAGAATTGATGGCCACAGCAATAAGCCATTCGACGTCAATATGCTCCCGGATTCGTCGCGCAGCGTTCGCAATTGAGGTGCCGCTGGCGATGTTAACGTCGAGAATGACTGTTCGGCGGGACCGGCCTCCACAGAGTTCTGGGTTTAACATCATCGCGGCACCAAGCACCCGCTCAGCTGCAGGGCTGGCTGCTTCGACCGTGAACGAGTCCCATCCGTCGACGCACTCGAGAAAGGAACGTGCCGAAGAAGCGAGCTCCGCAACCTCGTCGTGCGCTCGAACGTTATTGTTCCCGTGGAGAACTAATTCAGCGAGATCCATTTTTCCCTTTCCGGCAAAACCAGCCATCCAACGCACCACGGTTTCGCGAGTAACTCGGGGCAACTCGGAAGTAGATTCCGGACAGCTATACACGGCGCAACGAAAGCTTCCCTCAGTCTAAGTGTTCTCACCGATATTTCGGACTTCATCTGTAGAAGTCTCCCCAACCTTTAGGGCATCAGCGCTCTGCAGTCGAAGGATATGCTGAGCGTTGATTGACTCGGGCCTATCATCACGCCGCGAGTGCGGCGCTGCGTGGATTAACCGATTCAAACTCGACCTGAATTAGCTTCTATAATCCACGCGGCGTCATTCCCGGTGGTGCTTGCCTTCGATCCAACAACGATCTCGAGCCATGACTCTTGCCTCGCAGTCCACACTTTGCGGTTGATCGCGTTCTTCTACAGCAGCGAGACGAAACTCGCCATCGCCGCGTTACCAGCTGCCTCATCCGCTCGACCCATTGAGCCTCGCAGCTGAAACCGGGTAAGCGCGTGTTGGTGAACTCTCCTGGAATGGAATTGGCCTCCTCGGCCAGATTGCACGGTTTTCCGTGCTGCGTGTCAGTGTTTTCAATCGCTGCAACTGTAGGTATGGTTCGCAACGTCTACGAGGGCCAGTCCCGTATCTAAGGGATGGGCACTGTCCCGTCGTACACAAGGAACTGCCTAGGTGCAGAATGACTCGCGCCTGAAGGAGAGAGACACGGTCGAGCTGATCGAGTTCGTGTTCTAGACAACAAATTCAATCGCGAATCGCCTCCCAAAAAATGGCATGACCACGCAGCTCTTCCCCAATACAGCGGACTTGGCACGCACAACTCCGCTACCAGTGGCCACAATCGAACTCCTGAAGCACCGCCAAGTAAGAATTGAGGGACAGAGCACCTTGCTTTTCCCGACGCCCCTCATGAAGCTTCGAGATCCGTCAAACACACAACGTGAGATCCGCGACCGCCGCGATGCACTCGGCTACCCCGAGCTGTCCACACACAGCTTCCGCAAAACGGTCGCAACGATGCTCGATGCCGCCGGCCTTTCAGCTCGCGACATCGCGGAGTACCTGTGCCAGGCGAACCCGTCAATCACGCAGGACATCTACATGGCGAAGCAGACGGGAAGCAAGAAAGCCGCCGAGACCATGCAGAAAGGTCCCAACGGCTTATTTTGAATGTGCGGGGTTTATGCGGGGTGCTCGACTGAAAGATTTGAGAGCGACCTTTCGATTTTGCATCGAACGATCCTCGATCATTCAGCACCAGAAAGCAAAACACCTGGTCACACAAATAAAAGAACCCCCGTGATGTAGAAGCTACACGGGGGTTCAGTAGCGGTGTAATCTCCGCTACGTGGCTCCGACCGGCATCGATCCGGTGACCTTTCGATTTTCAGTCGAACGCTCTACCAACTGAGCTACAGAGCCAGGCGACTCATTCAAGAACATGTCACCTGAGACGAAGAAGCCCTTCCGTTAGAAGGGCTCTTCATCTGGCGACCCTGACGGGACTTGAACCCGCGACCTCCGCCGTGACAGGGCGGCGCGCTAACCAACTGCGCTACAGGGCCTTACGTATTAAATTGTGTGTTAGCAAGTTCATCAGTGACCCCAACGGGATTCGAACCCGTGCTGCCGCCGTGAAAGGGCGGTGTCCTAGGCCACTAAACGATGGGGCCGAAGCGATTTCGTTTGACTTCCTCGCTAACAAGATATGACTTTACGCGACCAGATCGCACCTCGGCAAATCGAGGCCCCAAAATGTTGACTCCCGGGCATGTCGCAACCCAAATTTCGCGAGATTCCGCCGTTCTTCTCCTCCGAATGCCGCACGGTTGAGTTGTTTGCTTTCTGTGTCAGCATGGGAGCATGCCCGGTCGCCACTGGACTGGGCCGGCAGACCGATCGAGATGACAAGAGCCCATGACTTCGAACTTCCCCACACCCCTGCCTCACTTTGCCCGACGTGAGCGCTTCTTTCGCCCCTCCCCTGTGCGGTCGGTATGGGACGTGTCGATGGAGCCCGGCATCATCTCCCTTGCGGGCGGCAACCCCGATCTCACAGCGCTCCCGCTCAACGAGCTGGGGCAGGCCGCGTCACGGCTCATCAGTGCGCAGGGCGCTGAGGTGTTGCAGTACGGCGCCGGATCCGGCATCCTCCCGCTGCGAGAGGAGCTCGCGCAACTCATGAGCACCGCAGGAGTCGCCTCAGGCCCCGAGGACATCCTCATCACCGCGGGGTCCCAATTGGGTATCGAGCTCGTTACGGCGATGCTGTGCGACCCGGGTGACGTCATTCTTGCCGAGGCTCCCACCTACGTGGGCGCCATCAGCACGTTCATGGGGCTCGAGGTCGCAGTGGAGCATGTCATGTGTGACGAGGACGGCCTCATCCCTGCAGAGCTCGAACGCCGCATCACCGAACTGCGCGCTGCCGGTCGCATCGTCAAAGCGCTCTACACGATTCCAAATTTTAACAACCCCTCCGGTATCACACTGTCTGCTGAGCGCCGCCCGATCATCGCGCAGATCTGCCGCGACGCGGGCATCACTGTCATCGAAGACGACCCATACGGGCTCGTCCGGTTCGAGGGCGAACATATCCCCGCTATCAGGTCCTTTGATGATTCGGTCATCTACCTCGGGTCGATGAGCAAGATCTTCTCCCCCGGCATTCGCATCGGCTGGCTCACCGCGCCGGCTGCGGTGCGCGAGCGACTGCAGCTGTTGTCCGAATCCGCCGTCATTCATGCATCGATGTTGAGCCAGCATCTCGCGCTCGCCTACTTGCGCGACTTCGACTGGCGGGCAACCCTCAGCAAGACCATCGACCGCTACCGTGAGCGAGCTGATGCGCTGCTGCGGGCGCTGCCCGCAGCTCTGCCCGCGGGCAGCACCTGGACGGGCCCGAGCGGCGGCTTCTTCGTCTGGGCGACGCTGCCCGACGGGGTGAGCGCCGACGAGCTCTTCGACCTCGCCGTCGAGGAGGGTGTCGTGTTTATTCCGGGGTCAGGTTTCTTCGCCGATGGTAGCGGCGCTCGGAACCTGCGATTCTCATTCTCGCTCGAAGCACCGGATCGGATCCGTGAGGGTCTCGTTCGGCTTGGCCGGGCCACAGCCCGACTTTCCTCGCGTTAGCCGCTCAGCGGGGCGCACAGGGCCTCTGATCGGGGCCACCCAGCGGCGCGCTGGTGTGATGATGGGCCTCCCGTCGAACCCAGTCCCACGCAAAAGGCCTCCCGCCTCAGTCAGAGCGACCGAGGCGGGAGGCCTTTGGGTACCAAGTGTTGCTGCGGGCAGCGAGCGCTACGCCAGCTTGTTCACCGGCGAATCGGGCGCACCCGACGTCACCAGCGAAGCGGCGTTCTGTGCTTGGATGCGCACGTACTCGATCTCGGTGCGCGCCGAGAAGTACGCGATGTGCGGGGTGAGCACGACATCCTTGCGTCCCACGAGCGGATGGGAGGCCGAGGGCGGCTCCTCCTCCAGCACGTCGAGCGCAGCCGCCGAGAGGTGGCCCGAGTCGAGCGCAGCCGCGAGGGCCGCGCTATCGATGAGGCCGCCGCGCGACACGTTCACGATGACCGAGCCCGCAGGCATGCCCGCGATGAACTCAGCGTTGACCATGTTGGCGGTCGCGGGGAACAGCGGCAGGTGTAGCGTCAGCACGTTGGCCTGCGCCTGCACCTCCTCAAGCGTCGCCCGGGTCACGCCGGCCGCAGCGAGGTCAGCCTGCACCTCAGGGGTGTCGGGGAGCATCGGATCATAGCCGAGGATGCGACCGAACAAGGGACCGGCGAGGCGAATGAACTCGCGGCCGATCTTGCCGAGCCCAACGACGCCGAGCGTCAGTTCGCTCATGCGCGGTGGTGCCACGGGGGCGCGATCGTTCCAGGTCGCAGGCTTGGCCGACTCCAGGTAGAAGTCGAGCTGGCGCACGGCGTGGAGCGTGAGCGCGAGCGCGTGGGTGGCGACCTCTTCAGTCGCGGCCCCCGGCACATTGGTTACCCACACACCGTGCTCGGTGGCGGCATCGATGTCGACGTAGTCAAAGCCCATCGACATCAGCGCGATGATCTTGAGCTCGGGCAGTGCCTCGATGATCTCGCGGGTGACCGAGGCGTACCCCGGCAGGAGCACGGTCGCACCCTGCGCGCCAGCAATAATCTCCTGCGCATCGCGCGTGTTCAGCACCCGCACCTCGAAGCCGGCGGCCTCGAGTAGGGCAACGCCCGGCGTGATGTCGGTGTCGTCGGCGTCGGTGTACACCGCGAGCGGCTTCACGGCGCTCATGCGGCGGCCTCCGATGCGTCGAACGTTGCCTGGTCGATGTGGATCAACTGCAGGCCACCACCGGCAACCGCGGCGGTGACCGCGGCAGCCAGCTCGGCCGTATTCGCCGCACGCTGGCCGTTACCGCCGAACGCGGTCGCGACCGCGGCCCAATCGGGCTGCACGAGGTCGACGCCCACGGGCGCGATCTCGGCGTCAAGCTCGTTCTGCTTGATCTCGGCGTAACCACCGTTGTCCACCACGATCACAGTGACGTCGAGCTTCTGCTCGATGACGGTGATGAACTCGTTCATCGAGAACATCAGCGCACCGTCTCCGGTCACGGTGAACGCGGGGCGATCCGGAGCGGCAATACGCGCACCGAGGGCCGAGGGCAGACCGTAACCCAGGGTCGCGTACGTCGCCATGTAGGGCGTCGAGTTGGGCGTCGAAACGCGCAGCGTGTTGAGCAGACCCCAGTACGCGATCTGCGACGAATCGGTCGAGACGATCGCGTTCTCGGGCAGCGCGGCAGCGATGGCCTCGGCCAGCAAGGTGTTCGTGGCCGACAGCTCGAACGACTCTGCGCGCACGGCGGCGCGGGTCGCCTCGACGCTTGCGGCCGCAGCCGTCGCGTCGCGGGGAGCCAGCTCGCTTGCGGCGAGCTCGGCATCGATCGCGGCGAGCGTCGCCCGAGCCTCGCCCACAATGCCCACGTCCGCACGCTGGTTCTTGCCCAGCTGAGTCTCGAGCAGGTCGATCCGGATCACAGTGCCCCGCGCCTCGAGCGCCTCAACCCACAGCTCGGCCTCGCCCAGCTTCGAGCCGACAACGAGCAGCACGTCAGCGTTCTGTGCGCGCTCGCGGGCCGCGGCCAGGCGCAGTGCCGAGCCGATGGCGAGCGGATGACGCTCGTCAAGCACACCCTTCGCGTTGAGCGTCGACACGACGGGCGCCTGCAGGCGTTCAGCAACCGCACGCAGCTCGGCAGCTGCCTGGCGTGAGCCGCCACCCGCGAGGATGACGGGATCCTTGGCGCTAGCGAGCAGCTTGGCGGCCTCGGCGACGAGCGCCTGATCCGGCGCAGCGATCGCGGCAAACTCGCGCGGGGCGATCACCTCGGCCGCAATGTCGGCCTCCTCTTCGAGGAGGTCGAGCGGCACTTCGATGTAGACCGGGCGGGGGCGCGTGGTCGCGAACAGCTCAAACGCGTCGTGCACGGCCTGCACCGCCTCTTCAGCGGTCTGCACCCGGCGGCCCCACTCGACGATGGCAGCCGCGGCAGCGAGCTGGTCCTTCGTCTCGTGCAGCGTGCCCTTGTCGGCGAACTCGGCGCCGCGGGCGGGGCCGGGAGCCAGAATGATCATCGGGCGCGACTCGCAGTACGAAGTACCCGCGGCCGAGAGCGCGTTGAGCAGGCCGGGGCCGCTCGTCGTGATCACGACGCCGGGCTTACCCGTCTGCAATGACCAACCGTCGGAGCCGTAGCCCGCGCCCTGCTCGTGGCGCGTGGTCACGGGGCGAATGCCGAGCGCCGACAGCGGCCGGTAGAACTCGAGATTGTGCGTGCCGGGGATGCCGAAGATGGCGTCCACTCCGTACCCCGCGATGGTCTCCATCACGAGCCAACCGGTGGTGACCTTCTTTATGCTTTCGGTGATCTGCGTCATGACCTACGCTCCTTCAGCGGCGAACCGCTTCGTGCCGTCAACCCAGGTCTCGAGGACCGGGATCTGCGAAATTTCTGCGCCGTCGATCTCAAGCGGATTGCCCGCGAGCACGACGAAGTCGGCGCGCTTACCAGCCTCGAGCGAGCCGAGCTCGTTCTCACGGCCGATCGATACGGCACCCTCAAGGGTGTGCCCCTTGAGGGCCTCCGCTGCGCTAATGCGCAGCGAGTCGGGGCCGAGCTTGTGCCCGCGGCGAGTGACGCGGGTGACCGCGGCCTGGATCGCCTCGAGCGGGCGGGGCTCCGCGACGGGGGCGTCAGACGAAATCGTGACGGCCACGCCAGCCTCGAGGAACTCGCCGAGCGGGTTGAATCGCTCACCGGGGGTGCCGATCGCCTGCTCGACGCCCTCACCCCAGTTGTAGTAGTGCTGCGTCTGGTTGACCGGGCGGATGCCGAGCTTGGCCATGCGCGTGATCTCTTCTGCTGCGGGAAGGCCACAGTGCTCGATGCGGTGGCGTGCGTCTGCATCGGGGCGTTCCTCGAGCGCCGCTTCAATCGCATCGACGACCATCTTGATGGCGACGGGCGACTGTGCGTGGGTCGCGGTCTGCAGCCCAGCAGCGTGAGCCTTGCGCACGAGCTCGGTGTATTCGGCAGGCTCGTGGTACAGCTGACCCTTGCGGCAGGGATCCTCGGCGTAGCCCTCGGGGAAGTAGGCGGTCCAGCCACCCAGCGTGCCGTCGGCGTACAGCTTGATGCCAGCTGCCGAGAGGAACGCGTTGCCGAACGGGCCCGTGATGCCGAGGTCGATGACCTGGTCGAGCAGGTGCGACAGGAAGTAGGCCGAGACACGCATGTTGAGCGCTCCGCGGTTCGCCATCTCCAGGTAAGCCGCCATCTCGCGCTGTGACACCTGGGCGTCGCCGATTGCGGTGACGCCGCCGGCGAGGAACTCGCGCTGCACGAGGTCGAGCTGGCGCTGGTGCTCGGCGGGCTCGTCACCGAGGTGGAAGTTGGGGCCGTGGTGGCCGATCTTCACACCGTGCAAGCCGGTGAGCACGTTGCACGCCGCGTCAGACAGCTCGCCCGTGAGCTCGCCTTCGGCGTCGCGGAAGAACTCGCCACCCTCGGGGTTGGGGGTGTCCTTCGTGATGCCGTACTTGTCGAGCGTGAAGGTGTTCACGACGCCGCCGTGACCCGACGCGTTCATGATGTACACCTCGCGGTCGTTCGCGATCTCGTCGAGCTCGAACCGGGTGGGGTGGCGGCGCTCTTCGAGGTTGCGCTGCTCGTAGCCATAGCCACGCACGGGCACGCCCGCGGGCAGCTTCTTGGCGCCCTCGCGCATGAGCTCCACGATCTCGGGGATAGAAGCCGCGTGGGCCGGGTTGACGTCAACCCAGGTGAGCAGCTGCCCGTACATGAGGGGGTGAGCGTGCGCATCGATAAACCCGGGCACAATCGTGGCGCCGGGGTAGTCGGCACGCACCGGCTCCACACCAGCGGCTGCCGCGGCTGCTTCAACGTCGGCGAGCGTGCCGATTGCGAGGATCTTGCCGCCAGCGGTGAACATCGCCTCGGCCGTCGGGTTCTCGGCATCGACCGTGAGGATCTGTGCCGCGGTGACGATCGTGGGCTGCGAGTCGCGTGCGTCGTAGGTTGCGAGCGTGCGCATTACTTGGTTCCTCCGTTGGTATCAATGTGGGTGGTGTCAAGGCGGGCCTTGAAAGATTTGGTGACGGGTGCCATGTCAGAGTGCTGCGGCGCGAACTTGACGCCGATGAAGGCCGCCACAGTGAGCACGCCGAAGAACGCAACGACCGACCAGAAGTTGCCGCCGGTGACGACGAGCAGCGTCGAAGCGATGACGGGCGAGAGGCCGCCCCAGACTGCAGCGCCGACACCGTACGACAGCGACATCGAGGTGTAGCGGCCCTGCGGGCGGAACATCTGCGCCATGAGCGTGGACAGCGGAGCCCATGCGCCGCTGAGGGTCACGCGGATCAGGATCACGAAGACCCAGATCAGGGCGACGTTCTTGGCCTGGATCGACATCACGAGCGGAATCATGACGAGGAAGGACGGGATGATGCCGAGGTACATGACCATCTTGGAGCCGATCTTGTCACCGAGGGCCGCGATGGGCAGGGTGACGATCATCTCGACCAGTGAGGCGACGGTCATGGCGCCGAGCAGGATCATCGGGTCGAGACCGATCTCAGGGGTGTCCGCGTAGTTCTGCACGAACGTGGTCGCGAGCACGTAGCCGCCCGACGACATCGCGATGATCAGGAAGCCCATGAGAATGGGGAACCAGTTGTTCTTGAGCGAGAAGAGGAGGGGGCTGGACTGTTCCTGGCCCTCGACCTTGGCCTCGAAGACCGGGGTCTCCTCGACCTTGAAGCGAACCCAGAAACCCACACCGATCAGCACGATGCTGAACAGGAACGGCAGGCGCCAGCCCCAGTCGAGCATGAACTCGGTGCCGAACGAACCGAGGATCAGGAACGCGCCGGTCGCCATGAGGGCACCCAGCGGGTTGCCGACCTGGGTGAAGCCACCGTAGAAGTTCTTCCACTTCGCGGGAGCGCTCTCAACGGCCATGAGGCTTGCGCCACCCCACTCGCCACCCACGGCGAGACCCTGCACCATGCGGCAGAGAATGAGCAGGACCGGAGCCCACATGCCGATCGTGCCGTAGCTGGGCAGCAGGCCCACGAGGGTGGTCGCGATGCCCATCAGGATCAGCGTGATCGTCAGCGCGGGCTTGCGGCCGAGCTTGTCGCCCATGTGGCCGAAGATGATTCCGCCGAGCGGACGCATAAAGAACGCAACCGCGTACGTGCCAAATGAGGCGAGGGTTGCGAGTGCCGGATCAAGATCCGCGGGGAAGAACACGTGCGGGAAGATGATCGCTGCTGCGGTCGCGTAGATGTAGAAGTCGTACCACTCGATCGAGGTGCCGACCAAGGCAGCAAAGCCGCCGCGAAGCGCGCGTTTGTGCGTACGCTCCGGGACTGGCGCTGTTGTTGAGGACATGTAAAGCTCCTTCGCTTCAAAGAGAGGCGCGTCACACGATGTTTCCGTGTGCGCGAACGTCTGCGACTCTATGCCGCCCCAACACTTCCGTCCACCTCATTTACTTCGTAGGATCACTCGGCTACGCTCGTTATGCGTGCGAGAGCACGCACTTAACCAAGAACTTGTCCCGAACACGTTGCCTGTCTTCAGATTTGCCTGTACAGTCACGCATTCCGGCCTATTTGGCGCGGTTCAGCGACCTCCGCGGTGCGGGCACACGAAATGGAATCTACATGGAACATGCACCACGCACGTCGTCCATCCCGTCACGCGCAAGCGCTTCCTTCGACGAAATTGATGCGGCGCTCATTCACGCGCTGCAGATCAATGGACGCGCGACCATCCACGAGTTGTCCAGCGTGCTGGGTATCTCCCGGGACTCCACCTCGGCGCGACTCCAGCGGCTCCTCAATGAAGAGGGCGTGCGCGTCGTCGCCGCGATTGACCCGCACTTTGCGGGGCACCACGTACTCACTAACTCAACGGTCCAGGTCGACGGCCCCGTTGAACCGGTCGCCAATCGCATCGCCGACATTCCGAACGCGGTGTTCGTGTCGATGACGAGCGGCCCGCTGCCCCTGGTCTTCGAATCCCGACAACACGACGAGGATGAGCTTCACCGGGTGCTCGATCAAGTGCGCGCCATTCCCGGAGTGCGCAGCGTCAACGTGTCTCGCTACACCGAGATCATGACGGGATTCTTCGTCTCGTCTCGTCGCGAACCCACTGCGATCGACGCGTTGGACACCGAGCTCATCGAGCTGCTGCAACGCGACGGCAGGCTCAGCTTTCGCACGCTGGCCGACTCGATTCACTTGTCCCCCACCGCGGTGCGGGCACGCATCAACAAGCTGGTCGATTCGGGGGCCGTGCGAATCTCGGCGATCACCTCGGGCCAGCTCGGCAGATCACGCCGAGCAATTGGCCTGGGCATCAACGCCCGAGGCGATTCCACCGAGATCCGTGAGTACCTGCTCAGCGCGAGCGATGTGAACTTCGCTGCCCGTGCCTACGGCCGGTTCGACTTCATTGCCACGATAGAGGGGCCCGACACGGCTCAGCTGTTGGCCGTCGTCGAGGGGCTGCGCGCGTTAGAAAGCGTCAGCGCAGTGGACACCTGGGCCCACTTCAACATCGTGAAAGAGAACTACGAGCGCGCGATTACGCACAAACGCGAACCGTAAAAGGCGCGATCCTCAGCCGCCGAGAGCGCGCTGCACGCGACTCAACGAGATGTTCTCGTGCAACAGCACGCCCGTGCTGGTGCGCTGCTCGAAGTGGTATCCCATGCGCCCCTGGCACAGCATGCCAATGAGGTAGGGCTCGCTCGGCGCCCACATGATCCACGTGGGCTGACCATCGGCATTGGTACCCAAGTAGGTGAACTCAATGTCGCGGTTGCCGATGCGCTGCACGCTCGGCGAAAGGGTCTCCCGAGAGAGGGCAACACCGCCGCTCCCCGTCTGCTGCATCTCACTCATGGCTCGATCCTAGCGAATCAAGAGGGTTGCAGCCTAGAGGCATCCCGGCGCGCCTTGCTGCAGGCGGCCTGGTCACGACAGGTTATGCCGTGACCAGGTTCACTATGCTCCGGCGAAAAACGCGCCGATCACACGGGCCAGACCGTGCAGATCGTCGACGTGCGCGAGCTCGCGAGCGGAGTGCATCGACAGCAGCGGCACCCCCACGTCGACCGTGCGAATACCCAGCCGGGTCGCCGTCAGTGGCCCGATCGTCGACCCGCAGGGCACCGTATTGTTCGACACGAAGGGCTGCGTCGCGACGCCCGCGGCATCACACGCGCTCTGCCAGAGGGCGGCGCCGTGGGCGTCGCTCGCATAGCGCTGGTTCGCATTAATCTTCAGCATCGGTCCGCGCCCTGCGAGCGGACGCACCCGCGGGTCGTGCTTCTCGGGGTAGTTCGGGTGTACCGAGTGCCCCGCGTCTGCTGAAATGCACCACGAGGCAGAGTTTGCCCGCGCGGTGTCTTCAACGGTCGAGCCTAGCCCTGCGCGCAACCGATCGAGCACCTCGGCGAGAAACGGCCCGCTTGCGCCCGATCGCGTGTCTGACCCGAGTTCTTCGTGGTCGAACGCGGCCAGCATCGAGATAGTGCCCGGGGCGGGCTCCTGCTCGATCAGCGCCACGAGGCCGGCGAAGGTCGAACTCAGATTGTCCATGCGCGCCGACGCCAGGAACTCACCCTTGGCACCAATGCGCGCCGCGGGCTGAGTGTCGAAGAGCCGCACGTCCGTGCCGACGATGTCGCTCGCGGCAACATCGCTGCCAATCGAATCAGCCAGGAGCTCGAACACCGAGACCCCCGCCCCGGTCGCCAGCACAGGCTGAGTGTGCCGCTGGCGATCGAGCGCGAGCCCGGTATTGGCCTCGCGGTCGAGATGAATCGCGAGCTGGGGGATGCGCGCCACAGCGCCCGTACACACAAGGTGCTCGGCACCGTCGCGTGTTACGACGCGGCCCGCAAACCCGAGGTCGCGGTCGAGCCAAGAGTTCAGCAGTGGCCCGCCGTACACCTCGACACCGGCCTGTGCCCAGCCGTCAGCCGTGAAGTCGGGCTGCGGCTTGAGCATAAAGCCAGGCGAGTCGGTGTGAGCCCCGAGAATACGAACGGGGCTCGTCGGCACGACGCCCGATCCGGCACGCCAGGCAATGATCGCGCCGTCACGCACCACAAACCCGCGCTCCCCATCGGTGACTGAAGCCCAGGCTGCGGTCTCATCGTGGGCAACGAAGCCCGCGGCGAACAGCATCGCGGCCCCGGCCCGCGCCGCGTGGTAAGAGCTGGGAGCGTCTGCGACGTACGCGCCCATTGCGTCAATGTACGCGCCCTGGTCGTGCAGCAGATCGGTCATGGGCTACTCGGCGCTCGCGTCTGTGTCGGTGCCCTCAGCGGCCTCGGGTGCCTCGAACGCGGCAGCGAACTCGGCGAGCAGACGCGCACCGAAACCGGTTGAGCCGACCGAACGCCACAGATCGTCGCTCTCGGACTGCATGGTGCCCGCGATGTCGAGGTGGCCCCAGGGCGTGCCGTCAACGAACTCGTTGAGGAACAGTGCCGCGAGGATCACGCCGCCATACGAGCCGCCGATGTTCGACATGTCGGCGACGTTTGACTTGAGCTGCTCGCGGTAGCGGTGATCGAGCGGCAGGCGCCAGATGTTTTCGTCGCTCGCCTCGGCCGCGGCTTCGAGCTGCGCGGCAATCTGGTCGTTGTTCGCGAGCATGCCCGCGGTGCGGGTGCCGAGCGCCCCCATGACCGCGCCCGTGAGGGTCGCAATGTCGACGATGGCGTCGGGGCGCTGACCCGAGACCGAGGTGTCCTCGGTGGCGAGCACGAGGCCGTCAGCCATCACGAGGCGACCCTCAGCGTCGGTGTTCTTGACCTCGACGGTCTTGCCGCCACGCATCGTGAGCACGTCACCGAGCTTCATCGCGCTACCCGAGGGCATGTTGTCGGTGCACATGAGCCAGCCGGTGACAGCGCTCTGCACGCCGAGCTCAGCGAAGGACGTCATTGCGGCGAACACGGCACCCGCGCCCATCATGTCGAACTTCATGGCAGCGTGCATCGCGTTCGAGGGCTTCAGGCTGATGCCACCCGAGTCATACATGATGCCCTTACCGATGAGCGCGAGGTGGCCCTCGGGGTCGGCGGGGCGGTACGAGATCTTGATCATGCGCGGCTCTTCGATGCTGCCTGCGTTGACGCCGAGCAGGCCGCCGAGGCCCATCTCTTCAATCTGGGCCAGGTCGAAGACCTCGACGTCCAGGCCAAACTCGGGGGCGACCTGCTCCACGACCTCGGCGAACTTGTCGGCGTTCAGGTGACGCGGCGGGGTGTTCGCGACGTCGCGAGCGATCGATGCGGTACGTGCGAGCACGAGTCCACGCGCGACACCTTGCTCGGCTTCCTCGATGAACTCGGTGGGCACCTGCAGCGAGAGCTCCTCGAGCGGGGCGGTGATGGGCTCGCTCTTCAGCGCGTCATAGCGGTAGCGTGCGAGGGCAGCACCCTCGATCGCGGCCTGCACGGCCACGCCCGCATCCCAGTCACCCTCGGCGATCAGCTCGCTGAGGTCAACCGACAGGTGGCCGATCTCGCGGGCGGCGCGCGTGAAGGCGGCAACTGCGTCGCGCAGTTCGGCGTCGGTCTCGATACCGTTCTTGCCGGTGCCGACGAGCACGGTCAGGGGGCTGCCGGGCAGCACCAGCGTCTGCTTGGAGCCAGCCTTGAACCCCGCGGCGGCGAGCGCGTCGCGATCGAGCGTGCCGACGGCTGCGGGCAGGTCGCCCTCGGCGGGCACGAAAACCGCCTGTGCGCCGGGGCCTGTGGCGGGCTCTGTGGTCAGGCTCACGCGCGTAGCGTGCGAGAGGGAGGGGACGGGATCGAAGGCAGAATCAATCTGGACGCTCATGGCTCCACCCTATCGCCGCGGTCTCGCGCGAGGCCTGTCTGTTCGCGCCCGGCTCACAGGGGCCCCAGGATCAGGCGGCGGCGAGCGCGGCGACGGGCGAGATCCGGATCGCGCGCTGCGCCGGGACTACCGCGGCGCCGATGGCGAGCAGCACCCCGAACCCGGCGACGCCAGCAACGATCGGCAGCGGAATTGACGGTGCCGCGAGGCCCAGGCTCGCACCGAAGAGCGATTGCGCTGCGATCCACCCGTACAACACGCCCAGCACGAGCCCCAGTCCCAGGGACGCGACCACCATCTGCACACTCTCGGCAATCACCATGCGTCGCACCTGCCCGCTCGTGAAGCCGAGGGCGCGCAGCAGCCCGAGTTCGCGGGTGCGCTGCAGCACGCTGAGCGAGAGCGTGTTGACGAGCCCGATCGCGGCGATGATCGCGGAGAACCCGACCAGCCCCACGAGCACTCCCGTCGTGATCGCCATGGTCTGGTTGAGTACCTCGATGTCTTGCTGCGCGGCCCCGAAGGCCTGCAGCGCCATGTCCTTGTAGCTCTCGAGCGCGACGGCGAACATGGTGACGAGGGTCACGCCGATGACGAGGCCAATCGTTGAACGGGCGCTACGCTCGGGGAACCGCACGGCGTTACCCGCGGCGATCGATCCCACCGGGCCTCGGCCCAATAGGCGGCCGGTGAGCTTCAGCAGCGGTGGCATCACAAAGTGGGCTCCGATGGCGATACCGGTGAAGGAGAACAGGCCGCCAAAGAATGAAACGAGGATCGCGAGGGGCGATCCCAGGCTGAGCAGCAGTCCGAGGGCAAGCAGCACCGCACCGCCCGCCAGAAACAGGATCGAGATCACTGTGCGGCCGGTGCGTCCCTTCGCCTGCTCGGGAGTGAGTTCGACCGCCGCACCGGTGGCGGCGATCGGCGAGACGGCGCCGACGCGGCGCGATCCGGCCCAGGCGGCCACCCAGGTCGTGAGCGCGACAGTGGCGACGGCACCGATCACGAGGGGATCAAACAGCGGGTAGTCGCGGCCCGCGGGCAAGATTGCGGGCCCGCCACCCCAGGCCCCCGTCCCCCACTGAATCGCGCCCGCCACCAGGCCGGTCGCGAGGATCAGCCCGATGACGGAACCGATGGTCCCCATGAGCAGCCCCTCGGCCGCCACCCGTGTGCGAACGCGCGCGGAGGTGGCCCCCACGAGCCGTAGCAGCGCGATCGTGCGGGTGCGACCCGCAATGATCGTCGCAAACGTGTTCGCGGTCACGATCGCGCCGACGTACAGCGCAATCATGATGAAGATCGCCGACACGATGAGCAGGGTCGCCTTGAAGGTGGCCGATTCTTCGGCCAGGGCCGGATCAATGGCCGCGGTCATGAGGCCGGTCGTGAGAATCAGCGTGACCGCGAAGAGCGAGCTCAGCGCCGTGACGATGATGGTGGCGGCGTGCTCTCTGAGCGTGGATCCAGTGTTCACGCGTTCACCGCCCGAGTGCCGTTGCCGCTCTGCGTACCGTGGTGCTCGAGCCCCAGCATGGTCGCCGAGATGTCGGCGGCCGTCATCGCGCCGCGGTCGGACACGATCTGCCCGTCCGCGAGAAACAGGATGCGGTCGGCGTAGCTCGCTGCCACGGGGTCGTGGGTGACCATCGCGATGCTCTGCCCGGTCTCGGTGGCTGCCGAGCGCAGCAGCTGCAGCACGTCGCGGCCGGTGCGGGAGTCGAGGGCGCCGGTCGGCTCGTCGGCAAAGATGACGTCGGGGCGGGTGGCGAGCGCGCGGGCAATCGCCACCCGCTGCTGCTGGCCGCCCGAGAGCTGATGCGGCCGGTGGCCGAGTCGCTCACGCAGCCCGAGCGCGTCAATCAGCGCCTCGATGCGGGCGCGCTCGCTCGCGTCGGGCTTGCGGCCATCGAGCTCAAACGGGAGTCGCAGATTGCCCATCACGTCGAGCGTGGGCACGAGGTTGAACGACTGAAACACGGACCCGATCCGGCGCCGGCGCAGCTTGGTGAGTTCAGCGTCGCCCAGGCGTGTGATCTCGTCGTTCCCCAGCCACACTTGCCCTTCACTTGCGGTGTCGAGACCCGCCATGACGTGCATCAGCGTCGATTTGCCCGACCCCGAGGGCCCCATGATCGCGGTGAACTGCCCGCGGCCGATGCCGATCGAGACGCCATCGAGCGCGGTGACCTTTTGTGGGCCTGTGCCGAAGTGCTTGCTGAGGTGCGTGACGCGTGCGACCACACCGATGTCGCTTGACTGAATGTTCATGATTCCAGGCTAGAAATCTCAGGGGCCTCTCGCATCGGCCCGGGGTGCCAGCCTGGTGGCACCCCGGTACCGCACTCATTCAGGCCCCGGGCCTAGACCGAGTGCTACGCCGGGGCGAGCACACCCTCCGCGTCATACTGAAAAAGGCCGTCCACCATGGTCGCGCGCACCTCAATATTCTTGATGCGCTCAGGGGCGACTCCGGCGATCTCGTCAGACAGCACCACCAGGTCGGCCAGGTTCCCTCGCACAAGCATGCCCTTGTAGTGCTCCTCGTGCACGGCGTAGGCCGAACCGTGCGTGTAGGCCCGCAACGCCTGCCCGGGAGTCAGTGCTTCTCTCAACCCCACCGGGTTCCCTCGTTCAGAACGCCGGTTCACCATGTCGTGCAGACTCGGCAGCGGCTCTCCGGTGACGACCGGGGCGTCAGTCGATCCGGGCAGCTCGACTCCCCCGTCTACAAAGCTCCGCATGCGGTACGCGAGCTCCAACCGCTCCGTTCCCAGTGCGGCCTGGAACCCGTCCCCAAGCACGGAGATGAAGCGCCCCTGAGGAACGGGCACGTGACCGCCCGCGATAATTCGTGCCACCTGTTCGTCAGACGCGACCGCGACGTGCTCGATCCGGTGCCGCGTGTTCGCGCGCGGGGCTTCCGCTTGCCCCGCTGCGAATGCGTCGAGCACGACATCGAGTGCCCGGTCGCCGATCGCGTGGGCCGCGATCTGCCAGCCGTTCGTGTGCGCGGCCACGATGTTGGCTTGCAGCGTGTCCTGGTCCTGTTGCAGGTAGCCCGCATTGCGCGGAGCATCTTGGTAGTCGCAGCACATGGCGGCGGTGCGCCCCACGAGCGACCCGTCGCTCAGCACCTTGACCGGGCCGATACGCAGCCACTCATCTCCCAGCCCGCTCCGAATCCCGTGGTCGAGCCCCCAACCATCTCGCCCACCCACCGGACCAAGCCCGTGCATCGCGTCCATGTACGGCATGAGCGTGAGCCGGGTCTTGAGGAGGCCACGGTCGCGAGCCGTCTGAAACGCGTGAATGTCGGCGGGCCCGTAGCCAATCATGCGGCCGCCCACTCCCGGTTCGCTCGCGCTCGTGAGGCCGTTGCGCAGACACCACTGCGAGGCGGCATCCAGGCCTTCGATGAGCTCCTCGTGCTGCAGGGGTCGAAACACGTGCGCGACGAGGTCCATCGCCTGCTCCTGGATCAGCCCGGTAAACCGCCCGCGCTCATCGAAGCCGAGGCTGCCCCCGTCAGGCGCGGTGATGCGTGTCAGATCTGGGTACCCCGCCAGGGCAAACGCGGCAGTGTTGGCGACCGCCATGTGATGCGAACTGTGCTGCAGATAGACGGGCCTGCCGCCCGCGATGCGGTCGAGCACCTCACGATCCGGGTGTTGCCCCAGCTTGTTCTGGTCGTATCCCTGAGCGCGCACCCACGCACCCTCGGGCCGCGTGCCCGCAAACTCCTCAACGCGCTGGTAAAGCACCTCGAGTGTGGGGGCCACCGTGGGTGAGATGTCGAGCTGCGTCATCTCGAGCCCCACCATGGAAAAGTGAAAGTGGGCGTCGTTGAACCCGGGTACGACGGGCGCCCCGCCGAGATCGATGCGGCTGTCGGCGGTGACGCCCTCAAGTTCCTCATCAAACCCGACGATGCGGCCTCCCAGTATTCCCACCCGCTGTGCGCGGGGACGTCCCGGGTCGACCGTGGTGATCCGAGCATTCTCGATGATGGTGTCAATTCGCATGTTGCGCCTCTGTATCTCCTCGTCACCTCGACCGCTATGCGTCGCCGTGCACCTGAGCGCCGCCCACGAAGGTGCGTTCAGCGGTGATCCCAGAGATCGCGGCGGGATCGATCGATCGCGGGTCCTGGTCAAGCACGACGAAGTCAGCGAGGTACCCGGGTTCGATGCGTCCCTTTGTGGCCTCCTCCCCGGTCGCCGTGGCGGAACCGGTGGTGTACACGGCCAGCGCCTCTTCGACCGAGATCGTCTGCGAGCGGCCCACGGCTGCGCCGTCGTCGCCCGTGCGCGTCACCATCGACTGAATCGCGGCGAACGGGGAGAGCGGACTCGCCGGGTAGTCGGTCGAGGCCGCCACCGTAACTCCCGCATCGAGAAACTTGCGGTGCGCGAACATGCGCTCCGTACGCTCGGCGCCGTACCACTGCTCAAGGCGGCCACCATAGAAGCTCGCGTAGCGCGAGAACGGGGTCACGATGAGCCCCAGCCGGGCGATCCGAGCCACGATCTCGTCGTCCACGATGCTGCAGTGCTCGATCCGGTGCCGCACGCGCCCCGGCACCTCGCGCTGCGCACTCTCGTAAGCATCGAGCAGCATCCGGATCGCGGTGTCGCCGTTCGCGTGGATGCCGAGCCGGTTGCCGTCGCCGTGCACCTTCGACACCAGCGCGTAGAGCTCCTCCTCCGAGGAGATCACCATACCGTGATCGTGCGTGCCGCAGAACGGCTCAGAAACGAGGCAGGTTCGGCCACCGATCGCCCCGTCCACAAATGCTTTAACACCCACCACGCGCAGCCATTCATCACCCATGTCGGTGCCGAGTCCGAGGCTGCGGTAGTCGTCATAGCACTCCTGCGCGAGCAGCATGCCCACTCGCACCTGTCGCTGTCCCGCCTGTTTTGCGGCCGTGTGCACGGCGAGCTGCTGCGCCCCCACGAAGGCATCGCAGGTCGAGGTGATGCCCCACGAGCTCCACTCCTGCAGCGCAGCCGTATATGAACTCACGAGGTCGGTGGCCGAGGCCAGCGGAATCGGACGCAGCGGATCCCCTGGCTGGGTGACGTACCGGCCCAGGAGCGCGCGCTCAAACATGCGCCCGTCGAGTCGCCCCGACGCGTCCCGGCCGTAGCTGCCACCGGCGATGTCGGGAGTGCTTTCGTCAACCCCCAGGGCGGTGAGTGCAGCGGTATTGAGCGCCGCCCAGTGTGCAGACGCCTGCCGCACGAGAACGGGGGTGTTCGGGAACGCCGCGTCGAGCTGGTCGCGGTGCACAAGCCCGGTCAGGGAGTCATCGTAGTTCGAGGCGAGCACCCACTCGGTGCCGTTGACGCGCGTCGCGATAAGGGAGATGAGGCTCTCGATGTCGGGGGCGAAGCGGGGCGAGACGTCGAGGTCAAGTCGACCCTGCACCGAATCGGCGAGGTGCGCATGCGCGTCATTCAGGCCCGGGATCACGACGGCCCCGCCGAGATCCACGACCGGGGCCGTAGGGAACCGGTCGCGCAGGTCGGCCAGGTCACCCGTTGCCACGAAACGTCCGTCGGCAACCCCAAACGATTCAATGTCGCGACGGCCCTGCGAGAATGCCGACCCGGCCCGGTAGATCGTGACCTGTTGCTCGAGCATGTTCATTCCTCATCTGTGTAGTCGTCTTGCGTGGTGTGCGGCCCCCACCTCGGGAGCTCCGGGCGCGGGCCCAAGATGGCCCGCGCCCCGCTGATCCGGATCAGTGCTCGCTCTCACCGAGCATCCTGGCCGCTAGGCTTCGACGCCCGCAGGTTCCTGATCCGGCACTGCAATGGTGTTGGTAAAAGCGGCTTCGTTCTTGCGAATGTACTTTGCGAGCGCGATGACGCTCGCGAGCGTAATCGCGATGAGGAGACCGTGGTAGCCGGCGACGCCCCACACCTGCCCCCCCCGAAGGCGTTCAGGAGCGACTGCGCGACGAGCGGGGTCGCTCCGCCGACGATGGTGGCGGATACCTGGTACGCGATCGACAGACCGGAGTAACGCACCTGGGGCGGGAAAGCGCTGGCCAGGAACCCGGCGAGCACCGCGAAGTATGAGGCCCCGAACATGGTCGAGAGGGCGAGGCCGATCGTGATGAGCACCGGATCGCCCGTGACGATCAGCAGGTACGTGGGTATCGTCGTAATGAGGTTGGCCGTGAGCACCCAGACCATGAGCTTCGCCATGCCGATCTTGTGGGCAATCAACGCCGCGGCCGGTTGCACGATGAACTGCAGGATCGCGATCACTAGAAGTACATTGAGCATCACCGTGCGATCCACGCCCAGCTCGGTGGTGGTCCAGGCCAGTGTGAACGTGTTGTTGAAGTAGGCGGCGGCGATACCGATCGCACTCGCACCCATGCCGAGGAAAATCGCGACGGGTGCCACGCGGAAGACCTCAACGAGCGGGGACTTCACCACGCGAGCGCTCTTTTTCATCTGCGTAAACGCTTCGGTCTCTTCGAGCGAGATACGAATCACGAGGGCGACGATGACGAGGATTCCCGAGAATAGGAACGGAACTCGCCAGCCCCACGACAGGAACTGGTCGTCAGGAAGTGAACCGACCGCGAGGAAGATTAGGGTGGCCAAGATCGATCCCGCGGGCGATCCCTGCTGCACCCAGCTGCCCGCGATGCCGCGGCGCTTCTTCGGGGCGTTCTCCGTCGCCATCGCGACCGCCCCGCCCCATTCGCCGCCGAGGCCAAGGCCTTGAAAGGCGCGGAGCACGACGAGCATGACGGGCGCCCACACGCCGATCGTGGCATACCCGGGCAGCACGCCAATCAGCGTGGTTGCCACGCCCATGATCAGCAGCGTGGCGACGAGAGTGCCCTTGCGTCCGAGTTTGTCCCCCAAATGACCAAAGATGAGCCCACCGATCGGGCGCGCGATGAATCCAACCCAGAACGTAGCGAACGAAGCGAGCAGGCCCACCGCCGGGCTGGCCTCGGGGAAGAACACCGGCCCAAAGGCGAGGGCGGCTGCTGTGCCAAAGATGAAGAAGTCGTACCATTCGATCGCGGTTCCGACGAACGTGGCGATTCCTGTACGAATCTCAATAGATCTGGCAGTCCGTGTCTTCGTCGACATCGAGTCTCCTGTGCTGATTAAGGGCACGGCCTCGGTGCCGCGCATGTCTCATTCTCAGCACCGGCATTGGATACCGTCAAATGATACTTTCTGTGGTTTAGTATGCAAAACATGCATGACTCGATGGATCTCAAACTACTCGGCGGGTTTCTCGCGGTCGTCGACCACGGCTCCATCACTGCCGCCGCCGAACACATCAGACTCAGCCAGCCGGCACTTTCCCGCCAGGTTGGCGAGCTTGAGCGACGCCTCGAGATTCGGCTATTTGATCGCGCACACACGAGCCTGCGGCTCACGTCGGCTGGGCGCCAGTTCATCCCGCTCGCGCGCGACCTGGTGGCCCGCGCCGAGTCCCTGCATCGCACTGCCCGGCGCATCGCCCTGGGAGAGTCGCCCCAGTTTCGCATCGCCTGCCCATCGGCCACCGTGCGTGGCGTCGTCGCCCCGTTCGTGGCCGGGACGGGTGCCCCCATCTTTGACACGAAGCTCGACATCGCCGACCGAGTGTACGCCCACGTGCTCAACCGTGAGGTGGATTTTGCGATCAACACGATGCCTCCGCCCGTGGGGCTCAGATCTGAACTCGTCGGCAGCGCGCCGCTGTGGGCGTACTTTGCGCCAGACCACCCGCTGGGCGACCAAGACCACCTGACCGTCGAGGACCTCGTACACGATCCGCTCATCGTGCTCGCCTCGGGCACCGGCCTCCGACAGGTCATCGATGACGCACTCTGGCCCGTGCGCAATCGCGTCACGATCGCGGCCGAGCCCGTGTCTTCCGACCTCGCGATCGCAATGGCCGCGTCGGGGCGCGGCATCTGTCTCGATCTGCTACCCACATCGTTCAGGCTCACCCGGCGCCCCCTGCTGGGGGCCGACGGAGCGCGCATCACAATGCCGCTCTATGCGGCGTGGCAGCCCGAGCATTTTGCGTCTAAGGAGATCGCGCAGCTCACCTCGACACTGACGGAGTGGATGGCCGAGCACCACGGGCCGCAGCCCGCACGACACTAGGACCCCGCAGGACCCGATCACACCAGGGGCTCCGCGGGCGACCCTGGGGCTCCGTTTGCGTGGAGCATTGGGCGACCGCGCAATCAATGCCACACCAGCGGGAATAGATGCGCACGCATGCAGGTTGCATTCGTCATGAGAGCATTCGGATTCCTTTCCTTCGGGCACTACGGTCCTGTACCCGGGTCGCGCGTACCCACCGCCGGCGACATGCTGCGCCAGACCATCGAGCTCGCCGAGGGCGCCGATGAAATCGGCGTGAACGGCGCCTACGTGCGCGTGCACCACTTCGCGCGCCAGGCTGCCTCACCGATTCCATTGCTGACCGCCATGGCGGCACGCACCCAGCGCATCGAGGTGGGCACGGGCGTGATTGACATGCGCTACGAAAACCCGCTGTATCTTGCTGAGGAGGCAGCGGCGCTCGACGAAATTTCGATGAACCGGATCGCGCTCGGCATCAGCCGGGGATCACCCGAGCCTGCGATTCGCGGCTGGGAGAACTTCGGCTACACCGGATCGACCGATCCTCGCGGCGCCGACATTGCGCGGGAGAAGTTTGACCTGTTTCTGCGCGCGATCGACGGCGAGGGCATTGCCGAGGCCGACCCCCGTATGGGGCCCGCAGGCAAGCTCGCGGTCGAGCCCTACTCCCCCGGTCTGCGCGACCGGATCTGGTGGGGAGCGGGGTCTTCGGAAAGCGCGGTGGACGCGGGCCGCAAGGGGCTCAACCTCATGAGCTCAACGCTGCTCACTGAATCGACCGGCGAGCCCCTCGATGTGCTGCAGCGTCGGCAGATTGAGGTGTTTCGCGAGGCGTACCGGGAAGCGGGCCACACCCGCCCGCCGCGCGTTTCGGTGAGCCGCAGCGTGTTCCCCATCATGAACGCCACCGATGAGGCGTACTTCGGGCTGCGCGACAGCCAGGATCAGATCGGTGTGATCGATGGGATGCGCTCAACCTTCGGCAAGACCTATGCTGACGAGCCGGATCGGCTGATCGAGCAGTTGCTCGCGGACGAGGCGGTTATGGCCGCAGACACGTTGATGCTCACGATTCCGAACCAACTGGGGCCGGAGTACAACCTGCACGTCCTCGAGTCGTTCGCGAAGCATGTAGCGCCCGCGCTCGGGTGGAAGCCGAACACCGAGGGGCCCGTTCAGGGCGACGCGGTTTAGCTGCCTGGAGCGGTAGGCATCTGGCACAGGACGCCGGATGCCTCCCGCTTCGGAGTTGTCCAAGCCACTGAAACGTCGGATCACAGGCAGTGCTACCCTGTGCGCATGATGATGCGCCGCTTGCAGAGCCTGGGCCTGGTTATCGGGCCACTCATCTTCGCGCTGTCGCCACTCTTCTGGATTGACGGACATTACGGCGTGATCGGCGGGCTTCTCATCGCCACAGCCACCGTACCCTGGGTGTTTGGCCTGATCGGGGAATACAACGCACTCAGCCTCCGGCTTCCCGTTCTGTCGGGGCTCTGGCTGCTGCTGGTCCTCATTGGCATGTTTGGCACGGTCGTGTTCGGACTCCAGGGGGTGTTCGAGGCCATCTTTGGCGTCACTGAGTGGCGCTCCCTTGCCACGTTCGAGGTCTACCCGCTCCCTGTCGCCGTCGTTCTCACCCTGGCTGGGCCTGTCTTTCCTGCCGCACTGCTCTTCTTGGGAGCGATGCATTGGCGTACCGGGCTCACGCCGCGCTGGAGTGCGGCGCTTCTGGTGCTCGCCGCCGTCGCTTTTCCTATCGCCCGGATCACTCGTTCGACCCCTGTCGCATTCATCGCCGATCTCGTCATGCTCGCGGCCTTCTGTGCGGTCGCATGGTTCTCGTGGCACCGAACGAGCGCGCCATCCGCCTAGCGGTTCACTCACTGCCAGACCAGGGCGAGTAAGCCCATGCCTCACCGGCTGTTCATAGCTTCGTACCGTGAGGAGTACGCGGCAGCGACACTATCGCTCTTTATGGATTCTGTGACTCAGACGTCCGCGGCCGACTACATCCCAGAACAGGTGCAGGCGTGGGCCCGGCCTGCGGAGCGGGATCTCGATTAGTGGCAGCTCGCAATGAGCACCCGAAACAGTTTCGTCGCGGTTCTTGACGGCGAGGTTGCCGAGTTCTCAGACGGTGCGCCAGACGGCTACATCGACATGCTGTTCGTGTCACCGCGCTTCCAGCGCCAAAGCACCGGGTATCGTCTGCTGCGGGTTTCGGACCGAACAGGTTCAGCACCTACGCCTGGCCGGTGTGACCCTCACAGACTTCCGAAAGAGCAAGCCACTGCGGTAGCCCCGCATGCGGAGGCACGAGGCGGCAAGTATTCGACACAGAGACCCAACACTCCATTCGAACGACACTTTCTAATCGCTGCCTTCACCCGGCTCTGCATTAGCGAATTCAATGCAACACCAGTACTTTGTTGAGCACTGGCTATAGCTGACGCTTTCGTAATTCTCAGGGGGCAGATCGATGCGTTTTCACCGGTTCAAGGCGGTTGCCGCGGTAACCATGATGTGTACGGTCGGAGCGCTGACGCTCACCGGCTGCGGCATCATTCCTGGCTTCGGGCCCACGCAAGAGCCCGCTGGCTCTCGTGTGAGCAGTAAGTCCGAGAAGCCGAAGCCGGTCGAGGAAGCTGAGCCCGCCGAGGAGGCCGAGCCCGTCGGGAAGGAAGCTGCTCCCGCGCCCGTCGAACTCGTGCTTCCCACGGCATGTGACGCCATGAACTCGACAGCGTTCGATGAGGCCGCCGCAGCCATCGCGAACCTCAATCTTTCAGTCCCCATTCAGGCCGCAGGCCCCGAGATATTTGAAAACACTGCAGGTGCGGTGGCGAAAGACACCTTGGCGAAGTCGATCCGTGTCGAAAGTTGCTACTACCCGGTGCACTTCCACAACGCGGTCACCCAGTACGTCGCCGAGGTTCCCACCGCTGACCAGGCCACGCTCATCGCGGCGCTGCGCGACGACCCAACGATCACCGAGAAGTCCTCTGGACGCGTGCTGCACTTCGCCTTCGATCAGCTCAAGGAAGGCCCCAACGGGTCGACGATGAGCACCCAGGTGAACTACATGTTCGCGGGAGACGTCTGGATCGCGGTGTTCGACAATGGCGAGCTCGACTACGCCCCCGCAGCCATCGACGGCCTGCTCGCGGCAAACCCAACGCTGTAACGCACCGGGCGGCAACGCGCCTGCGGGCGTATGGGGCCCGGCTGCGGGCGGATCCGGATCAAACCCCGGATCACGCCCGCAGCGCACACCTACATCGCGCGGTACTGCGCGCTCATGGCCGGGAAGTAGTGCTCGAAGCTGGGCTCCTCGGTGTCTTCGGTCGCGGCAACCAGCAGGTCGAGGTAGTACTCCCACCCCGGGCCCACCTCGCCGATCTCGACGCGCTCTGTGAGCAGATGCGTGAAGATCAGCAGTGTGTCGTCGGGGCCCTCGTCCTGGAGCTCGAACCCGATCTCCCAGTCTGCGCCTTCGTCGAGCACGTGCAACACGAGCCTGTTGGGTGCCTCACACGCTCGAATCCCAACGCGCAGCGCGGGCTCGTTGGATTCGAAGCGCATGAGTACTCGCACGCTCCCGCCAGGCTGGGCATCGCCCTCCCATGGGCCAAACCAGCGCTCCGTGAGCTCGGATTCCGTGAGAAACGCCCACGCCTCGTCGATCGGCAGGGCAAGTGAGCGCGCCAGTTTCAGATACTGTCGCCCTTCACCGGATATGACGCGTCCGCTAGCTTCCACTTCGGCCTCCTTGGGGTCGCCCTAAGCGTATCTGCCGCGCAGGCATACAGCCTCTGAATGTTCGGGTTGTCGAACTCAGTTTCGCGGCAGATCGACGTGTGATCTGGGCTTCTCCCTCGCTCCGGATCATTGCTAACGTGACTATCTGCGCATGCGGCGCGCGCCGATGCTGATCGATCGCGCGTGTGAATATTGCTGCGCCGAGATGCTGAGGAGCAAGCCATGACTGAGTTCGACATTGCGAGCCCACACGACTACGACCACCGGCACGCCGATGTCTCGTCGGGCTGGCTGCGCGCAAGCGTGTTCGGCGCTATGGACGGGCTTGTCTCAAACGTGGGCCTCATCGCCGGTATTGCTGCGGCAGGTGCCCCCACCGGCGTTGTCGCGCTGACCGGCGTCTCGGGTCTCATCGCCGGCGCCATCTCTATGGCGCTCGGGGAGTTCACCTCGGTGCGCACCGCAAACGAGCAGCTCGACGCCGAGGTCGCGGTGGAGCGCGATGCGCACGCGCGCAACCCCCGGGGCGAGCAGGCCGAGCTGGCCGTATTGTTTGGCAGGCTGGGCATGGAGCCTGGCACGGCGGCGGATGCAGCGGACCAGGTGCACGCTAATTCCGAACAGGCCGTGCGCGTGCACCTCGCGCACGAGCTCGGACTCAGCCCCGAAGAGAAGCCGTCGCCCTGGGTCGCCGCGATCTCCTCGCTTGTTTCGTTCAGCGTGGGCGCCGTGATTCCCGTGTTGCCGTTCCTATTGGGCTTCGGCGACCTGTGGTGGGGGCTCGCGTTCGGTGGGGCCGGCCTGCTCGTCGCGGGCGGCGCCGCTGCCGGCTTCACTCGCCGCAACTGGATCATGGGCGGTCTGCGCCAGCTCCTGTTTGGCGGCGTAGCGGTCGCGGCCACCTACACGATCGGCACGTTGCTGGGAGTGTCTGAGTTCAGCTAGCCGGGCATGCCTCTTGCGTGCCCCGGTCTCTATTCCTGGTCCGTTGTAGGGTTCATACCTAAGAAATGCCCGAAACTTTGTATCGGAAGGGCCCGAAAACCGGGCCTGAATGTCGGTGGCATGGGCTGTACTAGGGATATGAACGAGCAGCCCCCTGATCCGGATCCCCGCGCACCGCGCGGCGGTGGCCCGGGCGCGGGTGGGCGCGCGGGCGGGCAAGCCTCAGGCGCGCAGAGTGCTCGGAAATCCCGTAAGGCGCAGCGGCAACGCCGCCGTTCGGCCCGCGTCATCATGGCAGGGGTCTTGCTCGTCGAGGAGCTGACCCGCGCCCAACGCGCGAGGGATCGCGATCGGCTCACCGAGTACGCCCGCATGCTGGCGGCAGCGCTCACAGACGCGAGCCCGGCCGAGATGGCGCTTCGTTCATTGCGGGCCGAGCTTGCCGCGATGCTGCATGTGAGCGAGTACGCGGTGGAGCGTGAATTCGATCTCGCTTACGCGCTTGACACCCGCTACCCGGCCACGGGTGAGGTGCTCGGGGCCGGGCTGATCGGGGTCGCGCACGTGCAGGTGATCTGTGACGCGGGCGTCATTATCGGGAGCGGGGACGATGCCCTCGCCCGGCATGCCCGGTATGAGGCAGCCGTGTTGACGTATGCGGTGGTCGAGACACCGGGCCGGCTGCGCCCGATCGCGAAGCGTCTCGCGGAACAGTTTGCCGAGGTCTCCCTCGAAGAACGCCACGAGGCCGCACGCTCACAGCGCAGGGTGGAGATCCTTGAGCGTGAGGACGGCATGGCTGAGCTGTATGCGTTCCTACCGGCCGAGGTCGCGTATGCGATTAGGGACCGGATTCAACGCATTGCGAAGCAGGCGTGGCGGGCTGAAACCGCTGAGGCGGTGCGCCCCGAGGCCAGCGTTGACCCGCCAGCCTCCGATGTGTCAGCACCGCCCCGAAGCCTTGATGAGGTGCGTGCAGACACGCTCTCGGAGCTCCTGCTCAGTGGCAACCCGTACACCGATCTCGACCTCGCGGGTGGGGCGCAGCCAAGGAGTGACGTTCCGACGTATTTCGCGCATCTGCAGGTGGTTGTGCCGGTCGCGGCCCTCACCCCGGCTGAAGGTGCGGGAGTTGCCAAGCCCGAGCCTGAGTCGGGGCTACCGGTCGCGGTGTCGCCCCGGCCGGAGTGTGAATTGGACGGGTACGGTCCGATCTCGGCGCGGGTCGCGCGCGACATGCTCGATACTTCCCACAACATTTACCGCGTCGATGCGGATCGTGTCGGCAACGTGTTGCGGGTGGACCGATACAAGCCCACGAAGCAGATGCGTGACCTGCTGCGGGCGCGCGACCGGCACTGCCGATTCCCCGGGTGCACTCGGCTTCCGATGAGCTGCGAGATCGACCACACGATCGACTGGCAGTACGGCGGTGCGACGGCGACCGGTAATTTGGCTCACTTGTGCAAGTCACACCACGCGCTAAAGCATCACACGGAATGGAAACCGGTGCAGGACGCAACGGGAACGTTGACGTGGAAAAGCCCTGCGGGGCGGAGCTATGCCGACCGACCCCCGGGCCGCGGTTCCAGGATCGGCTTGACCGTGCCCGCAACCGCCGGCACACCTGAGTGGCGCACCGGCACGAATGTCAGGTTTGCCGAGGCACCCGACCCCAGAGACCCGAACAACCAGCTGCTCTAACCAACCGTTCCCGTCGACGCGCGCAACACACGAAATAGCCCCAAATGTCGGCATACACCTTATACACGGGATACATACCGGTTATCGCATGCTTCAACGGTTACATTAGCCAAAGCAATCGGCATCTGCCTTTTAGCTTCACTGACCGGGTGTCCACACGTCGCCCGAAGGGAACAAGGTGCCGCTCATGACGCTGACGTCTACCCTCGCACACGACTCGCAAGGCTCTAAGAATGGTCTCGGACCGCTCCGGTATACCCGAGCTCGCACCGAGGACTTTCCCCCCATCGCCAAGGCGTACACGAATGTGTCTCGCGAGGTGCGAGAGGCCGGTCTGCTCAAGCGAGCACAGGGATTCTACGCGCTAGTGGGCGTCGCGCTCGCGCTCGGATTTGGCGTTGCCGCCACCGGGTTCATCCTGCTGGGAGACAGCTGGTTCCAGCTTCTCATCGCAGTGGCCGTCGGCTTCCTCTTCACCCAGGTAGCGTTCGTCGCGCACGAGGCGGCACACCGTACCGTGCTCGCTTCCGGCCCCGCCAATGACCGGCTCGCCCGCGTGCTGATCGCGTTTGTGGGCATGAGCTACGACTGGTGGGATTCCAAGCACAGCCGCCACCACCAGAACCCCAACAAGGTGGGCAAGGACCCCGACATTGAGGTCGACACGATCTCGTTCATTGAAGAAGACGCGGTTCAGGCTCGTGGGATCGTGCGCGCCATTACCAAGCGTCAGGGCTGGTTCTTCTTCCCGCTCCTCACGCTCGAGGGTCTGAACCTGCATCTGCACGGTTTCCGCCACCTGCTGAGCCGCGGCAAGGTACGCGGCCGCTGGATCGAGCTGTCCATGATCGTCGCACGCTTCGCCCTCTTCTACACCCCCATCTTCATGTTCCTCCCCCTCGGCCTCGCATTCGCGTTCGCCGGCGTGCAGATCGCCGTCTTCGGCGTCTACATGGGTGCATCGTTCGCGCCCAACCACAAGGGCATGCCCGTCATCGCACACGATGCCAAGCTCGACTTCTTCAGCAAGCAGGTGCGCACCTCGCGCAACATTCGCGGCGGCTGGTGGGCCACCACGATGTTCGGCGGGCTGAACTACCAGATCGAGCACCACCTGTTCCCCAGCATGTCGCGCCCATACCTCGCCCGTGCGCGCAAGATCGTCCTGGAGCACTGCCGCGCGCTCGACGTGCCCTACACCGAAACCACGGTGTTGCGCTCGTACGCGATCGTGATCGAGTACCTTAACCGCGTCGGGCTCGCTGCCCGCGACCCCTTTGACTGCCCGGTCTCGGCCCAGTACGGCCGCTAAACACCAGCGCATCCGGCAACTCCTGACACAGCACCCCGCTCGGGGCGCGTAGGCTTATCCCTATGCCCAGCCCCGAATTCGTCGACACCGTTCTCGGTGTGGTGCGCCGAATTCCCGCGGGCCGGGTCATGACCTACGGCGACGTCGCCCTCGCGATCGGTTCAAACGCGCCTCGTGCCGTCGGGCGCGTGTTGGCGCTCTATGGCCATGCGGTGCCGTGGTGGCGCGTGGTGCCCGCCTCCGGGCTCCCGCCCCAGGGCCACGCGCGCCCCGCGCTCCCCCACTATCTTGAAGAGGCCACGCCGCTGCGATACGCGGCTTCGGAGGGCTCCCTCACCACGGTTTCCCCCGACGCACCTGAATACCGGCTCGCACTCTCCAGCGCTCGCCTGCCCTACACGCACGAAATCTACGCGGAGGTCGCCCTGTGAGCGAACACGTCATCCCCTTCACCTATGCCGCAGACGAAGCCTCCGGTGAGGCCGCAGCCGCTGCCGACACCGCAGCCCCGGATCCCACGAGCGGCGCCCCCGGCATGCGTCTCGGGTTCGTGCGCGGCATCGCACCGACGAAGTGGGCGAAGCGCTACCTGGTGGCAACGCACACCCCGCTCGAGCTCGTGCCCGTCGCTGCGACGTTCGCTCCCAGCAAGGCTGACAGCCCCGACTACGACATGCTGCTCGAGCGCACGGCCCCCAGCGGCACTCCCGCGGGCGCCGAGGAAGGCGGCCCGCGGCGCGCGCTGCGTCTCTACGGCGAAACCATCGCGCTCGTCGTGCCGGTCGACCACGAACTCGCCGAAGAGACTGAAATCTCCACGGCCGATCTCGCGCTCATTCCGCTCATTGATCATCCGGATCACGCCCCCGAGTGGCCGGCCCCCGAGCCGTGGGCGGATCCGGCTTGGAAGCCCCGCAACGCACGTGCGGCTCTCCAGCTCGTTGCCACCGGAGTGGGTGCGATGCTGCTTCCGCTTCCACTCGCGCGCCACATCTCGAACAAGAAGGATCATGTCCTCATTGCGGTCGTAGGCGACCTCGCCCCCACGATGGTGTGGGCGACCTGGCAGGCTAGCCGCGACGACTCAGACATGCAGCAACTGGCCGGGATCCTGCGGGGCCGCACGGCCCGCAGTTCACGCGTGGGCTCCCCCGCCGCGGGGTCCCCGACCGAGGCTCCCAAGAAGCAGGCAGCCCCGGCTCCCCAGAAGAAGAAGCCGAAACTGAAGCCCAATTCACGCGGTGCACAGCTCGCGGCAGTGCGCGAAAAGGCCGAACGCGCGAAGGCCGAGAAGCGCGCTGCGGCTCGCAAGACGAAGAAGGGCGGCGGCAAGCGCCACTGACCCGGGTCTCGCGCTGCGTCCCTAGGACAGAAAGCGTTCGAAAACGAGCAGTGCCGCGAGAACGAGCATCATCGCCCCGCTCGCATACGACACGAGGCGGGCGAGTTCGGGGCGCCGCGAGATCACCCGCTTCGAGGTAAGCGCGACCAGCGTGTAGACGACGAACACGGTGAGGGTAAACACGACCCCCAGCACGAGCATCTGTGCGCTCGCAGGCCAGTCCGCACGCAGCGAAACGAACTGCGGCAGGAGCGCGACGAACAACAGCAGCCCCTTCGGATTCGTGCCACTCGTGGCCACACCCTTCACGAACATGCGACGCGTTGATCCAGGGGTGCCTGCCGCCTCGGCATATCGAGCTTCCCTGGCCGAACGTAGCGTCTGCACGCCGAGCCATCCCAGGTACACCACACCAGCGACGGTGATAACGTCAAGCCCGAGAGGCGATGCCGCCACCAGGGCAGCCACCCCAAACGACGTTGCCAAGGTGAGTAGCAGGTAGCCCAAGGTGAGGCCCGTCACCGCAGGCCAGATCCCCCGACCGCGCACGCCAGTGGCGATCGCGTACCCCCAGTCGGCACCGGGAAGAAAGGCAAACCCGATTCCCGAGATTGCGAATGCGCCAAGCAGTGCCATGTCCATGCCTTGAATCGTAGAGAAATTGACACCACAAGTGCTGGTGCAATTGGGCTTGTTCTACATAGATTGCGCATACTATTAGCGTCATGGATGCGATTGATAGAGAAATCTTGCACGAGCTGCAGTTGTCGGGCAGAGAAAGTGCGACAACTCTGGCCCAGCGTGTGGGCCTGACCGTCGCTCCCACGCTGCGTCGCATGAAGGAGCTCGAGGCAAGCGGCGTCATTCGGGGGTTCCACGCCGACGTCGACCCCGAGCGCGTGGGGCTCGCGTTCGAAGCAATTGTCTTCGTGCAACTCAACGTCACCGACTCAGATACGATCCGAGAGTTTGAGCGCAGGGTCGACGAGCAAGCACAGGTCGTCGAAGGGCAGCGCCTCTTCGGCGACATTGACTATCTGCTGCGCGTTCTCGCACCCGATCTCATGAGCTACCAGCGCTTCTTCGACGAGGTCCTCACCGGGCTGCCGGGCGTGCGCAAGATCACGTCAACGATTGTCATGAAGACGCTCAAAGCGCCGATCGTGGTGCCGGTGTAGCTGGCACCATATAGCGCGGCCTTAGAGTCGCGACGCGGACACGTCAAATGTCGTGCACGCGCCCGGGCCATTCTCGTACCCGGTCATGAACCAGCGTTGACGCTGCTCGGCCGTTCCGTGGGTAAACCGCTCGGGATTCACTCGCATGCCCGCCGATTCCATGATGCTGTCATCGCCGATCGCCGCGGCGGCGTTGAGCGCATCCGCAATCTCTCCTTCACTGACGGGCTGCATGAACGGCACGCCCTCGCTGTCGGGTACGGTCGACGCGTCTTTCACCCAGGAACCCGCGTAGCAGTCGGCCTGCAGCTCGAGCCTCACCGAGCCCGATGCCGGGCCGCTCTCGTTGCCCACCTTGCCGAGCACCCCTGTGAGGTTGGAAATGTGATGGCCCCACTCGTGCGCGAGCACATACATTTGCGACAGGGATCCGCCACTGGCACCAAAATCCTCGCGCAGCGTATTGAAGAACGCGACGTCCATGAAGATCGACTCGTCCCGCGGGCAGTAGAACGGCCCCGTAGCGGTGTCGGCGGTTCCGCACCCCGAGCTCGTCTGCCCAGTGAACAACACCACCTCACCCGGCCCACGGTATCCCTCAACCTGGCCGGCCCAGTAGGTTTCGAGCGAGTCGCTCGCCCCCGCCATGCGGCACTCAACGTCGGCGTTTGCGTCCTTGCCCGTATTACAGTCGACGAGCTCCGTCACCTCTTCGGGCGACACCTGCTGGCCGCCCAGGAACTGCTGGGCGACGGGCTGCAGCGGCGTGAGGTCGACGCCCAGGAGCTGGGAGCCGATGAAGAGCAGCAGGGCGATTCCCACGCCGCCACCGGCAATCATGCCACCCTTTCGTGCGCCCGATCGCTTGGAGACGCGGCCAGAATTAATGCGCGCATTGTCGTTAAATGTCATACGAATCGCTCCCAAAACGATCGGTGGCGCGCACGAGCGCGTCGATGATGCCCGGCTCATCGGACGAGTGGCCCGCGTCAGGGATCATCTCAAGGTCGGCCTGGGGCCACGACCGGTGTAGATCCCAGGCTGTGCGTGCCGGGGTGCAAACGTCGTAACGGCCTTGCACGATGACGCCGGGAATGTCTCGGAGCGTGCTCCCCGCATCGCGAATGAGCTGCCCGTCCTCCATGAATCCGCCGTGCGTAAAGTAGTGATTCTCGATTCGGGCGAACGCGACCGCCGCCGGCACGTCCGCCCGTGCCGCAGCGATGCCCGCCTCGTCGGCCAACAGCCGCAACGTGGAGCGCTCCCACACGGTCCATGCGACCGCCGCGGGCACGTGCACGCTCGGGTCTGCATCGAAGAGGCGTCGGTGATACGCAGCCACGAAGTCGCCCCGCTCCGCCTCGGGAATCTGCGCGAGGTACTCCTCCCAGACGTCGGGAAACATGTGCGACGCGCCATCCTGGTAGAACCAGTCGATCTCGGTCTTGCGCAGCGTAAAGATGCCGCGCAAGACGAGCTCCGTCACCCGCGCCGGGTGCGTCTGCGCGTACGCAAGCGACAGTGTCGACCCCCACGACCCCCCGAACACCTGCCACGCATCGATTTCAAGGTGCTCTCGCAGCGCCTCCATGTCGGCGACGAGGTGCCACGTGGTATTCGACGACAGGTCTGCGGCGGGATCGCTCGCGTGCGGCAGGCTGCGGCCGCAGCCGCGCTGATCGAAGAGCACGATCCGGTAGCGAGCCGGGTCGAAGAATCGCCGCTGGTCGGGGCTACACCCGCCGCCGGGGCCGCCGTGCACGAACACGACGGGCTTGCCGTCTGGGTTGCCACACACTTCCCAGTAGACCTCGTGCCCGTCCCCCACAGCCAGCAGGCCGTGCGCGTAGGGCTCAATGGGCGGGTACAGGCTGCGCAGCTCGGTCATGATCCCACTGTACTGACTGGGCCCCGCGGCTTACTAGCCGCGGGGCCCATCGATCCGGATCGATTTTAGCCAGCCACCCGCTCAGTGCTGGGGGCCGCCTTGCCCTGCTGCCGGAGCACCTTCTCGTGGATGGGCCACCGGCCTGCCTCTTGCTCGGCCTCAACATAGGCCTGCGCCTCAGCTTGCCGCTCGGCCTCGATGCCCGTCGAAATCTCGGCCCGCAGTAGCTCGGGGGTGAACCCAAACGCCTCGACGAGATCAAGCGCGTGCCCGCGCAGGCGACCGATCAGTCGGTCGACATAGGCGGTGACCGCCTCGGCCCGCTGTCCTGAGATGCGGCCCGCGATCAGGTACCACGAGGCGTTCTCTTCGATCAGCCCGAGGCCGAATAGGTCGCGCAGCCATGTGAGCACCTGCTTCGATCCCGGATCCTTGATTCCCTCAAGCGCCTCGGTAAATGCCTCCCACTGCAGCAGCTCGGCGTGCGCGCGCGCAGCGGCGATTAGCTTGTGCTGCTGCGCATTGAACGCGTCCTCCTGCGCCAGTGCGCGGGCCCGCTTGTCTTCGCGCGCGATTCCGCGCCCGGCATCGCGCAGGGCGGCGGCGACCTCGGCGACCATCGTCTCGACCCGGTCGGCCAGCAGCGCACGCTGCGCCTCGGGGGCACGCAGACTGTCGACCGAGCGCGCAACGCTTCCGAGGTCGGCGATGCTCTGTCCCAGCTGGCGCAGCCCAAACCGGCTGACCCGGTCGCCCAACTGTGTCGCGGCAGCCTTCGCGAGGGCCGCCTTGTCACCGCCAGCAAACTGCGCCGCGTAGTCCTTGAGCAGCCGCTTGCCCACGAGCTGCAGCAGCACGTTGTTGTCACCCTCGAACGTGACGTAAATATCGAGGTCGGCGCGCAGCCCGGTGAACCGGTTCTTCGCAATGAAGCCTGCGCCACCGCAGGCCTCGCGGGCCTCCTGCAGGGTATCGAGCGCAGCCCAGGTCGAGAGCGGTTTGAACGAGGCGGCGAGGGTCTCGAGATCCTCGCGGTTCTCCTCCGTGTCGCGCGCTCCCGAGAAGACCTCGTCGAACACGGTGAGCAGCCGCTCGTCCGCAAAAGCCATCGCGTAGCTTTGGGCAAGCCGTGGCATCAGGCGCCGCTGGTGCTGGCCGTAGTCAAGCAGCACCGTCTCGCGGCCCGAAGCGCCGGGAAACTGTCGTCGCTCGCTGCCGTATTTGATGGCGATCGCGAGCGCCGCTTGCATCGCGCGCACGGCCGCGCCATCGAGCGAAACGCGTCCCTGCACGAGCGTGCCGATCATGGTGAAGAAGCGCCGACCTGGGCTCTCAATGGGCGAGGTGTAGGTGCCGTCGGGGGCCACATCGCCGTAGCGGTTGAGCAGGTTCGTGCGCGGTACCCGCACGTGCGTGAAGTGCAGGCGGCCATTATCAATACCGTTCAGCCCACCCTTCACGCCATCGTCCATGCTGCCAACGCCGGGCAGCATGTCGCCGGCGGGCGTGCGAATCGGCACGAAGAACGCGTGCACGCCGTGGTTCACGCCCCCGGTGATCAGTTGCGCAAACACAACGGCTGCCTGGCCGTGCAGCGCCGCGTTGCCCAAAAACTCCTTCCACGCGCCAGCGAACGGCGTATGGATCTCAAACTCTTCCGTCTCCGGATCGTAGGTCGCCGTCGTGCCGATCGAGGCCACATCCGACCCGTGACCGATCTCAGTCATCGCGAAGGCACCGGGCAGCTTCAGGCTGATGATGTCGGGCAGCCACTTCGCGTGGTGCTCTGGGTTACCCAGGTGCAGAATCGCGGAGCCGAAGAGGCCCCACTGCACGCCGCCCTTGATCTGCAGGGAGGGGTCAGCGAGCACGAGCTCCTGAAACGCGGCGACGTTGCCGCCGTGGTTGTCGGCGCCGCCGACGCTCGCGGGGAACGCCCGCTGAATCGCGCCGTTCTCGACCAGAATGCCGAGCTGCTCCATGACCCGTTCGCGATGCTCGGCCATCGACTGGCCGGGGATCGTGTGCAACCGCGGGTCCGCGGCGAGGGCGCGCGACTCAAGTCGCTCGGCCTTCCATCGCCCGAGAAGCGCGTCGCCCACCTCGGTGACATCAATGCGGGGCGTTGCCTGGGGGCTGGTGTCGCTCATCGTTGCTCCTTTGACAGCATGTGCGCGCCGGGCAGTGCCCGACTGTGCCCTCAGCCTAGGGAGCGAACGAATGCCGTTCAAGCACGAGGGGGCTGGGCCACAATTGCGGCCCAGCCCCCTCGCGCCATCATTGGCGACTACCTACAACCCCCACCCGCTCAGACTGTATACTTCCTCACTGTCGGCGCGGGTCGATCCGGCTATCGCAGCTTGTCGCCGGGCGCGAAGTCCGCAAAGAACCGGGGCTTGATACCCGCCTCAGCGAGCATCTCGTCCGTGCGCTCTTGGCGCGCTCGCGAGATGAGCAGAACGGCGCGACCGTCGTTCCCGGCGCGACCCGTGCGGCCCGTGCGGTGCAGGTAGGTCTTGTAGTCGTTCGGCGGGTCCGCCTGCACGACCAGGTCGACGCCGTCGACGTGGATGCCGCGCGCGGCAACGTCAGTAGCCACGAGCACCGCGGCTTTGCCGTCGCTGAACCGTTCGAGGTTCAGCTCGCGTCGGGCCTGGCTCAGGTTGCCGTGCAGCTCGACCGCGCGCACCCCCTCGTCCTCGAGCATCAGGGTGATGCGCTCAGCGTTTGCGCGGGTGCGGCAGAAGATCATCGTGCGACCGCGCCGCTTCGCCAGCTGGGTGATGACCGCGTCGCGATCGGTTCCTCTCACCAGGAGCACGCTGTGATCGACGCGTCCCGGGGCCTTTTCCTCGGCCTCGTGCACCGCGGGCTCGGGCAAGAACTCGGCCACGAGATCTGCGACGTCGCCGTCAAGCGTCGCCGAGAACAACAGCCGCTGGCCGCCGGGCACGGTCTGCCGCAGCACCTTCTGCACGGGTTCGAGAAATCCGAGCTCGCACATGTGGTCGGCCTCGTCGATGACGCTCACGAGCACCTCGCGCAGGTCGAGTCGGCGGCGGTCCACGAGGTCTTGGATACGCCCTGGCGTACCGATCACGATGTCGACGCCGCGCTCAAGCGCGTGGATCTGCGCATCGATCGGGGTGCCTCCCACGAGCTGTGCCGTGTAGAAACCCACCGAGCGAGCGAGCGGCTGAATCGTGCGGTCGATCTGCAGCGCAAGCTCGCGAGTCGGCGCCAAGATAAGTGCGCGCGGGTTTCGCACCGCGTGGGTGCCGCCGCGTACGCCACGCTTTGCAGCGGCAGGCTTCGGCGCACGGGGAATCTGCCCCTCGGCCTTCAGCTTGAGCATGCGCTCCACGAGTGCGGCGCCAAACGCAATGGTCTTGCCCGAGCCCGTGTTCGCCTTGCCCAGGACGTTTAGCCCGGCAATCGTGTCGGGCACCGTAGCAACCTGGATGGGGAACGGCGTCTCAGCACCCAGCTCCCCCAGCACGCGCACGAGGTTGCCTCCGAGGCCGAGGTCGGCAAAGCTCACGCCGGCGGCAGCTGCCACGGTCGTGAGTTTCGCAGCGGGCAGCGGGGCGCGGTGTTCGGCCCGCTGCCGCTCGATGACCGCGCGCTGGCGGTCTACCGCTGAACGCTGGGGCTGGCGCGACTCCCGCGTTTCCCGAGGGGCCCGGTTCTCCCGAGCATCCCGGTTCTCGCGAGAATCCCGGTTCTCCCGAAGGTCGCGGTTCTCGCGCGGATTGCGAGCCTTGCTTGAAGACGCCTCCGACTTATTCGAGGCCTCCCCGAATCGGGTGTTCTTCTTGCGGGGATTGCGCCCCGGCTCGTAATTAGCGGGGGGCTTGAACCCTCCGCGGCGGCCCTTGGCCATCAGTTACTGCTCCTCGCTCGGCACGGGGCCGGTGTGGTCTGCCTGGTCGGATGCATCCGCCGGGTGAATCTTGGTGGTGTCACTGGTGCTGGGCACTGCTGGATCCTGCGCCGCCTCCTGCGTCGCCTCCCACATCAGCTGTTCCCAATTGAGCTCGCCGGTCACCGGCGGTGCGGCCACCGGAGCTGCGGATACTGGCGGCGCGGGCGCGGGCGCGGGCTCCGAAGCTACCGGAGCTGCGGGCGCGGGCTCAGGCTCAGGCTCAGGCGCGGGCTCAGACTGCGGCTCGGACTGTGGCTCGGACTCCTCAAACACCGGATCCGCGCCCAGTGGCCCGGGCAGCACGAGCGGCGCGATCTCGTCGGTCGCGTTCCAGGTGTCTGAAGCCAGGTCCTCTGCAATGGGTTCGGGTTGCGTTGGACCCGTTGATTGCATGGAAGGGTCGGGCTCCACGGTGGGTTCGAGCACCTCCTCGGCAACAAACCCGAGGTCTTCGAGTGCGAGGGACATCTCTGCGGTAGCCGTCGGTACCTCGTCCTTAAGTTCGGCCCGAGCGTAGAACGGTTCGGCGATCACAGGGACGGCTGCAACTGGCTCAGCCACGACGTGGTCAACCTCGATGGGATCAACAACGACGGGCTCGATGACGACCGACTCGACCGCGACCGGAGACCCTGCAACGGGCGGTCCATCTGCCTCTGGCAAGTCGTGATCCACGCTGTCGGAGCCACGACGTCTGCGAGGCGGGCGAGCAGGCTCGGTGAACATCGCCCCCAGGGGTGCGTCGAGGGTGGATTCCGCGATCAAAGACTCCCCGGCGACCGGAATCGATCCGGTTCGGCGCGGGCCCGGGGATCCGGAAACGCTCGCCCCAGCAGCGAGCCCAGCAGCACCGAGTCCGGCACCGCCGAGCCCTACGCCACCGAGTGCCGAACGCATCCAGGCTTTCGCCCCGCCGCGCGTAGCTTCCGAGGCGACCCCGGCCGCGGGACCAGACGCGTCGTTCGCGGTGTTCTCCAGCCACGAGAGGCCCGTGGCCGGCACAGCCTCGGCACCACCACGGTTCGTGCGAGTTCTGCGGGGACCGCGGGGCTCACGGGGACCACGCGGCTCGCGTGGTTCACGAGGCGGCTTTGGCGAACCTGAGCGAAGCGGACCCGAGCCGCGCTCGCGGCGGCGCTCGACCACGTAGTAGAGGGTGGGCAAGACGACGAGGGTGAGCACGGTCGACGACAGCAGACCACCGATCACCACGACCGCGAGCGGCTGCGAGATAAAACCACCCTGACCAGTCACGCCGAGCCCCATGGGGGTGAGCGCAAGAATGGTCGCGAGTGCCGTCATCACGATGGGCCGCAGTCGCTGGAGGGTGCCGTGCAGCACCGCTTCGCGGAGCGCGTCACCGCGCTCGCGGTACTGATTCACGAGATCGACGAGCACGATCGCGTTCGTCACGACAATACCGATCAGCATCAGCACGCCGATCAGGGAGGCGACGCCGAGCGGAATCCCCGTGACGATGAGCAACAACAGTGCGCCGGTCGCCGCGAACGGCACCGAGGCGAGCAGCAGCAGCGGCTGCAGCAGGCTACGGAACGTCGCCACCATCACGACGTACACGATCAGAATCGCCGCCAGCAGCGCGATACCAAGCTGCTGGAAGGCCTCGGTCTGCTGTGACATGACGCCACCAATGGTCGCCGTCGCGCCTGCCGGCAGCTTCACTGTCTCGAGGGCCGAGTTGACCGAGACGCTCGCCGCGCTCAGGTCGTCGCCGGCGGGCAGCGCCGACACGGTGACCGTGCGGGCCCCGTCTGCCGTATGAATCGCTACCGGCCCGTCGGCGACCCCGACGGTCGCAAGCGCATCGAGACGCTGCGGGCCGGTCGCCGTCTGAATCATGAGGGCGCTCACTCCCGCCGGATCAGCGGGCACGTTTCCGGCCGAAAGGTAGACGCTCGTGACGTGCGCGTCACGAGTGATCTGTCCGATCTGTTGCGGCTGCATCTGCTGAGACAGCTGCCCGGCCACGGCGGCCTCGCTGAGGCCCGACTGCGCAGCGGCCTCGCGGTTGACGGTCACGCTGAGGTAGGGGCGCGACTGGCCGAGGTCGCTCTCGACCTGCTTCAGCCCCGACTCTTGCTTGAGCGCCTCGAGCACCGCGTCGCTCGCGTCTGCAAGCGTGGCCTGATCGGGGGCCGCGACGCTGACCTCGATCGAACTCGACATGCCGGGGCTCCCGCCAGACTGGCTGATCGAGAACTCACCGGCCTTGTCGAGGGTCGCGACCGCGCTACGAATTTCGTCTTGGACCTTTGCCTGGTCGGCGTCAGGGTCGGTCGTAATCGAGTAGTTGACGGCACCGTCACCACCGCCACCAAACATGGCGCTCATGCCGCCGCCACTGCTGCCGATCGTGAGCTGCACGGACTCCACCGCGGCGACGGTGTCGAGCACCTCTTCGACGCGTTCGGCTTGGGCGAGCTGAGCCTCGAGACTCGTTCCGGGCTCGAGGGTCTGCACGAGCCCCACCGAGTTTTGCTCATCGGCGCCCATAAAGTTCGTCTTCATGAGCGGTGTTGCGGCGATGGTTCCGCCGAAAATCACGACCGCCACGATAAGCGTGATCGCGGGGCGAGCCAGCGTCCACTCGATGATCGGCCGGTACCCGCGCTGCAACGCTGTCGGCACACCAGCCGCTTCGGCCGCTCGGGTGCGCCGGATCATGGCGGCGAACCCAGTGCGGCGCTTGGTGCCTGGCGGGACGTCATCCGCCTCACCGTTCGGCTCAGCACGCAAGAACCAGTACGCAAGCACGGGCACGATGGTGAGGGACACCAAGAGCGAGGCAGCGAGCGAAATGGTCACGGTAAACGCAAAGGGCCTAAAGAGCTCGCCCACCATGCCGCTCACAAATGCCATGGGCAGGAACACCGCCACCGTCGTAACGGTCGATGCCGTGATCGCGCCGGCAACCTCACGCACGGCCCGCACGATGATCTCGGTGCGGTGCGCGCCGACGTCGGCCCCAAATTCACCGAAGTGGCGCTTAATGTTCTCGATGACCACGATCGAGTCGTCCACGACGCGACCAATCGAGATGGTGAGTGCGCCCAGCGTCAGCATGTTCAACGTGTAGTCGGCAAAGTTCAGCCCGATGAAGGTGAACAGCACCGACACTGGAATCGAGATCGCCGTCACCAGCGTGGCTCGCACCGAGAGCAGGAAGACGAGGATCACCAATACGGCAAACAGCAGTCCCAGCAAGCCCTCGGTGGTGAGGGTCTCCACCGACTGTTCGATGTATGGCGCCTGGTCGAAGATCACCGTCAGCTTGGCCCCGTCGAGCTGAGAGCTCAATCGGTCGAGCTCGGTCTGCACCGCGTGCGATACCTCGACCGTGTTGGCGGACGACATCTTGGTCACCGCGATGGTGAGTGCAGGTTTGCCGTCTACGCGGGAGATGCTCGTCTCGGGTGCCCCCTCAACGACCACGTCAGCGTATGCACCAATGGTCAGCGGGGCTGCCGGAGCCGCGGGCGCTGGCGGTTCAAGTAGTTCAGCGCCGGGAAAACCGCCCGGCAGATCCTGCGGCAGGACCTCGGGGACGACCTGCGCGGGCGTACCCGGAATCGGCAGCGCGGCAATCGCCTCGGCCGAATCCACGGAGGAGCCGGCCTGCACGGCAAGCGTGCGATCCCCGTCACTCACGGTGCCAGCCGCGATCAACACCCCGCTCTGTTGCAGCGTGTCGGTGAGCGTCTGTGTGGACAGCCCGTCACGCGCCAAGGTTTCCAGGTTTGGCTTGATCATGACCCGCTCGGTGCGATCACCCGAGAGCTGCGCGTCGCGCACGCCGTCGAGGTCGCTGAGCTTCGGGGTTACGAGCCGCGAGACAAGCGACGCGGCTTCTTCTGCTGTCTGCCCGTCGGCCGGCGTCACCCCCACTTGAATGACCGGGAAGTCGTCGATGCTCCCCGACACAACCTGGGTGTCCGCGGCGGCCGGCAGCACAGCCGAAATTCGGCTGATCGCCCGCTCAACCTTTTGCTCGGTCACCGCCAGATCGACGCCGTACGTGAACTGCGCCACGATCATCGACGCCCCTGTGCTTGAGGTCGCAGTGGTGCTCTCGAGCTGCGGCACGCCACGCATTGCGGTCTCAATCGGACCCGAAACGTCGGCGTTGACGACTTCGGGTGACGCACCTGGATACGTGGTCACCACCGCGATCGCGGGGAACTGGACCGAGGGCATCAGCTCTTGCTTCAGCGATCCGGCACCAATCACACCAAACACCGCAGCCACTATTGTGACCAGCGCGATCAATGCGCGATTCTTGAGGCTGAACGCCGTGAGCAAATGCATGGCTTTGATTATTCCATGCCCGCCCGCACGAGTGCCGGGAGCATAATGTCAGGTATGCCCTTCACCCGCTCCCGCTCCACGCTCGGGGCCCGCTCCCCCGAGGATTTTGCTCGCCTTTCGGGGCTCAGACGCATGCAGGGCTTCGCGCTCGCGCTGCTCGGGCTCATGGCGGTTGTGTTCGTGGTCTCATTTTTGCTGCAGGGCACCCACCCGGCATGGGGGTACGTGCGGGCCGCGAGCGAGGGCGGCATGGTGGGCGCGCTTGCCGACTGGTTCGCGGTCACCGCGCTCTTTCGCCACCCGCTCGGTCTCAAGATTCCGCACACGAACCTCATCTCACGCAAGAAGGACGAGATCGGCGAGGGGCTCGGCTCCTTCATCGAAGACAACTTTCTCGCCGAGGACGTCGTGCACGACAAGCTCTCCGAGATCAGCGGCGCGCGGGCTGCCGGGGCATGGCTTATCGGACCCGGTGGCGCACGGCGCACGAGCGACCTCGCGGCCGCTGCTGCCCTGGGCGCGCTCGATGTGCTCGACGACAACGACGTTCGCGCGTTCGTCGAATCCCTCGTGCGGCGCCACATCGTCGACCCCCAATGGGGGCCGCTGCTGGGGCGAGCGGTCGACTCATTTATTACGGGCGAACACGAAGAGGCGCTGATCGATATCGCGGCCGATCGGCTTGGCGACTGGCTGGATGCGCACCCCGGAGCATTCGACCGCGTCGCCTCGTCGCAGCTGCCCTCATGGATGCCGAGCGTGCTCGATCGTTTCGTCGACCAGAGACTGCATACTGAGGCGGCGCGTTTCGCGCGCCGCGTGGCCCAGGATCCGGATCATCCGTTCAGACTCGCGCTGCGTCGCTTCTTGCGCGACCTGGCCCGCGATCTGCAGCAGCAGGAGCAATTGCAAAGGCAACTCGAGTCGTTCAAGCACGAGGTCTTTGATAGCCCCCGGATCCGGGCGCTCGCGGCGAGCACCTGGGACGCGGCACGCGAATCCATCGTGGGCATGCTGCAGGATCCCGAGAGCGAGCTGCGTACCCGCATGACCGCTGCCGCCGAGGACTTCGGCCACAAGCTGCTCGACGACGCCACGCTGCAGTACAAAATCGATGTGTGGGTCATGGGCGTCGTGGAGCACCTGGTGCGCGAGTACCGCCACGACCTCGCGAAAGTCGTGATCGAGACTGTGCAGCGTTGGGACGCTCGCGAGGCTGCCGAGAAGATCGAGCTGCAGGTCGGGCGAGACCTGCAGTTCATTCGCATCAACGGCACGGTCGTAGGCTCACTCGCGGGGCTCGCGATTTACACGATCGCGACCCTCGCGCTCAGCCCGCTCGCCGCGGGTTAACCCTCAGCGAACGCGATCGGGATGAAGAGGTCCTGCACCCGGTCGTTCAGCGCAGTGTGGTCAGCCCGGGTCGTGATCGCACAGCGCGTGACGGTGCAGTCGAGGCCTTCCATGACCGGGTCAGGGATCGTCAGCTTCGTGGTGAAGCTACCCTGCTCGGCACCGTTGTAGCCCTGCGTCGCAAAGGCCCTCCACGCCCAGGCATCCGTAATCCAGGCGCTCGTAAGTTGATCAGTATCGGCGGTGCCCTCGCGGGCCCCCTCGGGAATGCCCCCGAGGCACGGGCCAGGCTTAACGGTCGGATCGCTGGGAATGGCACACACCGCCACATATATGCCGATTGAGGCATCAAAGCCGGCACCGCTCACCGTCAGCGACTCGCCCGGACGCACGCTCGCGGGGTCAAATGCTTTTCCGTCAGTTTCGACAGCAGACAGCGTCCGGGTACGCCCATCCGCTCCTGTCGCGGACACCTCGCTCACGTACGCGTCGGGCAACTCCTGCCCCGAACCGCCCGCGCTTTGGTGCGTCAGGATAGGAATGAGCACAGCGATGACCGCCCCGAGCACGAGGACCGCGACCGCGAGCAACGCGATCAGAATAATTCGGGTGCGCCTCGTGCGTGAACTGGTCATGTATTCATCGTATCTGGCATCCCCGCGCACGAGCCGCATGGTCGCTCATGCTAGAATCGCACCCATACGTCTATTTTAATTGGTACCTGCTTCGCGACCATTTCGCGGGGCCCGAATGTGTAAGGGGGTCACGCATGGGGCGCGGCCGTCAGAAAGCAAAGCACACAAAGGTCGCCAGGGAGCTGAAGTATTTCAGTCCCGATACGAACTACAATGCGCTTGAACGTGAACTCGCGGCTAAAAAAGCCGAGGCTCAAAGCAACGAGGACCCCTGGGCGGAGTACTCAGACAAGTACAACGTCGAGGACGAAGACGAGCACTAGCTCCGACCCTCGGACTCCTGGTTCACCAGGTATCTCAACACACAAGTAAAGGGCCCCTCTTGCGAGGGGCCCTTTACTTGTTGCCTATGTACCCTGTGGCTACTTGCCCTGGGCAGCGACCGCGGCGGCGCCGGCGGCAGCGGCCTCGGGATCTAGATATGCACCCTTGCCCGCGGGCTGGCCGTCGGCGTCAAGCTCGTAGACAAGCGGCATACCGGTGGGAATGTTCAGTCCCGCGATATCAGCGTCCGAGATGCCCTCGATGTGCTTCACAAGCGCACGCAGCGAGTTGCCGTGGGCGGTGATCAGCACTGTCTTACCCGCGCGCAGGTCGGGCAGAATCTCGTTCTCCCAGTACGGGATGAGTCGCGTAACCACGTCTTGCAGGCACTCGGTCTGCGGCTGCTCGCCATCGATACCGGCGTAGCGGGCATCGCCCGCCTGCGACCACTCGCTCGCGTCATCAAGCGCGGGCGGGGGCGTATCGTACGAACGACGCCATTCCATGAACTGCTCTTCGCCGTACTTCTGCAGCGTCTCAGCCTTGTCGAGACCCTGCAGCGCGCCGTAGTGGCGCTCATTCAGACGCCAGGAGCGCTCGACCGGGATCCACATGCGATCCGCTGCCTCGAGTGCGAGGTTGGCCGTCTGAATAGCGCGGCTCAGCACCGAGGTGTGCAGCACGTCGGGCAGCACGCCCGACTGAGCGAGCAGTTCGCCCGCACGCGCGGCTTCGCCGCGACCCTGCTCGGTGAGTCGCACGTCGACCCATCCCGTGAACAGGTTCTTCTTGTTCCATTCGCTCTGGCCATGGCGCAGCAGGATCAGCTTGTTCGTCATAGTTCCAGCTTAGTTTGCGCACTGCCCGAAGAGCGAACCCGGTCGGCGCGGTGGCGCTAGAGCCGCTTCAAACGAGGGATGTCGCGTGCCGCACCGGCGTCGGCGGGCACAATGATCTCCTGTGATGCAGCGATAACCTCGCCAGCGGTCGACTTGGGATCGGCTCCCGCGTCGCCACCACGCAGTTCCAGCTCGGCATCCTCGGGCACCGATCGCTTGAGCAGCGCCAGCGCAATGCCACCCCATTCGTAGTGCAGCGCAGCTCGGGTGACACGACCTACCGGGCGGGCATCGGGGTTCTGTGACTGGTCGGCGAGGTACACCAGCGCACCCGCTACCGGCAGTTCACCTCCGAAGCCGTCGAGGTGCAACATGGTCAGCCGCCGAGGCGGGTGGCCCAGGTTGTGCACCTTCGCGATGGTCTCTTGCCCGCGGTAGCAGCCCTTTGTAAAGTGCACCGCCGTGCGCAACCAATCAAACTCGTGGGCGATCGAGCGATCGTCAACGTCGCTGTGCTGGGCCGGACGCCACGCGCGCACCTCGAGCGCGTCAAGCGCCATGAGCCCTGCCGCGCGCACGTCGTCGCCCATTCCCGCTACGATCTCTGCGAGCCGTTCGCGAGGGAAGACACACTGGACCGCGTGCCAGTGACCACCTGCGTGATCACCCCGGGCGTACTGCACTCCACCGCGCTGCACCCCAGCCCACGGGTCAACCCATTCAACGGTCGGCCCCAGTTCGCGCAGCAACCGCAGCGCGGTGCCGTCGCCGAACGCGCAGACTGCCGCGTACTCCTCGCTGCGATCAAACACCTCGACCCGCAGCGCGAAGCGCATGCGGTTGAGATAAGCAGTCAGCCCCGCTGCGAGCCCCTCATCCACGAGGAGCCAGCACTCGGTGCCGTCATCCACCACGCGCATTGCGTACTCGATGCGCCCGTTGGGGTCGAGCAGCAGAGTCTCGGTGCTCTCGCCAGCTGGCAACCCGGTGAGTTGCTGACTGGTCATCGAGTTGAGCCAGGAGAGCCGATCGGCTCCAGCGACAACGACGATGCCGCGATGGGACAGGTCAACGACCGCGGTGCCACTCTCGAGTGCGCGCTGCTCTCGCAGCGGCTCAGCGTAGTGGGCGGCTACCCCGGTTGATTCGTCAGCGATGGCGCCGGCCACAGACAGAAATGCGCTCATCGCCTCAGGCCGTTCCTGGATCCCCAGCGCTGTTAGCGCTGGCCCTTGAAGAGCTTGTAGATAACGGTGCCCGACACCCAGGCAATCGCGAGCGATGCGAGACCCAGCAGGCCGAGGAAGAAGAGTTCGAGTGCAAGCAGCATGTCGTCAGTCTACCAACACACGGCGTCAGCTACGAAAGCGCGCCTACGATCAGCCCCACGACATCAACGAGCGCAATGATCACGACAGAACCTGCAACGCTAAATGCGACGCGGGTAATGAAACCAACGCGTTCTGCGGTGCCAAGCTGCAGCGCAAAGGTGATCAGGGTAGAGACACCTACGGCGAGCACGAGCCACGAGAAGCGTTCTGGCCCACTCACCAACACCGTCACCAGAACACCCATGACGAGAGCGGCTGCCCATGCCGCAATGAGCCGGGGAATATGCCAGGCCTGCACAGTTGGCATTTCTGGCATCTCTTGCGCGGCTGGCTCGGTTGTCTCGTTCACCCCGCCATTGTCCCACAGCCGCCGCTCAACATCCCAGATCGATCCGGCCCAGTACTATAGGGGGCGACCCACCGGCCAAAGAAGGGACGCGCTCGTGCAGCTACTCTGTCTTACCGACCGCGCCCCGGCCGATGCGCTCCCGTCAATCGATCTACTGGCACACGAGATCAGGGTGTCGCCCCTCGGGGTACGGCTTCCCCCGGCGATGCGCACCCAGTACGACTGCATTCTCGTTGACGGTTCGCACAACGTTCGGCTCGCCCGCGAGGTGTGCCAGGACCTCACCCAGTCGGAGTGCGCCCCCCGCATCGCGGTACTACCTGAGTCGGCGCTTGGTGTTGTCCAGGCCGACTGGGGCCTCAGCGACGTGCTGCTCCCCGGTGCAGGCCCCGCCGAGATTGAATTCAGGCTGCGGCTGTTGCGCGGTGCGGCCGACGGCTCAGCGGGGGGCGGTGCCACCACCGAGGTCAACTCCGCAGGTGTCGTGATCGACGAGGCGAACTTCACCGCCCGGCTTCACGGCCGCCCACTCGGACTCACCTATAAGGAGTTCGAACTGCTCTACTTCCTCGTGGGTCACCCCGGTCGAGTATTCACCCGTGAACAGCTGCTTTCTGAAGTCTGGGGTACCGACTATTTTGGCGGCACCCGCACCGTCGACGTGCACGTTCGCCGACTGCGCGCGAAGCTCGGTGAACACGACGGCCTTATTAGCACGGTGCGCGGGGTGGGCTACGGGTTTGCTCGCGGCCGCGATGCGGGCCCCTGCGAATTCGACGCTTCCACCCTCTCGTAAGGAGCCATCATGCACATGCCGCACCTCGTCACTTCAGCCCCCTCGGCCGAGCTGCTCGACCAGGCACGGGCGGTGCTGGCCGAGATTGAGCGGGCCGACGGCGCATCCCCGGTCTCGGATCAGGCGATGCTCGCGGTCGCCCAGGGCGCTCGCGCCCTCTTTCTGGTGACGCTTGGTGGCGACTCCGGCGAGCTCGGCGACGAGCTCGCCGGCGTCAGCGTGGTCGGCGAGGGCGAGGTCGACCTTGCGATCTTGCCCGCGTTCCGAACGCCAGAATTCGAGGCGGCCACCCTGCGGCTGCTCCTCGAACAGGCCCCCGGCGAACTGCGTTCCTGGGTGCACGGCGAGCGACCCAGCACGGAGTCCGCGCTCGCGGCCGAGGGTTTTGCGCCCGCACGGTCGCTCTATCGCATGGCGCTTGATCCGGATCTCCTCCCGACCGATGGGGTTCGCGCGCTCGACCTCCCCACTCCCGTGGGCCTCACGCTCCGCGCATTTGGCACCGCCCCCGGCGATGACGAGGCGTGGGTGGCAGCGAACGCCGCGGCCTTCGCGACGCACCCCGAGCAGGGACGCATCACGGTCGCCGATTTCGCGACCATGCGCGAGGAGCCCTGGTTTGACCGCGAGGACCTGATCCTGCTTGACGCCGGTCACGAGCTCGCCGGATCCACCTGGGTGAAGACGCTGCGCGAGGCGGGAACCGTGGCCTGCGAGCTGTACGCCGTTGGGGTGCGACCGACGTACGCGGGCAAGGGGCTCGGTCGGCTGCTGCTGCAAGCCACGCTTGCACGCATGGCCGAGCACGCGCCCGCGTCGGTCACGCTGTATGTCGACGGCGACAACACGGCCGCCGTGGGGCTCTACGAGAGCGCAGGGTTCACGATTGATTCACGCAGCAAGCAGTGGCTCAGGCCCGATTCGAGCAGCCCTAATGCCAGAATGGACACATGAGCGAAGAAATCACCGTCGTGCCGGGCTACGAGGCTTTGCCGGCAGACCGCTACCTCGACCGTGAGCTGAGCTGGCTCGCGTTCAATCAGCGCGTGCTCGAACTCGCTGAGGACCCGACCGTGCCGCTGCTTGAGCGCGCAAACTATCTCGCGATCTTCGCGTCAAACCTCGACGAATTCTTTATGGTGCGCGTTGCCGGACTGAAGCGCCGCATTGTGACCGGACTCGCTGTGCCGACCAACGTGGGCCGCGCACCAACCGATGTGCTGGCCGACATCAACCGGGCCGCCTACGAGCTGCAGCTTCGCCACGCGGCCTGCTTCCGCGAGCAGATCATGCCGCAGCTGGCCGAGTCTGGGATCCGCATCGTCAGCTGGGATGATCTCGACACGGCAGACCGTGAGATCTTGCAGGACTACTACGAGCACAACATCTACCCGGTACTGATGCCGCTCGCGGTTGACCCGGCGCACCCGTTCCCATACATTTCGGGCCTCGCGCTGAACCTCTCAATCCGGGTCTTTAACCCCAATACCGAGAAGACCGAGTTCGCGCGCCTTAAAGTGCCGCAGATGATCCCCCGATACGTGCGCGTGGATCGCCGCGAGACCGAAGACGACGTGCGCTACATTCCGCTCGAGGGCCTCATCGCGAACCAGCTCGACGGGCTCTTCCCCGGCATGCAGGTCATCGACCATCACGTGTTTCGCGTCACCCGCAACGAGGACGTCGAGATCGAGGAGGACGAGACCGAGAACCTCATCCAGGCCCTCGAGAAGGAGCTGCTGCGCCGCCGCTTCGGCCCGCCCATTCGGCTTGAGATCTCTGACGACATGGACGCCGCGACGCTCGAACTGCTCGTGCGCGAGTTCGACATTGACGCCGAGCAGGTCTACACGCTGCCAGCGCCGCTCGATCTGAGCGGGCTGTTCGCGCTCACGCGCATTCCACGCCCCGACCTCAGGTTTGCGCCGCACATCCCCGTCACGCACCCCAAGTTTCGGACGAGCTCGCCGAGCGAGAAGCCCGACACCTTTGCCGCGATCGCGCGCCGCGAGGTGCTCGTGCATCACCCGTACGAGTCGTTCTCGACGAGCGTGCAGGCGTTTCTTGAGCAGGCGGCGACCGACCCCGACGTGCTCGCCATCAAGCAGACGCTCTACCGCACGTCGGGCGACAGCCCCATCGTCGCCTCGCTCATCAAAGCGGCCGAGGCTGGCAAGCAGGTGCTCGCGCTCGTCGAGGTGAAAGCCCGCTTCGACGAAGAAGCCAACATCACCTGGGCGCGCAAGCTCGAGCAGGCCGGCGTGCATGTCGTCTACGGCATCGTGGGTCTCAAGACCCACTGCAAGCTCGTACAGGTGATTCGCGATGAGGGCGACCGCCTCGCCCACTATTGCCACATCGGTACGGGCAACTACAACCCCAAGACGAGCCGCATCTACGAAGATTTCGGCCTGTTTACCTCGTCCCCCGAGATCGGCCGCGACGTCACCAAGCTGTTCAACGTACTCTCGGGTTACGCGATCGAGACGGACTACGATCGACTGCTCGTGGCTCCGCTGCAGTTGCGTCAGGGGCTGCTCGACCGCATCGCGCGCGAGGCCGAGAACGCCCGCGCCGGGCGCCCCAGCGGCATCAAGCTGAAGGCCAACTCGATGGTCGACGAGGCCATTATCGATGCGCTGTATCTGGCGAGCCAGGACGGGGTGCCGATCGAGGTGTGGGTGCGTGGCATCTGCACGATCCGGGCCGGTGTGCCCGGTCTCTCCGAGACCATTCAGGTGCGCTCGATTCTGGGCCGCTATCTCGAGCACTCCCGCATCTACGCATTTGAAAATTCCGGATCGAGGGAAGTTTTCATTGGCAGCGCCGACCTCATGCACCGCAATCTCGACCGCCGCATCGAGGTGCTCGTGCAACTGTCCGATCGCGAGCACCTGGCCCGCATTGACCGCTTCTTTGGGTTCGCCTTTAGCGACGAGGTCTCGTCGTGGCGCATGCTGCCCGACGGTACCTGGCAGCGTCGCATCGTGAACGAGGAGGGCGAACCGCTCGCGGATCTGCAGGATCTCGTGATGGTTGACCGCACTGAGGCGCGAGCGCGGTCGCGGAGACCTCGATGACGCGTGAGATCCTCGCCGCCGGCACCGTGTGCTGGCGGCGCGTGTCAGATGCAGGCAGCGACACGAATCAACTCATGGTGCTGCTCATCCATCGCACCAAGCAGGGCGACGTGTCCTTTCCCAAGGGAAAACTCGACCCCGGCGAGAGCATGCCGCAGGCGGCGGTACGCGAGACTCGGGAGGAAACCGGACTCAAGGTCTCGCTCGGCGTGAACCTCGGCACGATCCAGTACAGCATTGGCGACACCGCGACAAAAACGGTGCAGTACTGGGCCGCTGAGGTAACCCCCGAGCGTGCGCTCGCGTCAACGTTTACCCCCAACGGCGAGGTACAGGCACTCGAGTGGGTGGCGGCCAACGAGGCCCGCGCCCGGCTGAGCTACAAAGCCGACCGCAAGCTGTTTGACGTCTTCCTGCGCCTCGCCAGCCACGACCTCCTCGACACTTTTTCGGTAACCCTGCTACGCCACGCAAAGGCCGAGCCGCGCAGTCCCCTCTCGCCCGCCGACCACTTGCGGCCGCTCACCACCCTCGGTGACGAGCAGGCCGAAATGTTGGTGCCAACGCTTGCCGCATTCGGCCCGCGTCGACTGCATACCTCGACCGCGCTGCGCTGCGTGGAAACCATCACCCCGCTCGCGGAGCATCTGGGGCGCCGCGTGCGCGAGCACACCGCGCTGAGCCAGGATCATTGGGACGAAGGCGATCTCGCCGATATGCGCAGGCTCATCGGCAAGGTCGTCAAGCGGGGCAAGAGCACCATTCTGTGCAGCCATCGACCGGTGCTCCCCGATCTCGCCCGCGAGCTGGTACTCGCCACCGGCAGCGTACCCGGCCCGTACCTCGAGGAGGCGACCTCGCTGCCGCCCGCAGGGTTTTCAGTGTTTCACCTGTCGCGTTCGCGGCCCGGCGCCGGGATCCTCGGCGTCGAGACCTACCCGATCAAGCATTGAGCGCCAAGCAAGCCACCACACGCCCCTTCGCGCTTGTGGTGAATCCCAGCTCTGCCCTCGGCCGCGGCGCCAGAGTCGCAGTGCGTGTGAAGCGCGCGCTGCGCAAGGCCGGCGTCGCGTCGGTGATCATCTCTTCTCCCTCAGTTGCCCGCTGCCAGGTCGAAGTCGCGCAGGCCGCCGCCGAAGGCGTGCGTGGGCTCATTCTGGTAGGCGGCGACGGCCTGATCAGCACCGTGCTGCAGGTCAGTGCTGCGCGCGGGCTTCCAATGGCGCTCGTCCCCGCGGGCAGCGGCAACGACTTCGCCCGCCAGTTTGACCTCCCCCGCAACCCGGGGCGGGCGGTGCATGCACTGTTGCATGCCGCGCCGCGCCGCGTCGACCTGGGGGTCGTGCACTACCGAGGCCCCAGCGGCGACCCACGTGAAAAATGGTTCGCCGGCGGCCTCTCGCTCGGCTTCGATGCGGCCATCAACCGCCGCGCGAACGCGCTGCGTCTGCCCATCGGCCCGCTGCGCTATGTCGCGGGGCTGTTCGCTGAAATCATGGCCCTGCAGATGCGGGAGTTCTCGGTGTCGCGGGCAGGCGAGACCAGCCACCATCACTACACGGGGCTGCTGGCGACCGTGATGAACATTCGCACGCTCGGCGGCGGCATTCCGATCTCACCGCGATCACGCCCCGACGATGGGCTCCTCGAACTGGTCGAGGTGGCTCACGTGGGCAAGTTCAGGCTCCTGAGCGTGCTGGGGTTACTCGCGCGTGGACGACACGAAGCACTGCCCGAGGTGACCATCACGTCGGTGCAGTCCGTGTCGATCGAGGCGGGCACCGAGATCGCGTTTGCCGACGGAGACGAAGTGGGCGCGGGCCCGTTTGAGGTGCGCGTCGCACCTGGTGCGCTCACCCTGCTCGGGTAGGGCGCGCGGCTTCGTCATGGATGACGGCGGCGAGCTCGCGAGGCGTGCTCCACATGGGCCAGTGACCTGTCGGCAGGTCGACGATGTCGAGGTGTTCGAGGTGCGCGACCTCGGCGAACATGGGGTGGCCGGCTTGGGCGAGCTCCCGCACCTGCGCGCCGGGAATTGAGCAGCAGACCAGGGTGGTCGGCACGTTGCGGCGGGCATCATTGCTGAGCTCGACGGGCTGACGCAGCACGGGGGCGGGTTGCGACACCGCCCTCGTTCGAAACCGCTCGAGGGTCTCTGCGCTCAGGCCCTCGAGGCTCGCCTGCTGTGCGAGGAATTCAAACGGCGGCAGAGGAAGCTCGTGTACGTCCCTCGGAAGATCCGGCGCGAAGACGGTTCCCGCCGCCACCGGGCCGGAGTCGACCCACACGACCCGGAGAACCAGCTCGGGGTGCCGGTCGATCACGAGGCTAACGGGCGCGTTGGCCCCGCTGTGAGCGACGAGCACCGCGGGCTCGTTGCCGTGCTCGGCGATGACGCTCAGGATCGCTTCCGCCTGGTCGTCCAGGGTCCGTGTCGTACGCTCGGCGTCCTGCGCCTCAAGCCCGGGGAGCGTCATCGCGACGGCACGATCGGGGCCGACGTTCAAGTGTTCGAGAACTTCGTCCCAGGCCCAGGCCCCCAGCCAGTGGCCCGCGATGAGCATGATGGTCGGATTGCCCGTTTGATTCGTCATGTCCCCAGTCTCGCAGGCTCCCCGGACAACGGTATGTCACTATTTATGTCATGAATTGGGTTGGGGGTACGCGGTGAAACGAGCGGAACGGCTCCATGCACTGTCCGAGGTGTTGCGCCGCAGCGGCGCACGGGGTGTTTCGGCCGAACGACTGGCGGGCGAGTTCGAGGTATCGGTGCGCACCATCAAGCGGGATCTCGATGCCCTCGAGAACAGCGGTGCGCCGCTCTGGTCGCGCCCGGGGCCGGGCGGTGGCTACGGCCTGCTCTCCGGCGCATCCTTGCCGCCCATCAGCCTGTCTCCGGCGCAGGCGGTGGCGCTCATGGCCGCGGTGTCCGCAGCTCCCGATGCGCCCTACGCTGACTTGGCGACTGCCGGGGTCAAGAAGATTCTCGACGTTCTCGACCCAAGAACCCGGGCGCGAGCCGACGAGCTCGCTCACCGCATCTGGGTAAACAAAGCCCAGTCGTCGTCTCGCGCCATTCGATCGGCGCTCGAAGAGGCGATGGCCGAGCAGCGTGTGGTGCGCATTCGCTACACCTCAAAAACCGGGGCGACGACCACCCGCAGCGTCGAACCCGTACTCTTCGCTTCGAACAACGGCATCTGGTATTTCATTGGGTGGTGCCAGATGCGTGACGCAATACGATGGTTTATCGCGTCACGCATCGAGCAGGCGACCGTAACGACGACGGCCTGCAGCGGCCACACCGTGCAAGAGGTCGGCGAACCCCCAGCGAACGCCAGACCGGTGCACGGTCAGGCTGGTTAGCCGTCGGCCAGCAGCCACTGGTGGGCGCCAGCCTCTGCGGCACCCATCGCGTCGACCGTCGCGCGCGTGCGTTCGAGCACGCCTGCGTCAAACTCGGGTGACTGACACACGCCCTGAGGCTGATCCGGCATCACCGAGCACCACTTGTAGCCGCCCGCCTGCGTGTTCGTCGCGGCGTTCCATGCGACATCGTTCGTCACCCAGCTGCCGTCGGGCTGTTTCGCGAACTGCACGCGGGTCATGAGGAACTCGTTGTTTACCTGCTGCGCCGGCGGCGCCGACTCGCTGATCGTGTTGCCGGTGCCGTAGAGGATCCACTTGCCGTTGTAGTTCTCGAGCGGCTGCACTGCATGAGCGTGGTGCTGGTAGACGAAGTCGAATTCTCCGCTGTCGTGCAGTTGCATCGCGAGCTCGCGCTGGCCCGGCGTCGGCTCAGACCAGTACTCTTCGCCAATGTGCTGCACGCCGATGACGAGATCGGCGCCCATCTCGCGTGCCTTCTTCGCCTTTGCGATCATGCGCTCCGGGTCGACGCGGGGCTCCTCCATACGAAAGTCGACCTGCCAGTCGTGCTCGGCGTTCAGCCCGTTCAGCGAGAACGTCGAGGTCATGACCGCGACCTTGGCACCGTTGGCCTCAACAATGAGGGGCACGTCACGGTCGCCCTCGGCGCGGTACGAACCGGTATGCGCGATGCCTGCGGCGTCGAGTCCGTCGAGCGTGCGCAGCAGCCCCTCAGTGCCCTGGTCGACCGTATGGTTCGATGCGGTCGTGCAGACGTCGTAACCCACCGCCTTGGCGGCTGCCGCGACCTCGGGCGGCGTGCTGAACGCGGGGTAGCCCGCATACGGCCCACCCGCCGGGGCGAGGGGCGTCTCCATCTGACAGATCGCGAGGTCGGTCTGATCGAGGTACGCCTTCTGCCCCTCAAGCAGTGGCAGGAAATCAAAGTTCTGGCCGGCGTCATTCGTCGGAATCGCGAACGGACTCCATAGCCCCTCGTGGAACAGCAGGTCGCCACTCATGGCGACGCTCACACAGTGATCGGTCGGGCACGCGGGCCCAGCTCCCGGCTGCGGCTCGGGCTCGGGTGCAGGCTCAGGAGCCTTGGCGGGCTCGCTCGCCGGCGCCTTCTCCTTCGGAGCGGCCTCGGGTTCGGGAGCACAGCCCACAGAACCCAATACGAGCAGCGTTGCCGCCGTAGCCAGCGCATACTTCTTGATCCTGTTCATCTGATCCATGCTAGTCGTCGAAAGTAACGGCCCTGTTATCAGTACCCCCGTTCACCAAGTTCACCCGCTGTTCACCCTCTGGCGAGGCCTCGGACACCCAAGCTTTCTAGTGTTATTGCTGTGGCACCGGCCACGATCATCCGCTCTCAAGATTGGATCACCCCGAAGTGAAGCTCTCAGTTCTGACCAAGGCCGCGGCCATTGGTGGCCTCGCAGCACTCACCCTGACTTCCTGTGCAGCCAATGAAGCTGCCCCCGCTACCGGAGGCAGCGAGGGCGCCACTTCATCGCTCTCGGGCGAGCTCATCGGCGCGGGTGCCTCGTCGCAGGACGCCGCACAGAACGCCTGGGTGGCTGGCTTCCAGACCATCAACTCGGGCGTCACCGTGAACTACGACCCGACCGGTTCGGGCGCAGGCCGCGAGACCTTCCAGCAGGGCGCAAGCGCGTTCGCTGGCTCGGACCGCGCATTCAAGCTCGATGAGATCTCGGCCGGCCCCTTTGAGGCCTGCGCTGCAGACAGCGGCATTGTCGAGTTCCCCGCCTACATTTCACCCATCGCGTTGATCTTCAACGTTGAGGGAGTGGATAACCTCAAGCTTGACGCCCCCACCGTCGCTCAGATCTTCGAGGGCAAGATCGCCAAGTGGAATGACCCCGCGATCGCCGCACAGAATGAGGGCGCCAACCTCCCCGACCTCGCGATCACCGCAGTGCACCGCTCGGATGAGTCGGGCACCACCGGCAACTTCACCGACTACCTCGCAGCGGCTGCCCCCGCTGACTGGACCGCTGGTTCGATCGAGTCGTGGCCCGCAGAGTTCGGCGGCGAGGGCGCACAGGGCACCTCGGGTGTCGTTGCAGCAGTCACCTCGGGTGTCGGCACTATCGGCTACGCCGACGCGTCACAGGCCGGCGAGCTCGGCACCGTCGAGATCAAGGTGGGCGACGAATACGTCGCGTACTCGCCCGAGGCCGCAGCGGCAATCGTCGACGCCTCGCCCATCGAGGAAGGCCGCGGTGCAAATGACCTCGCGATCACCCTTGACCGCAGCTCGACCGAAAAGGGTGTCTACCCGATCGTGCTCGTCAGTTACCTCATCGGCTGCGAGGCGTACGCTGACCCGGCCAACGCCGAGCTCGTCAAGGCGTACTTCGGCTACATCGCCAGCGAAGAGGGCCAGCAGGCCGCAGCTGAGGCTGCAGGCAGCGCCCCCATCTCGGCCTCGCTGCGCGAGAAGATCACCCCCGCGATCGACGCAATCAGCTAGCCAGTGGCGGGTCGCAGGGATTACCGTTTGAGTAGTCCCTGCGGCCCGCACTTGCCGTTGAGCCAGTTCCCACACAGGAGCCCCGAGTGACCTACTCCCCCGCTGCGCCCACAGGCGCTACGCCCCCGAACGCCCCGCTTCCCGCGGCCAAGCGTTCGAAGCCGGTGCTCAGCATTGGCGACCGCGTGTTCTCACGCGCCGCAGTGTTCGCCGGCAGCATGATTCTTGTCACGCTCGGAGCAGTGGCAGTCTTCCTGATCGTGCGCAGCATCCCGGCGTTTAGCGCGACCAGCGAGTCCGCGTCCCTGCTCACCGGCAACTTCTGGCAGTACGTTGGCCCGCTCGTCTTCGGCACGGTCTGGGCCGCGGCGCTTGCGCTGGCTTTTGCGCTGCCGCTCTCGATCGGCATCGCGCTCTTCATCTCGCACTACGCCCCCCGCCGCCTCGCGCAGGCGCTCGGCTACGTCGTCGACCTGCTCGCGGCTGTGCCCAGCGTCGTCTTCGGCCTCTGGGGCATCGGTGTGCTCGCCCCCGCGGTGCGCCCGATCTACGTGTGGCTCAACGAAAACCTCGGCTGGATCCCGTTCTTCGGTGGAGTCACCTCGGGGACCGGCCGCACGATCCTCACCGCGGCCATTGTGCTCGCGGTGATGATCCTGCCGATCATGACCGCCATCTGCCGCGAGGTGTTTCTCCAGGCGCCCAAGCTCCAGGAGGAGGCCGCGCTTGCACTTGGTGCGACGCGTTGGGAAATGATCAAGATGGCAGTGCTGCCCTTCGGCCGCCCCGGCATCGTCTCGGCCGCCATGCTCGGCCTCGGCCGTGCACTCGGCGAAACCATGGCCGTCGCCATGGTGCTGTCGGCCACCGGCCTGATGAGCTTCAAGCTGCTCACCTCCGAAAACCCCTCGACGATCGCCGCAAACATTGCGCTCTCGTTCCCCGAGGCCTACGGCGAGAACATCAACATTCTCATCGCAACCGGCCTCATCCTCTTCATCGTGACGTTCCTCGTGAACGCCCTCGCACGCTGGATCGTAAGCCGCCGCGCTGAATTCCGGGAGTCAAACTGATGAGTCAGAACACCCATATCGCTCCGGATCGGGCCACCCGTGCCCCGATCACTGTGCGCCCCGTTCAGGCCGGGTCGAGCCTGGCCGGTAACCGGCTCTCGCGCCGTACCCCCTGGATCCTGCTGGGCTCGAGCCTCGCAGCCTCCTTCGCACTGTTCGCACTCCTCGCGGCGGCCCAAGACAGCGAGTTCTCGCTCGTTGGTGCCGTGCTGGTGGGCACCCTCGGCTACCTCGCGATCATTACGATCATGGCGGGCCTCATCGAGGGCCGCCGCCAGGCCGTCGACCGGCTCATCACCGGCCTCGTGACCTGCGCCTTCGCGCTCGCGATGGTGCCGCTCATCTCGGTGGGCATCACGGTGGTGTCGAACGGCATGGCTCGCTTCGACGCCGAGTTCTTCAACTCCTCGATGCGCAACGTCACGGGCGAGGGCGGCGGCGCGCTGCACGCCATGATCGGCACGCTGCTCATCACGCTCGCCGCGACCATCATCGCAGTGCCCATGGGTCTCCTCACCTCAATCTACCTCGTCGAGTACGGCCGCGGCCGCCTCGCGAAGACCATTACGTTCCTCATCGATGTGATGACCGGCATCCCGTCGATCGTCGCGGGCCTGTTTGCCTTCGCGGTGTTCGCCGTGTTCCTCGGCCCGGGCGTGCGCATGGGCATCGTCGGCGCGGTCTCGCTCGCCGTGCTCATGATCCCGGTAGTCGTGCGGTCGAGCGAGGAGATGCTGCGGCTCGTGCCCAACGAACTGCGCGAGGCGGCCTATGCCCTCGGCGTTCCCAAGTGGCGCACGATCTTGAAGGTGGTCTTGCCCACCTCGATCGCCGGCATCACCACCGGCATCATGCTCGCGATCGCGCGCGTCATCGGCGAGACCGCACCGCTGCTCATCACGGCGGGCTTCACCGCCTCGATGAACTACAACCTGTTCTCGGACCGCATGCAGTCGCTGCCCGTGTACGTGTACACGCAATTCGCCAACCAGGGTAACCCCGCGTTCGCGTTCATCGAGCGCTCCTGGGCCGCCGCACTGCTGCTGATCCTGATCGTCATGGCCCTGAACCTGCTGGCGCGTCTCGTCGCCAAGTGGTTCTCGCCCAAGTTCGGCCGCTAAGCCGCGCTCCCCACAACTTCCTTCCGAAAGAAAGCACCCAGCATGTCGAAGCGCATCGAAGTCTCTGACCTCAACGTCTACTACTCCAAGTTCCTCGCGGTGGAGGGCGTCACGATGAACATCGAGCCGCGCACCGTGACCGCTTTCATTGGTCCCTCGGGTTGCGGCAAGTCGACCTTCCTGCGCACGCTCAACCGCATGCACGAGGCGATCCCCGGCGCACGTGTCGAGGGCGAGGTGCTGCTCGACGGCGAAGATCTCTACGGCGCCGGCGTCGACCCCGTGCTCGTGCGCCGCCAGGTGGGTATGGTGTTCCAGCGCCCCAACCCGTTCCCCACGATGTCGATCCGGGAGAACGTGCTCGCCGGGGTGCGCCTCAACAGCCGCCGCATGTCGAAGGGCGATGCCGACGACCTCGTCGAGCGCTCACTCACCGGCGCCAACCTGTGGAACGAGGTCAAGGACCGCCTCGACAAGCCCGGATCGGGCCTCTCGGGCGGCCAGCAGCAGCGTCTGTGCATCGCCCGCGCCATTGCGGTCTCCCCCGAGGTGCTGCTGATGGATGAGCCCTGCTCGGCCCTCGACCCGATCTCGACGCTCGCCATCGAGGATCTGATTGCGGAGCTCAAGTTGCAGTACACGATTGTGATCGTGACCCACAACATGCAGCAGGCCTCACGCGTCTCCGACCGCACTGCATTCTTCAACATTGCGGGCACCGGCAAGCCCGGCAAGCTCATCGAGTACGACGACACCTCGACGATGTTCTCGACCCCGTCGGTGCAGGCCACCGAAGACTACGTCAGCGGCCGCTTCGGCTAACCCCTCTGGCGGCGGGCGATCCGGAACCCAGTTCCAGACCCCACTCATACCGCTTGGCCCCCTGCTCTTCGGAGCAGGGGGCCAACGTCGTTTCTGGGTGAGCGGTCGGGCGTCCCAGTACTGGGACTGGCGCGCCCGCGCACTGTGGAGTACTGTTGCGCCGTGAACCAAAACGCGGCGCATTCGTCGCTTGAAATGGAACCGAGTGAGCCGAAGCGCCGCTCAGGCAGCGCCGCTCTGAGAGCTTGGCTCGTGGCCGAAACCGCCGAGTCCCCGGGCCAGCATTCCGGCCCGCACGGCCGCCCCAAGCCCGAGCGCCGCGCGCACTGGTTTCGGGTCATGTGCCTCACGGGCCTCGACTACTTTTCGACCCTGGGATATCAGCCCGCGATCGCGGCGCTCGCAGCGGGCGCGGTCGCCCCGATCGCGACCATCGTGCTCGTGGCGGTGACGCTCGCCGGGGCGCTGCCCGTCTACCGCAAGGTTGCAGAAGTGAGCCCCCACGGCACTGGTTCCATCGCAATGCTCGCGAATTTGCTGCCGCGCTGGGGCGGCAAACTCGTCGTGCTCGCCCTGCTCGGTTTCGCCGCCACCGACTTCATGATCACCATCACGCTGTCGGCCGCCGACGCGACCGCGCACCTCGTCGAGAACCCGTTTGCCCCGACCGCACTGAAGGGGCAGGAGGTCGTGATCACGCTCGCGCTCGTCGCGGGGCTGGGCGTCGTATTTTTGCGCGGATTCCGCGAGGCCATCAGCATCGCCACCGTGCTCGTGGGGGTCTTTCTCGCGGCCAACCTCGTGGTGATCTCGGTCTCGATCGTAGAGCTCGTGCGGCGCCCGGTGGTGCTAGGCGACTGGTGGAGCGTACTCACCACTCAGCACGGCAACCCCTTGTTTGTGATTGCGATCGCCCTGGTTGTATTTCCAAAGCTCGCTCTGGGCCTGTCGGGCTTCGAGACGGGCGTCGCAGTGATGCCCCAGATTCGTGGTGACGCGACCGACACCGAAGAACGCCCGACAGGGCGCATTCGCGGAGCGAAGCGACTGCTCACCACCTCAGCCCTCATCATGAGTGCCTTTCTCGTCACCTCATCCATCACGACAGTCGCGCTGATTCCGGCGGCCGAGTTTCAAGAGGGTGGCGCCGCAAACGGGCGCGCGCTCGCCTACCTTGCACACAAGTATCTCGGTGAGGGGTTTGGCACTGGCTACGACCTCATCACTATTGCGATCCTGTGGTTCGCGGGCGCATCTGCAATGGCGGGCTTGCTGAACCTCGTGCCGCGATACCTGCCGCGTTTCGGCATGGCCCCTGAATGGGCGCGCGCGACCCGGCCGCTTGTGCTGGTGTTCACCGCGATCGCTTTTCTCGTCACCATAGTGTTTCAGGCCAGCGTCGACGCCCAGGGTGCCGCGTACGCTACCGGAGTGCTCGTGCTCATCACATCGGCGGCCGTCGCAGTCACGCTGCACGTGCGCAGACAGCACAAGCGCGGTGCCACCATCGGCTTTGGCATCATTTCGGTCGTCTTCATCTACACGACGGTCGCGAACGTCTTCGAGCGGCCCGACGGTATTCGAATCGCGGGGCTCTTTATCCTTGGCATCCTCGTCGTGAGCTTTGTATCGCGTATTGCCCGGTCCACCGAGTTGCGCGCCACTTCTGTGACGCTCGATCCCACCGCGTACGCGATGGTGGAGACGTTGGGCGGGGGTGGTGCACCGCTGCGGCTCATCGCGCACGAACCCACTGACGTCAGCGCTGATCGTTACGCGGCCAAGCTGCGTCACGCCCGCGCCGCCCACGGGCTCCCCGACGCCAACGTGTTCTTCATCGAAATCGAGATTGTGGACAGCTCGGACTTTGCCGATGAGCTAGTCGTCTGCGGGGTGCAACGGTACGGTTACTCGGTGTTGACGGTACGGAGCTCGAGTGTGTCCAATGCGCTGGCCGCGGTCGCGATACACCTGCGGGCATCGTTCGATGTCACTCCGCATCTCTACTTCAGGTGGACCGAGGGAAGCCCCGTCGTGAACCTCTTGAAGTTCTTGCTGTTTGGTGAGGGTGAGATCGCGCCCATGACCCGCGAGGTGCTGCGCGAGGCCGAGCCCAGCGTGCAGCTGCGCCCTTGGGTGCACGTGGGATAGTCGCCCGGGCGCCAACCAAAGAAAGAGCCGAACCGCAGAAACGCCTCTCGGCGGAAGGCCGCTCGAAGCGGCAAAAATTGGAGCCCGGGGTTACTGCGGCCCAGCGATCTCCAGTGTAGTCGAGGCTGATCCGGATCGCACGGACCAGGTTGCCCGGGAGCGCCCGAGGCGCGATCGGGGTCGTCTAGCTGAGAGTTCCGTCGCGCCAGCGCCGAGCTCCACCGTGCAGCTCGTGCGCCATCGTCGAGTACCGTAGCGCCCGTGAGGTGAGGTGGGCCGCGTGCGCCTCGTCGTGGGCATCGCGGGCATCGGCGAGATCGGCGGAGCCCAGTGCCATGACGCGGCAATAGCTCGCCGCCCGCTCGAGGGCGATGTCGAGCTCGCCCAGGAATGCGCCGCGCAGGATGGTGTCGCACAGCGTGGCGATGGATTCGGGGGTGACGGGCTCGGCGACGCCGGCCACGACGGGGTCGATCGTCACCGCGGCGGCAAGGCCGCGGCGAAACAGGTCTGCGGCTCCGGCGTCGTCCGCGGCGACGGCTCGACGCAGCAGGTACAGCCGCCACAGCACGCCCGCAAGCGAGTGTTCTCCTTCGGTAGACCAGAGCTCGGCGATGTCGTCGATGCCCTCGCCTGCCGCGAGGCTCACCACTCGGTCAACGATCTCGGGATCCGCAACGCCCCGCACACGATCGAGCAGCGCCCACGAGGTCTCTTGCGCGAGGCGCGAGGCTGCACCGGGCTCGTCGGATCCGACAAGCCAGTCGAAGCGTGTGCTGGGCTGCAGCACGGGGCGCATGTGTTCACGAGACAAAGTATTCACTCCAACCGCGACCGAGGGGCGACCGGTCGACCTCGCGAGTCTACGCCGCGAAGCCTCGAATCGTGCCCAGCTGAAATGAGTACGCTTAGGGAATACACCACGCAATATTTGACTCGCGCTCGTGGCGCCTCCGTTGCGCTCCTCTGGGTGTTCGTTGAGACGCTTCAGACTGAGCTAGCGAGTCTGCAAGAATTCGATCCCCAGCTGTCGAAATTGTCGGGCGCCGGGGGTGTTGAAGTGGTGCCGCTTGTCGATCTCGACGAAGGTTCCATTCGGCAGCAGAGAGGCGACCTTCCGAGACTCCTCGAGCACCCCATCTAGGCTGCCCGTCGCTACGAGCACCGGCTGCGAGGGCGGATCTCCAAGATCCGTGTTTTCTTCACCCAGCCTCATGCCGCCCGCGAGCGCGACGAGTGCGCGAAGGTCATTCTCGGGCACTCGTTCGGCGAGACGCACGTAGTTCTGAGTTGCCGCGTCAGTCACGGGCACGCCCCGTTCAATAAAGGCGTTGGCCTGTGCCAGATCGAGCCGACCGAGCGGGCGCCCATCGGGGATGCCGCCAAGCACTGCGCGTTCGACACGGCCCTCAAACTGCGAACACACGTGCCAGCCGACGCGGGCGCCGAGCGAATAGCCGAGATAGAGCACGGGGTCCACCATCCAGGTATCGAGGATCGTTTCGATGTCGCCCACGAGCTTCGGAATCGTGTACTCCTCAGCGCGAGCAGGCTTCTCGCTCTTACCATGACCGCGTTGATCGACCCCGAGCACCCTGAAGCCAGCCTGAAGCAGGCTCCCGATCCAGCCTGTTTCCAACCAGGTATCCCGGCAACTCGACGCGAAGCCATGCACCGCAATGACCGTGGGCGCATCCTCTTCACCCCACATGTAGGTTGCGAGCCGAAACCCTTCATCCGACATGATGTACTGCGGTTCTGGCATTTCGGGGATACGTGGGACTGACATAGTCCTATTCTTTCTCAGACTCGCTGAGCCCCTACTGACGCGGCTTCGGCTACAGCTGCCATCACCACTATGCCCGGCGCTAGTGGACTCAGAAACCAGCGGTTAACAAGCTTTCTAGCAAGTCGCCCCTTCAGATTTGGCACCCGAAAAGCACTACAAACTTGTATCTAGTGAATTTTCGCCTGCCCCCTCGACACCGTATCTCACCGGCAGGTCGAGCCCACGGTCTTTTATGAGGTGTGACTCGATAAATCGTTCGGCGGTTGATCTCGAATCCTCAGAGGACAGCCCGACGTAGAGCCCACCGGAATGGACATCAGGGCCGAGGGCTGTAATGCCTACTTCAGGGCCGAGCTGGCTCATGAGATCAGTTGATATGTCGATCAGGAGCGAAAGCGGGGCAGGGACTTCATCGACGATCACACGCACTTCAGGGGATTCCTGGCGAACGCGCTCGATGCTCTCCAGCAGTACGGTCTCCTGCGCCGCCACAAAGATGACCACACCCTCGAAGGCTGAACAGTAGGCGACTCCCGTTGCCAGATCGGGATGGGAATCGACGATGCTCTGGAGTGCGTCCCCGACTGCAGTCAACTCACCTGAAGCTTGCCCCGTCCAAATCGGCTCACCGAGGTCGTCGCGAACGATACATTCCTCGCTGCTTTCAACCCCGTTCGGGTTCACCTGCCGCGGTGCAGAAACAGCGGGGGATGGATCCGGCGCAGGCAGTTCATTGTCTTTCGACGGACCAGCACAACCCGCAGTCTGAACGATGAGCACAGCTGCCATCAAACCGGCGGCAATTGTCCTCTTCATACTCACCCCTCACTCGCATTGACTTCTTTCAGACGCTATGAATGTAACCCAATCCCGAAAATTCCGGTACCGATACTTGGACAGCGTTTCGAAAGATTCGATTGAGGCAGGCTGACGAGTTGACAGATCCGCACCACTTTTTCTGGGGCGTTCCGTACAGAACGACGAGTGCCTCAAGCTCAGCCCTGTGCTCGTCAACAAATACTTGCTCGAGTTCGTGCGTAATTCGTTCAAGCTCCGCCTCGTAGTTGACGGATTTGCTACACGATAGATCAGCTGATGCCACATCAACTTCGAGTGCCTGGAATCTATCCATTTCAGCCTTGCTCACGGCTTGATTGAGATTGCTAGCTTCGGTCTCCATCTGCTCGTACTCCAGGCCAAGCGTGTTGTGAGCGTTGAGCGGGGACGCATAGACGGAGTGTCCGAGCTTCGTCATGCATTGATTCCACAGAGCATTGAGGGCGATCACGTCTTCGTTGGTGGGGGCCTCGGCGTTGAGCGGCTCATACAGTTGGTTTTCCGCTTCGAAAAGGTCTTGAAACGCTGGGTCCTCGCGAGCGTGCAACGCAGTTTTTTGCTCACTTCTGGCCTTGTCCAGGGATTCGCCAGCGCACCCGGTCCCCTTCAGGAACGTTTGAGGTCCTTCTTCGAGTTCCGCTCGTATCTCTTCTTCGCTCATAGGGGGGCCATTCAACACCTCGCGGTAGGCCTCCTGCTCAGATTCAGTCAGCGAGTTGACGTAGTCGCCATTGACGTCCACAAATTCTAGGATCTGTTCTTCTGAGCCTTTAGGCGCCGCGTCGAAACGCGGGTCTTCGACAATCCCGTACCCGTAGGCGTTGGCAAAGCTCTCGGCTTCTGCATCGGTCTCGCTACTCACGCCTCCCCCGGTGAGGCCTCCAGAAATAGTCCCGCCAGCAAAGGGCCAAGGCTTGTAGTCAAAGCCCTCTTTGTTCATGCAAACTGCGGTGAGTTGCTGCGCCCGATCGTGCTCAATTCTGGCGGCCTCCTCTGCGGCTTCCTCGCTCATGCGCAACTCTGACATGTACTCGTCGAGCGGCCCCTTGCTGTGTACCGCTGGAGATTGGGACGCACCACTACAGCCCGCGAGCATGAACGGCGATACTAGGACTCCTGTCGTGAGCAGGAGTGCAGCTGTTCTGGAACGCCAGACAACTTTGTCGGAAAGCATGATTTCGATTCTATTCAGATCACGAGATCAAGAGCTGATTGCCTAATGGCGGGCGATACTTCTTCGGTTCCACCGAGTTATTTACAGTCGTCGCCGAAGCAATTGACCTCGAATCCCGCCTTGACCTAGCTGCCGCAACGTTTGGCAACAAGATCGAGGACGTCGCCGCTCAACGCAAAAACCCCCGCCGAAGCGAGGGTTTCTGGTGACTACGACAGTGCCCCCAGCAGGGATCGAACCTGCGACCTGCGGATTAAAAGTCCGTAGCTCTACCGCTGAGCTATAGGGGCCCAAGAAGTTAGCCTAGCGGATCCCCGGGCACTCAGGCGACTCGCGACACGAACGAATGATCCGGATCAATTGAGCACCAGCATGACCGCGGCAATCAGCACGAACAGCGTGCCAAAGATCCGGTTCGCAATGACCTGACCCCGGGGGGAACCGGTGAAGCGACGGAACTGCTCGGCAGCGGCCGCAAACACGAAGGTCATGATGGTCATGTCGATCACGGTCATCGTGATCGCGATGATCAGGTACTGCGGCATGGCCGGCAGGTCGGCCGAGATGAACTGCGGCATGATCGCGAGGAAGAAGACAACTGCCTTGGGGTTCAGGATATTGACCCAGAAGCCGCGGCGCATGAGCTTGCTTGCGCTCGGGCCCGCCTCGACCGGGACGGGCGCGCTAAGCTGAATCGGCACCTCTGTCGTGCGTGCGGGTGCGTGCGTCAGCACCTGCAGCGAGCCCGTCGACATGGCGCTGACGGAGCCTGCAGCATAGTCGGCAGACAGGGCCACGGCCGGTTCGGCCTGCACGGCAACCTCGACAACGCTCGGCCGCGCAAAGAATTGCTTCAGCCCAATAAAGATGAGATAGCCGGCTCCCACATAGCGCACGGCGGCAAACGCGACGGGGCTGCTGGTGATGAGCACGCCGATCCCGGCTGCGGCGACCGCGATGTGGGCCAAGATGCCGAACTGTTGCCCGGCGACACCCCAGAAAGCGCGTCGCCATCCGACCGCGAGCGCGTTCGACATCGTGTTGATTGCGCCGGCCCCGGGGGTGAGGCTGACGACCAGGCTAACGCCGACGAGAGAGATCCAAAGTGCGAGTACCACTACGACAGTGTAGGCGGGACATCGCGGGGTTAGCTGGGTATGTCAAAGGGACCGCGGGAAGCACGTACAAAAAAACTCAGGGGCCGTGAGGCCGCTGAGTTTCATGTAATTCTGGTGGATCCTGGGAGAATCGAACTCCCGACATCCTGCTTGCAAAGCAGGCACTCTACCAACTGAGTTAAGGACCCTGACAGGTGAAAACTCTAGCAGGCAATAAAGCGCGAGTCGAAATCGGACACGCTGAAAATCAAAAATTCTCGCGTCTCGCGATCGGCCAGCCTACCAAACGACCAGACCTCAAACGTTAGCCGCTACGGCGGCGACGCAGCACGTCATCAAGGTTGAGCGCGCCATCGCTCGTGTCGCCCACAACGCCCATCTGGCGCAAGCGCTCACGTGCAGCCTCCTGTTGAGGCGTGTTGCGCGGCGGGGCCGAGCGCGGGCGCGGATGCTCGGACGCGTGCGGCGAAGCAACGTGCGCCTGGCCAGCACGCTCCTCCGCGGCGGGGGCCTGTGCGGCAGGAGTTTGCGCGGCAGGGACCGCAGCCTCAGCAGCGCCAGCCTCGCGCAACAGCATTGAGTCTGCCTGGTTCTCGCGCGGGGCCGGCTTCTCTGCACGAGCACGGGCGAGCGCGCGGGCCCGTTCGATGCGCGCCGCAGCTGTTCGCTGTGCGCGCTGGTGGGCCTCGGCCTGGGCCACAGTGTCCACCTCTTCAACCTCGGCGATCTGGGCGGGCAGCTGCGCAGCCTCGTCACAGACCTCGATCTCGACGGGCAGCACCTTCGCCCCACCACGCCCCGGAGCCAGCAGCACGAGCGCACCCAGTGAGGTGGCGGTGACGAGCACCGACCACACGAGCGTGGCGGACCCAACACCGGCGATTGCCACGCCGATTCCCACGAGCATCCCGATGAGACCGATAAAGGCTCCCAGCGCCGCCGTCGCACGGACACGCCGTGCAATAGGGCGCCGCAACCGCGAAGAGCGCACCGCAGCGCGCTCCTTTCGTTTCATCTGCTGCGCGCGAATCTCGGCGCGCACCTGTTCGGCCTTCGCATCGGCGAGGTCGGCCGCGCGTTCGGCATCGAGCTGTTTCCGCGCGCTCCGCAGAATCTTCTCGTGCGCGAGGGCCTCTTTCGCGGTGGCCTCGATGCGCATTTCATTGGGCATCTCGGTCGTTTCAGCGAGTACCCGCAGCGTGCGCTGCAGCCGCAGGGCGTTGCGTTCGGCCGCACGAAACTCCCGCCGGCGCATCCACGCGGGCACGAGCACGGCGCCCCACAGAAGCGCAGCGACCACAAAGATCACTCCGCCTCCGAACACGCCGCCAGTCATGAGTCTCACTGTACGTCGTTCGCCCCAAAGGCGCTTCCCGGCGCGCCGCCGAATTTTCTGCGATCGCGAGAAGCAATCCGAGATCCGGCACTAGATCTTCTGCTCACCCGCAATCGCCTGGCGCAGAAACTCCGTGAGCTGCGGTGGTAGGTTTCCGCGCACGACCACGAAGCAGTCGTGGTCGCGCCAGCCACCATCGATATGAATGTAGGCGGCACGGCGTCCCTCGTACTCCAAGCCCAACTTCTCGACGACCCGCAGCGAGGCGTAGTTTTCGGGCCTAATGCAGATCTCGATCCGGTGCAAACCCAGCTCGTTAAAGATGTAGTCAATCGCGAGCGCGACCGCGGTGGGCGCGATCCCGCGCCCCGCCGCGTGCTGAGAAACCCAGTACCCGATCTGCGATGACTGCAGCGCCCCACCGCTCAGCTCGGCGATACTCAGCTGGCCCACCAGCTCGCCGTCATAGGTAATAACGAACGGCACACCCGTTCCGGCGCGCAATTGCTTGCGCATGATCGAAATCACGGGCCGCATCGATCCGGATCCGGGCACCGGGCCGCGGCCCGACGGATGCGTCGCTTCCCACCTCGTCAGCCACGAACGATTGTGCGTGAGCAGTTGGGCGAGTGGTGCCGCATCGCGCGGCCGAATGAGCCGGATCCCCACCCGTCCCGCGAGGCGCGGAGCGGGCTTGTCAATCTCGCGCCCGAGCGGCACTCGCGGTTAGCCTTCCGAGCGCTTGGCGCGGAGCTGGTCGGCGAACTCGATCACCCAATCCTGGATCTCGGCGCCCAGCTCGTGGTGGTCCACCCCCAGCAGTACGTTTGCCTTGATCCAGTCGGCGCGGTCGCCCGTGTCGTACCGGCGGCCGCGGAACACGACACCAAACACCGGAGCCTCGCCCTTACCTTCAGCAAGCACGTGAAGCGCGTCGGTGAGCTGGATCTCGCCACCGCGACCGGGCGGCAGCTCGTCGAGCAGGTCAAAGATCTCGGGGCGCAGCACGTAGCGACCGATCACGGCGAGGTTCGACGGTGCCTCCTCGCGAGACGGCTTTTCCACGAGCCCGGTAATGCGCACCACGTCGGGGTCGTCGGTCGCCTCGACCGCGGCGCAGCCGTACAGGTGGATCGATTCCTCGGGAACCTCCATCAGCGCGATGACGGTGGCGCCGCGGGCGTCGTGCTCAGCAATCATGCGGTCCAGCAGCGGGTCGCGGGCATCGATCAGGTCGTCCCCCAGCAGCACCGCGAACGACTCGTTGCCCACGTGGCAGCGGGCCCGGCCCACTGCGTGGCCGAGCCCGTTGGGCTGGCCCTGGCGTAGGAAGTGGACCTCGGCGAGCTCGCTCGACTGGTGCACCTTGTCGAGCTTGCCCTCGTCGCCCTTGCGCTCGAGCGTGTACTCGAGCTCGGGGACGCTGTCGAAGTGGTTGAGGAGGTTGTCCTTGTTGCGGCCCGTAATGATGAGGACGTCGCCGAGGCCGGCCTGTGCGGCCTCCTCCACAACGTACTGAATCGCGGGTTTGTCCACGATCGGCAGCATTTCCTTCGGCATGGCCTTGGTCGCTGGCAGGAACCGGGTCCCGAGACCCGCGGCCGGAATGACCGCCTTGGTAACCGTCTGGCGAGGCTTGTGTGCTTCAGTCATACCGGCCAGCTTAGCGTGGGATCCGCACAAAAGCGCCGATCCCCTCCGCGTTCTCGCGCCCTGACCGCGGCGCTCGTATGCTGGGGGCATGCGTGAGGACCCGGATCTTAAGAGCAAGGCCGCGATCCGGCGCAGCGTGCGCGCCCGCCGCGGGGCGATGCCGCAGGCGGTTCGCGAGGACGCTACTGCGCAGCTCACCGCGCGCCTGATCGCGCTCACTGAGGCGCTCGGCGCGCGTTCGGTGGCGGCTTACAGCGCCGTACCCTCCGAGCCAGACACCGGCCCGTTTCTGGAGTGGGCGCTCACCCAGGGCATCGACGTCATCCTGCCGATGTCACTCGCGGATTCACGGCTCGATTGGGTGCGCTACACGGGAGTCGACAGCCTGGCGGCGGGGCGACACGGCATCACCGAACCGGTGGGCCCACGACTCGGCGGCGATGCTGCCGCGGGCGTCGACCTGATGCTGGTACCCGCGTGCGCCGTCGACGAAGCGGGCACACGGCTGGGCTGGGGCATGGGCTACTACGATCGCTGCCTCGCGCAGCTGCCCGCGAGCATCCCCGTGTACGCGGTCGTGTTCGACGACGATCGCTTCGCGACACTCCCCCATGACCCGCACGATGTCGCGATCACGGGCGCAGTGTCCCCCGGCTCAGTGACCCGGGTTCTCAGCGTCACCGACTAGCATTGACCCCTGTGCCTACATACGCTTATCGCTGCGCTGACTGCGGTCACGCCTTTGACATCTACCAGTCGTTCTCTGACGACGCGCTGACCACGTGCCCCGAGTGCGATGGCACCCTGCGCAAGGTGTTTGGATCGCTCGGCGTAACCTTCAACGGTTCTGGCTTCTACCGCACCGATTCGCGCGCGGAGAGCTCGTCGGCCAAGTCCTCGAGCTCTTCAAGCTCTTCAAGCTCTTCAAGCTCTTCGGGATCAGGTTCTTCCGGTGCTTCGAGCTCCGGATCAGCAGCCTCGGCCAGCTAAGCGTTCGTTTCACCCGCTGCGCGCAGGACGCTAGCCCCAGTGCGGTGGGCGGTCGCGCCGCAGCGCCTCGTCGTGGGCGCTCACCTGCTTGCGCGCCGACGCGTCGCCCCATCCCTCGGGCCGATCCTCTGATGCCTTCGCGTTCAACAGGTGCTCCGACGGTCTCGGGTCGACACCGGCGGGAGCCGGGCGAGACGCGCGGCGACTAGGTCGCCGCGCACCGCCCCGACCAGCGCCGTCTGACGCGTTGCCGATTTCTGCGGTCACTGGGCTTTGGGGCTCACGTCGCTCGCGTTCGAGCCGTCTGCACTCGCACCGTCCTCAAAGCCGACCATGCGCGCGATGCGGCGTGCCACCTCGTCGGGGTCGGTGAACAGGTCGAAGCTCTGCACGCGGTGGTAGTGCCAGCCGAGTCGGCGCAGCACCGCCGGCCGCAGCCGCAGCGTGTCGCGCAGGCTGTCCGAGCCGTCGCCGAGATCAATGTCGATGGCAATCGCGCGTTCACCAAACGAGGCCGCGATCGGAATGACGCCGAGGTAGTCGAGCACAACGCGGATCCCGCGCTCCTCGAGCCGGTCGGCAAGCTCCCCCAGCATGGGGTCGCGCTGCGCGGGAAGCGCCGGCTCTGCCGGTTCGGGGTGCTCGTGCGCGAGCAGCTCGGCGAGGTCGACCACGCCGTGCTTGATGCGCGCCTTGTCGAGGTCCTTCGGCTTGAAGCAGCTGACGATCGTCATGGCCCGGCGGGCGCGGGTCATCGCGACCGCGAGCAACCGCTCGCCACCGGGCTTGCCGAGACCACCGAAGTTCGACAGCACCCGGCCGTGCGGCGTGCGGCCGTAACCGATGGAGAAGATCACACGGTCGCGGCTCTGCGCGGTCGCCTGCTCGAGGGTGAGCACCGCAAACGGCTCGGCGCGCTCGCCGAGCAAGAACTCGCGGTACTGCGGAAACTTCGAGAATGCCTGCAACACGGCCTGGTAGACCCGCACCGCGTGGCGCGAACTCGCCGTGATGACCATGAGTGACTCGCTGGCGCGGTCGCTCGCGTGCTCGAGCACGAGCTGCACCACCCGCTCAACCTCAGCATCGGTGCTCTCAACCGCGCCCGTGTTCTGGTCGGGAAGCCCCTGCCCGCCCGCGACGAAGTCGTAGGTGAGGCTCGAACGGCCGAGGAAGGAACCAGCCCACGGCATCGTCTGGATCGCGCCGTCGTAGAACCGGGAGTTCACGAGGTGTGTGAGATCTTCGCCGCCCGCGCGGTAGCTGCGCGTGAGCGTGAGCGTCGGGAGCACCTCCCCCAGCTGCGCGAACGCCGAGTGCTCGTGCGTCAGCTCGACGAGGCCCGCAGCCTGATCTTCGGACTCGTCGACGGGGCCCACGGCGATCTCGAACCGCGACGGGCTCTGCGTCATCGTGTCGCCGAATGCAACGACCTGGTCTGCGCGGCGAATCGCGCCCAGGTTCTCGACGAGCGTCGTCGCACCGGCGTCGACGAGCAGCACTGTGTCAAACCGCATGGAGTCGGGCAGCTGCGCCACCTCGTACGGCGACATCGCCCACACCGGGGCCAGCGTCGAAAGCAGGGTCGGCGCGTGCTGCGCGAGCAGCCCTGCCGTCACGTAGCGGCTGCGCAGCGCCTCACGCATCGCGAGCGCCTCGTGCTTGTGGTCGAGCACCGCCACCCGCCAGGCGTCGGCGAGCGAGGCCGCGAGCAGCGTGCCGTTCGCTCCGCAGTGTGCGTCGTCGACCAACCTGAAGTCGGCTTCGAGTCGATCGATCACCGAGGTGTTTGCGCTCAGCAGCGCCTCGTTGGTCTGAAGCATGCGTTCGAGCGCCGACTGCCACCATGCAAGCTCGAGCTCAGCGGCGACCCCGTCGGACGGCACATGGCGGGCCGACAGGTCGTCGAGCAGCGGCTCGAGGTGCGCCTGGCGCATGCGCTCGACGATGGTCGTGCGCTCCTGAATGTTCTGCAGCACCTCCGACTCCCGTGCGAGATCAGAGACGCGCTCGGCGAGGCCGCCCAGCGTCAGGTTCTTGAGCCGGTCACGGTCAGCATTGATCTCGAGCACGGCATCGAGCGCGTCGAGGTCTTGGTAGGCCGACTGGTAGGCCGCCACGACGTCGGCAATCCCCAGCGGCACCTCGGGGCGTGTGCCCTCAATCGTGCTGTAGCGCTGCCACAGCACGCGCTGCTGCTGAATCTGCACGAGTCGCGCATACATGTCAGAGATGTGCACGCCGGGGCGCACGTACTCGCGGGCCAGCTTGCGCAGGCGCCGCTTGTTCGACGACGTCATCTCCTCGGCCCCGCGCGGGGCGTGGGCCGCAATGACCTCGGTCAACGAACGGTCGTAGACATCGGGCGTGAACCGGTCGAGGGTGTCGCGCAGCCCCATGAGCAGCCGCAGGTAGACGCCCAGCTCGGCGATCGTCTCGTACGGGCGCATGGAGGTCTGTCCGACGACCTCGTTGGCCATGGAAATCAGGCGGGGCAGCTGCGACTCGGCGAGGTTGACCGCGAGCGAGTACGCCTTGCGCGCCTCTTCGGTCGTGCTGAAGCTGACTCCGTACCAGGGGGAATCCTCGGGACCGTACTGGAACTGCCCGAGTCGTGCGACCTCGGTGAGCGCCTCGGCCATCGCCGAGCGATCGATCGTGAGCTGCGCGAGGGCGTGATCGTCAAGCCGTACCGTGGTCGTCGGCGGCTGCTCCATCTGCGACAGCTGGGTCAGCTCGCGAAGCGCCTCAATGGGCGAGACACCATACCGGGCATCCGGATCCTTAAGCGCGGCACGGTAATCCACGAGCGCGCCACGCAACCGGGTGAGGGCGGCGTCGACGTCGCGCAGCTGCTCGCCGCGGGCGTTCTCGTTGCGACTGATCGACTCGACCAGGCCGCGGCGCAGCCGGCGGGGGCCGACTGACAGGCCGGGAAGGCCGGCGCGAGTGAGCCGGTGTGTGATGCCGTCAAGGGTGGCTCGGCGCGGCGACACAACGAGCACGCGCTTGCCCTCGCGGGCCAGGCTCCCGATCGCATTGACGACCGTCTGGGTGCCGCCCGTGCCGGGAAGCGTGTGTACGACGAGCGGGTGCCCCGCAGCAATCTGCGCGAGCACGTCGTCCTGCTCAGCATCGGCGTCGTAGAGGTAGCGATCGGTGTCGGGCGAGCGCTCGTCTGACGGCGTCGGCGTGACCGGGCGAAAGCCCTCGGCCAGCCCCTTACGCGCGGGCTCGCTGCCACAGATCGCCGAGAGCAGCTGCGAGTCGAGCCCCTTGGCGTCGGAGACCATCAGCTGCGAGACGTTATGGAACGACGAGACCACGAGCCGCGGCTGCACCACAAACTCGGGAACGCCGGCGGCCATCTGCCGCAATCGATCAATCACGGGCTGTGGCTTGAACACACCCTCGGACTGTGACAGCTCGATGAGCACACGGGCGTCGACAGCGATGCCAAACTGCTCGCGCATCACGCGAATCAGCTCGGAGTTGACGACGGGGAACTGCTTGAGCTTGAGTTCGTAGTCGCGCCCGTAGCGGCGAATTGCGACGGGACGCAGCAGCACCGGGGCACAGAACTCTTCGCCCTCAAACGTCCACTTGGCAATACCGACGCCGAGGTGAACGGTCTCGAGACCGCGCACCGTGCGCATTTCGATGGCCTTGTCGGTGACCCGACCAGCTGCATACTTGGCGTGGCGCAGTGCGAGGTCGTCGCGAATCAGCGCCGACAGCAGAATCTTGTTGCCCGTAATGAACTGGGGCAGGCCACCGGGGTGGGTCGAAGAAAGCTCGATCCGGTTGGCAGGGCGATCGTCGAAGTGCAGCAGCGGGTTGCGCCCACCAATGCGCACGAGCTCGGCGCGCCACTGCGCGTGCTCGTCTGCGTACGCGTCCACGAGCGACACGGGCGGGCCCGACAAATCGGCGGCCAGATCCGGCTCCTGAGGTTGTGGCGCGCGAGCAAGCGAGCCCTCGTTCGCGGGAATAAGCTGCTCCGTGGGCTGCTCACTCGTTGCGCTCGAGGCGCCACGATCTTCGCGACCCGGTTCTGGTCGCCGACGCCGATCTACACTCCACACACCGCCACCCTAAACGCCGCAGCCGATAATCGGCGCAACGCGCGCGGAGTTTCGTGGTGACGGTGCGTGATATTGACTAACTAGCGTCGGTTTTGGCGGTGACCACCGGATCGGCGACCTGGGGTTCGCCGCCGCGCAGCTTCTGAAGGCCGCGCATCACGTGGTACACGGCTACCGCCGCAATGGTGCCGAGCGCGATGCCGTTGAAGACGACCGTGCCCACCTGCAGGGTGAAATCGGCGATGCCCACGATCAGCGGAACGGCTGCCGCGAACTGGTTGATGGGCTTCGAGAAGTCGATCTTGTTGTCCATCCAGATCTTCACGCCGATGAGGCCGATGAGGCCGTACAGCGCGACCGTCACACCGGCGAGCACGCCCGCGGGCACGGTGAAGATCAGGGCGCCCACCTTGGGCGAGAAGCTGAGCAAGAGGGCCATGCCACCCGCGACCCAGTAGGCCGCGGTCGAGTAGACGCGAGTGGCGGCCATCACGCCGATGTTCTCGCCGTAGGTCGTGGTGCCCGAGCCGCCGCCGAAGCCGGCGAGCATGGTCGAGACGCCGTCGGCGAGCAGTGCACGGCCGGTGAGGTTGTCGATGTCGCGGTCGATCATGAGGCCGACGCTCTTGACGTGGCCAACGTTCTCGGCGACCAGCACGAGCACAACGGGCAGGAACGCGGGCAGCAGCGCCCACAGGGTCGGGTCGCTGAACGGGTTGCCGACCGCGTGGAATGTGGGCAGACCGATCCAGGCGGCATCGTTCACCGCGGTGAAGTCAATCTCACCCATGAACGCGGCGGCAATGTAACCGACGACCATGCCGAGCACGATCGAGAGCCGCCCGATGAGTCCGCGGAACAGCACCGTGATGAGCAGCACAGCCGAGATCGTGATGAGCGCGACCCAGCCGGAGAGCTCGGTGGCATCCCAGTTGTTCTTCACGGTGGGTGCGAGGTTGAAGCCGATCAGTGCCACGATCGCGCCCATGACGACGGGCGGCATGAGGGCGTTGATCCAGCCCGAGCCGAAGCGGTGCACCACGATGCCGACGATCGTCATCAGCACGCCGATGGCGAGGATGCCGAACGAGGCGCGTCCGAGATCGTCACCGCCGGCGAGCGCCGCCATGATCGGGGCGATAAACGCGAACGACGAGCCGAGATAGCTCGGCAGACGGTTGCCCGTGATGAGCAGGAACAGCAATGTGCCCAGGCCCGAGAAGAACAGCGTCGCGGTGGGGCTGAAGCCCGTAATGAGCGGCACCAGGAAAGTTGCGCCAAACATCGCCACAACGTGCTGCATGCCGAAGCCGATGGTGCGCGGCCAGCTGAGGCGTTCCTCCGGCAATACGATCGCGTCGGGTTCGACGGTTCGACCATCGCCGTGAGGGGTCCAGGGCAGCGTCATAGGGGCTCCTTTGGTGCGCTATTCAAATGTGCGTGGGGCGCCCCACGCCAATCGAATATCCTAGCGCGCCATTGCGCCCATGTGCGCGACATACCCGCGCGAATTACATCAGTTTGGGCAGCAATCTGCGCGCGAGAGTCTGCTTCGCCGCGGTATAGGGCGGCATGATCGTTGCAGCAAGCGTGTCGGGGCGAAGCGGCTTCGACAGCACCGCCTTCTCTTGGCTAAAGATGAGGAATGAGCGCTCACCGTGGTAGGCGCCTGTGCCGCTCTCCCCCACCCCACCGAACGGTAGCTCGGGGGTCGCGAGGTGCAACACCGGCACGCCAAATCCCAGCGCTCCCGAGCTCGTCTCGCGCTCCCACCGATCGCGCACCGCCGCATCGTCGCTGAAGACGTAGGCGGCGAGAGGCTTATCGCGGGCGGTGACGAACGCGAGCGCGGCATCGAGCGACTCGACCTCAACCAGGGGCAGGATCGGACCGAAGATCTCGTCTTTCATAACAGCCGAGTCGTGAGCAACGCCAGCGAGCACGGTGGGATCGATGTGCCTGAGACTCGGATCATGTCCACCCCCGGCCACGATCTCGCCATCGCCCAGGTACCCCACGAGCCGGTCGAAGTGGGCATCGTTGACGATGCGGCCGTAGTCGGGGTTGTCGGCCGCAGCGCTGCCGTAGAGGTCATGGATTGCGCGCTCGAGATGCGGTGCAAGCCTGCTCAGCGTTTCAGGTTGGCCCAGCACATAGTCGGGGGCCACGCAGGTCTGCCCCGCGTTCATGAACTTGCCCCAGACGATACGCTTCGCGGAGTCTGCCAGCGGCACCGTGTCGTCGACGTATACGGGTGATTTGCCACCGAGCTCCAGGGTAATCGGGGTCAGTTGCTCGGCCGCCGCGCGCGCAACGATGCGCCCCACGCGACCGTTGCCGGTGTAGAAGATGTGGTCGAACTTCTCCTGTAGCAGCGCGGTCGTCTCGGTCACCCCGCCCTCGACCACAGCGACTGCGCGCCGGTCGATGGCGTCGGGGAGCAGCTGCGCCAGGAGTGCGGAGGTTGCGGGGGCGAGCTCGCTCGGCTTGATAATGACAGCGTTACCTGCGGCAAGCGCACCCACGACGGGCGACAGGGCCAGCATCAGCGGGTAGTTCCATGGGGCGATGACGAGCGCGACCCCCAGCGGTTCAGGCACGATTCGTGCTGCAGCGGGCTGCAGACCCACTGGTACCCGCACGCGGCGGGGCCGCATCCATCGCCGAAGCTGTGCGAGCGCGTGATCAATTTCGGCGACCAAGAACCCGATCTCGGTGATCTGCGCTTCGGTGGCCGACTTGCCCAGGTCAACACGCAACGCGCGTTCGAAGTCGCTGCTGCGCTCCACCAGTAGTGTGCGCATGCGTTCGAGCTGCGCACGCCGCCAAGCCTCGGGGCGTGTGATGCCCAGGTCAAAGTTGTGGCGCAGCCCGGCCACAATTTCAGATACCTGATTCGCTGCGGTGGCGTTCATAGCCCCACCCTACTCGTGACCTCAGTCCTCCGCTTCTTTGCGTGGCTTACTTGTCGGTGTGAGTTGGGCGGTGTTGGCGACTCGGCGCCGACGAGACGCAACGCGCTGAAGATCCCCGCGTCAGATCACGGCCACGAACCTCGTGCCCGCGGAGTCATCAGCCGAATGCCTGCGGGCCACATCAGCACCTCCATCGAGGGCGCACGGCTGCACCTGTTCTCGGAGCATGAACTGCTGGAGATCCGGATCACGGCTGCCATTGGGAACTCAGGAACTCCCGTTCGACAGCGCGCGGATCGCTGCCTCATACAGTAAAAGGCGCCCAATCCGAGGATTGGGCGCCTTTCTACGGTCTGAGCTCTACCAGGGGTGGAGCGCCGGGACGATCAGGAACACGCCCGCGACCGCCGCAAGACCTGCGAGGCCAAAGAAAAGGTAGGCGAGGCTGGTGGCCCAGCGAGGGTGCTCGGCCTCCTCAATGTCGTCTTCTTCGTCGTCGCGCGCGGGGCCGTTGGAGGCACCCGAGCCGTCTGCCACGGGAGTCGCGAGGAATCGAATACCGAGCGAGTACAGTGCGACAACGAACACCGAGGAGCCGAGCGCGGCACCGAATACCGTAACGAATGCCATCCAGTCAATCATCGTGCGCCCCCAGCATCGTTTCCGTTGCGTTGATTCTTCTTCGCAGCGCGGGCCGCCTTCTTAGCGGCCTTTGCTTCGCGCTCGGCCGCTAGACGGGCCTCGCGCGCGGCACGGTCGTCGCGCACCGCTGATTGTTCAACAGGCGACAGCGTGGGCGACGAGCCCGTGGGCGTCTTCTGCTGGCGCTTCGCTTTGTCTGCCTTGCGAATGCGCACGGCGTAGCCTGACTCGGCGACGTCGGGTGAAGGAATCGCGTTGTCGTGGCCGACCTTGTTGCGGCTGGAGCGCCAGAAGATGAAGAGGATCACGCCGAGGCCGAGCACCGCATCGATCACGATGCCGACCGTGCCGATGTGCGCAATGAGCGCAGCGAGCGCACCGACCGCACCTGCAGCCGGCAGCGTGAACAGCCAGCCTGAGGCGATCCGGCCCACCGTACGCCAGCGCACGGTCGAGCCACGGCGACCGAGGCCCGAGCCAATGACCGAGCCCGAGGCGACCTGGGTCGTTGAGAGCGCAAAGCCGAGGTGGGTCGATGCGAGGATGGTGGCCGCCGTGCTCGTCTCAGCGGCAAAGCCCTGAGCCGGCTTGACCTGCGTGAGGCCCGCGCCCATGGTGCGAATGATGCGCCAGCCGCCCGAGTACGTACCCAGGGCAATCGCAAATGCACAGGTCGCGATGACCCAGAAGTGCGGGCCGGTGTCAGGATCCTGCAGGTTCGCCGCCACGAGGGTGAGCGTGATGACGCCCATCGTCTTCTGCGCATCGTTCGTGCCGTGCGCAAGCGCGATCAGCGACGAAGAAGCGATCTGCGCATAGCGGAAGCGGCCGCGGCCATCCTTCTTGCCGTCGTTGCGACGCGTGATCGCGTAGGCGACCTTCGTGGCGGTGAACGCCACGATGCCTGCGGTCAACGGCGCGATGAGGGCTGGGAGGAGCACCTTCGAGAGCACCCCTGCACCGTTAATGGCTTCAAACCCGGCACCCACGATGGCAGCACCAATGAGGCCACCGAATAGGGCGTGCGACGAGCTTGATGGCAGCCCGTAGAGCCAGGTGACGAGGTTCCACACGATGGCGCCAATGAGGCCGGCGAAGATCATCTCTGGTGAGATGAGCACCCCGCCTTCACCCTCATTGATGATTCCACCCGCAATGGTCTTAGCGACCTCTGTCGAGAGGAAAGCGCCCACCAGGTTCAAGACCGCGGCAAGGATCACGGCGGTCTTGGGCTTCAGCGCACCGGTCGCGATGGGCGTGGCCATCGCGTTCGCGGTGTCGTGGAAACCGTTAGTGAAGTCGAAGAACAGGGCCAGTACGATGACCAGCAGCACGATGAGAGAAAGTTCCACCGGCATCTTTCGTTTGAGATCGGATTCCTGAGGACACCTCGCGAAGTCATGTCAACTTCACCGTTTGTTCAGGCAGTCTTACGACCCGCGTGCGCCTCAACAATGGTTCCACCAGATGCAGGCCAGGTCAAGCCAGAGAATTTGTGTTTACCTGCCGTTCACCCGTGGTTCGCGTGTGGCCGTCCGATGCGCTGTTACTCGGGAACTGCAGCACCTGTGAGTTCTAGAATGGGCACACAACACAAAGGAGCAACCATTGAGCACTCTCGCTGATTTCACCCCCGAGGCCGGGTCAATCACGATGTTTTCGACCGTCTGGTGCGGCTACTGCAAGCGACTCAAGCTCATGCTCGACAAGACCGGCATTCCGTACACCATCGTCGATATCGAGGAGACACCGGGCACTGAAGAGCTCGTCAAGGCCGTCAACGGCGGCAACGCTGTCGTGCCGACCTTGGTCTACCCCGACGGCACGACGGCCACGAACCCGAGCCTCAACGATGTCAAGGCTGCGCTGGGGGTCTAATGCCGGCTTGGGCGCCTATCCGAAGTTGAGGCGAACTTCGTCGTAGCGCGCGACGGGCACCGTCTTGAGCCGTCCCGCTGCTTCGTCGAGCGGCACCATTTCGATGCGGTCGCCCTTCAGCGCGGCGAGCGTGCCCCAGTCCCCCGTGTGCGCGGCGTCAGCCGCGGCCATGCCCGTGCGGGTCGCGAGCACGCGGTCAAACGCGGTCGGCGAACCGCCGCGCTGCACGTGCCCCAGCACGGTCGCGCGGGTCTCGATGCCCGTGCGCTCCTCGATGAGGGGCGCGAGTGATTCGGCGATGCCGCCGAGGCGCTTGCGCCCCATCTCGTCGAGACCGTCACGGGTGACTGACGCGCCGCCCTGTAGCGTGAACCCCTCTGCGACGACGACGAGTGACGAACGCCCGCGATCACGCACGCTGAGCACCCACTCGCAGACCTGTTCAATGGACTCGGGGCGCTCGGGAATTAGCGTCACCTGCGCACCGCCAGCCATGCCCGCGTGCAGCGCAATCCAGCCGGCGTCGCGCCCCATCACCTCGAGCACCATGCAGCGGCGGTGGGACTCCCCCGTCGTACGCAGTCGGTCGATCGCCTCGGCGGCAATCGATACTGCCGTATCGAAGCCAAACGTGTAGTCCGTGCCCCCCAGGTCATTGTCGATGGTCTTGGGTAGGCCGATCACCGGGATCCCGCCATTGGCGAGCATGCGTGCGACGGTCTGGGTGCCGTTGCCTCCGATGAGCAAGAAGGCATCGATCCGGTACTTTTCCATGCCGGACCGGATCGCAGATAGGTCAGCCTCGGGGCCCTCGAGCAACCCGCCGGGAAACGGCGGAACCCGGCTGGTGCCCAGCACCACGCCGCCGAGGGGCGACAGCCCGCGTACGGCCGCGCGGTCCAGGGGGACGGTGTCACCCTCGTGAAACCCGCGCCAGCCGTCCATGAACCCGATCATCTCGAATCCGTGTACGTCGACGCCGCGCAGCACTGCGCCGCGAATGGCAGCATTCATGCCGGGGCTGTCGCCGCCAGAACACAGCACACCTATGCGCATGTTTCTCCTCTATCGAGTGCCTGGCCCCATGCTATCGGTGGCAGCTCTGGCCACTGTGATGACCAAAGCTGCCAACCTTCGCACGGGTCGTGCCTCACACTGGAGCGGAGCGGTGCTTATGCGCCCGCGAGTGCGCGGCGCAGCACCTCCATGAGAGCCAGCAACTGCACCGGATCAGCATTTTCTTCAACCGCGGGCGCACCATCGAGTGCGCGCGCAGCTAGCCCGGCCTTGCTGTCGATCAGCTCGGCGATCTTCGCGTCGATAGTCTGAGCAGCCACGATGCGCCATGCGGTGACCGGTTCCTCCTGGCCGATACGGTGCACGCGGTCAATGGCCTGCGTCTGCTCGGCGTCGGTCCATGACAGCTCGGCGAGCACCACGTTCGATGCCGCCTGCAGGTTCACGCCCACGCCCGCTGCGGTGAGCGAGCACACCGCGACCGAGACCTCGGGGTCGGTGTTGAACGCGTCGATCTGTTCCTGACGGAAGACGGCGGTCTGATCGCCCCGAATCGACACCGTGCGCAGGCCGGCGTCGGCGAGCTGCTTTTCAACGGTGTCCATCACGTCGACGTGCTTGGCGAAGAACACGACCTTGCCGACCGAGCGCACGAGCTGTGCCGCGTAGTCCGCCGCGAGGCTCGCCTTGGCCTGACCGATCTGGCGCACCATCGTAAACACGTTGAGGCCGTCTGCCGAGGCGTTCGACTCCTCGAGCTCCTGCGCGCACACCATGCGAATGATGGCATCGTCAGACAGCTTCGCGCCCAGCTTGCCGTTCTTGATCGTGGTGAAGCGAGCGACCAGCTTGTCCGCGAGCTTGCGCTCGGCATCGCGAATGCCGCGGCCGAGGTCGTCGTCGAGCTCGACGGGCAGGTCGACAACCCGCTTGGCGGGCAGGTCCTTCGCCACGTCGAGCTTGCGGCGGCGCACGATGCCCATTTCGATGACGCTCTGACGCGCCTCGGGGTAGAACGCCGAGTCGGCGGGGGTCCAGCCGTTGTGCTCGAGTTTAGCCATCAGCTCGGGCCCGGGCTTCTCGCCATCGGTCCAGCCGAGGAAGCGCCAGATGGCGCGGAAGTCATCAATGTCGTTGATGAGGGGCGTACCCGTCAGCGCGATCATCAGCGGCGAGGTGCCGGGCGTGCGCTCGCGAATGCGGTCGGCGATCGCGAGCACGTTGCGCGACCGCTGCGAGCTCGTGTTCTTGATCATGTGCGCCTCGTCGACGACCATGCCCTTGAACCCGAAGTCCGAAATCCAACTCAGGTGACGATCGAGGATCTCGTAGTTGATCACGAAGACGTCGGCAAACGCGTCGATGTCTGCGCCGTCGCCGTGCACGACGGTGACGCGACGGCCCGGGGTCCAACGCTCAACCTCGCGCGCCCAGTTCATCTTCACCACGTTGGGCACCACGACGAGCAACGGGTATGCCCCGGCGACCGATGCGGCGATAACCGACTGCGCGGTCTTGCCGAGTCCCGGTTCGTCGGCGAGGAGGTAGCTGCGGTGCCCCTCACGCACGCTTGCCAAGAACTTGGCCTGGTGCGGCATCAGCTCGCGCCCGGCCGGCGAGAAGCGATCCGGCACCGGAGGCTCAGGAAGCGGCATGCAAGCTGAGCCGCTGCCGCCCTGCTCAAACGACTTCAGGAGCGGAGATAGCAGCTCCCAGTTCGCGAGCCGCACCACGGGGGTGGACTGCGTGGGCGGCGCGAGGTTCGGCGCCAGGAACGGATTCGCGAGCTTGCGCGCGACGATGCCTGCGGGCACCACCTGGCGCTCGGCGAGCTCGGGCGGCACGACGGCCTTCTGCGTCGTATCGGCGGCTTCGTTTTCAGCAGCCTCGGCCTCGGGCAGTTCGATGCCGGCCTGCTCAATCATCTTGCGCTTCAGCGCACGTGTCGCCTCGGTGATGGGCGCGGTGGGCTCGAGCAGCGTGATGAGGCTCGTGTCGCGGGCCGCGGTCTTCGCGAGGATCGCCGCCACACCATCGAGGCGCTTGAGCGTCTCGGTGCGCTCGGCGTCACTGACATTCTCATCGGTCTTGACGCGGGCGCGCTCCTCGCGCATCAGCAGCGCGATGACGTGGTACTTGGTGCGGTTGGCGGGGGTCGCCTTGCCGCGCTGGGCAGACGCCTCAACCTCGCGCACCGCGCGGGCCAAGAGCGGAATGATGCCCTCGTTGTGGGTGTGCTTGCGACGTCCGTTGCTGCGCGACTTAGCGCTGCTCTTTGAACCAGACTTGCGCGTGGCAGTATTGCTTGCCAATGGAACTCCTGATCGGCGTGATGCGGTCTCGGAATGCGCCCGAGGCGCGGGCGGCTGGGCGAGCACTGGGCAGACATCGCGTGCAAGACTTCATGGCACACGGGGCTCACGACGCACTCGTCACCTGCAACCGTGTGCCCATTCTAACACCGGCCCCTGGGTGCGCAGTACCCCTCGAGGGCAGGTTGTTCGCGTTACTCCCCGGCGAGGAGCACGCGCGCACGCACCACATCGTCGTGCATCTGCTCGATCAGCGCTTCAAGCGACTCGAACGCGACGGTGCCGCGCAGGCGATGCGCGAACTGCACTTCCATCGCCTTGCCATACAGATCGCCCTCAAAATCTAGAATGAACGCTTCAACGCGTGACTGCTCGTTGGGCGTGAAAGTCGGGTTGTTCCCGACCGAAATTGCGGCCTCGCGGCGCACCCCATCGATCACGACCCAGCCCGAGTACACGCCGTCTGCCGGCACGAAGCCCTCGAGCGCTCCGCCCAGGTTGGCGGTGGGAAACCCGAGTTCGCGGCCGCGCGCGTCTCCGTGTACCACTTCACCCCGCACCACTGGTGGGCGGCCGAGCATGCGGTGGGCGGCCTCAACATCGCCCTGCCCGAGAGCTTCGCGCACGCGCGAGGACGACACTTGGTCGCCGCCGTTGTCCTCGACCCACTCCACGAGCTCAGCGTCAAAGCCGTACTCTGCGCCGAGCCGCTCGAGCAGGGCGCCGTCGCCCGAACCGCGGTAACCAAAACGGAAGTCCGCGCCCATCACCACGTGCCGCGCGCGCAGCTTGTTGACCAGCACGTCGGCCACGAACTCCTCGGCGGGAATGCGCGCGAACGCCTCGTCAAACTCGACCATCACGCAGACGTCGACGCCCGCCGCTTCGAATGCCTCCAGCCGCTGAGCACGGCTCATGAGCGGGTGCGGGCAGTGATTCGGGTTGAGGTAGCTCAGTGGGTTGTTGGCAAAGGTGAAGACGACGGTGCGACTGCGCACGCCCTCCCCCGTCGACTGCTCGGCAGCACGGTCCAGCTGGCTCAGGATCGCCTGGTGCCCCCGGTGCAGCCCATCAAACTTGCCAACGGCCACGCAACTGCCCGCCGCAAAGTCGGCGGGATCGAGCTCGCTGAGCGATTCAAAGACCTGCATCGTCACCTTCCGGGGTTGAACGAAGAGAGTGTTCGCGGGCCTCGCCACGCAGCCACAGCAGCCCCAGCACCGGCAGCACGAGTGGAATAAACACGTATCCCTGCCCAAAGTTTGACCACACCGATGGGTGCGCAAACAGCTGCGGCGCAATCAGACTGAGCGTGCCGACGATGAGCACGCCACACAGCTCAAACGTGAGCGCGGCCCAGGCGATGATGCGCCAGACCCCGCGGCGCTTGATCAGCGCGATTGTGGCGAGCACGTACACGAGCGCGGCAACGGCCGACAGCACATACGCAAGCGGTGCCTCGTCGAACTTCGTGATGATCTGATAGATCGACCGAAACGTTGCTGCCATGGCCAACACGATGTACACCGCGATGAGCACGCGACCGAGCCCACCGAGGCGACCGGGCTGGGCTGACTCACCGATGGGGCGTACGGCGCGATGATGTTTCAGGTGTGACACGAGGTTCAGCTTACCCGCGGCACCTGCAGGTCGATGCCACCCACCGTCGCGAGAAACATCTCACCGTGACCGGTGATCTCGATGGATTCACCGGCAGACACGTAGAGCGACTGACCTCGGCGCGCAGAGGCAACCTCGGCCAGCGGCGCCGGCGCGCTCGTGTCCGACGCGTCAGCGCCGGCGCCCTCGACCCGCTCGATACGCACGCGCCCCCGCGTCACGACGATGACGGCCGGCCTCGGCACTCGGATCGCCACCCGCCGCGACGCGCGTTCGTGGCACTCCGGCATTCCGGCGTCATCGTCGGGGTCGCACACGCGCGCCCGCAGCAGCTGAAAGTCGTCAATGTCTGGCTGCCAGGCGTCGAGCCCGGGTGCGAGCCGTTCGGGGGCTAGACGCGGGTCACCCAGCTCCTCGGGATCGAGCACGCGGGTGAGCTCCTCAATATCCACGTGTTTCTCGGTGAGGCCCGCGCGCAGCACGTTGTCTGAGGCCGCCATCACCTCAACCGCGATCCCACCCAGGTACGCGTGCAGTTGCCGCGCTCCTAGGTAGATGGACTCGCCCGGCTGCAGCCTGACGTGATGCAGCAGTAGTGAGACGAGCACACCAGGGTCGCCCGAGTGCGTGTCGATCAGTGCGCGCATCGCGAGGTCACGGTCACCCGAGGGCGAGACGCCCGGGTCCCCGGGAACTACCGCCGCGGCAAGCCCGGTCAGCGCCTCGAGTGCTCGCGCGACCCGGTGGTCACCGCTAAACACCCAGCTCAGAAAGAAGCTTCGCAGCTCGGCGTCAGTGGTCGATACTTCGTCGGGGCAGAGCTTCTCGGCCACGGCCTGGAGTGCCGCGGCGCCCTCCGGATCCGGAACCCCCGCCGCCGCTCGCGCGTACCGCTCGAGGTCATCGCGGGCAGCCACCAGCGGCCGAAAGCCAGACAGCGCGCTCACCTCACTAAGCGCAACGAGCAGCTCCGGTTTGTGGTTCGCGTCGCCGTAATTGCGTTCGCGCGCATCGCGCGGCACGCCCGCGGCCTCCTCGGCCGCGAATCCCGCCGCGGCCTGAGTGCGGTTGGGATGCACCTGCAGCGACAGCGGCGCCCCGATCGCGAGCACCTTCAGCAGAAATGGGAGCGGGCCGCCATCAACACCGTAGCGATCCGGATCAGCCTCGACCAGATCGATGACCGAGTGGGGGGCGGGTGTCGCCTTTGCGATCTGCGCCGGGCTCCCGGGGTGCGTCCCTAACCAGAGCTCGGCCTGAGGTAGGCCCGTGGGCGTCGTGCCGAGCATTTCGGGCAGAGCATCGGTGGAGCCCCACGCGTAGGCACGCGGGGTGTTCTCAATGAAGATCAGCACGCCACTCCTTAGGTCTGCATCACGACTCAGCACGAAGCATGCTCTACCATACCGACTATGGCCCAGAGCAAGACCCGACTTGGCGTGAGCGCATACGCGATCTGCGTTTTCGTATTCACGCTTGGAAGCAACGGCGTACGTAATCTGCTCGGCTGGCCCATCTTTTTGGCGCTCGCCGTGGTGCTCACTGTCGTGGGCGTCATCATCTTTGTGCGCGAGAAGCCGGAACGCTTTCGGTGGTATCGCCTGCCGTCACCGCTGTATTGGTTCTTGGGGCTCGCTGTGCTGTCGATCGCGTGGTCGCAGTACCGCGTTGAGAGCGTGCTGGGGGTTACCGCCCAGATTGCCACGACGATTCTCGCGGTGGTGCTCGCGTTCGTGCTGACCTGGCACGAGGTGCTGCGCACCCTCGGCACCGCGCTGCGGTACCTGCTGGGGCTCTCTCTCGCGTTCGAGCTCTTTGTGTCGCTGGTGATTCGCCAGCCGCTGTTGCCGCTAGGGATGGAACCCCCCGAGGGCAAGATCCCCAAGCTGCTCTACTGGAGCCGCGACCTACTCTTCGAGGGCGGCCCGATTCAGGGGCTCGTGGCGAGCTCCGTGCTGCTCGGGTTCATCGCACTGCTCGGTCTCATCGTGTTTGGCGTGCAGTTGCGTGCGGGCCTCGTGCGCCCATTCACGGGCTGGTTGTGGCTCGGCATCGCTTTTGTCACGGTGCTGCTCACTCGAGGTGCGACGGTGTGGGTCGCGCTCGTGGCCGTCGCGGCCGGGCTCGGCCTAGCCCTGTGGGCGCGGCGCATGCGCCCCGAGAAGCGCGCACCGCTCTACATTACGGCGATCACCCTCATCACCGCCGCGGCAGCCGCAACGCTGTTCGCGCGCGATTTCGTGTTTGGGTTGCTCGGCAAGAGTGGCGATCTGACCGGTCGCGTCGAGACCTGGAACAAGGTCATCGAGCTCGCCGAACAGCGGCCGTGGTTTGGCTGGGGCTGGGTGAGCTACTGGGCCCCCTGGGCCGAGCCTTTCAAATCGCTCGACACGAAGGCCGGCCTGCAGGTCATGAGCGCGCACAACGCGTGGCTCGACGTGTGGTTGCAGCTCGGCATCGTGGGAGTGCTCGCGTTTCTGCCGCTCGTGGCGCTCACCATCTGGCGCGTCTGGTTTCGCGCGGTTGACGCGCCCCGCGTAGGCTTTGGCCCGGCGCTCCCCTACGCGACGAGCGCGCTGTGGCCGTACCTCGTGATGATCGCGCTCGTTGTCCAGTCACTCACTGAGAGCCGGCTACTCATTGAGGGCAACTGGGTGCTGCTCGTGCTGCTCGCCGTGAAGTCTCGCGTCGACTTTCAAGTTCCGTCGCAAGACGCGGAGCCCACCAAACTGCCTTGGCGCCGGGTTCCCATTCCCCGCGACACCGGCACAATCGACATCAAGAGGTAAACAACCATGGCTGATCCGAGCGAGCGACTGCACCGGCTGCGCGCCGATGCCCGACTCGAACGCGAGACTGCGATGGAGTCTCGGGTACGCGGCGGGCAAGACCCGGCGACGGCCTCTGAAGAGGTGCCCGGGATCGACGAGCTGGTCGTGTTTGCGCTGCGCGAGGAGCGCCTCGAGGACCGCGGGCAGCTCGCCGAGTACGCGCTCGCCCGGCTCGCAGCGCGAGCGGGCGGGCCTGACGCCGCCGAGCACACCCGCAACGCCGACCGGGTCGAGTTCGAGATCCTGCGCGATATTGCAGACGAGTTTCCCGAGCTCACCGTGGCAGTCTGGCGCGCGGGCGACCGGCTCGACCTCGCCTAACTGCCGCCGCTCGCCGCTGGGACCCGGGGAAACTGATCCGGATCAGGCCGTACTCGGCAGCCCGCCGGTAGACTCATAGAGTTATTGCCCTGTTTGCCGCTAGAGAGGCGCGCGCTACATGCCGACCACCCTGCAGAATGTTGTTTTTCCCGTCGCCAAGGATCCCGATGTACTGCCGCTATATGCGGACGCCGAGATCTGGTCAAAGGTCGGCGGCAAGCAGGTGCGGCTCAGCCAGAACGCCCACATCGACAATGTGATCTCACGCTCGAGCATGCGCGTGAACGCGGGCAAGCGCGTCTCGTTCGCGAGCTACTTCAACGCGTTTCCCGCCGCCTACTGGCAGCGTTGGACGGTCGTGAGCAGTGTGCGTCTCACTCTGCGCACCGAGGGCCCCGGCACCGTCATCGTCTACCGCTCGAACGCGGGCGGCGTGCAGCAGCGCGTGGACTCCCGCGAGGTGTCGGGAAGCGTGGAGAACACCTTCGACCTGCCGCTCACCATGTTTAGCGACGGCGGCTGGTACTGGTTTGATCTCATCGCCAGCACCGACGATCTCATCCTCGCGGCCGGCGCCTGGAGCACCGACGCGGAGCCCGTGCAGACGGGCAAGCTCAGCCTCGGCATGACAACCTACAACAAGCCTGACTACTGCGTCACGACGCTCGAGAACGTGGCGGACGACCCCGCGCTGCTCGAGGGCATCGACCGGATCTTCCTGGTTGACCAGGGTACGCAGAAGGTGCGCGATCAGGCCGGCTTCGATGAGGTCGCGGCGCTGCTCGGCGAGAAGCTGCAGCTGATCGAACAGGGCAACCTGGGCGGTTCGGGCGGGTTCTCACGGTCGATGGCCGAGACGCTTGAGCGCGAAGACTCCGATTTCTTGATGCTGCTCGATGACGACGTCGAGTTCGAGACCGAAAGCGCGCTGCGCGGGCTGCAGTTTGGCCGGTTCAACAGCGAGCCCGTCATCGTGGGCGGCCACATGTTCGACCTGCTCGACAAGCCCGTCGTGCACGCGTGGGCCGAGGTCGTACGCCCGGACCAGTTCATATGGGGTCCCTCGTTTGAGCAGCAGCACCGCCACGACTTCCGCAAGCAGAACCTGCGCCAGACGAAGTGGATGCACGCCCGCCTCGACGCCGACTATAACGGCTGGTGGATGTGCATGATCCCGAAGCAGATCATCGCCGAGATCGGGCTGTCGTTGCCCGTGTTCATTAAGTGGGATGACGCCGAGTACGGCCTGCGTGCCCGCGCCGCCGGCTACCGCACGGTGTCGATGCCCGGTGTCGCACTGTGGCACGTGTCGTGGCTCGACAAGGATGATTCGCAGGACTGGCAGGCGTTCTTCCACACGCGCAACCGCATCGTTGCCGGGCTGCTGCACTCTGACCGTCCCGGCAGCGGGAAGCTGCTGCAGGACGCGCACCGCCAAGACATCAAGAAGATGCTCAACATGCAGTACTACGCGGTGCAGCTTGCGATCGACGGCATGCAGTCGGTGCTGCGTGGCCCGCAGTCCCTCCACAAGACGATTTCGACGGACATGCCGGCCGCCCGCAAGCGCGCCGCCCAGTTCCCCGAGACCCACGTCTACAAGCCGGGCGACACCGACACACCTGTCGCAGTGGGCGGTCGAGCGTTGCCGCTGCTCGACGACCCCACTTCGCCGCGGGGCATCAAGCTGGCCCTGTTTACGCTGCGTATGATCCCCGAGCACTGGCGCCGGTCGAGCACCGAGAACGACTTGCGTGCGCCCGAGCTCGAGTACGCGAAGCGCGACGCCAAGTGGTGGCAGATTCCCCACCACTCCAGCGTGATCGTGGGCGCCGCCGACGGCAGCGGCAAGATGTGGTACCGCCACGACCGCGCCAAGTTCCGTCGTCTGCTGCGCGAATCGCGAGCGCTGAGCCGTCGCATCGAGAAGAACTGGGATCGCCTCGCGGCCGAGTACCGCACAGCCCTCCCCCAGATCACCTCGGTGGAGGAGTGGAAGAAGACGTTCGAGGGCCGCTAGGCCCCGCCGCTTCACAGCACGCTAGATACACGAAAGAGGCGCCCCTTCCAATGGAAGGGGCGCCTCTTTCGTACTGTCTATTGCCTTGCTAGTGCTTCAGGCGGTACAAGAACGCAGCCATTGCTTGACGCGACACCGCAGACTTCGGGTTGTAGTACAGCTTCCCGTTTTTCCGGGTGCCTTCCGTGATGCCCTTGCTCTCCATCCAGGTGATCTGCTTGTAGAACATGTGATTCTTGGGGACGTCGACGAAAGGAGACTTCGGTGCCCCCTTGTAGGTCGCCTTATCTACTCGGTACAAGAACGCAGACATCGCTTGACGCGACACCGCAGACTTCGGATCGTAATAACGCTTACCGTTCCTAATCGTGCCCTTGGAGATGCCTTCCTTGTACATCCAGGCAATCTCCCGAAAGTAAGGATCGCTCTTCTTCACATCGACGAACGGTGACTTCTTTGGAAGAGGGTAGTTCGCCTTCTCCATGCGGTAGATAAATGCAGCCATGGCCGCACGGGTCACGGGAGCCTTGGGCTCGTACTTTCGCAAACCGCTGCCAGCGCTATAGCCTGTCGAGATCTTGGATGAGCTCATCCAGTCAATCTCCTTCGCGAATTGCTGGTCGTACGTGACGTCGGTGAAAGGAGCGAACTCAACGCGCACGTTAGCCTTACCACCGGCAATGTTTGTGACACGCACCCGCGCGACGCTCGAGATCGGGGTGGAGACGCCGCCCTTCGCCATCGCAAGGTGCTTCATGTTGGCGTACGAGCCTGACGTCTTGTAATACGTCAGGGCCGTGCTGCGCTTAGCTGCGTAGGGAACCCAAGTTCCACCGCGATTGAATTTTGCGGTCGGGTAGCTCTTCGAAACCACGACACCGTTGGTCACAGCGGTGACGCGATCTGCAGAATACACTAAGTTGGCATTGGGACCGGACGAGTCCTGTCCCACGTTATTGCGGTACTCGACGTAGAACGACTCACCACGAGGGTTCGAGACCTTCAAGCCGCGAAGCCCTGAGTTGTTACCCATAGGGTTGAGCGTGAAGTTCTGAACCCGACCACCGCTGGCCTGGACCGTGCGTATGCTACCAGACGGGTTTACTCCCAGCGCGGTACGCTGAGCCAGGCCCAAGGCGACCGGCTTAGGACCAGCACTGTTGGTGTGACCCATCAGGTCCCAGGTGTTGCCATACTCAACGTCTTGGCAAGTCGAGCCAGAAGGCTTCAGGACTTTGAGGATCCCTCGGTTCTGGTCGTCATCCTTCCACGTAGTACGAGCGTCAATCGTGCGGCCAGAGCAAACGCGCGACTGCGAGTGGCCAAGGCTCAAGTTGTGCCCGACCTCGTGGGCGAGCGTCGACAACGACTTATTGACCGTGCCCTGCGATGCGGGGTCTGAAGAGTTGCTCCATCCTGCAAGGTCTACCCAGATTTCACCGCCAGCGTGAATATTGGTGCCGATACCTGCGAGACCTGCACCCCCGCCACAGCGGTACTTCGAATCAGCGACCACAATGAGGTGGTGACCATTCGTGTATGTGTTTGATTTCGCCTTGAAGTACTGAGCCGCGGCGCTCCACAGAGTCGCGGGAACGCAAGCACCGGTGGTCCGGGGAAGCGCCTTGTACTTGCTCACGGCAAGACCATCGACAGCACCATTGCTCTGTGATTTCCAGTAAGTACTCGTTTGACCCACGAGACTTCTAATCTGGGTCTCGTTGAAGTTACGCGAGCTCGAGGACCCACCAAAATAGACTACGTCGGCCGTGTGCTTCTTCTTGGAGGGGGCAGCCCCAAGTGGGGAGCCAGAGAGCGCTTCAACTGGCGTCGTGACGGTGCCAGTGGCTTGAAGCTCTTCTTCCTGTTCAATAACAGCCTGGTTGACGGTGTCGAGCATCTGCACCTCAGTCAATGCGCCTTCGGCCTTGAGCTGAGCAGCCACGGCCGCGCGGGCCGATTCTGGCAGAACGGCGGACCCGGTGAACTCGCTGTCCCCCGAGATCGGCTCGCTGATGGCCGACGTGTCGACGGGCACAAACGCTCCGCTGTCTGTCGCGAGCAGCACTCCTGAAAATAGCCCTGCGTCCGCCGCAACTTCACCCTCGGCCGCAGTCGGGTTGGGTTCGTTGGGCAGAAGCACCAGGCGACCGGACAATCCGATCGTATCGGGCACCTCGGTCACCGTTTTCGATGCGTCTGCCTTTACAGCTACTGCATCGTCAGCGGGAGCCTCTTCAGCGGGAATTTCCTCAGCGGGACCTTCTTCGGCTGCACCGGTCTCATCTGACTCAGGTGCATCCTGGGGTACGTCCGCGGGGGCCTGGTTGCCCTCCTCCGTGTCCTCGTCTTCGATGATGACGGGCGGATCGGTGACCGGAGTCTCCTGTTCTGTCCCGACTACGGGATCCTGAGGCCCAAATGCTTGAGCGGGCGACGCGCTCAATACGAGCAGGGCCGCGAGCACACCCCCCACGAGTGTCTTGGATGTATTACGCAACGAGTACCTCCGCCGGGGACTGACAATGATCAGACATCAGTGTAAGCGAAGCTGAGAAAATTCTGAACACGAACTCCGCAATACGCATGCGGTAAGCACAAACTCCCTCGACTACGCACACGCTCAGTAAAAAATACCTAGTTGAGGCATTTACCGGATTGCCTGAAACTGTGCTGCTTAGAGCGTGCCTTCGAGCTTGTTGTTATACATCGAGAGCGCCGAACCGATCGCCATGTGCATGTCGAGGTACTGGTAGGTGCCGAGTCGGCCACCAAAGTAGACCCCGCTCTCGCCTTCGGTGCGCTCGCGATACTTGAGCAGGCGTTCCCGATCCTCGGGAGTATTGACCGGGTAGTAGGGCTCGTCCTCGCGCGTCGCGAAGCGCGAAAACTCACGCATGATCACGGTCTTATCTGCGGGGTAGTCGCGCTCGGGGTGGAAGTGGCGGAACTCGTGGATGCGCGTGTAGGGAACGTCGGATCCCGCATAGTTCATCACGCTGGTGCCTTGGAAGTCCCCGGTCCGCAGCACCTCTTGCTCAAAGTCGAGGGTGCGCCAGCTCAACTCCCCCTCGGCGTAGTCGAAGTATCGATCGACGGGGCCGGTATAGACGACTGGCACCTTGCCAACGGTGTCCTTCTTGTTGAGCGGCTGCGATTCGTCAAAAAAATCGGTGTTCAGGCGCACCTCAATATTGGGGTGGTCTGCCATCTTCTCAAGCCACGCGGTGTAACCGTCGGTCGGCAGCCCCTCATACTTGTCGCTGAAGTATCGGTTGTCATAGTTGTAGCGCACCGGCAGGCGGCTGATGATCTCAGCGGGCAGCTCAGTCGTGGGGGTCTGCCACTGCTTCGAGGTGTAATCGCGAATGAAGGCTTCGTAGAGGGGGCGTCCGATCAGCGATATGCCCTTCTCCTCGAGGTTCTTCGCTTCCTTCGTGTCGAACTCTTCCGCCTGCTTCGCGATCAGGGCCCGGGCCTCGTCGGGTCCGTGTGCTGCGCGGAAGAACTGGTTGATCGTACCCAAGTTGATGGGCAGCGGATACACCTCACCCTCGAAGTTCGAATAGACCTTGTGCTGGTAATTCGTGAACGACGTAAACCGGTTGACGTACTCCCACACTGTCTCGTTCGAGGTATGAAAGAGGTGGGCACCGTACGTGTGCACCTCGATACCCGTCTCGGGGTCGGCGTGTGAATAGGCGTTACCGCCAATGTGCGGACGACGGTCAATGACAACCACTTTCTTGCCTGCGGCGGCTGCGCGCTCGGCAATAGTGAGTCCAAAGAAACCTGATCCGACTACGAGAAGATCCATGCCCTCCAGCTTAGTTGCTTGCAGTCGCACAACGACCGAGGCGAAGTCAGCGATAGACTTGCTGCGCACAACAAAGGCCAAATTATTATGCATATTACCGTCTCCAGCACCACGCTCACGCTTCCTGCGCTTCCCCCGGACACTTCTTCTGTGGATGTACTTTTTGATGACGCACGCGTGTGGTCTATCGACGTGCGCGCGAACTGGGCGGGAGGGACGTTCGATTGGCCCAATGCGCTCCTCCCTTTTCTCACCGGATCCACCTGCGTCTTAGTCCAGGATTCCGCGACGGGCGTTCAGATCGCGAGTCTCGATGTGCGTTTTACTGAGGCGCCGCATCGCACCAGTGTGGTCGACGACGCGGGCATCGCACTTGCCGTCAACAAGTGGGGACGAATGGGCATAGCTCTAGAACACATGGGTGCCGATGTCCAGGCACTTATCGTGCAGCGCGCGGCTGAAATCGTCGCATTCTTAGATTCACTTGGCTTGCGCCCATTCGTGGTGGGCGGCACGCTCCTCGGAGCGTGCCGTTCACAGTCGCTCCTGCCGCATGATGACGATGCCGACATCGCTTACCTGTCGAACCACACGCACCCTGCCGACGTCGCAATTGAAGCGTTCCAAGTAGGACACGCGCTCACGCAGGCCGGATACGCTATCAAACGCCACAGTGCCGCCCATATGCAGCTGTTGTTTCAAGCGAACGAGCACACCGCCCACCCCGTGGATTACTACATCGACGTGTTCACCGCGTTCTTTACGCCCGACGGCCACGTGAATCAGCCATTCCATGTGCGTGGCATCATGCGCGAAGATCAGATGCTTCCGTTCGTTCCCGTGCGCATCGGCGACACCGAGTTTCCGGGCCCTTCCGATACCGACCGTTGGCTCACCATCAACTATGACGCCAACTGGCGCACTCCAATCCCCGGATACCAAATCAAGACGCCACCCGCTACGCGGGAGCGCTTCGATGACTGGTTTGGCTGGTTCAACTTACACCGCGAGTTCTGGGATGAAGAGTTCGCTGCCGCTGTACCCATTCCAACACTTACTGTGGGCGATGCTGACTGGGCCGCGGGCCGAGATTGGCTCGCTCAGGGCGATGCGCGATCCTGCACCCTCATCGACTTGGGGTGCGGCACCGGTGAGCTCACCAGACAGCTCGCCTCACAGCTGCCCTCGCGCCGCGTAATAGGTGCCGATTTCTCAGATATCGCGTTGACCCGAGCAGCGCTCAATTCGCTGCCTCCGGATCACGCTGGAACCCCCGAGTGGGCACACGTCAATCTGTATCGCGCGACTACGCTCGGGCTAGCGTACGACCTCGGCGTGACCGGACCGTTCGATGTCGTCGCAAACCACGTGTTCGAACAGATTGGCCACCGAGGTCGCGAGTGGGGTTGGCGTCTCCTGCGTATGGCTCTACGATCTGGCGGAACCGCACGCCTGACGTTTCACGAGAAACCTTCGGCTAGTGTGCGGTTTGAAGTCCCGACAGGCTGGCACCTCACACGCACTCAGGTAGCCGAAGAAGCCAAGTCGCTCGGGCTTTGTGTCACTTTCGAGGCGCTGGGCGGCGCACGCAAAGTCACCGGAGCCACAATTACACTCAACCGATCTCAGCAAGTGTTGACGCCGCAGGGAGGCATCTAATGACCGAACCCGACCAGAAAAACCTTAGGTCCCGACTCGTTCGCGCTCTGATTCCACGCAAGAATCAGCATAATTCCGATCGTGAGCGAATAGCGAGGCTCGAAGCGGCCGTACTTGAATTGCGCAGGGACAGCCTTCGGATTGCCGAACTCACAGACCTTGTCGAAACACGACTTACACCCACCTCCGAGGGGCCCAGCACGACTCAATAGAAGAACAACCACGGTTCGACTTAGACTCAAACCCGTACACTCATCGATACGACCGCTTTCTTCGAGCTCAGGGAGTCGCCCAATGTCTAATCTAAAATTTGCCGTCGGTGTTGTGATCGCGGGGGCGCTTGCGTTTGGCGCGAACTTCGCGGGAATGGCCATCACCGCACCGATGCTGCACGGCATCCCAACGGGCTCAAGTTCAGGACAAGGTGAGCCAACAGATCTGGCGCCAGGGGGAGACCAGGACTACGAATCGCTGCTCATCGGCCGCTGGCAAGCCCCCGAGCCCGCAAATCAAGAAGCCTTCGTCGAATTCAGCGACCACGGGATTTGGAGCGCTTCTGATGGCTGCAATGGTGCCCAGGGTGATTGGAGTGTCGAGGACGATGGCACCTTTGATGGCGGCGTTGGCGGTGCGATGACGCTCATCGCATGCGACAACGTCGCGATTCCTTTCGCTGTGTGGGACGCCACCCGCGTCCAGATCACCGCAGACGATGAGCTCATACTTACGAGCGAGAACGGCGAGGAGCTACTGTTGGTCCGTACAGGAGATGAAGCTTTCACCATCATCGGCAGCTGGATGCACGAGGGCGGCTCGGCTGATGAGATCAGCATGGTTGAGTTCGCCACTGACGGCACCTGGGTAGGAGGTGTCGGATGTGCAGAGTTCACCGGCACTTGGACCCTCGGGGTTGACGATAAGGCCGTCACCGAAGGCGAGGACGCGGAGCCAGCGCCTCCGGTGGTCCTGTCAGGGCCTCGCAACCTCTTCATCGGCCCCAAGCCCGCTGACGCTCCCAAGCCCTGCGCGGATGGCCCCAAGGAATTCGTGCTGAACTACGACACCGCGTACGTGTTCTACACCAACGAGGATGGCTCGTTCGAGCTCGGCAGCACCGAACCGGGCGAGCTGGCCGATCAGCCGACCCTGCTGTTCGAACGCGGCTAGCGCGCATACCCAAAGAAATGGCCGGTGCCCCGCGGGGCACCGGCCATTTCTGTATGCGAGACAGACTACTGCTGCTCGAGCGCCGAAGCAATGATGCGGTGCGCGGGCAGGATGCTCCGGCGCTCCTCATCCATGTCGATCTTGCCGGCGACGAGGTCGGCGAAGTGCTCGAACTGGGCTGCGAGCGGCTCGGGGCCAGACACCTCGGGCACCTCCATCTCGGTCATCTGACGGAAGCCTGCGCTGCCGTCAGTAACCTCGATGTTGGAATGCTTGTACTTGGTGACGCTGCGCAGCAGCAGGTCGACCTCGACCATGGCGCCGAGCGACTGCACCGTCAGGCGGCGCACCTTGCGCTGGCCGATGCGGCTGGCCGACGCCGAGGCGATGCCACCGCCGGGAAAGCGCAGGGTCATATCAATGACGTCCTCGGCACCCTCCACCGACTCGGGGTGGAAGAAGCCCAGCTCGGCGCTCACCTTTTCGGGCGTCTGTGCACCAAACAGGTTCGAGATCAGGTCGGCGTCATGCACGAGCATGTCCCACGAGACGCCCGTCTTGATGCGCGACCAGAAGGGCGAGTGCCGCTCGGCGCGCACGTACACCGGGTCCTCGATGAGCTGCCTGGCGGCCACGACGCCCGCGTTGTAGCGCTCGAGAAAGCCACACTGCACGGGCACGCCGCGCTTTTCAGCCATGCCGAGGATTTCTTCGGTCTGCTCGAGTGAGGGGCAGATCGGCTTCTCGATGAGCACGGGCACGCCCGCATCGAGAATCTCGCGGGCGATGTCGTAGTGGTACTCGGTCGAAGCGGCGACCACCACTGCGTCGGCCTTCTTCAGCGCCTCTTCAGCAGCCGGAAACCAATCGCCACCGAACTGGTCTGTAGCGGCACGGCCGTTCTTCTCAAACGGGTCGACGATGCCAACGAGGTTCGCGCGCGGCGACGACGAGATGATGCGGGCGTGATTGCGGCCCATGGTTCCGGCGCCAAACAGCACCACATTCATTTCTGCCATAAGGTTTCTCCCTATGCTCCGAGGCCGATGACGATGCGGGGTACGCCGCTCCAGCGCGCCGGATCGGTGGCGTTACGTCCGTCGGCAAACAGTTTAATGCCGGGGAAGTCCGCGGGGCTGACTTCGAGGTACTCGCGGTGGTCGGCCTGCAGGATCGCGACGTCAACGGCGTCGCCCATCGTGTGCGCGGCGAACCCGAAGGCTGCGAGCTCGGCATCGCTGAACAGTGGATCGTGCACGGTCACCACTGCGCCGCGCTTCGTGAGCTCCTCGACCGTGGGGAAGACACCTGACACGGCCGTCTCCTTCACCCCACCGCGGTAGGCGGCGCCGAGCACGACGACGCGCTGATCGGTGAGGTCGCCCATCATCTGTTCCACGCGGTCGACCACGTAGGCGGGCATTGTCGAGTTGTAGTTGCGCGCGGTGCGCACGATGTCTGCGTCGGGGTCCGTTGACAGGTAGAGCCGCGGGTAAACCGGGATGCAGTGGCCGCCGACGGCGATACCGGGGCGGTGAATGTGGCTGAACGGCTGAGAGTTGCACGCCTCGATGACGCGGTACACGTCAATGCCAGCCTCATCGGCGTAGCGGGCGTACTGGTTCGCGAGGCCAATGTTCACGTCACGGTAGGTCGTCTCAGCGAGCTTTGCCATCTCGGATGCCTCTGCCGTGCCCATGTCCCACACACCGTTAGGGCGGGGCAGATCGGGGCGCTCGTCGAACTCGAGCACCGCCTCGTAAAACTCGATGGCCTTGCGCGTGCCCGCCTCATTAAGCGCACCCACGAGCTTGGGGTACTTGCGCAGGTCCTCGTAGACGCGACCCGTGAGCACGCGCTCGGGCGAGAACACGAGGTGGAAGTCTTCGCCCTCGGTAAGACTCGAGACCTCTTCGATCATCGGCTTCCAACGATTACGCGTGGTGCCCACCGGGAGCGTCGTCTCATACGAAACGAGCGTGCCGGGGGTCAGATGCTCGGCGAGCGAGCGCGTCGCCGCGTCCATCCACTTGAAGTCGGGCTGCCAGGTCTCTTCGTCGACCAGCAGCGGCACGACGATTACGACTGCGTCGGCGCCGGGAATCGCGTCGGCGTAGTCGGTCGTGGCGCGCAGCTTGCCCGCGGGCACCTGCTCGGCCAGCTTCTCAGCGAGACCCGTCTCGCCGGGAAATGGCTCGACTCCCTGGTTGATGAGGTCGACGAGCGTGGCGTTTACGTCCACTCCGACAACCTCGTGCCCCATTGACGCGTACTGCGTGGCGAGGGGGAGGCCAATTTTTCCGGTGGCGACTACTGCAATCTTCACGTGGTTCAGTCTAAGGGGTGCGACTCGGGCGCCCGCCGATTCCCAGGAAATCGGCCATCGCTGCGGCAGTGAGGTCTCCCCCGTGCACAGCCCGCACGAAGGCGGCGCCGCGCGATCCGGCCTCGCTTCGTGCCGCTGCTGCACCCGCGAGCTCAGCAAGCACCCGGCCCAGCGTGTGCGGCGTCGCCTGCACGATCGGCAGCTCGCGCCCCGTGGCCGCGAGCACCGCGGCCCGCACCTGGTCAGAGACGTTGCCAACGACGGTACGGCCCGCGGCCATCGCCTCGCAGGCCGCGACCCCGTAACTGCCCAGTAGCAGCTGGTCAACGACGATATCGGCGCGCGCGATGGTCTCGGGCATCTGAGGGGCCGCGATGCCCGAGAGCCGCTCGTACCGGATCACCCCGCGCTCGGCGAGCTCTGCCGCCGCACGGTCGACGTGCGCTGACCCTTTGATGCTCGCGTTGCTGGGAATGTGCATGACGGTGGGAAGGCCGCTCGGTTCGCCTGGCTCGCCGTCGAGCCGCTTCGCCGCGCCAGCCCACGCATCGACGTCCACGACGACAGGCAACAGGGTCGCTTCAGGCACGTCAATCAGCAGGTCGGGGGTCGACACGAACACCGGGCCATCGAAGGCGTCGAGCACCATGCGGTTCTCGTCGGCACCGCGCTGCAGCCGCTTCACGGTGGGTCCCCACTCTGACAGCAGCAGGTCTGGCGTGCGTGCCGCATGCGCGCGGGGCGAGCGGATATCGCTGCCGTGGCACAGCAACGCCACCTGCACCCCGCGTGCGCGCAGGGCCTCGATTTCGTGCAGCACTACGCGCCCTGTGCCCTTACCGACCAGCGAACCGAACGACTCGATCACCACGTGCGAGTATGCGGCGAGCGCCTCACGCTGGCTCGCCTGCCACGCTTCTGACCCAATGAAGACACCGCTCGGCACGATCTGATCCACTGCAAACCCAAACCCGCCGGCGCTCGTGGCGAAGCAGCGCGCGGAAATGCTCGGCGCAGCGCCCTCGGGCTCGGCACGCTCCAGGCTGCGCGCCCAGTGGTGCGCCTGCCCGGCATAGTTGAACGGCCCGAACAGCACCCGCACGGGGGCAGCCGCATCGGGCAGCAGGGGATCCGGCACCGCTCGCCCCCGAGCGAGCAGCGACCGCAGCTTGCGCAGCGGCCAGGCGTCGCTCGCCAAGCCCGCGCTGATGGTGCGGTCAATCCACGCGGGCCCCTCGTTGCGCGCTCGAATCACGAGCCCCGCTATGCCTTTGGCCACGTGCGCCCCAGCCTCCCCGATCCCAGCACGCGCGAGCCGCGTGCACGTCTTCGGCTCCCGCTCGCGGAAGCACTCGACTAACAACAGTAGGCTAGTTGCCATGAAGATCATGAGTGTCGTGGGCGCCCGGCCACAGTTCGTCAAACTTGCACCGATCGCTGCGGCGGCCACCGAGGCCGGCCACGAGCACATTATTGTGCACACCGGCCAGCACTACGACCCCATGCTTTCTGACGTATTCTTTCGCGACCTCGGCATCCCCGAGCCCGACGCGCACCTCGGCGTGGGTTCGGGTTCGCACGGCGTGCAGACCGGCGCCATCCTCGCGCAGATGGACGAGGTGCTCGAGCGGTTCACGCCCGACTGCGTGCTCGTCTACGGCGACACCAACTCGACCCTCGCGGCGGCCGTGAGCGCGGTCAAGCTGCACTACCCGGTCGCGCACCTCGAGGCAGGCCTGCGCTCCTTCAACCGCGCGATGCCCGAGGAGCACAACCGCGTGCTCACTGACCACGCGGCTGACCTCTGCCTCGCCCCCACCGAGGTGGCCATGGGCCACCTCGCGAATGAGGGGCTCGCAGATACCTCGGTGCTCGTGGGCGATGTCATGACCGACGTGCTGTTCCAGGTGCGCGACGCGGTGCAGGCCGACGGCACCGCCAACCCGGTCGCCGATATTGATGCCCCCAACGGTTACTACCTCGCCACGATTCACCGCGCCGAGAACACCGACGACCCCGAGCGCCTGCGCGAAGTCGTCGCGGCCCTCGCAGCGGCCGACAGGCCTGTCGTGCTGCTCGCCCACCCCCGCGTGCGCGCCAAGGCGGAGGAACACGGCATCTCGCTCACCACGGGATCACTCATCGTGCGCGACCCGCTCGCTTACCCGCAGCTGATCGCTGCGGCGCTCGGCAGCTCCGGCGTCGTCACCGACTCGGGCGGGCTACAGAAGGAAGCGTTCTTGCTGCGCGTGCCATGCACGACCGTGCGCTTTCAGACCGAGTGGGTCGAGACCATCGAGCTCGGCTGGAACGTGCTCGCAAACACGACCGACGAGATCACGGCCGCGCTCACCCGCCCGGCACCCGCGGCGACCGACGCCGCGCCCTACGGCGACGGCTTCGCGGCCGCGCGCGCGATCACAGAGATCGCGACGCGCATCGGCACGCGTAGCTAGCAGCTAGCGGCGCTACACACAGCGAGGCCACGATCCGGCAGTGTTCCGGATCGTGGCCTCGCTGTGTTGCATCGTCTCCAGCTTTCCCCTCTAATACTGCACGCACGCAGTCACTAGCGTAGGAATCGCCGCTGCTGCGGCCGCAGGCGGGCGAAGGGGGACGCCGATGCTCTGGAAACTTCTCGTGCGACACATGCAGCACGCGTGGCTGCTCGTTATCGGCGTCGTCGTGTTTCAACTCGCGCAGTCAATCGCTTCGCTGCTGCCAAACCTCAACGCCGACATCATCGATCAAGGTGTGGTGAAGGGCGATATCGGTTTCATCTGGTCGACCGGGCTCACGATGCTGGGCATCGCCCTGGTGCAGGTCGGCAGCGCGAGGTAGGCCAGTTTGGTGCCCCCTCACTGATCACCCGCAACACCAACGACGTGCAGCAGGTGCAGGTGTTGGTGCAGGTCACCGCGACGCTCATGGTGGCCGCCCCAATGCTCGCGATCGGCGGCGTGGTCATGGCGCTGCAGCAAGACATCGGACTGTCGTGGCTCATGGCCGTAAGCATCCCGGTGCTGCTGATTCAACGGGCGATGATTCGGTTGCGCGAGAACCGCACCGCGTCTGTGATTGCGCAAAGGTGCCTACTGGCGGCTCTACAACGCGCAGTTCGACGCTCCCATGAGCGAGGCGCTACCGCAGGCGCTTCTGGCGGCGCCAGCACTCCCGAGCGCACCCGTCGATCCGGCAGCGGGGCCGGATCCGGCGCGATCGGAGGGCGAGGGGTAGTCTTCGAGCGCTACGAGCCGAGGGCCGCCGCGGCCTGGGCGGCGCGCGCTGCCCAGCTGTGCTCGAGGCGCACCTCGCGCGCCCGAGCCGCAGCCGCCTCGTACTCGGCGGGGTACTCGCGCAAGCGCGTGAGCAGTCCCTCGAGCGCGTCGACCGAGTACGGCAGCGCCCAGCCCACCCCGTTCTCCTCGACGAACTGGGCGGCAAGCGATCCCTCGGTCGCCACGATGGGGCGGCCGTGGGCGAGGTACTCGTACATCTTGAGCGGCGCCGCGAACTCGCGGTAGGCGATCGGCTCCATGAACAGGCAGCCCAGGGCGGAGCGCGCGTAGTGCGGCTCGAGCTCGGCCCCGCTCGCGTGCACGACCCGGGTCGCGCCCGAGGTCATGAGGGGCTCATACTCGCCGCGCTCGGCCGCCCAGAGCGCCGCGCTCGTGCAGAGTGTGAACGGCGCGTCGGCGCTCCCCGGTGTGCCCGGGGCACCCGGCATGGGGCCGAGGGCCTCGAATGCGCGCACGGCATCGTGCAGCCGGTAGTAGTTGCCGAGGGCCCCCACGTAGAACATTGACGCCGGGTCGTGCGGGGCGGGCGTCTCCACGGGGTCAGACCCGGGCGGCAGAGCCGTGCACTGGGCCACGTCGGTGTGCGGCATGACCTCGGCCATCTTGAGCGACGGTACGAAGATGCGGGTGGCCGCGGTGCGGTATCGCCGCAGGTCTGACCGGTACAGGGCGCACGTGCCGACGGCGATCAGGCGGTTCACCGATTCAAGGTACGCGTCGCTGTTCCAGTAGATGTCACGGTAGAACACTCCCGTCGGCACGCCGCGGCGTTTGCAGAACGCCAGGAAGCTGAGGTCCATGCGGGGGTGCAGCGGGAGCCGGTGCGGGTCGGTAAGTGCGGTGGGCATCGTCGATGACTCGGAATACACAAACTCGAACCGCTCGCCCGCACGGATGCGCCGCTTCACGTCTCGCATCGCGGCACGGCGCTCGGCCGAGTAGCCGGTGATCTCGGTGACCTCGTACCCGAGCTGCGTGAACGCGTCGCGCATGCGCACTGGGCGAATGCCGCTCGCCGCCGTTGCCTCGCGGTTGAGCGGGTACGGCGTGTGAAAAATCATCTGCTTCATGAACCGGCCTTCCGGTAGACCTCAACGTAGTTGTTTACAAACACGGCGCGGCCGCAGTGTTCAATGCTCCGCGCACGAATGTGTGCGGCGTCGAACGCGTCAAAGCGTTCGCGCAGCTCGATCAGCGCGGCCGTCAGTGCGGCTCGATCGCCCACGGGAACGAGAATGCCGGTGTCGGGGCGCGCGGCGCCCCGCCCGCCCCAGGTGTCGCTCGCGATGACGGGGATGCCGAGCGCCATCGCCTCCCAGAACACCGTGCCGAAGGTTTCGGCGTCACTCGTGAGCACGAACGCGCTGAACCCCGCGAACTCGTCGGTGATGCGTTCGCGGGGCACCGCGCCCACGAATTCGATCAGGCCCGCGGCCGGGCTGCCCGCGGCGCGGGCTTCGAGGGCGGCGCGCTCGGGCGAATCGCCCACGATGCGCAAGATTGGTGCGCTGGCTTCGTCAGGAGCGCCGTCGGTGCCAAACGCGTCGGCGAAGGCGTCGATGAGCTGGTCGACGCGCTTACCCTCGTCAAGATGTGAAACATGCCCAAACACGAACCGAGATGTGGGCACGGGGCGCACCGCCGCGCCCTCGAGCTGCGGCGAGAGCAGCCCGGGGACGGCCTGCCAGCGGTTGGTGTCGTATGCCGCGTTGAGGGCATCTGCAAAGCCCGTCGACACCGCAACGAGCGCGCCTGCATCGCGTGCTGCGGCGAGCGCGCGACGCCTCGTGGCCCCGCTGCCGACCTGCGCGGCGACTGACGGTCGGTGCTCGGTGACCACGAAGGGCACGCCCGTGCGCCGAGATATCCGCGCTGCGATGAGCCCCGCCGGCAGCATGGTGTGAGCGTGCAGCACATCGGGGGTGCCGTGCTCGCGCTCGTACCGCTCGTACAGGTCGAGCCAGGCGCGCTCGAGCAGCTTGAGTTTGAGCCCCTCGGCCTTGGGCACGGGGAGCAGCACGTCGCGGCGCAGTACCGCGACGCCGCTCTCATGGGCGCTGCGCACCCCTGAGGGCCGCGCCCGCAGCGCGGCGAGCTGGTAGATCGCGAAGCCGCGCACCGCGAGGACCCCCACCGTGTGCCCCGCGGCGGCGAGCGCCTCGGCCTGTTCCCTGAAAAAGCTGCCACTGAAGTCGGCCGCCGTCTCTGGGTACCAGGAGGGCATCATCAGTATGTGCATCCCATCGAGTTTACGCGGGGCAACTGTGTACCGCGTAAGGCCGGGTGCCGCGCGTCGCGCGACTCTGAATCCGGCTCTGGGAGAATAGGAGCATGCAGCATCTCACGCTCTCGCTCACCCGCCCCCTCGTCTCGAGCGAGACCACTGACGATTTCCCGCTGCACGACGGGGTTTCGCTGTTCGGCCACCCCACGCACGCGGGCGAGCTCGCGGACGCGCTCGTGGCGTCGGCGGCCACTCCCGCCGACACTGGCACTGGCACTGGCACTGACGTGGCCTACCCTGCGGCGATCGCGGGATCGAGCGGCCACTGGGCCGGCGTGGTGGAGGGGCCGGATCGCGTCACGCTGTTCGCGGATCACCTGCGCAGCTACCCACTGTTCTACTGTGTGCTCCCCTCGGGGGTGATCGTCACCGACGATATTGCCGAGGCGCGTCGACTCTCTGGGCTCAACGCGCGGGAGGCGAAGGCCGCGGCAGAGTTTCTATCGCTCGGATTCGTGACGGGGGCGCAGACGCTTTTCACCGGCATTCGCCAGGTGCAGGCGGGCGAACGCATCACCATTCACGCCGACGGCCGCGTGGAGAGCGCATTCACTCGTCGCACAAAGTACACGGGTCGAGACATAACTGACGACGAGCCCGCGAACGAGCGTTTCACGACCGCGTTCGACCGCGCCCTCGATGCCATGTTCAGCTGGGTCGGCGACCGCCAGGTCGTCGTGCCATTGAGCGGCGGGCTCGACTCTCGCCTCACCCTCATCGCGCTGCGCGATCGCGGGGTTGAGAACGTGCTCGCGTTCACGTACGGGGTGGCGGACTCGCGCGAGGCCACCATCAGTCGCGAGGTGGCCGAGCGGCTCGGCTACCGGTGGGAGTTTGTCGAGTACGACCCCGAGGGGCTGCGCACCGCGTGGGCGGGCAAGGACGCCGGCGACTTCGTGCGCGCGAGCTACGCCGGAGCGTCGCTGCCGCACGTGCAGGACTGGTTTGCCGTGCGCGAGCTGCAGCGCCGCGGGGTGCTCGCGAGCGACGCCGTGTTTGCCCCGGGTCACTGCATCGTGGGCAACGGGCATGACGACGAGATCATCGACGCACCGGGCACGGTGTCGCGCGAGCAGATGCTCGACCTCATTCTCGGTCACCACGCCTCCATGCGCGCGGGCGGGCGCCAGGCGCTCGTGCGCGATTCAGACTTCTCGGCCAAGGTGTACGCGTACTTCGACCGCGTGGGCTTCGACGGCTCGCCCCTCGCCCGCTGGCAGACGCTCGAGGATTGGAACCTGCTCGAGCGGCAGACCAAGTACATCAACAACTCGGTGCGCACCTATGAGCATTTCGGGTATGACTGGGCGATGCCGATGCTCGACCGGGAGCTGTTCGAGGCGTGGGAGGACTTCGCGCTGAACATCACTCGCGATCGTGACTGGTACCACCGCTACGTGTTCAACCGTTACGAGGCCACCACGGGCGAACGCATCGGCACGTTTACGGCCACGAACGTGAGCGCGAGCAAGCGCGACGCCGTGAAGCGCGTGCTCGCGAGCCTCGGGCTGCTCGATGCGGTGACGAGGCGCATCACGCTGCGCGCCGTTGAGCACCACCCCATGTCGTTTCAGGCGTTTTTGGGAGCGGCGACACCGCGTCAGCTGCGCCGCGAGATTCTGCGCGGCGGCACTCAGATGGGGCTCTACACCGAGCAATTCCTCGCAGACACGTGGAGCCCCACCGCCCACATTTTTGACTCCCACTAGGGCACAACTTCTAGCTGGCGGCGAGGATCAGCTCGCTAGTGGACGCGTTGAGCCCGTAACGCCTTTGCGAAGGTGCTGACTGATTGCACCATCAGGAGGTCACCCTGTCTCGAAGTAGAATGGGCGGGTGACCAAACCTAGCCTGCTGATCGTGTCGTTCTCGGACATCGCAAATGATGCACGAGTAAAAAAACAGATTGGCCTGTTTGCTGAGAAGTATCGTGTCACGACGTGTGGTCGGGGCCCCGCAATCAGAGAAGACGTTGAACACATTCAGCTCTCTGCGGCTGGTTCACGTGCGGGAGCGATTGGGCAGGCCATCTGTTTGCGTATGCATGCCTGGCGAGCTGCGTTTCTCTTCGAACCCGAAGTAAAACAGGCACGGCGGCTACTCAAGGGCCGTAGCTTCGATGTCGCGATTGCAAATGATGTCGAGAGCGTCGTTGTCGCCGCTGAAGCCGCCGGATACGATAGAACACTTTCAGATCTGCACGAGTACTGGCCTGGCCTGCACGATCAGAATCCGAGCTGGGTGAAGCTCAGGCGCCCGTTCTATAACTGGATGATTCGCCGCTATGTCGCACGGGCAGGGGCCGCGATAACTGTGTCGCAGGCGATCGCTGATCGTTACCTTCGCGAGTTCGGCATTGCGTGCAATGTCGTGCACAACGCGACTCCCAAACACGACCTGTCTCCCACCGCAGTCGGTGCGAACATTCGTATCGTTCATTCAGGGGGCACCCAACCCAACCGGCAACCCGAGGTCATGATGCGGGCTGTTGCAAATAGCTCCGCGCCCGTCTCCATGGACATGTATTTGACCGGGCAGGGAACCGAGTATGCCCGCACCCTGATCAAGCTTGCCGATGAGCTCGGTGACCGCGTCACGATTCTGCCCCCGAAGCCGTATGACGAGCTGATCGCCGCGTTGAACCAATATGACGTGGGCATTCACATCTTGCCGCCAACAAATACCAACAACGTCCTCGCACTACCCAACAAGCTTTTCGACTATGTGCAGGCCCGGTTGGCTGTGGTGGCAGGCCCCACGCCTGACATTCAGCACAGAGTCGAAGAGTTCGACCTCGGCGTCATCACGGATGGTTTTGATGAGGCCGATGTACAACGTGCAGTTGATGCGTTGACTCCTGCTGCGGTGACTGAATGGAAGCACAACGCACACCGAGCAGCGCAGGTGCTGAATGCCGAGTATGAGCTTCCGGTGCTCCGCGACGCCATTGATGGGCTCTTGAAAGCTCGTCGATGATCACCCCTGATGTCGATGTGATCATCGCGGTGCACACCCCCACGCGCCCCGTACACCGAGCAATTTCTTCGGTGCTAAGCCACACGCTCGCCAAAGCGCGCATAACCGTGGTCGTGCACAACACGGACCCGGCACCGATCCATGCGCAATTGCTAGAGTTTCTCGACGATCCTCGGGTTCGATTTGCGACGCATCAAGATGAGTACCGCACACCGGCTGGTCCCAAGAATGTTGGGCTCAAGATGGCTACGGCTCCATTTGTTGCCATGCTTGATTCAGATGACACGCTCGAACCCGGCGCTCTTGACGCTTGGTTGGCCGCAGCTCGCCTCGAAGGTGGCTACGCTGACGCGGTGATTGCCCCCACCGCGTCGGTGAACGGTATGTTCCACCCGTCACCTCCTGTCAGACAGGGTCACGTGCGGAGTGGGCGGTTGCGGCCGCTGAACCCTGTGAAGGATCGTCTGGCCTACCGCTCGTCACCGCTCGGGCTTATCGGGCGTAGCAAGTTTGCCCACTTGAGATTTGCGGAAGGCGTCCCTACGGGGGAAGACCAGCCGCTCACCGCCGAGCTGTGGTTCTCACCTGGAAGCAGAGTCGTCTTCCCCGTTCTCGCTCCGAAGTATCAGGAACACCATGACCAGAGCGATCGAGTCACTGGAGTCATTCGATCGGTGGCTGAGGAGTTTCGCTCCTTAGATTTCACGCTTGATCCGGCTGCGGTGTGGGGGCGGCAGCCGGGAGTAAGGCTCTCACTCGCCGCAAAACTCATTCGAGTGCACGTCTTTGACGCGGTACGAAACCGCGTCGGTCATGGCTGGGATGATCTTTCGGCTCAGCAGACGTCGCTCGTGATCAAACGGATTCTTGAGTGGGAGCCGCGCGCTCGATTCGTGCTCGCCCGCGCGGATGAAGCTCTGCTCGATGCGCTCTGCGGTGGCAGTTGCACCGAAGCAGAGCTGGAAAAATTGCTTGCGGCGCGTAGCCAGCTCCGTAGCGCTCAGGCGCTGCTACCCAAGCGCTTGCGCTTCATGCTTCATGCGCAGGCGCCTCTGCGCTTTCATGCTGCTGGCGTGCTGCTGGCGAGACGAGTGAATCGCCCGCGTTAAAGCTCTGAACGGCCACGAAGCACTCGGTTGACTCCCGGCCGTTCAGAACGATTAGAGCAGTCCCGCCAGTTCTGCCTGCAGTCTAAATTCGGGCACCTGTTCCACGACCTCGTCAAAGGAGCCGCGGCCCAGAATATTGCCCCGGTCGAGGTAACAGACCTGATCGTAGTCGCGAATCGTGGCGAGGCGGTGCGCCACCGTGATGAAGGTCACCTCACCCTGCAGCTCGCGCATCGACTCGGTGACCCGGTTCTCAGTCGCAGTGTCGAGCGAGCTCGTCGCCTCGTCCATCACCATGATGAACGGGTCAGAGTACAGTGCACGGGCGATGCCGAGGCGCTGCTGCTGGCCGCCCGAGATGGAGGTGCCCCGCTCGCCGATGTACGCGTTGATACCGTCGCCACGCTCGGCAAGGTCACTCAGGTGCGCCCGACGCAGTGCATCGCGGACGCGCTGCTCGTCGTAATCATCGCTCCAGGTCAGCGCAACGTTCTGAGCGATCGACGCGTCGAATAGGGCGACGCGCTGTGGCACGTAGCCGACCCGGCTGCGCCACTGGCGCATAACGTTGGTCAGCGGCTCCCCGTCGATCGTCATCGCGCCGCCCGTGGGCACACTGAGCCCCAGCAGAATATCGATTAGCGTCGACTTGCCTGCGCCCGAGGGGCCGACGATCGCGAGGCTCGACCCAAACGGAATCGTGAGCGACAGCCCCGAAAGCACATCTTGCTCACCGCCCGGGTAGCGAAACTGCACGTCGCGCAACTCGAGCGCACGCGGGGAGTGAGGGATCTCGGCGGTGTCCACTAGCTCGACCACCCCGGCGCCCGTCTCGCGGGACTCGCGCAGCTCGCGAATCACGTCGCGAGCGTAGACCTCGTTCGCGGTGGCGAGCGTGAAGCCGCCCTGCACCGCGTTCATCGCGGGAATCATGCGAAAGCCAGTGGCAGCGAACAGTGCGATCGCGACAACGGCCTGGGCTGCACCACCCATCGCAAAGGCGACACCGCCCACGAGGAGGAAGCCGCCGATGAGCACAATCTCGAAGGCATACTTGGGCACGATGCCCAGAAACGACATGTTGGCGCGCGCACGCGTCGCGATGCGGCGGTTCTGCGTCACGACCTCCCCGATTTCATCGAGTTTGCCTCGCAGCACCACCTCCTTGAGCGCATCGACCATCTCAGTCATGAGTGTGGCCACCCGGTAGGCGTACTTGCGGTTCGCGCGTCCAGCCTGCTGCGACTTGCGTGCGATCACGAACAGCATCAGCGTCGAGAAGAGCAGCAGGTAGACGAGCACGATCACAGCGATCACCGGCTCGGCGAACACGAGCACCGCGAGCACCGACACAAATGTGAGGGCGTTACCCGGAATCTGCGACAGTGGCAGAATGAAACCGAGGTTCGTATTGGCCATCGAGCTGTCCACGATACGGGTCACCTCGGCGGTGCTGATTTGTGACCGTTTCTCCCAGCTCGCGTGCGTGTAGGCACGGAACAACGCGTCACCTACCTCGAGCTCGTAGCGCGCAAAGCGGCGCGTCGCGAACCAGTGCAGGGTAACCGCGAACACCCCCTTCAGCACGAACAGGGCGCAAATCACCACGATCATCCACACGGTCGCAGACTCTGGGATCGCTCCGATGACGGGCAATTCGATGGCGGTCCCCGTTGCGAGCGGGGTCACGACCAGCACGATCAGGCCGAGCGCCGCCGTATCCAGGATGGCGAGCAGCCCAGTGACGATCGAGTACCGCAGGTAAAAGGGCTTGGCCCCCGCCGGAAGCACGTCAAAGAGCTCGATCAGGGTCTTCCACATGCTTTTCATCGGGTCGATTCCTCCGTGGGAGCGGCTGAGCGCTCCATCCATTCCAAAAGTGTTTGACCGCTTCGCGCCCCGTCGTGATGGCGCCGCACGAACCCGGGCCCGCGGCTGGCGAGCTCTCGGTACGCAACCGGGTCGGCGGCAATCGCCGTAAGCACCGATTCAAGGGTGCCAGGGGTCGCCTCAAGCACCGGTAGGTCTTCACCGGTGCGTTCGCGTGTGAGATCCCGCACCCGATCTGAGACATGCGACACAACAATTCGGCCAGCCGCGAGCGCCTCACACGCCGCGACGCCATAGTTGCCCACGCGAAACTGGTCGATGACCACGTCTGCCGCGCCGTAGATCCCAGGCATCTCGTGGTGCGGCACACCGCTCACGGGACGGTACTCGATCACGCCTCGCTCATGCAGGTCGTGCAGAGTCGGCTCGATCAGGTCGGTGCCCTTCACCGTCGAACTAGATGGAGCGTGGGCGACACGCAGCGGGCGTCCCGGTGCGAGCGGTGCCTCTGTCTGCACCCACTTGCTCGGGTCGACCACCACGGGCAGCCACTGCGCTCCCGGGATTTCGTCGAGCAGGTCGGGCGTCGATACAAACACCGGCACGTCCGCGGCGCGCACCAGCTCACGATTGCGCGCGGTCACACCGCGAAACACGCGCGTGAAATCGGGGTCCGCACGAAAGTGCGACAGCGGCTCAGCCGCTATATGGCGATCCGGATCACGAATGTCGCTGCCGTGAAACAATAGCGCGACACGAACGCCCGCACGCTGCAGCGCGTGCAACTGCTGCAGGGTGTCGCCGCCCCACAGCGTGGAGAACGGGGGCACGCCCGATTCGAGGAGCGCGGCCTGAGCGCGTGACACGGCGGCGAGCTGTCGCTTCTGCCAGCCGCGGCTGTGTGCCGCATACGAGGAGAGCACGCGCTGGTCGATATCGAAGGCGAAACCGGAGTCGTTGGTGAACGACATGCTGAATCCCCGGATCGCGGCATTGCTGTTGCGCTCCTGTGCCGCATATTGCTGAGCGGCGTGGGCCCAGGCGTGGCCCTGCCCTGCGCTGTTGGCCGGGCCGACGAAGAGCGTCCCGTCGTGAGATTCGATCCCAGCAACGGGCGGGCGGGCGGCACCGCGGGCGCGCAACTTGGCGAGCGTCAGCCAGCTGTAGAGCTTCGCTTTGAGCGCGTTGGCCCCGCTCACTGGCGCCCCCGTGCGGATGAGCCGTGAGCTTCGCGCAGACGCGCGTGAGTGAAGCTGGTCGCTCGATCGGCGACACCCGCGAGCGAAACGTTGGCCTGCGCCCACGCCGCGATCGCGGGTCGCGAGTTCTCGCGCTCACACGCAATATCTTTCAGTGCCGCCGCCACCACACCGGGTTCGAAATCTACGCCGGCACCCAGGTGGGGCGTCGCCGCAAGCACCTCTCGTGCCGGGCCCGGGCCCGCGTACACGACCGGGGTGCCACAGGCCCACGCGGCAAAAATCTTGGTGGGGTAGGCAAAGTCGTAGCCCGCGCCCGGCTTGATACTCGCAACGCTGACCGCCGCCCCGCGCTGCCAGGCCGCTGCCTGCGCCGGCGGCACGGGGTCGTGAAATTCGACATCAGCGCCCCGCTCTTCAGCCAACAGCTTCAGCGCGGGAAGTGCGGTGCCCTGCCCCAGGAACACGAGTTTGAGCGGGGTGCCGCTGTCTTGCAGTTGCGCGATTGCGCGCACAAAGATCTCGGCCCCCTGCCACTCCGATGCCGTACCGGTGTAGATGGCGTAGGGGTGGCGGACTGTTGATCCGGCGCCGTTGTTGTCCGCAGCACCGTCGCCCGCGTCGGGAGTAAATACCGCGGTGTCGATGCCGTTGCCCACGGTCTCGACGACCGCGCGGGGCGCGATCTGGCGCACTCGCTCGGTCACGCCCGCATTGACCGAATAGACGCCTCGCGCGCGGTTCCAGGCGAACCGCTCCATGCGCCGCACAACGTTGACGACGAGGCTCGGAGCCCCCGTGCTGGCGCTCGCGTCAGACCACACGTCGGCGGCGTACGCGAACACCGGGGTGCGACGAATTGAGGCCGCGAGGGTCGCGAACAGCACGGTGGTGGGCGGCGGTTCCACGATGATCGCGTCCTGCTTAGGCCCGAACAGGATGCGAAAGAAGAGCGGAATATCGAAGCTCAGGTACTGCAGGTACCCGCGCACGTAGCCGCTGCGGTCGCGAAGCACCGGAAAGCGCGTTACTCGATACGGCACCTGCCTCTCGGTCGCCGCGCCGCCGGGCTCGCGCAACTGTTTGACCGGCTGGACCGTGAGTACCCGCACCCGATCCCCCGAGCGTGCGAACCCCGAAGCGAGCGCCGCGAGTCGAAACGAGGCTGCGCTCGGTTCGGGGTCGAAGATACGGCTAGCTATAGCGACGCGCATGATTGGCTGGCGGTTTCGCCTACGCCCCCGCCGACATAATCGCGGTGACGCCCGCGATGATGCGCTCGACGTCGCCCTCACCCAGTGACGGGTGCACCGGCAATGACAGCACCTCGGAAGCAGCCTTCTCGGTCTCGGGGAGCTCGAGGCCCGGTGCGAACTTCGCGAGCGACGGCAGGCGGTGGTTGGGGATCGGGTAATACACACCCGCCCCGATGTTGTGTTCTGCCTTCAGCGCGTCGCGCAGTGCATCGCGCTCAGCGGCCTCAACGCGGATCGTGTACTGGTGGTAGACGTGCACCGCCTCGGGAGCAACATACGGCGTGGTCAGCCCGTCGATACCGGCCAGGCCCTCGTTCAGTGCAGCCGCGTTCGCCTGGCGCTGCGCGGTCCACGCGTTCACCTTGGTGAGCTGCACGCGGCCGATGGCAGCGTGGATGTCAGTCATCCGGGTGTTGAACCCGATCACTTCGTTGGCGTACTGCGTCTCCATGCCCTGGTTGCGCAGCAGACGCATATTGCGCGCGATCTCGGGGGTCGCGCACGTCACCATGCCGCCCTCGCCCGAGGTCATGTTCTTCGTCGGGTAGAGCGAGAACATCGCGAAGTCGCCGAGGGTGCCCACCGGGCGGCCCGCCCACGAGGCACCGTGCGCCTGCGCGGCATCCTCGTAGATCGCGAGGCCGTGCTCCTGGGCAATCGCCTCGATCTGGTCGACCAGGTACGGGTGGCCGTACAGGTGCACGGGCATGATGCCCTTCGTGCGGGGCGTGATCGCTGCCTTCACGGAAGCCGGATCGAGTGTAAAGGTGGCCGGATCGATGTCGGCGAACACGGGCGTCGCGCCCGTGAGTGCCACCGAGTTACCCGTCGCGGCGAACGTAAACGAGGGCACGATGACCTCGTCGCCCGCGCCGACACCGGCGGCGATGAGGCCCAGGTGCTGGCCGCTCGTACCCGAGTTCACCGCAACGGTTTCGCGTCCCTGCACGAAATGCGCAGCAAACTCGGTCTCAAAAGCCGCGACCTCGGGGCCCTGGGCGATCATGCCGCTGCGCAGCACACGGTCGACGGCCTCCCGCTCCTCATCACCAATGATCGGCTTGGCAGCGGGAATAAAATCCATAGACATAAACGTTTCACCTTTCGCGTGCGCGCCGACATGCAGGGATGCGCACACATTCGTCTGCCAGAATAGCCTGTATGAGCTTTGAATCCGCGGCACGCGACGCGTCTGCCGCCTCGGCTTGGGTCGTCATTCCGCTATTTAACGAGGCGACGGTGATCGCAACCGTGATTCGTGATCTGCTTCCCGTCTTTCCCAACGTGGTCTGCATCGACGACGGTTCTCGTGACGGTTCGGGCGAAATTGCCCGAGCAGCTGGCGCCCATGTCGTTACGCACCCCATCAACCTCGGCCAGGGGGCCGCATTGCAGACGGGATTCGAGTACGCCCTCGAGCGCGGCGCTAGCTACGTGGTGACATTTGACGCCGACGGCCAGCACCGCGTGATCGACGCCGCGGCGATGCTCGACCGTGCACGAGACGAAGACCTCGCGATCGTGTTTGGTTCACGATTTCTCGATGACCGCACGAACCCGGGCATCCTCAAGAAGATCGTGCTCAAGACGGCCGTCGCTGTCACCAATGTGACGACGCGCACCAAGCTCACCGACGCGCACAACGGTCTTCGCGTGATCCGGGCCGACGCCCTGCGCATGTTCAAGCTGCGGCAAGACCGTATGGCGCACGGCACCGAGATCGTCGTCAAGCTCGGCAGGACGGGCCTCCCGTACGCCGAGCACCCCGTCGAGGTCATCTACACCGACTACTCGAAGGCCAAGGGGCAGTCGCTGCTCAACTCCGTGAACATCCTCGTCGATCTCATCATCAGGTAGGGCGGCAGCATGACCCTCTTTCAGCTTCTTCTTATCGCCGCCGTCGTCATCGCGGCGACCCTCGCGGTGCGCTTCCTCCCGGGGGAACGCTCGCTCGCGCTGAAGCGCATCTTCGCAATTCTGTTTGTTGCAGCTGCGGTGTTCGCAATACTGTTCCCCAACGTGCTGACCGCGGTCGCGCACTTCTTTGGCATCGGCCGCGGCACCGACCTGCTGTTGTACCTGTTCATCGTCGCCATGCTGACCTTCGCGGTCGCCACCGTGCGCGCCAAGGCTCGCAGCGATGCCAGGGTGACCGACCTCGCCCGAGCTGTCGCGCTCATGGAGGCGCGGTTCGAAGAGGGGACCACGCGCGCTGATCGAAACCCCACAGCTGCGGCTGAGGCCGCGGAGTCTGAACAGGACGGGCCTCAGGAGTGATGGCCTGGGTTTCGCTCGGGATCGCAGCTACGGCGGCCATCGGCATCATCGCCCTGCTGGGCGCACCGATCGCCTGGGCACTGCGGGCCCGCGGCTTTGCCCTGGCGGTAATCTCGGTCGCGGCGGCGTTTGCGGTCGTTGCGGTGTCGTCGCTCATTGCCCCGGTTATTGGCGTGCGCTGGTCCGTCCTCGTACCCGTCGCCATCACTGTGGTGCTTACCCTCGTGCTTGTGGGGTTACGGCGCTTCATTCTGCCGCGGATCCCGTCTCGTGCTGCGCACGACGGCACACGGGACCTGTGGGTGGGTGTAGGCGCGGCCGCGATTGGCGGAGCCGTCATCGCGATTACCCTCGCGGTAGGGATTCGCGCGGGCGACGCAGTCTCGCAGACGTTTGATGCCGGGTTCCATCTCAATGCGGTGCGGTACATCCTCGACTCAGGATCTGCGTCACCGCTCGACATGGACATGTCGGCTCCTGGCCAGTCCGTGTTCTATCCGACGCTGTGGCATGCAATCGTCGTGCTCCTCGTGCAGCTCACAGGTGCCACGATTCCAGTCGCGACAAATGCGTTATTGTTCGTGGTCTCGGCGGTCGTGTGGCCTATCGGAGCTGTTGCCCTCGGCCGCGCCGTCGCGGGCCCGAGCCGAGCCGTCACCGTTGTTGCCGGTATCTCCGCCGCAGCTTTTCCAAACTTTCCACTGTTCCTCGCAGGCTATGGGGTGCTTTACCCCAACGTGTTGTCCTTGGCCCTGATGCCGTTCCTGGTGGTTTCGGGCCTGCTGCTGCTCAACCTGGGGCCCGCTCGACGCGCGCTTCCGATTGCCCCCGCTGGCAGGTGGCTACTCTTCTTTGGTGCGCTGGGCGCAGCCGCGCTTGCGCACCCCAACGTGGTGCACGCTGTGCTCGTTTGGGGCTTTGTACCCGTAGTTTGGGCTGCCTGGCGTGCCCTACGCGGTCGCCCTGTTCCTGGTAACAGCGGTGTACTCGAGGTGCCCCGCACCCCGTTGTGGGGCCGACGACTGCTCGCTGTTGTGGGACTCGGCACGCTGCTTTTCGTGACCGCAGCGGCGTGGATCTTCGGTCGCACCTCCGACAACGTGTGGCAGGGGTACTTCGGGCCCCGCAGCGCGTTGCTGCAACTCGTGGGAGGCACCCCCCACCTGGGCGGTGACGCGTGGGTAGTCTCGGCCATTATTCTTGTCGGCGCCGTCATCGTCTGGCAGCGTCGAAGCATGCGCTGGCTACTCGGCAGCGCAGCACTACTGGCTGTGTTCTATCTCATGGCCGACGGCTTCCCCACGTCCGACTGGCGCACGCTGTTCTTGAGCCCCTGGTACAACGATCCCCGACGCCTGGCCGCCCTTGTGCCGTTTGGCGCGCTGCCGCTGCTCGTGATCGGCGCTGTGTCACTGTGGGCCATGCTGCGCCCGGGCATCATGCGGCTTTCCCGGCAGCGGGTTTCGGCCGCGTTCCCTGGAGGTACGGCTCACTCCGGTCGCACTGGCAGAACATCATCCGTGGTGCGCACCCGCCGAGTGGTCACGATTCTCGCGGTTCTTCTGCTGATCGCAGCGGGTCAGTCGGGCACCTATACCGCCTCGCAGACGGTGCGTGGTAGCTACGACGCTGCGAAGCCGCGGTTGCTGAGCGACGATGAGCGCACGCTGTTGGATCGCCTCGACGAGTCGGTCCCTGAGGGTGAGGTCATCGCCAACAACCCGATGAACGGCAGCTCGCTCTCGTATGCGCTGGCCGACCGCGCCGTGCTGTTTCCCCACGCTGGTGGCTCCTATTCCCAGCTCGGGTACGAACTCGTGCGCGACCTCGTAAAAGATCCGGTTCGTGCCTGTGAGGTGTCAACCGAGATTGGCGTGAACTACGTGCTCGACTTCGGCAATGACTACGTGCTCGACGCCGATACCCAGCGCGCAGTGCCGTTCAAGGAGATGAAGAATCTCAAGAAGTCGCCGGTGCTGAGCGAGGTTGATCGCGAGGGCGACGCGGTGCTCTACCGCGTCGAGGGCTGCTAGCTAGTAGCCCCGCGACTGGTTGGTCATCGCGCCCACCAGCCCCATCAATAAAATATGCGCGACTAATTCCGCTTAACAGTCACTCTAAAACGGAATTAGTCGCGCATATTTCTTGGACCAGCGCCGGCTGAGAGTAGGCCTCGCCTACGGACGCCGGGCCACCCGCAACTGGCGCCCGGCCCCTGTGGTTAGTACCGCTCGCCCACACGCACCGTGTAACCCGCGTCGCGCAGCGCCTGCGCGACCTGTTCGCCGTGCTCCTGACCGCGCGTCTCAACGTGAAGCTCAAGCTCGACCTGGCTCACCGGTAGCTCGGTGGCGTGACGCGTGTGAATGACCTCAACAACGTTCGCGTTGTTCTCGGCGACAATCGTGGCGGTGCGCACGAGCTGACCCGGCTTGTCCGGCAACAGAATGCGCAGCTTGGTGTAGCGCGCCGAGGCCGCGAGTCCGTGCCCGATGACGCGCTGCAGCAGCAAGGGGTCGATGTTACCGCCCGAGAGCACGGTCGCGGTGACTCCCGTCGCCGAAACCTTGCCCGCAAGGATGGCCGCAACGCCGGCGGCGCCCGCGGGCTCCACGACGAGCTTTGCACGCTCGAGGAGCATGACGATGGCGCGCGCGATGTCGTCATCGCTTACGGTGACCACCTGGTCGACGTACTTGCTGACGATGTCAAAGTTACGGATGCCCGGTCGAGCGACAGCGATGCCGTCGGCGATCGTGGGTAGGGTCTGAATGGTGACCGGCTCCCCCGCCGCAAGCGAGGCCGGGTAGGGCGCGGCATTTTCGGCCTGCACGCCAATGACCCGGATCGTGCGGCCGTTGGCTGCAGCCCACTGCTTGGCCGCTGCTGCGACACCGGCGATGAGCCCGCCGCCGCCGATCGGCACGACAAACGTCTCGATGTCGGGGGCGTCGGCGAGCATCTCGAGCGCGACGGTTCCCTGGCCCGCGATCACCGCGGCGTCGTCGAACGGAGGAATGAACACGGCACCGGTCTCGGCGACGAACTCCTGAGCGGCCTTGTTGGTCTCGTCGAACGTGGCACCCACGAGCTGCACGTTTGCGCCGTAGCCCTTCGTCGCCTGCAGCTTCGGCAGCGCGACGCCGAGCGGCATGAAGATCGTGGCCTGAATGCCGAGCTCGCGGGCCGCATATGCGACGCCCTGCGCGTGGTTGCCTGCAGAAGCAGCCACGACGCCGCGAACGCGCTCCTCGGCGGTCAACTGCGTGAGGCGGTTGTATGCACCACGCAGTTTATAGGCACCGGTGCGCTGTAGGTTCTCGCACTTCATGTAGACGCGCGACACCCCCAGGCTTTCGGCAAGAAAGCGTGAAGACTCGAGCGGCGTGCGCCGCGTCACACGGTGCACCACCTCGAGCGTCTGCTCAAACTCGGCCAGTGTGGGGGCGGTGTAGGCCTCGGTCATCATTGTCCTTCCTTGCGGATAAATCTTGCGAACGATCGCGCGCGCTTCTTGGCCGCGGTTCGAGTGTGGTCACGCCGGTGATACTCGGCCACCGGATTGGTGCCGGGCGTCCATTCTTTTTTCACCAGCGTATTCACGATGGCGTTTGCAGAGGCAGCGAGCGGCACCGCGAACAGGGCACCGGGAATGCCGGCGAGCAGTGCACCGGTCGAAACCGCGAGCACGACGCCCAGCGGGTGTACGCGCACTGCGTTGCCCATAACGAGCGGCTGCAACACGTGACCCTCAATCTGGTTCACCAGAATCACGACGCCAAGCATGATCAGCGCGTTGACCGGGCCGTTGTAGATCAAGGCCACGAACGTGGCAATCAGGCCCGTCGAGATGGCACCCAAGAACGGAATGAACGAGCCCAAAAAGACGAGAATCGCGATCGGGATCGGCAGGGGTACCCCGAGCAGCGCTGCGCCAACGCCGATACCCACGGCATCAACGAAGGCGACAAAGATTTGCACGCGCACGTACTGGCCAATGGAAACCCAGCCGGCACGCCCCGCGGCGTCAAGGCCCGCGTGTGACTTCGCTGGCAGAAAGCCCAGCACCCAGAACCAAATGCGCTTGCCGTCGATGAGCATGAAGATCAACGAGAAGAGTGTGAGCAGCGCGCCCGTCACAAACGAGCCTGCCGTCGTCGCGACACCGAGCGCACCGTTCCAGATTTCCGACTGATGGTTCTCGATCGTCTTCATGATCTGGGCGACGAAGCCATCGATCTGCTCGGCTGAGAAGCCCAGCGCGTTTCCCTCGACCCACTTCAGCATGTCTTGCCAGACCTCTGCCGAACGTACGGTGAGGTCGTCGAGGCCGTTGCGCATCTGGGTCACGATAAGGGTGACGAGCAACCACACGGAGGCCCCGAACGCCCCAAGGGCGACCATCACGCCGAGCCATTTCGGAGCGCCGTGGCGTTCAAACCAGTGCACGACGGGTGCCAGCAGAGCCGTAAGCAGAATCGCGATCAGCACGGGGATCACGATGATCCGCACCTGCACAATCAACCAGAACACAGCCGCCAGCGCGAGGCCGATGAGGATCAGGCGCCACGACCAGGCCGCGGCAACACGCACGCCGAGAGGGAGCTCTTGCTCCGCGCTCCCGGCTGGGTTGGTCTCGCTTCTGCGCTCTTCCACGTCACAATCCTACCGACCGCCCGCTGTTCACGAGGAATACGCGACAGCGGGCGATCCGGAATCAGATGAGTGAGTTACTCAGCCGCGATGTAGATCTTGCGGATGTGGTCGCGCACCGTCCAGCGGGTGCGCGTACCGCCGACGAGACGCATCGCGTCACCGGTGCGCACGGTGATCTCGCGGCCTTCTTCGGCCCCCGACAGGATCTCGATCGTCGCTTCGCCCGAGAGCACGATGAAGAGCTCGTCGACCTCGGTGTCGGTGACGACCCCGGCCCGCAACTCCCAGATGCCCGCCTCGGCGCCACCGATGGTGCCGAGCTCGGTCACGCCCTGCTGCGGGTCGCCCGAGACGGTGTCTTCCGCGGGAACGGCCTCGAGCGCGACGCCCGCGGTGAGGGCACTGACTGCGATGTTTTGCCCGGTGGGCAGCAGTTCAGCGCTCATGAGTCGAATCCCAGGCCGAGCGCGTCGAGCGTCTTCAGCAGCACGTTGCGCTTGCCATCGTTGTGATCGGCACGGTCGAGCGACCAGCGCGTCAGGTTGATTCCGATCGAGGCTGCGGGCTCGGGCGGGAACGGCAGCGGAACATCCTTCACCATCTTGAGCTCGGTGCGCTCAGTGACGCGGCCCTCGAAGCGGTCGACGAGCACGTCGGCGGCGAAGTGGGTCGCGCCCACGCCCAGTCCGGTGAAGCCCGACACGTACTGCACGCGGCCGCCGTGAGCCTGGCCAAAGAAGGCGCAGAAGCGGGTCGAGGTATCAATGACACCCGCCCAGCGGTGGCTGAACTTCACGCCCGCGAGCTGCGGGAAGGTTGTAAAGAAGTGGTTAGCCAGCTTGCGGTGGCTCTCCATACGATCTTCGTACTGACGCTTGATTTTGCCGCCCGAGTAGTAGACGGCGTCGTAGCCGCCCCACAGAATACGGTTGTCGGCGGTGAGGCGCGAGTAGTGGAACTGGTTGGCCATGTCGGCCAGGCCTTCGCGGCCCTCCCACCCAATCGAGGCGAGCTGCTCGTCGGTCAGGGGCTCGGTCATGAGCACGTAGTCGTACACCGGCACGGTGTGGAACTTGTAGCGCTTGAGCAGCGACGGGAACACGTTGGTGCACAGTGCCACGCGCTCGGCGGTCACAATGCCACCATCGGTCGTGAGCTGCATCGGGGTGTCCGCCGAACCATCGAGGCGCTTCACAGGGGTGCCCTCGTGAATCTCCACGCCGATCTTCGTCGCATGGCGAGCGAGCTCTGCGGCAAGCTTCGCGGGGTGCAGGTTGGCGTTCTCGCGGGGCGAGAACTCGCCACCGAGGAAGGTCGGCGAGTTAATGCGCGACTGCACCTGGGCCTGGTCGAGCAGCTCGACCGTGGGGTCATCACTCTCGCCGAGCCACTCCACCTGGTGCGGAGCGTTGGCTACGGAGATCACGCCGTTGTACTCGAAATCGACGTCGAGTTCGTTGTCCTTGATGAACTTCGCCATCGCATCGAGGTTCTCGTAGCCCAGACGGCTCAGAATGCCGGTCTCGTTGGGCCAGCGCGATTCGGCGTTGGGCTCGCCGTGGGTGATGCTCGCCTCACAGAAACCGCCATTGCGGCCCGAGGCCGCCCAGCCGATCTGCACGGCTTCGAGCAGCATGACTCGGCGTTCGGGGTGCGTCTCCTTCAGCTTGATCGCGGTCCACAGGCCGGCGTAGCCGCCGCCCACAACCACGTCGTCGACGCGCTCATCGTGCACCAGTACGGGGTAGCGTGCAGCCTTGTCAGCTACATCTTCTGTCCAGAAGCAACCAAGCTTAGTCTCGGACAGGGCGTCCTCAACGATCTTCGCTGCGGGCCGGTTTGTTTCAAAAATGGTGGGTTTCATGGAGTCCTCGTCTTCGATATCCATTCACGATCATGGCACATCTGGGACGAGTTGTAAATGCAAATGTCAATGTTGTTGACATTTTTTAGAAAACTACTCTGCGGGTGGCTTCATAATGGCCCCGGTCGCGAGCCCCATCGCGATGCCAGCGGGCAGCCACAGCCAAAATTGGGTCAGCACACTCAGCAGGAGGCCCATGAACAATCCCATGCCGATTCCCACAAACATCTGCTTGCGTTTCGCGGCCGCCGACGGCTCGCCGCCCTCGTTCTTGGGGTCGCGCGGCTTCTGGTTCTTGGGGGGACGAGTCATGCGTCCAGCCTACGCGCACGCTCCTGATCACTGGCATCAAGTGTCTGAAGCGCGGCAATTTGATCCGGATCAGCACCACGCTTCTTCGCGACCGCGACCAGTTGCCCCGATGCCCGCGCGATCTTCGCGAAGCTCAGCGAGACCGTGGCGCCCGCGGCAAGCAGGGGTGGCTCGGCCGCCCCGAGCAGCGCGGGATCCGCGCCGGGCATCAACTCGGCCTCCCACTCGCGCCAGGCCCGGCGCACGGGCTTTGCATCCTTGCCGCTGGCATGCTCAATGCCGAGTACTCGGTCATCGGCCAGCTCAATGACGGGCTGCTCCCCCACACGCAGCAGTGTGACGGTGCGGGAAGTGCGCATCTCGGCCAGCGGCGCGAGCTGCGCTTCGAGCTGCCCGTCGAGGAGCAGGTCGGCAGAGACTCGGTCACGCAGCAGCTCGCGCAGTTTCGAAAAGAGGCCAGTTGGCGCCTCGGCAGCGGGCGGCCACGCAACCTCGCGCACCCCGTCTTCAAGCCGCTGCTTCACATGCCACCCGGCGTCGTGGCCGCCGGTGCGCTGGCGCACCGCGATGCCGGCGGCCGCGAGGGCACGATCCGGCGTATCGAAGTACGTCGCCGTAAGCTCGAACGTGACCGGAGTATCGGTAGTGAAGCCCGCCAGGGCGAATTCTTCCGAGCCGGGCATCACCGCATCTGCGGGGACCTCATACTTGCGTTCAATCTCGATGGACTCGGCTCCCGCTTGCGCACTCATGCCGCCAGTTTACGAGAGCCGCTGGCAGCTTGCCGTTCGCCTCGCAGCGATACACTGGCGGCATGGTGGCCGGGACTGATTCGAGCGGTGATGTTGGTGCGGCCTGGCAGCGCGCGCACCGAGCGTGCGTGCAAGCGGCGTCCCGATTACAGGAGGCGGGTATTACCCCCGATGCCCTCGCGGAGTACGTGCCCGAGCGACGAGTGTTGCTCGTGCGCCGTAAGGCGATAATGAGGCCCCTCAGCGCGGCCTGGCGCATGGGGACCCTGTTATTAACGACCGACGGCACACTCTATGCGCACGGCCATTCCACCCGCGCGGCCGAGCGCGGTCGGCCCAGCTTTCAGTCGGAGTCGCGTGAGGAGCGACGCGAGCTCGCCGCGGCCGCGTTGCGCGGCGGTTTCCCGGTGGGCACGCCCGTCGACTTTGACGCTGTCCCGCTGCTCGACGCCGCGGGGGTTCCGCAGGGCGCTTTGGCTGATTTGGGGGCTTCGGTTGCTTCGGGCGCTTTGGGTGCTGGCCACACACTACCGGTGGGCCTCGCGGAGGGCGAGGTGCGGGTGTGCTGGCGCGCGGGCGCACCACTCGCCGGGGCGCAGACGCTCGAAGCGTTCCTTACGGAGCGCGTGGGTCTGCTGATCGACCCGCCGTTCGCGCGGGAGTAGCTGGGCGTTGCGCCGGCTTCACAAATCGCTTGCGACGTCGTTGAATAACAAGTGCCCTGGAGAGGAATCGAACCTCCGACATCTTCTTTAGGAGAGAAGCGCTCTATCCACTGAGCTACCAAGGCGAGACACAAACCGCTTTGTGACCTCTGCGAGTCTAGCGCAATCAGAGCCACAGTTTTGAAGCCACCGCCAGCACACCGAGTGCACGCACGAGCAACATACCTCCACCCACAAAACCACAAATGGGCGGGGCCGTAGCCCCGCCCAATTGCGTGAAGTTAGTGTGTTTCGGGAGGACCCGAGTACGTCTTAGCGCAGACGAACAACGTCAGGCGTCGCCGAGGGTGATGCGTAGGTGTTGACAACCGTCTGGTTGCCACCCCAGCCACCGTGTACAGCCTGGCCGTTGCCAATGTACACAGCAACGTGAGGCGCACCCGGCCAGATCAGGATGTCGCCGGGGGCGTAGTTACCATCGGTGACGGCCGTGCCGTACTGGTAGAAGTCCGAGACGCCGTGGTCGTAGCCACCCTGGTCACGGCGCTGCGCAGCGCCGATCGCTGCCAGTGCATTCTGCACGAGATCGGTGCAATCCTGGTTGGTGCCAACCTGCGCCAGGGCCGCGTTCACGAGACCCTTTGCTCCCACACCAGCGGGAATGTCGGAAACCTTCGCCGAGGTCTTTTCAGCCGCAGCGGCTGCAGCCTCTGCTTCAGCCTTGGCCTCAGCCTCCAGGCGCTCCTTCTCAAGGATCTCGGAGTCAACCGCTCCCTCGGGGGCGGTGAGCTCGAGAGGAGCTGAGCTTGCGTCGACCGTCTCGAGTGACTGCTGCGCAGCGAACGAGAGATCGGGAGCACCTTCAACCTGAGGTGCCGTGGCGTAGGCCGGAATGCTGAAGGTACCCATGAGGCCGAAGCTGAGCGCCGCTGCGCCAGCCATCTGCGCCACACGCTTTGCCTTCGAGGTCGCGTTCTTCGCGACGGGTGTTGCCGCCACGAGGTCCGTGCTCTGGTTAAAACTCACGAGAATAACTGCCTAACTTCAATTTGCGTACGTTCTCTAATTGCGCCCACTAGGGACGCGACCGTTCAAGGGTAACTGAAGATAACGGGAATGTCACGCTAGGGTCACGAAACCCTAACGCAACTGTTGAGGGTTGCAGAGTCATGCCGCAAACTGACCACCCGCCGACCACCGTTAGCTCGACGTCAAACTAAATGACGCCCTGCTCGAGCATCGCCTGCGCCACCCGCACGAATGCGGCCGAGTTCGCACCCAACACATAATCGCCCGGGCGGCCGTATCGCGCCGACGCGGCATAGGTCGCCTCGTGCACGTCGCGCATGATCTTGTGCAACCGATTCTCACTGGTATCACGGTCCCAGCGCGATCGCGCCGCGTTCTGACTCATCTCGAGCGCAGAGGTCGCGACACCGCCCGCGTTCGCCGCTTTGCCCGGCCCGAACAGCACGCCGGCCTCCTGCAGAATGAGTGCCGCTGCCGGAGTCGTCGGCATGTTCGCGCCCTCGGTTACTGCGCGCACGCCGTTCTGAATGAGAGTGCGGGCATCGGCCTCGCGCAGCTCATTTTGAGTAGCGCACGGGAACGCCAGATGGCACGGAACGTCCCATACCGACCCCCCCGATACGAAACGCGCACTGGGGCGACGTGCGGCATATTCCTCGATGCGACCGCGCTCGACGCCCTTGATCTGCTTCAACAGCTCAAGATCGATACCTGCCTCGTCGACCACGTATCCGCTCGAGTCCGATGCGGTGATCGCGTTGCCGCCCAGCTGCTGGATCTTCTCAATGGCATACGTCGCGACGTTGCCCGATCCCGAGACGACCGCGCGACGCCCCTCAATGGCCTCGCCCACGCGCAGCAGCATTTCTTCGGCAAAGAACACGGCTCCGTAACCGGTGGCCTCGGTGCGCACCTCTGCACCACCCCAGCCCACGCCCTTACCGGTGAGCACGCCCGACTCGTAGCGCTGGGTGCTGCGACGATACTGCCCAAACAGGTAGCCGATTTCGCGGCCACCCACCCCAATGTCGCCTGCGGGTATATCGGTGTCTTCACCGATATGGTGCACGAGTTCCATCATGAAGCTCTGGCAGAACCGCATCACCTCGGCATCGCTCTTGCCGGTCGGGTCAAAATCAGACCCGCCCTTGCCGCCGCCAATGCGCTGCGACGTGAGCGCATTCTTGAAGATCTGCTCGAACCCCAAGAACTTGATGATCGACAGGTTCACGCTCGGGTGAAACCGCAGTCCCCCCTTATAGGGGCCGAGTGCCGAGTTGAACTGCACGCGAAACCCGCGGTTGACTCGCACCCGGTTCTGGTCGTCGATCCAGGGCACGCGAAAGATCAGCTGCCGCTCGGGCTCCACGAGCCGCTCGAGAATACCGCCGCTAATGAACTCGGGGTGCTCGGCGAGCACGGGGGTCAAGGATTCGAGCACCTCGTGCACAGACTGCAAGAACTCTGGCTCACTTGTGCTGCGCGCTTGAACCGTCTCGGTGACCGCGCGCAGATGGGCCTCAGGGGTAAGAAGGGACAACTTTGACTCCTCGGTATATCAACTCCAGTGCAGGCCGCCCCGGTGGGCAGCTCCTTATTGCTGTGCCCGCGCGCGGGCAGAGCCGCACACGAGCGGCGTCTCTACAGCGAGACGAATATGTGAGCGGCAATCTCCATCGGGAGATCGATCGCATCACTCATTCCATCGACCTCGACGCGCACGATATCGCCGCGGCGGGTGAAGGAAGCTCTGTTGCCGGGAACGACGCCCGCGGCAGCAAGTTCTTGAAGCAGTTCCGGATCCACCTGAGCCGGCTCAGCCAGCCGCTTGATGAGCGCGACCTCGGTACGGTCGACCTCTAGGGTAAGTTCGTTCAGGCTCATCACGTCCGTTTGGAATGATCCGGAACGCACTTCGCCGAGCTCATCGAGACCGGGGATCGGGTTGCCGTAGGGCGACTCGGTCGGGTGATCGAGAATGTCGAGCAGCTTGCGTTCGACCCGCTCGCTCATCACGTGTTCCCACCGGCAGGCTTCCTCGTGCACATAGGGCCATTCGAGGCCGATCACATCGGCAAGCAGGCGCTCGGCGAGGCGGTGCTTACGCATCACGCGCACCGACTTTCCACGTCCATCGTCAGTCAGCTCGAGACGGCGGTCATCGGTCACCACGACGAGCCCGTCGCGCTCCATGCGCGCAACCGTCTGCGATACGGTGGGCCCCGAGTGCCCCAGTCGCTCCGAGATACGTGCCCGCAGCGGCACGATGCCCTCTTCCTCGAGCTCGAGGATAGTGCGGAGGTACATTTCCGTCGTATCGATCAGATCCGCCATCACTGTCCTCTCCACTTTTCCTCCCCCCAGCCTATGGCATGTTGGGAGCGAACTACGCCGCGGCCCCTCCCACTTACCTTTAATAAATAGACAACTGTGAGCATTTCTTGAAAACCATGCATTACTTTAGTTCTGTCTTTGCATAGCTATTATTCCCGTGAAAGATCAGCTGGTTGCTTCGCGGGATGACTGGTCCAGTGACAAAAGAATTGCAGCACCTATCTACAGTTCGGTTTCACCCTCGAGCGTCAGACTCAGGGCCGATGCAGGCTGTTTCCCCCCGGCTGGCAGGGGTCGTGGAGGCTGCCCAGGCAGAGGATGCCTTCGTACTCTTGCTGGGCGAGCGCGGCAATGGCAGGATCCATCTTGCTACGGCCGCGGCACACGCACTCAATTCAGATTCGTCGAAAACCGTGACCGTGCTACCGACGCCCCCCACGCATTCAATCGGCGTCACCTCAGTGTTTGGTGATGACTTCGAGGAGCCCAGTTCACCTCAGGAGCTCGCGCGCTCCATCCTCGACGCCCTCGTGGAAGAGACACATACCGAGACCTTGGTCGCACCAGATATTGACGCGTACTCTCCGGCAGACCTGCAGTTGTTGCGCCTCATACTTGACAGCCCCCCGGGCCCCACGGATCATCGCGACTGCGACAAACCTGACGGGCGCAGTCCAGACAGTCACCCGCGGCATTCCACACGCCAAGATCCCGATTGGCCCGCTCAATACGTTCGAGGCGAATGACTATCTCTCGAGCCTGCTCGGCGTACAACGTATCGAACGAAGCACGCTGACTCGCTGGCTGACGCTCTCACGCGGCAAGAGCTATGCGCTCGCTGCTCTTGCGATGGCCAGCGTCAGCTCGGGGAGTGTGCAGCGCAGCAATAGTGTGGCCTGGGTAGCCAGCAACAATGACCATGTTCCCGCCGACTTTGCTGAGCTGCACACCCAGGGGTGCACTGAAGCCGAGCTGTGGCTCCTCGAGTTTGTGGCGATCGCTGAACCCATCACCGAGACAACCCTGATGCGCAGCCTGGACGCCGCACTACTCGCTCAACTCTTTGAACAGGGCTTCCTCTCGTGGCGGCAGTCTGCTCACCAGCATACTCTCGTACTCACACACGTCATGGTCACTGATTCGCTGCGCTCGCGCATATCGCCTCCCAGAAGGCACGAGATTTACGATGCCGTCTATGACCTGCTCGATGAGGACCGCCAGGGAATGGATCCGCTGCACATGCCCGATCGGCTGATCCGGCTCGTAACCTTTGGCCTTCGGGCCAACCGGCGCCTTCCTCAGGAGTGGCTGTGGGCCGCGTTCGAACTGGGTTCAAAACGCACCGATCCGGCGCTGGCATTGCAGTTGGCACAGCAGATGTCCGCGCACCCAGACGCTACCCCGAAGCAGCGCGGCGTCGCGCAGCTCGCCACCATTCGCCTGGCATTCTTGCTCGGCGATGAGAACGCCGCCCACCTCGTCACGCCCGCAATCAATCGATTGCTCGATGATCCCAGCCAGATTGCAGAACTCGACCTCCCGCTCGTGGCTTCTCTGTGTGTCGAGCGCATACGTCTCCAGTTCCATGAGCATCACATCAGGCAGCGTGTGCTCGAAGAACTCGACGAACTCACGGCACGCTTTTCCGATGAGACAACACATGCGCCAGCGTCAGTGAAAGCGATGGCGCTCGAGATCGTGCACACCGTGCACACCTATCTACTGGCAGACTTTGGCCGCATACGGGAGGCCTTCGAAGGCGCCCATCTGCCTGAGGTGACCAGCGACCTCGCGATCGAGTTGATTCGGTCCCCCGCCCGCGGCAGCATGGCCATGATTCTCGCGCAGCAGGGCAACACTGAGCAGGCGAGCAGGCTGGCAAAACAGATGCACTCGCTCAGCCAGCTGGGTCCCCGCGCCCGGCGAGACTATGTCGACCTGCACGCATTCTGCTGGGTAGTGAGCAACTGCTTGGGCGGTCGTTCTGACAAGGCTGCGGAGGTCTGCGAATCACTGTTGAATGGCCCCGTGCAATTTGCGCCGTCCGAATCACAGCACGCAGGATTCTTGAGCACCGCACAGTTGTTCGTGTCGATTCAGACGGGCCGGTGGTCTGACGCCGCGCAACAGAGCGAACAATTGTTGCAACAGTTCAAGCACTATGACAGTTTTGCGCTTACGCAGCTCGTCGCTGCCGCACGAGCCTTTGTGCTGGCGGTGCTCGGCGAGCGCGAGGGGGCCGTCGAGTGCCTGCGCATTGCGGAGGACACTCACTGGGGATTCGGCCAAACGCTCAGCGGCGTGCAGAGGTTGTTAGCGTTGCGCGCCCACCAGTGGTTGCGAGAGGACGATGTCGCCGCGCTGGCCATTGGGCTGGCAGCCTGGGCACGCGAGGAAGGCCTGGCATTGATTGAACCTCAGGCCCTGCATGTAACTTGCTACGAACAATCTGGTCTCGCCGCTGAGCAGCAATCGCGTGCCTTCGAGATTGCGGGAAACATCGAGTCGCATCAGGCACGCGCGCTGTGGGCCCATATTGAGGGTATCTGCGACCCCACGATTGAAGACGATTCCCCCGAGGTACGCTTGCTAGCTGAGCTCGGAGTATGGCTGCCGCTCCCGCCTGCACCGGGCCTGAGCGCGCGCGAGCGCGAGGTTGCACTGTTGGCGGCACTCGGCCACACGACCAAGTACATTGCTGCGCGACTGTTTGTGTCAACACGCACCGTCGAGGCACACCTCGGCCACATCTTCGTCAAGGTTGGGGTCAGGAACCGAGACGAATTGAGCGTGTGGTTCGCGAGACGCCCCTCGCTCATGGCGCACTCCGCGACTCCCGCCGCGCTCAATGCGGCGTCAAGATCCCACAGCCCTCGCTAGAATCGTGGGTATGGCCGACATCACGATTCCAGCTCATCTTCTGCCCGCCGACGGTCGCTTCGGTTGCGGCCCCTCGAAGGTTCGTAGCGCACAGCTCGACTTCCTTTCGACCCTGCAGCCCGACGTGCTGGGCACCTCGCACCGCCAGGCGCCCGTCAAGAACCTCGTCGCGAGCGTGCAGAACGGTCTCGCCGATCTGTTCCGCGCACCCGAGGGCTACGAGATTTTGCTCGCCAACGGCGGCGCGACCACGTTCTGGGATTCGGCGGTGCACTCGCTGATCGAGAACCGCAGCCAGCACCTCACCTTCGGTGAGTTTGGCGCGAAGTTCGCGAAGGCCGCGAAGCAGGCTCCCTTCCTGCAGGATCCCGATGTGCGCGAGGCTGCGGCCGGGTCGCGCTCCGAGACCGAGGCCGTCGACGGCGTCGACGTCTATGCGTACCCCCACAATGAGACCTCGACCGGTGTCATGACGCAGGTCAAGCGCGTCGCAGGCGACGCACTCACCGTCGTCGACGCGACGAGCGGCGCTGGCGGCATTGACTTCGATGCGGCCGAGACCGACGTCTACTACTTCTCCCCGCAGAAGAACTTCGCGTCCGACGGCGGGCTGTGGTTCGCACTCGTGTCGCCCGCCGCCATCGAGCGCATCGAGCGCGTCACCTCCTCGGGCCGCTACATCCCCGAGACCCTCAACCTGCAGGGTGCGGTCGAGAACTCGCGCAAGAACCAGACGCTCAACACCCCGGCGCTCGCGACGCTCGCGCTCATGGATGAGCAGGTGCGCTGGATCAACGAGCAGGGTGGCCTGTCGTGGGCCGCTGCCCGTACGGCCGAGTCCTCACAGGCGCTGTACGACTGGGCTGAGGCGACCCAGGTCGCCACTCCCTTTGTATCGAATCCGGATCACCGCTCGCAGGTCGTCGTCACCATTGACTTCGATGAGACCGTGGACGCCGCAGCGATCGCGAAGGTGCTGCGCGCCAACGGTATCGTGGACACCGAGCCCTACCGCAAGCTGGGCCGCAACCAGCTGCGCGTCGCGACGTTCACCGCGATCGACCCCGCAGACGTGCGCCAGCTCACCGCCTGCATCGACTACGTGCTCGAGCGCCTGGTCTAATTGGCAGCGTGCTCCGGCCGCCTGAGTAGCATCGGCGACTTGGGCGGCCGGCTCGTAGCCCACACGTAGGTGCCGAGAGCGGCGAGCGCCGCAGCTAGTCCTACCGCCCACCAGGGAAACCCTGGAATATTGGGAACCTCGCCCGCGCGGTCGAGGTCGCCCTGGGGCGTGGGCAGCATGCGCTCCCCGGTCACCAGTATGCGGTGCGTATTGATGCCGAGCGGGGTACACGTGACGAGCGTGGCAAGGTCTTTATTGGCCACGGCGCGCAGCGTGTCTGTCTCCTCGGGAGCGGCCGTGCGCTTGTTGGTGACCTGATAGGTCAGCACGTCTCCGTACACCTCAATGGTGAAGGTGTCGCCGGCGTTCAGCTGATCAAGGTTGTCGAACATCGTGGCTTCGGGAAGACCCCGGTGGGCGGTGAGCACCGAGTGTTGGGTCTTGCCTCCCACGGGCAACGATGTTCCCTCGAGGTGTCCGACTCCCTTGAGCAGAGTGGCATCTTCGGTGCCGTGGTAGATCGGTAGATCGACCGCAATCGCGGGGATGCGCAACCGTGCCATGACGCCATCCGGCATCGCTTTGAGGAGCGAGCCGTAGTCAAACCCGTCGATTTTGAAGGGCTCAGCGGTGGGTTTGTGACCGTTGGCGTTGAGGAAGGCGCCTCCGACGAGGCTGTCGTTGTAGGCGCGCGCATCGGCGAGGTGTTCTAGGTTGCTCGGTTCGCCCGACCGCGGCAGCTGCTGTGAGACGTTGACTACGACCCGTGACTGGTAGTACTGCGATATCCAGGCCGCCGCGTGTGGGTAGAGCGGGAGGCACACGCCCGCGAGCAGGAGGAGCGCGGTCGCGACCGCCCCCCACTTGAATTGCCACCGTTTGTGCGGTGCGGAGGCCGTCACTCCCGTGGGTGCTGCGGTTACCTCAGCCGCGGCTTCGGTAGTCAAGGTAGTACGCAAGTCTGGGTCCCCGTTTCTCAGCGTGCGCGATGGCCTGGTGTGCGTGAGGCCGTGGCGTGCAGTACGCCCCGGCCCTCACGGTGTTACGGTCGCTTGTTATGCGCGCTTCGCGAACTTACGACGCAGCAGCACCGTGGCACCGCCCACGCCGACAAGGGCGAGGCCTGCGACCGAGAGCATCAACGTTCCGGTCGAGCCGGTGAGGGGCAGTGCCGGGCCCGGCACCTTGGTGTTCACGACGGGCTTCGTCAGCAGCGCATTGTCGGTGAGGCCGATGGTGACGAGCTCCCCCGCGGTGTTTGCCGCGTACCCGGTGGGAGCAACGGTCTCGTACAGGCAGTAACCCTTGGTCGGGTCAGCAATGACGGAGTTGGAGTTGGCGATCCAGAGACCAAGTTCAGTGACCGTGGGAGTCGGCTGATCTGCTCGGGTCCACTCGACGACGCCCGCGTTGTTGCTGGTGCCGGTCGCAAGCGCACCGCTCGTGGGCAGTGCTGGGCAGGTGGTGCCTGTGGCATTATCGAAGACCTGGAACTCTGCACCCGAGAGCGGCGTTCCCGTGACAGTGGAGTCGTGCTTCGTCACCTTGAGGTTGCCCCAGTAGGTGTACACCTCGGGAGTGGTGCGCGGCTTGTTGTTGATCGTCACCGTAGCGAGGTTGCTGATGCTACCCGCGGTTTCGTTCTCGGCTGTCACGCTCGTGACCGTCGAGGTCAGCGTCACGCGAAGCGTGCTGCCCTGGTGGGCGTCGAGCAGAGCGAGGCCGCTGTCGGTGAGCGTCCAAGACACGTTGCCGGCGCGGTTGTAGTCGTTGCCTTCGACCAGCAGCACGTCGTTGCCGCTGCCAACGATCTCAATAACCGAGGACTTGTAGGCCAGGCGGCTGTCGAGCACGTCAGATACCGATACGTCGGTGAACTTCGACGAGGATTCGGTGAGGGTAGGAATCACCTGCGAGATGGTCCACGTGACGTCGGCGCCGACCACCAGGTCTGCCTGTGACTCACCAATCGTCTTGGTGGGCGCGTCTACGACCGAGTTCTTGGGATAGACGTGTACGTCGTATAGCCAGGTGGTGACCGGCGCTGCTTCGGTGCCCGAGTTGCTCGAGAACGGCACAGTCACGTAGAAGGGTGCTGCCGCCTCGGCGACGTTTGCGTTGGCCTGTTCGACAACGTAGTAAAGGCCGAGGTTCAGGCCACCAAAGGTGGTGGCGCCCGTGCCGTCAGCAGTGGGCTGAGTCACGGCCTGGCCGTAGTTACAGAGATCTCCTGTTGCCGGTGCGGCCGCAGGCGCTGCCGGCTTGGCACCGTTGGCGGCCTGCACGGCGTCCCAGCTGGCAGACGTCGTCAAGTCGATCGCAACGCAGGTGCTGCCGTCCCAGGTGCCCACCTGCTGAGCGGTGAACGCGATACCACCGAGGGGCGATCCCGTGGGGTTCGTGAGCTCGGTGCCGTTGCCCGCCGCTCCGGCCGTGCCCGCGCGCTTGTGCACGGTCAGTGTGCCCGTTGAACCCGCGGCTGCATCGCCCGGAGCTGTACCGGCCGGTGGCACAGCCGCGTGTGCCGCAGTAGCAGCACCGATGGATCCGCCCAGCACGATGGCGAGCGCCCCGACACCAGCAGCAACGCGCTGCAGCGATTTCTTTGTAACGTTCATGGTGAGTAATTTCTCCCTGTTTCTGCCTCTGCCCGGCGAACCAGGCGTAAAGAGTGATGGTGCAAATTTGGAACTAATAGGGGTGGCGCTTGGCTACCGGCGACGCTTCTGGATACGGTTCACCCCGATCGCCGCCGCCGCGAGGGTGAGCACACCGAACCCGGCAATCGTGTAGAGCTCCCGACCGATTCCGCCCGTGAGCGGGATCTGGGGCGACGGGACCGGATCGTTGTTGATCGGGTCAACCGTGATCTCGAGTGCGCCGCCAGCAATCTCGAACTCGTGAGTGGTGCTCGTATCGAGCACATACCCGAGTGGAGCCCGGGTCTCCTCCAGCTGGTAGGCGCCCCAGGAAAGCTCCTCGATCAAGAACTTGCCTGCGCCCGGATCCTGGTCGTGCATGCCCGCGCAGTCACCTTCGGTGCAGTCCTCAACTTCGACCGATGCGCCATCGGCACCCGGTCCGGTCAGGGTCCAAACGGATCCGCCCAGCAGGTCGTTCGTTCCTGTTTCCACCTTCGACCAGGTCACGCTGCCCGGCAGATCGGAGTTTGTGATCGTGCACACTACTTTTCCTGCGGTGGGCACCGTGACCTTTGATCCGGTGGTGTCGAGCGTGTCTTCGCCGTTCGTGCATTCCCAGGCGCTCGCCAGGTAGCCCTGCGGGCCATCGCTCTCACTAAGGGTGTACTCGCCCGCCTCCACGCTGGCGTTCGTAATCGCGGCGTCTCCGGTAATGCCCGTCACACCCGCCGTCGGCCCCTCGGCTGTGAGCGTCCAGTCAGCTACTACGCCTGTACCGCCGTGTTTGTTGGTGACCTTCTTGATGAGTGTCAGCTCGTTCGGTTGCAGCCTGTTCACGTAACCGCAGTCAACGCGGTCGCCCGGCACGATCCCGGCGAGTGTTTGCTCCGCCGGCCCCGCGAGCTCAGTGGTCGTGCTCGTTCCGTCCAGGTGCGTTACAACACATGCTCCACTCTGGAAGGCGTATCCGGGTGTGACCTCTTCGCTTACAGTGACAGCACCGACGTCAGTTTTGGCACCGAACTTGTAGTTCCACGTGGCATCGCCCGCTTCATTGGTTGTGGTCGAGTCCGTTGGATTGCCGTCACGGGCGGTCATCGAACCGGTGGTGGCTACTGCCGTCGCGCTCACTGTCCAGCCTTCCTTGGGCTGAGGGTTGGCTCCCTGCGCGTCGGTGACGTCCTTGTGCACGGTGACCTGCGCAACGAGGGGCGCGTTGTAGATCTGACAGTTCACCGCTTGGCCCGTGACAGGAATCGTGACGGAACCCGAGGTGCCGTTACCCTGCGAAGCCTGCACTCCGTCGATCAGGCAGCGATAGCTCGACACGTAGCCGCTGAGATCAGTGGTTCCCGCAGCGGTTTCTTTAAAGGTGAGCGGCACGTTGCGCACGGTCGGTAGCGGTCCGATGCGGTCAGCCTGCACCCCTACAGAGTTGCCGGTCGTGGTCGCCGAGCTGATCAGGGTGGAACCCTGGTTCAACGACAGCGTGAACTGATCGCTCGCGGCGACACGGCCGCCCTCGATGACCTTTTCAATGGTGATCGTGGGAGGGGAGCCGCATGACGCCAGGTCGGTGCTGCCGTCTAGTCCGCTGCCCGACGTGACGGTAGCTTGGTTCGTCCAGCCAGGCATGTCGTAGCGCTGCACTTCCTTACCACCGCCAAGGAATCCCGTGCCATCAGCATCGAAGGCGACGCCATTCACGTCCTGTGTGGTGTTTTGGACAGGGGAGGAAGGCGATGACGGAATCGTGCCACCGTTCGCCGCCGCAAGGTCTGCAGCGGTAACACTATAAATGGTGGTTGTCGTTCCGGCCCCGCGCACAACAAAGAGGTTGCCGTTGGCATCGAATGCGATGTCACCGTTCGCATTGCCAGAGCCCGGCGCGCTCACCGCACCCTTGTATGCGACGGTGTTGGACGAGGGAGTGTATTCCCAAAGCCTGAAGATTCGATTGTTACCATCGCCGCGGTATCCACCGAGGAAGTACTTGCCTGTGCTGAGGTTCACTGCGCCAGCAACGAAGGTGAAGCCGGTGTCGTTCGAATCAACCGAAACGTTCCGGTTGGACCAATTACCAGTGGCGGGGTTGTACTGATAGATCGCGACCTTGGAGGTCGAGTTACCCGTACCTCCACGGGAGTAGGCGTAGACCGGCGAACCACCTGTCCCAATCCCAAGTCCGTTAAACTCTGCTCCCGACAGCCCTGACGTACTTCCGAGATTCGTGACGCTCCCTCCGGGTGTCACCTGCCGAATCTGGCCAGAGCTCTGAATGCCGTACACATAGCCGGCCACGCAGCTCGGGGCATAATTCACTCTGGCGACCGAGAAGGTACCAAAGTTCAGGGTGCGATTATTGTCAGCGCCCGACCAGTTCTTGGAGTTGGAGTCGACCCGTCCTGTGCCTGAGGTCCAGGTGTATCCCGGTGGTGGGTTGATCGGCTGAAGGCGGTATCGACCATTTGCTTCAACGGCGAGCCGACCGCTGCCTGGGTCAGCACCAGGGGTGTCGCTGTCGATCCACTTCACCGAGAACTCACCCGGATCGTTGTCGCGGTCCACCCCCGTGCAGGTCCCCGACACACAGTCCGTCACAGTACGGAGTCCAGTCCAGTTGTTGTTTCGTCGTTCAAACGTGAATGTCGCGCCGGCAACCGGGTTGCCGTCCTGGTCTGTGACGTTCCAGTACACGTAGGGGGCCGTCGCGCCGTCCGGTGCGCCTGCAACAAGCGGCACCACGATGTTCTCTGGGGCGGGATCCCGCAGCATGTTGATGGAGGCTGAAGCTTGTTCGGCCACCACTCGGACGGTCTCGTCATCCCGATTCAGGGTGATCTTTACGTCGGTCCACGACGCGGCTTCGCCCGCCTTGAGGGATTCGGCGGCAGTCGCCAGCCGCACGCGCGCGACGTCCCCTCCCGCAATCTCCTGCGAGCGAGCGGCATCCGCATCATCAATGAGCGTTTTCACGGTAAATACGCCCGGCGCGGGGTCAAAATCTGCCCCCGAGTAATTCGGCTGACCGACGTTGTCGAGCACGGTGGCGGTCACGGCGCCGGCCCAGCCAGGCGTGCCGTCCGCGCTGGGGGCGTCACTGCCCGCAAGCTGCACAGTGAAAGTGGTGTCACCTACCAATGCCCCCTGCGCATCGGAGACGCTCCAACGCAGATAGGGTACGGCGACGTGGCCGGGCAACGAAGTGGGGACCTGCGACTGAGCCGTGTTCTGCTCCAGAGCGTTCTGGGGTGCCTCACTCGAGGAGGCGGGGGGAACTACTGATTCGGGGGAAACCAGTTCTGGTGCAGCGGACTCAGCCGCAGGGGTCTGGGGGGCGGGGCTGGATGGTTCGGCGGCCTGCTGACCTGTCGAAGCCTGCCCTGCTGATTGTTGAGTCGTGTGGGCCGGATCAACCTGATCCTGGCCGACAGGAGAATTCTGGAAGGTCGTCGCATATGCGGGGCCGGCGCCCAGCACAGCGAAGGCAGCGCACAGCACAGACACGGTCGTCACTTTCATGACGTCCTGAGCCTTCAACCGCATCGCCGGTGCCTGAAGCTCCACGCGACGTACGCGTTGAGCCCCCGGCAGATCTGACAGCTTCATATCCCCTCGCCTCACAACAATCACGAGGGAATAGTGCTGCCAGCGAGCATTCACCAGCAGCTTGCCCAACTCCTACGTCAGACTCCCCCGTCATCAATCAAGATATGAACGAACGGGGTAGTGCAGCATCGGGGAAAAATACCTAAAGGTGGCCAGGGTGCACAAAAAGGCCCGGGGGTAAACCCCCGGGCCTTCCAAGTAAATATCAGCGAATGCTACTCAGATTCGTCTGATTCCTCATCGTCTGAGTCGTCTGAGTCGTCGTCATCAAAGTCGTCGTCAGCGTCATCTTCGCTATCGTCGTCATCATCATCGTCGGTATCGTCATCGCCGTCTTCGGGATCGATGTCGACACCGTCGATTTCGTCGTCGAAATCGCTGTAGTCGTTATCGAGCAGATCGTCCTCTGCCTCGTCTTCGTCGCTGAGCTCCGCTGCCGCGGCGCGCGCATCTGACGCTTCGTCGGCGGCCTGCTGCGCCTGCGTCTCGCGAAACTGCGCGAGCCGCTCCGACCAGGGCACCCAGTCGGGCGCCACAACGGCTCCCTCACCGGGCAGGAGCTCCACTTCAAGCACGTTGACCGGCGACTCGGCGTCAACGCGCGCCAGGGTCGCCGCCCAGCGCCAGCCGGGGTAGCCCTCCATGCGGTTCTCAAAGAACAGCGTGACCACGCGTTCCTCGTGCACCTCGTAGCCAGCCTCGGCGCCAATCGTGCGCGCACCAGTGATTTCCTCGAGCGCGCGGCGCGCTTGAGCGCGAGCCGCAAGCAGCTCCGGATCCGGCACTACTTCAGCAACAGTCACGTCTAGCCCGTCTTTCATATGGTGATCAAGCATCAAAGTCATCTGCCACGCGGCGCAACAGAGCGGCGACGGTGCGGCCCTGTGCGCGTTCGGGGTACTGGCCATTCTTGAGGCGGCCACCGAGTCCGTCAAGCAGTTTGACGAGGTCCTCAATAATGACGGCCATCTCGTCGGCAGACTTGCGATTGCGGTTGCGAGCGCGCGTGGGGAGGCGAGGAGTATCGAGCACCCGCACGGACAGCGCCTGTGGCCCCTTGCGGCCGTCGGCAACGCTGTACTCGAGGCGCATGCCCTGCTGTACCTCCGTGCCGTCGGGAATCACCGAAGCGTGCAGATACACCTGCTCGCCGTCGTCGCCCTGAATGAACCCGAAGCCACGCTCTTCGTCATAGAACCTGACCTTGCCGTTTGGCATGCCCACCCCTTCTCGCGGGATCACCCGCGCACACTGAGTTGCGGATAATACCCGCATATCTCGGCAAGTCTACCGCTCGTCGCTCCATCCTCGCGGCGCACCCGGGCGCACAGGCAGGATAAAATGGGAAAGATGTCTACCTCAGAATCTGGCACCCCGTCGCTCGTCGAGCGAATCCTCGCGTTTGCTTCGCTCAGCATCATCGCTGCCGCGCTGCTTTCGTTTTTCGTGACCCTCATTATTGGGCTCAACGATCGCCAGGCGATGGCCGAGGGCTGGCTGCCCGTTGTGTATGGCATCTCGATCTACGCGCTGCCGTTCGGCTTCGTGCTGCTCATCGCGCTCCTCATCGTCACTCAGCGTCGCCGCAAGCGCGAGTTGGCGGCCGAAGCAGAGGGACACAGCGCTGCCGCCGGCAAGCGCAGCGGCAACCCCAAGCGTAAAACGCGAGGATAACTGCTGTGAGCGGCACGCTGGCGCTGGCCTCCGCGATCGCGGCCCTCGATCGCGAGGCTCTTGCACGCCTCGTGCAAGCCCGCAGGCCCCTCGCCGCCGGTGGAGTCGCCGATCCGATCGGGCTGGCGGCAGAGCTGCTGCGCTCAGAATCCATCACGCGGGTGCTCGCTCCTCTCGACCGCGAGACTCTGCGGGTCCTCGCGTCGCATGATTGGCAGTGCTCCCCCGACATCGTCCAGCGACTTACCGGTCTCGGCCTTGTGGGTGCGGATTCCTCACACACCGATCCTGAACCCGTCGCGCTGATCGAGGTCGACACTTTGCTTCGCACGGCGCTTGAAGCTACCGGTATCGAATGGGATGCATTCGTCGCCGAGGTGAGCTCGCAGCCGGGCATTTCCGTCAGCGCTGAGTTTGCTACCAATTCGAGCGCCACGACAGGCCCCGCGAGCGCGGCCGCGTGGTTCACACCGGCACTCACCGCTGTCGGAGAGGCGGCCGAGTGCCTGCGCGCGCTGCAGGGCGGCGGGCTACGCCTGAACCGCAGCGGTATCGTAGGCGTCGCGGCGGCACGCGAACTCGCAGAGCGCACCGCCGTCACCCCAACAGCGGTGGCCCACGCTCTGCGTCTGCTCAGCTCGGCTGGGCTCACCGTCGCAGTCGAGCACCGACTCGTCCCTGCTGCCAGCGCGGCCAGCTGGCTGGCACTGCCGCATCAGGCGCGCTGGCTCGCGCTCGCACGCGCGTTCCTCGCCACGATCCCCAGCCCGCTTCGCGAGAGCATCACGGAAGGCAACACCATCACGCCCGACCTCGGAGGCGCCCACGCGCACCTGCCGGGCCGGTTTCCGCTGCTGCCCTCGGGCGACCTCAGCACGGCACAGCAGTTCGTGCTCGATGCCGAGCACCTCGGCTGCACTGCCCTCGGGGCCCTAACCCCGGTCGCCCAGCAGATCCTTGCGGGCGTCGACGTACCCGTCACGGTGGTGGCCGAACTGCTCCCGCCCGCCGCGACCGGCGTCTATCTGCAGCCAGACCTCACGATTCTCGCGCCGGGGCCGCTCGATCCGGAGTCGGAGGCATCACTCGCGGCCCTGACGCGGCCCGAACAGATTGGTCCGGCGTCCATGCGCCGGGTCACCGAAGCCTCGCTCGCAGCAGCGTTTGAGCGCGGCGTGACCCGCGAAAGCGCCCACGAGACCTTCTCCCGACTGTCAATGACGGGGGTCCCTCAGCCTCTCGAGTACCTCCTCACGAGCGTCGCAGAGCGCATCGGGCGCATCGTCGTGCACGAACACCAGGGGCTCGAGGGCCGCAGCCGCATTCGCATTGCGCAGCCCGCGCTTGCAGGAACGGCGCTTGTCGATCGCCAGCTGCAACACCTTCAGCTCACTCGCTCCCTCATCGCCCAGGGCGATGAGTTCGTCGTGCTGTTTTCCCGGCTGCGCCCCGACCACGTCGTCAGCGCATTCAACGAGGCGCGCTACCACGCGTCGCTCGCGGGCGAGCCCGCCGATCCCGCCGTACTTAACGGCGCAGGTTCTGCCGCCCGCGATTCCGACGCCGTCGCGGCCGAGGTGCCGGCAACAATCGCGGGCGCTGCCGCGATGCCCGCGCAGGATCCGGATCCGGATCCCATCGAGGCCATGATCGAGCGAGTGTATCTTGCCGCGCGCACCGAGCCCGCGGCCGCCGCGTTCACGCGCCGGCTCGAGCTCGCCATTCGCGACAAGACCGCCGTCGCCGTTACCGCGGAGTCACGCGGGCAGCGCCGCACCTTCACGCTTACGCCCGTCGCACTCACCGACGGTAGGCTGCGCGCGACCGACGTGGGGGCCGGTGTCGAGCGCACGTTTCCCGTGTCCATGATTGTGGCAGTCGAACCAGCGTAAACTAGGTCGTTATGACTCTTGGGCCTCTCATCGTGCAAAGCGACCACACCGTGTTGTTAGAGGTTGCGCACCCCGAAGCCGAGGATGCGCGGCATGCGCTGGCCGTCTTCGCCGAGCTCGAACGCGCGCCAGAACACATTCACACCTACCGCGTCACCCGGCTGGGGCTGTGGAACGCGCGCGCCGCGGGGCACACCGCCGAAGAGATTCTCGCGACGCTCAACCAGTACGCGAAGTTTCCCGTGCCCAGTGGGGTCGCGAGCGAGATCGAGGACACGATGCGCCGCTACGGGCGGCTCACGATTGAGCGCCTCGACGGCGGTGCCGACGACCCCAACGCACAGCCTCTATTGGGCGAAGGCGAGCCGCCCGTGCTTGTGCTGCGGTGCGACGACGCGGCGATTCTGCGAGAGGTCACGAGCGCCAAGAAGATCGCGCCGCTGCTCGGCAATCGTCTCGACGACCAGACCTACCCGATCGAGGCGTGGGCCCGCGGCGAACTCAAGCAGCAGCTCGTCGCGCGCGGCTGGCCCGCCGAGGACCTCGCGGGCTACACCCCCGGAGAGCCGTACCCAATCGCACTCGTCGAAAGCACCGGACCCGACGGATGGCAGCTGCGCGACTACCAGGCGAAGGCCGCCGAGGCGTTTCAGCGCGGCGGGTCTGGCGTAGTCGTGCTGCCGTGTGGCGCGGGCAAGACCATCGTCGGCGCAGCATCGATGGCGGCGGTCGGCGCGAAGACGCTCATTCTGGTGACGAACGCCGTATCGGCGAGACAGTGGCGCGATGAGCTGATTCGCCGCACCACCCTCACCGAGGACGAGATTGGCGAGTACTCGGGGCAGGTGAAGGAGGTCAAGCCGGTCACGATCGCGACCTACCAGATCCTCACGAGCAAGCGGAAGGGCGAGTACGCGCACCTGTCGCTGCTGTCGGCACAGGACTGGGGTGTGATCGTCTATGACGAGGTGCATCTGCTGCCCGCCCCCGTGTTTAAGCTGACCGCAGAGCTGCAGGCGCGGCGGCGCCTCGGCCTCACTGCGACGCTCGTGCGCGAGGACGGTCGCGAGGGCGACGTCTTCAGCTTGATCGGGCCCAAGCGCTACGACGCGGCGTGGAAGGACATCGAGGCGCAGGGCTTCATCGCGCCCGCGGCCTGCTTCGAGGTGCGGGTCGATCTGCCCGAGGCCGAGCGCATGCAGTACGCGGTCGCCGAAGATCAGGATCGCTACCGGATCGCGTCCTCGACGCCCGAGAAGCAGGATCTCGCGCAGCGCATCATCGACAAGCATCCGGGTGAAAGCGTGCTCGTGATCGGTCAGTACATCGACCAGCTCGAGGCGATGGCCGAGGCGCTGGGATCCGAACTGATCACGGGCCAGACCCCCGTCGATGAGCGCGAGCGGCTGTTCAATGCGTTTCGCACCGGTGACATCACCACGCTCGTCGTGTCGAAGGTCGCCAATTTCTCCATCGACCTGCCCGACGCTTCGGTCGCCATTCAGATCTCGGGATCGTACGGGTCACGGCAGGAGGAGGCTCAGCGCCTCGGGCGCCTGCTGCGCCCCAAGGCGAAGGGCCTCACCGCCTCGTTCTACACGTTGATCGCACGCGACACCGTGGACCAGGACTTCGCTCAGAACCGGCAGCGTTTTCTGGCAGAGCAGGGGTACGCCTACACGATTCTGAATGCCGACGAGGTGTAGCGGGTTGGACTACCGGTCCGACGAGAGCACCCACAGCACGCGCGTCCGCTCCGATTCTGACGGGTTGCGCCAGATGTGCGCGTGTCGCGCATCAAAGCTCATGGAATCGCCTTCCTCGAGCAGGTAAGCGTCAGCCTCGATGCGCATCTCGAGTGTCCCATTGAGCACCACGACGAATTCGCGGTCGACCGGCAGCCGGTAGGGCTCAGGCTCAAAACCGCCGCCCGGTTCGACCCAGGTCTCGATGATCTGTACGTCACTCTGCCCGGGGGGCGACAGGATCGAGTCGGCCACGCCGTCGCCCATGAGCCTGGCCGCGGGGCGATCCGCAGCCCGGTTCACAAACACTTTTGGCGGGTCGAACAACCGCCCCATCGGCATCGTCAGGGCGTCGCAGATCGCGGCGAGCGACGTGATCGAGGCCGAAGCAAGGCCGCGCTCCACCTGCGAGATGAAGCCCTTCGTGAGGCCCGTGAACTCGGCAACGCTACTGATCGTCATGCCGCGTTCTTCGCGTGCCACGCGCAACCGAAACCCGATCTGGGCGAGCTGCGCAGTGGCGCCAGCATGCGGCTGACGCGCGGTGGTGCCCTCTGACATGCCGGCTCCTCTCGTGACACGTGAAGCTTAATTCATTTGCCCCGGGGCGGTGTTGACTCGGGACCCCAATGTGTTTAGTGTATCCAAACAGAGTATTACACAACTAAACCTTTCACTGCGGGGCAACCCGTGCAATGTGGACAATGCAGTCCACGAAGGAGTCGTCAGATGCGGTTCGGTCAGGCCATCAGCTCGTTGCTCACCCAGTACGGGGTCGAGCACATCTTCGGGATCCCCGGCGTGCACACCCTTGAACTTTTTCGCGATATCGACGCGAGCGGACTCAACGTCACCATTCCCCGCCACGAGCAGGGTGCCGGATTCATGGCCGACGCCTACACGCGAGTCTCGGGCAAGCCCGCCGTCTGTTACCTCATCACCGGGCCCGGCGTGCTCAACGCGCTCACGCCCATCGCTCAGGCCTGGCACGACTCGATCCCCATGCTGATCATCGGCTCGACCGTCACCCGCCCCGAGCTCGGCGCGCACCGTGGCACCCTGCACGATACTCCCGACCTCGCCGGGGTCCTACGCCCTTTCACACTCATCAGCGAGACCGTCACCACGGTCGAGCGTGTGCCCGAGCTCATCGAGGAGGCATTCACCCGCTGGCAGCACGAACGCCCTCGCCCCGTCTACATCGGCATTCCCCGCGACCTGCTCGAGGAGGAGGTCGGGGAGCTGCGTCGTGCGAACGCCCCGGCCCATGCTGCGGCGAGCGCGCCCCCTGCCGCCACGGCCCCAAACCAGGCCGACCAGATCTCCGATGCACTGTCGCGCCTCAGCGCCGCGAAGCGCCCCGTTATTATCGCGGGCGGAGGTGCACGCTACGACGGCGAGGCCGTGCGCGAGCTCGCTGAGCGATACTCGGCCCCCGTTATCTTGACCGGCAACTCGAAGGGGCTGCTACCCGAAGCTCACCCCCTCAACGTGGGGATCAGCCTGCCGTTCCCGCGCACCCAGGAGCTCGTCGAGGACGCCGACCTCGTGGTCGGGCTCGGCACCGAACTATCAGACTTCGACGTGCTGTTCACAGGCTCCGCCGAGCCCCGCATGGCCGACATCGTGCGCGTCGACATCGATCCAACCGTCACGCACCCCGACCAGACACGCCCCGCGCTGCAGATGCGCGTGGCGGAGTTTGCGCGGCTCGCTCTTCAGCGGGATCCGGCTCCGGAGCTTGCGAACGAAGCCACCCGAAGCTCAGGTGAGGCTCGTGCCACGGTCGCGAAGGCTGGGCTCGCCGAGGCGCGCGCGGCCGACCCGCACACGCCGTGGATCGACGCGATCGAGCGGGCGCTGCCAGCCGATGTGATCCTGACCGCGGATTCGGCACAGGTCGCCTACCAGTCTCACCACTATCTGGGGCTTGATACACCCGGCCGGTGGCTCGCACCCTACGGCTATGGCACGCTCGGGCCCGCGCTCCCCATGGCGGTGGGCGCCGCGATCGGAGCTCCCGGCCGTCCCATCATTGCGCTCGCGGGCGACGGCAGCTCACTGTTCACGCTGCCCGAACTAGCCACGGCGCGAGATCTGGGCGCCAACAACGACGCCAACATCACCTACGTGATCTGGGACAACGGCGGCTACCGCGAGATCGAGGTGTCGTTCGCGCGCACCGACATCGCCCCCGCCGGTGTGCGCACCACCGCCCAAGACCTTGGCATGATCGCGAAGGGGTTTGGGGCCCGCGTCGTGCGACCCACGACCCCCGACGAGCTCGAAGCCGCCCTGCGCATCGAGGCCGGCCAGCCGGGACTCTCGGTGGTCGTAGTGCAAGCGCCCACCGAGCATCGCGTCGAAGCCGACTCACTGAAACCCACCATCGCAACGTCTGGAGCCACCGCATGAGCCTCGAACTTCCCTACACCACCGGTATCGGCGCAGACGGGCGGCCTGTGACGGGCCAGGTCGACTTCTCGCAGGTGCCCCGGTTCGCGGGCCCCGGCACGTTCGCGGGCCTCCCCCGCCTGCAGGACGTAGGCGAGGCGGCCGCTGGCGTCATTGGCATCCCCTTCGACTCGGGCGTCACCTACCGACCGGGCGCACGGTTCGGCCCCGAGGGCATTCGCAGCGCGAGCCACCTGATCCGGCCCTTCAACGTCGAGCTCGACTCATATCCGTTTGCGACCCACCAGGTCGCCGACGTCGGCAACCTCGCCGTCACCCCGTTTGGGGTGGATCGCGCGGTCGAGGCCATGCTCACGGGACTCTCGGCAGCGCGCGAGCGCGCGGGCAAACTCGTGATTCTGGGCGGCGATCACACGATCGCCTACCCCTCAATTAAGACGCTCGCGCAGCAGCACGGCCCCATTTCGGTGTTGCATTTCGACGCGCACATCGACACCTTCGGCCCCTACTTTGGTGCGTCCATGCACCACGGCACCCCCTTCCGCCGCGCGGCAGAAGATGGGCTGCTAGATCCCGAGGGCTGCATGCACGTGGGAATTCGCGGCCCGCTCTACGGGCCGAGCGACCTGTCAGAGGATCGCGCGCTCGGATTCCAGACCGTGCACGCGAGCGAATTCTCCACCACGGGGCTCGAGGGCATCCTCGAACAGATGCGGCACCGTATGGGAGACCGGCCCGTCTACGTCTCCGTTGACATCGACGTGCTTGATCCGGCGTTCGCCCCGGGTACGGGCACGCCCGAGCCCGGGGGCCTCACGAGCCGCGAACTGCTGTACCTGATTCGCGGGCTGGCACCACTCAACATCGTGGGCGCCGACATCGTCGAGGTCGCACCGGCCTACGATCACGCGAACGTGACCTCCCTGGCCGCGGCGCACGTGGCCTACGAGTTCCTGTCACTCTGGGCGCGCTAAGGACCTCGACACTTCCTCCTCTTTTCTGTACCTGCTGTAGTCCTCGCGGGCTTTCCCGCACCCTAGAAACGGATGTATCAATGACGAAACTCACCCGTATCGCCCCAGCACTCGCACTCGCAGCGGCCTCGGCCGTGCTGCTGGCTGGCTGTTCGAGCGGATCGACCGCACCGCCCACTGACCGCGACTTCGGCACCCCCGTCGCGGGCGAGGTCACGCCGGGCGTCCTCGAGGGCACAACGCTCACCTACGCGGGGCCCGGCGGCATCTTCCAGGAGGGGCAGGACGAGGCGATCTGGCAGCCGTTCGCGAAGGCCTCTGGTGCCACGATGCTCATGGACGCCTTTGACGCGGGCAAACTGAAGGCAATGGTCGACAGCGGCAATGTGTCTTGGGACATCGTCGACACCTCACAGGTCGATACCGCGCGCGGATGCGGCACGCTCTATGAGAAGATCGACCGCTCAAAGGTCGACACCTCGGAGCTCCCCGAGGGCACGCTCACTGATGAGTGCATGATCCCCAACGTGATGTACGGCTTCGTGATTGCGTACAACACCGAGGTATTTGGCGACAACCCGCCGAAGAGCGCCGCCGACTTTTTCGATACGAAGAAGTTCCCGGGCAAGCGCACGGTGCCGCAGACAACCTACGTCGACCCGCAGAACATGGAATTTCCGCTGCTGGCCGACGGGGTAGACCTCGACAATTTGAAGCCCGAGCACATTGCGCAGGCGATCGATAAGTACAAGAGCCTGGGCGACGACATGATCGGCTGGACCACGGGCGCCCAGGCACAGCAGCAGCTGGAGTCGGGCGAGGCCGTGATGGGCTACGTCTGGTCGGGTCGCGGCTACGGTGCCGCCGAGTCCGGCGCCCCCATCGCCCCGGTATGGGACGAGTGGCTCGTCGCGATCGATTCGACCGCCATTCCCAAGGGCGCGAAGGATGTCGATGCCTCACTCGCCGCGATCAACTACTTCCTGGGCGCGGATCAGCAAGCGCGCATGACCGAGCTGAACTCGATGTCACCCGTGAACGTGAACGCGGTGCCCGAGGTAGACCCTGTCCTCGCCGATTGGCTCGCAAGCACGCGCTTCGACACGGGCATCGTCCCCCACATCGACTTTTGGGTCGACAACTACGATGCGATGGCCTCCGAGTGGGCCACCTGGGTCACCGGCGGCTAAGGGAAGGCTGACCCACTCTGGACCTGTCGGCTGGGGGTGCGAGGTGTTTTCCTCACACTCCCAGCCGGTTCATAGCAAACGATCAGAGACTGGAAGCATGAACACACAGCCAAAGGGACCCCGGATTCTTATCGTCGACGACGAGCCCAGCATCCGCGAGCTGCTCTCAACGAGCCTCCGCTTCGCTGGTTTCGGCGTGCGCTCCGTTGCAAACGGCGCGCAAACCATCTCGGCAGTGCTCGAGGAAGAGCCCGATCTCATCGTGCTCGACGTCATGCTGCCCGACATGAACGGCTTCAGCGTGACCAAGCGTCTGCGCTCGGCTGGCTACACCGCCCCCATCATCTTCCTCACCGCGAAGGATGACACGGAGGACAAGATCGAGGGCCTCACCGTGGGCGGCGACGACTACGTCACCAAGCCGTTCAGCCTCGACGAGATCATCGCGCGCATCAAGGCCGTGCTGCGCCGCACAATCCAGGAGGACGAGGATTCGGTGCTGTCGATCGGCCCGATCACCATGGATCAGGACACCCACGAGGTCAACGTCGAGGGCACCTCGGTTGAACTCTCCCCCACCGAGTTCAAGCTGCTGCGCTACCTGATGCAGAACGCGAACCGTGTGCTGTCGAAGGCGCAGATTCTTGACCACGTGTGGGAGTACGACTTTAACGGCGACGCCGGCATTGTCGAGTCGTACATCTCGTACCTGCGACGCAAGCTCGACCCGCTCACCGAAGAATCGCTGATTCAGACGAAGCGCGGCTTCGGCTACATGCTCAAAACCGAAGCGAAGTAATTCATGTCGCGCTTCGGCGACCGATTTGCCGACGTCTCGCTCCGCGCGAAGATCACGGGCGTCACGGTCTTCATCCTGTTTCTGGGGCTGATCGTGGCGGGCGTCGGCACACTATCGGTGCTGCGGCCCATGCTGATCTCCAACCAGGAGAGCACGCTGTCGAAGCTGCGCAGCGACCCGTCGCTCGCGCTCGCCACGGGGGCGAACCCCAACGATCTGTCGCGCAACGACGTGCTGTACGCGAACCAGGCCTACTACGTGGCCATGCTCGACGCCGACGGCACGCTGCAGTACGACAACACGCACAGCTCCAACGAGCCGAGCACCCCGGTGGTTCCACAGGTACGTCTCGATGCGGTGCTCAAACACCCCGACGTGCTGATCGGCATGGAGGCACGCGACGGTACCGAGTGGCGCGCCGTCGTCTCGCCCGTCGAAGTGGGGGGCCGCCCAAGCGGCACCCTACTCATTGCGATGTCGGCGGCCCCGATCAATCAGATCGTCGCGCAGTACGTGATCATCTTCACGTGCTTCGGCATCGCGGTGATCCTATTGGGGGCGGCACTCACGCGACTGCTCGTCACGACCACGTTTCTCCCGCTCGCAGAAGTCGAGAAAACGGCGCTCGAGATCTCGCGCGGCGATTATTCCAAACGCATTATGGTCTCGAGCCCGCACACCGAAGTGGGTCACCTGGGCGAATCCCTCAATGCCATGCTCGACCGGCTCGACGGATCCCTCGAGGATCGCGCACAGACGATCGATCAGATGCGACGCTTCATCGGCGACGCGAGTCACGAGCTGCGCACCCCTCTCGTGTCAGTGCGCGGCTACGCCGAGCTGTACCGCATGGGTGCGCTGCAAGACAAGGAGCAGGTCGGCCAGGCCATGGAGCGCATCGAGAAGGAAGCGATTCGCATGACCTCGCTGGTCGAGGATCTGCTTGCCCTCGCGCGCCTCGACGAGCGTCGCCCGCTCGAACTCACGGCGCTGCCACTCAATAAGCTCGCGAGCGATGCGGCGCTCGATGCGCGCGCCCAAGCTCCGGATCGCGTCGTCTCCGTCATCGAAGACCCGTTGGCCCCCTCAGTGGTCGGAGATGAACATAAGGTGCGTCAGCTCATGACGAACCTTATCGGCAATGCGATGCGTCACACCCCCGAGGGCAGCCCTATCGAGGTCGTCGTGTCGACGTTGCCGCCGAACCCTGACGGCCCGCAGTACGCCCGGTTTGAGATCGTCGACCACGGTGAGGGCGTACCCGTGCAAATCAGAGAGAAGATCTTTGGGCGGTTTTGGCGTGCCGACACCTCGCGCAACCGCGAGACCGGTGGATCCGGCCTGGGCCTTGCCATCGTGAAGTCCATCGTCGACGCCCACAAGGGCCGCGTCAGCATTCACGAGACCCCGGGCGGCGGCGCGACCTTTAGGGTCGATCTTCCCGGCGCCCCGGGTGACGACACCGTCCCGGTGTCCACCGCGCGGTGACCATTTCTCGGTAGACCGTGTGGGCTAGCGGCAGTTCTCTGTAACTCGCTAGCCCCCACGGGGTCATCTCGTGCGGGTGCGCCACCAAGTTGCGACGACCATCAGCGCGGCCATTACGCTCAAGACGCAGGCGGCAAGCCACCAGCGCAGCGCGCTCGGGTTCCACATCGGGTCGAGGTCGGGCATCGAGTTCGCTGCGCCAGCTCGCTCAAGGTCATTCGCGATGGAGAGCAAGTGATGCATGTCGACACTCACCGCGCCCATCGCCATCGACCAGCGCGCCGGCACCGTCATCGACACCCAGTTCAGGAAGCCGCTGTCCACGAGCGGAATGAGCCCGCCGTTGAGCACCATCTGCACCATGAGCACCACGATGAGCACGGGCATCACCTGGTTCTGGGAGCTCACCAGCGCAGAGAGCAACAGCCCAATCAGCACGCCGATGGAGATCGTCACCGCGATACCTATGGTGAGTTCCACGCGCGCACCCAGCCCCAGCACCCCTTCGCCGGTGGGCGCATCCTTCAAGAGCCCTGACACCGTCACGATGACGATTGCGCCAAATAGGCCCAGTAGGTTGTACACCACGATCTTCGCCGCGAGGTAGGCCGAGGTGCTGAGGCCCACAGCCCGCTCGCGCGCGTAGATACTGCGTTCGCCGACCAGGTCTCGAATACTCATCGAGATGCCCATGAAGATGGCGCCGATCGTGAGCAGCGTGAGGATCATCTGCGGCTCCTGTGCGTCCTTCGCCTGCTGCACCCGAGTGAGTCCGGTCTCGCCCGGTACCACCAATGGGAGCAATCCGATCACGAACGGAAGCGCAATCAAGAAGGCCGTATAACCGCGGTCTGCGACCATCAGCGATAGCTGTCGCTGCATCAGGGTCATGAACTGCACGAAGCGGTTCGTGGTGGGAACCGGAGCCGGCGCCGCCACCGCCTGCGCGGGTTTGAGGGCGTGCTCAACCGCGAGTGCCCTGGCCTCGACCGAAGCCAGCCACCGGTCTGCGCAGCCCTGCGGGTCGTTCTTCAGCAGGTCAAAAATATTCGACCAGTCCGTCGTCCCGAAGTAGGCGAAAGCGCCAGCCTCGCTGCCAATGAACGCTGGCGCCCCTCCCGGCACGAGTACGAGCACCTGGTCGCACACGTCGAGACAGGCAACGGAATGCGTGATCGTCAGCACGGTTCGACCGCCATCGGCGAGCGCCCGAAATTCCGCCATGAGCTGGCGATCAAGTGCCGGGTCAAGCCCCGAGGTTGGCTCATCAAGAATCAGAAACGCGGGTTCAGTGAGCAGTTCAAGCGCCACCGAGGCGCGCTTACGCTGGCCTCCCGACAGCTTCGAAATGCGGGTGTTCACATGCGCTTCGAGATCCAGCTGGGCAAGGGCCCGCTGCACATGCCCCTCACGCTCGGCCGCGCTCATGCCGGATCCCAGTCGAAGCCTCGCGGCATAGCGCAGGGCCCGCAGCAGCGTCAGCTGCCCGTGGATCACGTCTTCCTGCGGCACCATGCCAATCATGGACTTCGCTCGGTCGTACTCAGCATGCACGTCAACGCCGTCAAACATGACCTGCCCACCACTGGGCCGAGTAAGGCCAGAGACCGCACGTGCAAAGGTTGATTTACCCGCGCCCGAGGGCCCGACGATCGCCGTCAGCGTGCCCCTCCCGGCATCAAAGGTGACGTCGCGCAGCAGTTGCTTGCCACCCTCGACGGTAAACCCGAGCCTGCGCACCTCAAGTCCACCGGCATACGAGCCAGGCCCGCCACCGTGCCCCGCGGTCGCGACAGCGGGAACGCCCGGCACATCTGAGGCAAAAGTCATAGCCGCTCCCGCGTAGGAGAGGATCTCAGCGAGTTGCGGGGGCGCCTCCACCGTGCGCAGCATCTCGCCAAACTCCTGCGGAGTGAGTTGACGCGTGGTTGCAACGGAGACCGACGCGGCATCGGGCACAAGCTCGAGCAGTGGCCCCGTGCGGGCATTGCCGAGACGCACAGAGGTGGCGCCGGTGAGCGCAATGCGCTCGATCCGGTGCCCGTCGACGAAGACGCCGTTGTGCGAGCCAAGATCCTCGATAAACCAGCCGTTCTTGTAGCCGATCACCAGGTGCCGACGTGACACGATTGGCAGATCGATCCGCAGGTCGGCGACGCTCGTGCGACCGACGATAAAGAACTGCGCGGGCGAGAGCGAGTGCACTTCTCCGGCATAGGCAAGCTCGAGGGCGGGCGCCGAAACGGTCACTGGGAAACACCTGTCGTCGACGTCAACATGAATGGCAGACCACCCAGCAAGAACTCACCGTCGAGGTGATGGGTCTCGCGCGGCGGGAGCTTGGGCACGTCACTGCCCGGCCCCAAAGTGGTGCCGTTCGTAGAGCCCAGATCATCGATGAACCAGAATCCGTCGTGGAGCCGCAGCATTGCGTGGGTCGCCGAAATCAGCCGGTGATCGTCTCCAAACACCACGAGTTGGGCTTCTCCATATTCATGCGAAGGATTTCGCCCAATCAACACGGTCGCCTCGGTCAGGGACACGAGCGCCCCGTCAGGGAGCCGCAATTCGGCGAGCTGTGCCGATTTAGGGACCGCGGGGGTTTCGATTCCCGGGGTGATTGAAGCGTGTGCGGGAGCCGCAGCCTGCGGCAACGGGGAAACCTGCGGGCTGGCAACAAGGTCATTGCTCGTCGAGGTCTTGGTGAGGTCTTCTGGGGAGGGGCCGCAAACCCCGCCTGCCACTGACCGTAGGCCCGGTCGACGGCGGCGTCGAAGCGTGCAGCTGCCTCGGGCAGGGGCTGCCCAACTGCGGCCATCTGCTCACGCAGCGCAAGGTAGTGCTTGTACATCGCCATGCGCAGCTCCCCGTCACCGGTTTCCCACAACCAGGATCGCAGTGGCTCGTCTGAGTGACGGTGCACGGCGACCGCGAGAGCCTGCTCGGGCTGCGCTGCGAGTATCTCGCGCAGCTGCTGAGGAGTGAGATTGGGGTGCAGTTCGTCGGTGCGTTCAGTCGGAGCGACGGCGAATGGTGAGTGGATGTTTAACCTTTCATGGAAACATGACGGGCAACTCCCCATCGTAACATTGGAACTACCAACACATGACGCTCCTCAGCTTTGCTACAACACAAAAGCGGGGCCGTGCCCGAAGGCGCGGCCCCGCTGTGTCAGCGAGTGCTGTTGTGAGGACTTAGAAGTCCATACCACCCGTGGGGTCGCCAGCCGGAGCTGCCGATGCGGGGAGGGGCTTCTCAGCCACAACTGCCTCGGTGGTGAGGAACAGACCTGCGATCGAAGCCGCGTTCTGCAGCGCCGAACGGGTTACCTTGGCCGGGTCGAGGATACCCTGAGCGATCAGGTCACCGTACTCGCCGGTTGCGGCGTTCAGGCCGTGGCCGTTGGGCATTTCGCTCACCTTGTTCGCCACAACGCCGGGCTCGAGGCCTGCGTTCTGGGCGATCTGGCGCAGCGGTGCCTCGATTGCAACGCGAACGATGCGAGCGCCAACTGCCTCGTCACCCTTCAGGTCGAGATCGGCGAAGACCGTCTTGCCAGCCTGGATCAGTGCCACGCCACCGCCGGGCAGAACGCCCTCTTCGACGGCTGCCTTCGCGTTGCGAACGGCATCCTCGATGCGGTGCTTGCGCTCCTTGAGCTCAACCTCGGTTGCAGCGCCAGCCTTGATGACTGCCACGCCGCCGGCGAGCTTCGCGAGGCGCTCCTGGAGCTTCTCGCGATCGTAATCGCTGTCGGTGTTCTCGATCTCGCGACGGATCTGGGCAACGCGACCCTGGATCGCGTCTTCCTCGCCGCCACCCTGAACGATGGTGGTCTCGTCCTTGGTGATGATGACCTTGCGTGCGGTGCCGAGCATGTCGAGCGTCGCGTTCTCGAGCTTGAGGCCAACCTCTTCCGAGATGACCTGGCCGCCGGTGAGGATCGCGATGTCCTGCAGCATTGCCTTGCGGCGGTCGCCGAAGCCGGGAGCCTTCACAGCAGCCGACTTGAAGATGCCACGGATCTTGTTGAGCACGAGGGTCGCAAGTGCTTCGCCCTCGATGTCCTCAGCAATGATGAGGAGCTGCTTGCCCGACTGGATGACGGGATCGACAACGGGGAGCAGGTCCTTGATGTTCGAGACCTTGCTGTTGACGATGAGGATGTAGGGATCCTCGAAGACTGCCTCCTGGCGGTCAGCGTCGGTCACGAAGTATGCCGACAGGTAGCCCTTGTCGAAGCGCATGCCCTCGGTCAGCTCGAGCTCGGTGCCGAACGTGTTCGACTCCTCGACGGTGACGACGCCTTCCTTGCCGACCTTGTCGATCGCCTCAGCGATGAGCTGGCCGATCTGCTCGTCAGCGGCCGAGATCGACGCGGTAGCGGCGATCTGGTCGGTGGTCTCGATCTCCTGAGCGTTCTCAAGGAGCTGTGCCGAGACGGCAGCTACTGCCTTCTCGATGCCCTTCTTGATCGCGATGGGATCGCTGCCAGCGGCAACGTTGCGCAGGCCCTCGCGCACGATTGCCTGTGCGAGCACAGTGGCGGTGGTGGTGCCGTCGCCTGCGACATCGTCGGTCTTCTTCGCGACCTCCTTGACGAGCTCAGCGCCGATCTTCTCGAAGGGATCGTCGAGCTCGATCTCCTTGGCGATCGAAACGCCGTCGTTCGTGATGGTGGGTGCGCCCCACTTCTTCTCGAGCACAACGTTGCGGCCACGCGGGCCGAGCGTTACCTTTACGGCATCAGCGAGGATGTTCAGTCCACGCTCCAGGCCGCGACGTGCTTCCTCGTCAAACGCAATCATCTTTGCCATGTAATTCGCCCCTTTCGGACGGTCTCGAAATGGTGAGCGCCGACGTAGGTCGTCACCGTTAGCACTCAGTCGATCCGACTGCTAACAACAATACTGGCACTCGTGCTGTGTGAGTGCAAGCAGCTCGCGCACAGCGAACACGACCGCGACTGCAACAACGCGGCGCGAGCGAGGGGCAGAAAGAAGGCTTACTGCCCCTCGGGCGTCTCTGGCACTGCCCCGCCAGCGTCAGCCGCGCCCTCGGGCGCGATCGTGCCTTCAGCGCCACGTTCCGCGGTCAGCGAGGCGGCTTCCTCGAGCCCCGGGCCGGCGTAGTCCGAGCCGAGCAGCACAACAAGCTTCGCCCCGTACTCGACGTAGTCCTGCGTCGTGTAGGTCGAGAGACCGCCCAACTTGGCGGCTAGTCCCGCGGCGGCATCTGCATCGGCGGGGTCTGAATAGAACACCGCAGAGATTTTCACATCCTGCGACGCTGCGCTGCCCGAGAAGAGAATCTGGCCCCACTGCTCGTCAGTGATGAGTTTGTCGAGCGAAGCCGCCAGGTTGGGTGTTTCGCTGCCGTTCAACACGGCCACGGTGGCGGTCGGGTCAAGCTTCGCTTCGGGCTTCGCGGGTGCCGTGGTCGCGGGCGTCCGGTCCAGCGAAGGGAGCTTGCCGGCCGCGCCAATGTTGTGCACCACAAGCACTCCCACTGTGGTGAGCAGCGCGAAGCCCAGCAGGCCCGCAATGAGAAACTGCCACACGTAGCGTGGACGAGCGGTCACCCGGTGGGCGCCAACGCGTCCTGTGCGCGCAACACGGTCGAAGCGGTCTTCGGGGTAGCGCTGACGCTCCCCTGACCCTGCGGAATTCTGCCCCACACTGCTCCTCAAGTAACTGACCGGTTTCACGCCGGCATCGTGCACCCGGTGATCGCACCTACATTACAGTGCGACAACTGCAAACGCGGTGAAGACCACCCTGTTTGCGTGGCTCCGATCCGGCATTGTGGGCTACTGCTGAGCCACAGCCGGGAGCGAATCGGGCGCGTAAATTGCGCGTGCGAGACCGTCAATCACGTCGGGGAGGCGTGAGCCCCCCGCAAACAGCAACTTCTCGTCCACGTCAATGATGCGCCGATTCTTGCCCGCGGTGGTGAGGGCAATGCTGGGCTGTGCGGCGATCAGACCGTCAACACCGCCGGCACTCTCGAGTCCCTGACTCATCACCAGCAGAATGTCGGGGTCGATAGCCACAAGCGCTTCATCGGTCATGGGCCGCTCGCCCTTCCAACCACTCTCAGCTGCAACGTCGACCGCGCCGATCGACTGGATCATGCTGTCGATGCCGCTCCCCTCACCGAAGAGGTAATAGATCCCCGAGCTGCCTCGGATGTACAAAAATGCAACGCGCGGCAGATTCGCTTTATCTGCGGGCAGCAATTTTGCTACTTCGGCTTCCTTGGCCTCGATCGCGGTCTTGAGCTGCGCGTTGCGGTCACCCGCAACCTCACCGATGCCGAGGGCGTCGGCCACTTGCTGAGTGGTTTCGTAGGTGGTGTGTTCATCGATCGCTCGATCAACTGTCACCACCGGGATCCCGGCGTCGCGCAGCTGCAGTACCACGTCGGTGGGCCCGATTGAGCCGTCGGTGATGATGAGCGAGGGGCTGAGTGACAAGACACCCTCTGCGTCGATCGAGTGACCCTCGCGGGTCACGACGGGGAGGTCCTCAGCCCCAGAAAAATTGGTGGAGACGTCGCGGCCGACGAGGCTGTCGGACATGCCGAGCGAGTGAACGGTCTCCGCCAGCGATCCACTGAGCGACAGCGCAAGCACGCGTGAAACGTCGGTGACCTCGACATCTACGTCGCCGCCGCGGTCGTGAGACTGCACCGTCACCGGCAGCTGAGGAGTAGGGGTCGATTCAAGTGGCTCGATGCTCGGGCCGCCGATAATGGCGGTCGTGGGGCCCTCGTATGTACGGGGATTCTCCAGCGGGGTGACCTTGTCCAGGGGAGGCAACTCAACTTCGGTGCCCGCAACCACTCCAGAACCAGCGGCTCCGCTCGATTGACAGCCGGTCAACGCAATCCCACACAGCAGGGTGAGCGCGAGCGCTCTGTGAACGCGAGATGTGCGGTGCTTGAGCATGTGTACCCCTCTAATTAGCTCGACGATCTCATCGTCGCAGCGGCCCTACAGGAAATCCCCGCGGCGGGCTTACTCCTGTCTGTGACCGACAGTGGGGCGCCGCATTCGCGACGCCAAAGCACCGATGCCGCGCGCAGATTAGCCTAACCTAGTCAAGATATGATGAAGTGTGAATGCGCTTAATACTCGTGCAAACGAGTGTGCGCCCAAACGTGCCTTGCACACACGAAGAAAGCTCCCCACGGACGCATGAATCCACTCGACAGGGCGACCGCCAGACGGCATACGGTCAGAACCACGATCCTGTTCACGGTACTGACGGTTGCGGTTGCCGCCTCAGTGCTGGTGTCGGCAGGCACCGGGCAACTCGAAATACCGCCGCAAGAGGTGCTCGGTTCGCTGCTGCACCGCATCGGCATCGACTGGCTCCCGCTGCCATCTCACCCCGCCGGTGACGCGACGCTCTGGACCATCCGCTTCCCCCGTATTGCTATGGCGGTGCTCGTAGGCGCGGGTCTCGCGGTCTCTGGTCTCATCATGCAGGCCATTTTTGGCAACCCCCTCGCTGAGCCCGGTGTGATCGGCATTTCCTCGGGCGCCGCCGTCGGCGCTGGTTTGTCCATCGTGTTTGGGCTCACCCTATTCGGCCCGTGGACCACGGCCGTGCTCGCCTTTGTTTCGGGGCTGATCGCCACATTCATTGTGTACGCGATGAGTCGCGCCGATGGCAAGACAGAAGTCGTCACGCTCGTGCTCACCGGCATCGCGGTAAACGCGATCGGCGGCGCAGCGATCGCCCTCCTCACGTTCCTCGGGGATACCCAGTCGCGCGAACAGATCGTGTTCTGGCAGCTCGGCAGCCTGCAGGGCTCAAGCTGGTCGCAGGTGCTCGTCACTGCCCCCATCATCGTGGTCGGCCTCGTCTCGGCCTACGCCGCTGCACACAAGCTTGATCTACTCGCCCTCGGTGAACGTAATGCGCGCCACCTCGGCGTGAATGTTGAAGCGCTACGCATCGTCATGATCGTGGTCGTCGCACTGCTCGTCGGCGCCTCTGTCGCCTTCGCCGGCATCATTTCCTTCGTCGGTCTCGTGATTCCGCACCTCATGCGCATGGTGTTGGGGCCCGCACATCTGCCGCTCGTCACCGGCTCAGCCCTCGGTGGAGCGCTGCTACTCACGTTGGCTGATCTCGGCGCACGCACGATCGTGCCCATGGCCGAGATGCCGATCGGCATGCTTACCGCCCTCGTGGGCGGCCCGTTCTTCTTCTGGCTGCTACGCAGAACTCGCAAACGGAGTGGAGGCTGGGGATGAACGCCCGCCACATCGCGCTTCCCGAGCGCGCAAGCACAGGATCGGTCGTCTGCGCCGCAGAGACCGTCACGCTGTCGCGCGGCGGCCGCGCACTGCTCGACGACGTCTCGCTCGATCTCCGCGCCGGCGAGGTGCTCGCGCTCCTCGGCCCCAATGGTGCTGGCAAATCGACGCTCATGAGCGTGCTGGCCGGGGATGTTTCGCCGGACCAGGGTGCCGTGCAGTTCGGCGATCGCGGCCTCCGCGACTGGTCGCTCGTCGACCTGTCGCGTCGTCGCAGCGTACTACTGCAGGACAACCAGCTGTTGTTCCCCTTCACCGTGCACCAGGTCGTAGAGATGGGTCGCGCGCCCTGGCGTCGCACCGAGCGCGAGGAAGAGGACAACGAGGCAATCTCCGAGGCCATTGCTTCGGCCGACATCGCGCATCTGGGCAACCGTCGAGTTCCGTCGCTCTCTGGCGGAGAGCGCGCACGCGCCGCCTTCGCACGCGTCATGGCGGGCCGTACCGGCGTGCTCATGCTGGACGAGCCGACCGCGGCACTCGATATCGGGCATCAGGAGGCTGTACTGACGCTCGCGCGGGAGCGCGCACGCCAGGGTGACGCCGTACTGATCGTGCTGCACGATCTCAACCTTGCCGCCGCCTACGCGGACCGCATCGCGCTGCTGCGCGATGGCAAGATCGTTGCCTGCGATGCGCCCGAGCGGGTGCTCACCAGTGAGATCGTCAGTCACGCGTACCGCACCCCGGTTGAGGTGATCCGGCACCCCGTGAC
>NZ_AOCN01000018.1 GCF_000350525.1 Leucobacter salsicius M1-8 | reverse complement strand
AGTCAGCGGGTTCTTGCATATTTGGGAACTGAGCTACTCGGAAGCGCTCGATCCGTCGCCAGATCCGTCGCCAGAATCGACGCTGGAACCCGGATCGCCCGTGCGCTTCTTGCCGCGGCCTCCCAGCAGCATGCCTCCGGTGATACCGATCACGAGCAGGGCGACAGCACCGATGCCGACCGGCAGCCACGGGATCTGGGGCGCATCGGCCTCGGCCGCGACCGGGGTTGCGGGGTCGAGCGGGATCTGCTCGGGCTCCTCGGGAGCCACCGCCGCCTGCTCTCCCAGTTCGCAACCTGCGACCGTGGCCGCCAGGGTGATCGGGTCGAGCTCTTCGCCTGCCACATAGCTGCCGTAGGCGCCGTTGAGTGCTGTGGCGCCCTCGGCGGTGAGGCGAGGCACAGCGCCTTCGATCGAGAGCTCGCTGCCGCCCGCGGTCACCGCGGTCGCCAGGTCAAGCTTTGCGGCGCGCACCCCGGTCTGCTCGGCGCTTGAGTCAGGGTTCGTCGCATCGCTTGAGCCGATATCGAGCAGCAGGTACGCAGTGTCGTCTGCAGCGAACTCAATCTTTGGGTTCGCCAGGTCAAGGGCCATGGCCCCGTCGTGACCGGTGAAGTGCACGGCCCCGGTGAAGCCGATCTCACCCGCCTCGAGCCCGGGCGTGACGCCGCCCGCGACCTTGTCCCAAATGAAACTCGGCGTCTCGTACCGCATGTCGTCACTGACGGTCCACTCGCCGTTGGCGATGCTGCCGCTGATGTATGAGCGGAAGCTCTCTTTGACACCCCAAGTCAGGATGCCTGCCGACACCTCGCACGAGGGCTGGTCAATGGTCCTGGCTGGGCTTGACGTTGCCGCAATGGCCGGGCTCACGAGACCGACCGCCGCAATTGCGCCGACGCCCAGACCTACTGCGAATCGGGCAGACAGGTTGCGGTTCTTGCGAGGATGAGAGTGCACGCTAGTTGCTCCTTGAAAGGCGATGGTGTTGAGAACAATGCTAGGGGTTATGACTGGGTGCCCGCGCGACGCTGCAGCGCCACCAGGCCGCCCATGGTTGCTGCAATGAGCAGCAGCGCGCCTGCGCCCGCCCACCAGAGCCACACGGGCCCGGTCGAGGCCGCGGCAATGCCCGCGGTGGTAAGCGCGTCGCCGGCGACCCCATCAGCGAGTAGCGCCTCAGCATCGCGCTCTTTCTGCTTCGCAACCTTCGCGTCCTGTTCATCTGCGACGGTAATGACAGCGCCAGCATCTGTGCTGCCCTGCAGGGTAATGGTGTACTCCCCCGGTGTGAGGTCTTCTGGCAACGTGCCCAACCATCGCACAGTTCCACTGTCGTTCGCGCCCGCCGCCTCGTCGAGCACGATCAGGCCGGGGTACATCGCAACGATCATCTCGCGCTCGCCCGGTTCGAAGCCAACAGCTTCGAACTCGAGTTCTGACCCCGCGGCAATTTGATCGGCCGCTGTCAAGATCCGGATCCCAGTGGTCGTGGGTGCAGTCTCGGCGACCGTGCGCTTCTTATCTGCGTTGCTGACCGATGTTGATCCGTAGCTTGCCCCGCTCGCTGCCCCCACGGTGAAGCTGAGACCGTCCGCAGGCAGGCTGTAGCTGCTGCCACCGCCCGCGCCTCCGGTAAATCCACCGTTAACGGGCACCCCGCTCCAGGTCACTTCGCCGTTCGAGCCTACTGACTTGGTCGCCGCCCCCAGATCGAGCGTGGCCCACTGGGCTCCGCCCGAGTAGAGCACGGCGGTGGTGGGGCCGGTGACCTGGATCATGGGGTTAGAGACACCCTCGCGCAGCAGACCGTGGTGGCCCGTGTAGGTAACGGTGCCCGAGTATTGCACCGATCCGGTCTGGGTCGTGGAGTTCCAGCTGCCTCCGCTGGCCTGCGGGAATAGGTAGGCGCCGCCAGAGGACCCGACGCCGCTCGTAGAGACGCTGCCCTTGGCGATGGGACCGGTGACGTAGTCGGCGAACGCCGTTGACACGCCCCAGCTGAGGGATCCGGCGGCCTTGGCGCCGTTGGCGGGCACTTTGGTGTCTGGGCGGGTCACTGGCTTCTTCTCGACCGTCACCTTGACAGAGTTCGAGACGGAGTGGCCATAGGTCGAGTCTTTGGGAGTAAACGTGGCGGTCACGGAGTGCACTCCGTCAGCCGGCTTGAGCGATGTTCTGGCCAGACCGTTCGCGGTCGCGACGGTGCCGCCCAGCTGTTTGCCGCCGGCAGAGAACGCCACGGTACCCGCGATTCCGGGCTTCACTGCGGCGGTGAGCGTGACCGTGCCCCCGTGTTTGATCGACGTCGCTGAGGCAGTGAGCGTGGTCGAGGTGGGCTTCTTGCCGGTCACAGCCGTGTCGGTGTTGAACGAGAAGGTGACGGGGTCAAGCGCTTCGCCTGCGTTATAGAAACCGCCGAGAGCATCTGACCCTGCTGCAGTGAGGGTAGCTGGTACATTGGCCCAGGACAGCGTCTTGCCCTTCGCTGACGGAGCTGGCAACTCGAGCGTCGCAATGACTGCCTGCTTAAGGTCGACTTTGGGGCCGACTGATGTCGTTCCCACGAACTCGCGCCCCGAAACATCCATGCGAATCTCGCCCTTAGTGGCGGAGGTGATGACGATCCGGGGGTTGGTGAGGGCCATGTCTAGCGCAAACGCTTGCTCACCGTTGACCGTCATTCCATGACCCCGCAGGTATATGCCGTTGCCTGAGCCATAGGCTACGTTGGCCTTGCTACCGTCAGACATCGCGGTTCCGGTGCCGCCTGACCAGCTGAAGACGCCGTTAGCGCGTGCCTGTGTTGTCGAGCCGAGCGTAGAAATAGAGCCGTGTGCGATCGGCCCTACCAGGTAGTTGCGGAACGACTCCTTCACGCCCCAGCTCAGGGTCGCGTTTGCTACTGATACTGAGGTCGGGCCTGCGGGCCTTGCAAGAACGCGTACCTGAGCCGAATTCGACGACACTGAGCTGGCGAACGTCTCGGGGTCGTTCGGGGTGAACTGTGCTGAGATCTCGTGGTTACCGACGGGTAGCTTGGAAGTGGTGAGCGTCGCCGAGCCACTATCAGCTGTTACCGGCGTGCCGAGCTTGGTTGTGCCGCTGAAGAACTGAATGGTCCCAGCTGCACCTGCTGGGCTTACGGTCGCGGCAAGAGTGACGGTGTCACCCTCCGTAATGCTCGACTTGTCGGACTCGATCACAGTGGCGGTCGCTGTCGCGGGCGCCACCTGAGAGTTCAGCGTTGAGAACGTCATGGGGTCGAGCGCAGTGCCTGCCTGGTACATACCGTTGAAGGCAGCGGCGCCGTCGGCGGTGAGCAATACAGCCGCGTTCGACCACACGCGTTCAGCGCCAGATCCAGTCGCCGCGGCAAATGTGAGCGTTGCAAAATGAACGCCGGGGGTGACGTTACCACTTACTGCAACGTCCAAGTACAGGTTGCCGGTAGTGGACGAGGTGAGTTCGATGCGCGGGTGGGTGAAGCCGAGGTCAAGCACACCGCCATGAGCTTCGAAGTGAACGCCATCAGCGGCGGGAAAAGCGATGGATCCCGTACCATCAACGCTGAAACTGCCGGATCCGGCGTTCCAGACGAAGTGGTCATCTGTAACTGCCGTGGAGCCTAGGCCGGCGACGCTCCCAGCGCTCGCCACATAGTCAACAAAACTCTTCTTGATGCCCCACTCCAGAGACCCACCAGTCACCTGGACGGCGTTCTCTGCCAGCGCTTTGGCATCGGAGTTGGGAGCAACTCGTACGACCTCGGGTGTCCCGGCGGGCTGAGGTTCCTCAGTGGACTGGGCCTCGACAGTGGCGTCTTCTTCGACACCAGGATCGGTGGGAACGGGAGCAGGAGGGTCGTTTGGAGCGACCGGCTCTGTGGCCTCGGGTGCTCCGGGTTCCGCTTCTTCAGGCTCTACGGGTGTGGTGGGCTCGACGGACTGAATAGCCTCGACCACGGGTTCAGCTGTTGGCGTGTCTCCATCAGCCGCAAATGCGGTCGGAGCAGTGAGCATCGCTGCACCCGCAATAAATGCGGAAACGACCGTGGCTGAACACAGTCGGATGAGTCGTGATCGTGCAGACATGCAATACTCCTGGGAAATCTTGTGGATCAAACTGCGAAACGGTGTGTGCATGAGTCGGCCATAACTCATGCACACACCTTTACGCGCTAATGGGGTTTAGCGTGCAACGCCGGTGTTACAGCTTGTCGGCACGGTAGAGGAATGCTGCCATTGCCCCGCGCGTGACGTTCGCCTTCGGGGCGTAGTTGTAGGTGCCGTTGCTCTGCTTGATTCCGGTGGTGATGCCAGTACCGCTCATCCAGTTGATCTCCTTGAAGAACTTCTGGCCGGGCTTCACGTCGTTGAACACAACACTCTTGCCGGTCCCGGCACCCTTTTCGATGCGGTAGATAAAGGCAGCCATGGCTCCACGCGTAACGTTTGCCTTCGGCATGTACTTGACCGAACCGTTGGCCTGCTTTACGCCAGTGGAGTATCCCTTCGAGTCCATCCAAGCAATTTCCTTGTAGAACTTGTCACCGTACTTCACGTCGGTGAACTTCGAGGTCTTCGGAGCCTGGTAGTTCTTGTCACCATACTGGCGGAACAGGAACGCAGCCATAGCCCCGCGGGTGACGTTCGCCTTCGGCATGTACTTAACCGAACCGTCGGCCTGCTTCACGCCCGTTGTCACCTTTGCGGTGTACATCCAAGCGATCTCGTTGTAAAACTTCTGGCCCTTCTTCACGTCGGTGAACGGGGCCTTTACCTCGGGCTTCGCCTTGACAGTCACAGTGATGGCCGCAGACTCGGAGGGTGTAGCTTGCTTCACATCTTCAGGGGTGAACTTTGCAACAATCTTCTGGCTTCCTGCAGCGAGCTTGACTGCCTTAAGAGTGGCCTTACTCGATGCCAACTTCTGAGCGGTACCGATCTGCGTCGTTCCAGAGAAGAAAGCTACGTTGCCCTGAGCGGCGCCCGCTGCGACAGAGACAGTCGCAGTGAGATCAACGGTGTCTCCCTCGGTGATTGAATCTTTGGAAGCCTTGAGAGTCGTAGTGCTCACATCAGCGGGTGCAAAAACCTTGTCCCACTGTTCCGGAGCTACTTCGAGCGGAGTGCCGAGCGCGTAAACTTCACCAGCGTTCGGGAAGGTATGCCCCTTCCACGAGACAATCTCGTACTGCTTGTCTCGGTCGAGCTTGTCGGCGGATACGCTCAACGTGCGCGTGGCTGCCCCCGATACGAACTCCCCAGGCATAACCCAGTCGGACTCAATGCCAAGGTTGGTCTGCGAAAGCTGGTCTGCAGTGCCCGCCTCAATCAGAGAGATGTAGGCACCGGTGCTCGAGTTGATGTTTGCAAGACTGAATGTCACGTTCAGCTTGCCTCGCACGCCATCTGCAGAGGCAGTTACCGCGGGAGCGGGCGTGTTCTCGTTGAAGGCAAGAGGGGTGTAGGTCTCAAATGGTGCGTACACTGCCCCGCCGCCACCATAGGTGTAGATACCGTAATTGCCATCTGCCAATGCCTCAGCATCATTCTTTGAGACGACCAAGTTCGCAGAGAAAGTACCGTCTGGCTTGATTTCAATTGCGCCCTTCTGTGGGCCACCAATTGAGGCCATATCCGCGGCGTGCACACCCCACTTCTGCACCAGCGCCTTACGGGCGCTTGACGGGGCAGGATCCTCTGGCTTCGACGGCTTCCAGTCATCTAGGAATGAACCAAAAACGACATAAGACCCACCGAACTTGCCAAGCAAAGGTGGGCGGGTACCGTTTGTTAACGGGGCGTTCGGAAGGAAGCCAGAGCCCGTTACGGTGATGAGATCGCCTTCGGGGTTGAGCGTGGTCTTTGAAACCCTCACAGCGGGTGCCGCTGGTTCGTCAGCAAACGCCGCCGAGGGAGCCAGTGCCATTCCGCCTACGGCCACCAGCGCAGCAGTCGCGGTCGCGAGCAGGGAAGTAAACTTCTTCCTCGTACTCTTCTGTGTATTCATCGCGGGCGCACTCCTTTGAACCTTGAGGAGCCACGACCCGCGCGGTGTGGCTCATCCGACTTAACTTAGGCAGCCCTAAGTTGGGCGACCAGTGAATAGTCTGACGAACTTCATCGGATGATGCAAGTCGGAGTCGCAAAAACGACTGATCGAAGTCGCTCACGCGATCCGGAACCGAGTGCTTAGAAAGCAGAAGCGCCCGGAGCATTTCTGCTTCGGGCACCTCATCATCGTCGCTACCGACTCAAGTTTATCTGGTGAGCGATCTCATCTCGATTTACCAGTGGCGGTGCTCGTGCGTGCCATCGAGCGCCGGCCGATAGTCGGGCCAGGGAAGGTCGATCGGCGCCACAAAGTCCTTGGGCAGCAGCGCCGGCATCGGCTCGCTCGCAACTCGCTCGTCGAACTCACGCTTGGCCTCGGCCAGCAGCTCGGGCTTCGTGAACAGATCGAGGAAGGTGCCCGAGATGGTCTTGCCAGCCGTCGCGATCGTGGGGGCAATCGTCTCGGGAATGCCCCCCATCGCGTTCATCACCCAAGCCGGGTAGGGGCCCGCGCCTTCAACGGGCTGGAGAGCCGGGCGCGACACATAGAACCGCACGAGCGGTGCATAGTGGCTCATCTCAACGTAGTCATCGCTCGTCCAGTTGCGCTGCCACGCGGGCATGTGCTCGCGCAGGAGGCGCTCTGCCTCCTGCGGCGCAATGAGCTGTTCGGTCTCGGCCAAGAACGGCTTCTCGCTCGGCTCGAGCCCCAGCGTGCGCTGAATCTCGTGGGCGACAGCGATCGCCTCCTCGCCGTACGAGGGGGCGCCAACATCTTCGAGGTTGGCGTAGAGCGCCGAAGCCATCGCGTGGTTCGTGCGGCCCGGGCGGCTGCGGGCGATCCAGCGCTCCTCGACCTCGCAGTGACCCATCATGGCAGCGGCCTGTGCGTTGCGGTCGAGCACCTTGAGAATGTGCTCAGCCATCTCGATGTCGGCCGTGCGCCACGAGAACTGCACGCGAGCGACCCGCTGCGGCAGGTTGTCTGCGGTCGCCTGTCCATCGGTGAGAATCGCGTCAGAGAAGCTCCAACCGCCCGTCGATGGCAGCATCGAATCCAGCATTGCGCGCGAAGACGAATACATCTGCGTCATTGAGAGGTTTGCACCGGGGGCCCGGGCGGCCGAGTGCGAAGCCGGGATCGGCGAGTTCGGGTCGGCGCTCGACAGCTGCCACGACTCGGGGTGGTCACAAATGAAGCTGTAAACCTTGCTGTAGTACGCGCCGCACTGGGTGTCCCAGCGGGTCGTGTTGCATAGCGGCAGCATGTAGAACGGGTGGAACGACACGATGGCGTCTGCGTCGTCGTAGTACCCCTGCAGGCCATGGACCACCTTCGAGCCGTGCATCTTCTCGGCGGGTTCACCCGTGTAGTGCAGCTCGCCCTGAATGCCGTGCTGCTCCATCGCGTACTTAGTCGCGAGCACTCCGGCGAGGGTCGAGATGCCCAGCACCGAGTGCGGGTCGGTGTGGCCCGGCGCGAAGCGAGAGAGACCCTCACGGGGCTCCTCGCTCGTCGACGCGGCCTGACTGTTGCCGGGAACCGCGTCGTACTCGGCATAGGTCAGCAGCGTGGGGCCGTCACCATTCGACCAGCGTGCGCTGAAGGCTGTCGGCATGCCCGCCGAGCCGTCTTCGACCTCGAAGCCCTCGGCACGCAGCAGGTTGACATACCACTGCTGCGACCGGTACTCGCGCCAGGCTGGCTCTGCGAGCTCCCAAATGACCGTGTGCCATTCGGTGAGCTGCTCAAGGTGATCATCGATCCAGGTCTTTGCGGTCAGCTTGGCTGCCGCGTTCAGTTCCGTCACGTTTCTTCCTCTGTTTCAATTCGTAAATATTTTGTTGAGCAGGCCAGGCGCGAGTGCGCTGTTGCTGTTGCTGTTCTAGCGAGTGCTGGCGCCGACGCCGACTGCAGCGGTGTCCAGGCGCGGCTTGAATGAGCTCGTCACCGGTGCTTCATCTGAGTGCTGCGGAGCGAAGTACGTTCCGATCAGGGCGATCAGCGCAAGGAATCCGAAGAACCAGATCACTGACCAGAAGTTGCCGGTCCACGTCAGGAGCCCGGTCGCGATTGCGGGCGAGAGACCTCCCCAGACCGCGGCACCGACGCCGTACGAGAGCGACATCGAGGTGTAGCGGGCCTGCGGGCGGAACATCTGAGCCATCAGCGTTGACAGCGGCGCCCATGCACCACTGAGCGCGAGACGCAGCACCGAAACGAACAGGTAGATCATCGCAACGTTGTGGTCCTCGATGAACAGCACCAGGGGAATCACCGCAACAAATGAGAGCGAAATACCCGCGTACATGATCCACTTGGCACCCACCTTGTCCCCCAGGAGCGCCAGCGGCAACGTCACGATTGCCTCCACGAACGAGGCGACCGTCATTGCGCCGAGAATCACCGCGGCCGCAAGTCCAACTTCGGGGCTCGTGGCGTAGTTCTGCACGAAGGTCGTAGCGACCACGTAGCCGCCCGAGGCGATTGCGACGATGCAGAAACCGGCAAGCATCGGGGCCCAGTTGTTGCGGATCGCGAAAAGCAACGGAGTCGACTGCGTCTGGCCCTCAATCTTGGCCTCGAATACAGGGCTTTCCTCTACGCGGTAACGCACCCAGAGGCCCACACCGATCAGCACGAAGCTGAACAGGAACGGCAAACGCCAGCCCCATGCCATCAGCACGTCGTCACCCATGAGCGCCAGGATCCAGAATGCACCCGATGACATGAGCGCACCGAGCGGGTTGCCCAGCTGCGTGAAGCCACCGTAGAACGTCTTGAACTTGGGCGGAGCACTCTCAACCGAGAGCAGGCTTGCGCCACCCCACTCTCCACCAACGGCAAGACCCTGCGCAACGCGCAGCACGATGAGCAGGATCGGGCCCATGATCCCGATTGTTGCGTAACCGGGCAGGCAGCCCACCAAAACCGTGGCGACGCCCATGAGCAGGAGCGTGCTCGTGAGCGCAGGCTTGCGACCGAAGCGATCGCCAATATGCCCGAAGAGAATGCCGCCCAGTGGGCGTGCGAAGAACGCTACCGCGTAGGTGCCAAACGACGCGAGCGTTCCCAGGCCTCGGTCGAGGTCAGGGAAGAATACGGTCGGAAAGACAAGAGCGGCGGCAATCGCGTAGACGTAGAAGTCATACCACTCGATCGTGGTGCCTACTGCGGCAGCAAACCCCGATTTCAACGCACGGCGATGCGATGAACCTTGGACAGTCGATATAGCCAAATGAAAGCTCCCTTGCTTGAACGGCGCGCTCAAGGCGCAACAGCATGACTGTAGACGAGATTCTGACCCGCCCCCGTCAATAAAGCGAAAAAGCCCCACGCGAGACCGCCGAAAAGAAACCCTTACGCACAATTCAACAGTTTTCGACCAAAAATGTGCCCCACAGCACTTTTTCGGGTAGCGTTCGCGTGAGAACAACGTAATGCTGCGATTTTTGAATTCAAGGTGGGTAATAATGCCTGACACTCTGCCTCAACTCGATGCGGCAGCCGCCACGGAGGCACCAAAGGGAACGCATCGAGATACTGATCTTGATGCGCTCGATGCCGAGCTGATCAGGCGTCTGCAAGCGGATGGCCGCACGAGTGTGAACGACCTTGCGGCCCAGCTGGGCGGATCTCGCACGTTCATCGCCCACCGACTCAAACATCTACTGCAAGATGGTGGCTTGCGCATCGTCGCGGCGCTGGACCCGAGGTTCGCTGGCCACCATGTTCTTGTTCACGTCAAGGCAGAGGTCGATGGCCCGGTGAAACACCCGGCGTCAGCCGTAGCCACTATGCCGGACTCGGTGTTTGTCTCGCGAGTTAGTGGTGAGTTTCCGCTCGTCTTTGAGTCGCGGCATCGAGATGTGGGGGAGCTTCACCGCATGCTCAATGAGGTCCATAAAGTGCCCGGAATCCGGCGAGTTTCTGTCTCTACTTATGCTGAAATTTTGAAGGGTTTCTTCGTCTCAAACAGCAAGAAAAAGGTAACCCTGGACGGCCTCGACTTCAAGCTCGTGGCGATTCTTCAACAGGATGGCCGTACGAGCTTTCGCTCACTTGCAGACACGGTGCATCTCTCCCCATCTTCTGTGCGAGCGCGAGTGAACCGGCTCATTGATCTCGGTGCTATACGTATCTCGGCCACAAAATCCGGTGGTATCTCACGCAGTCGGTTAGCCGTCGGCGTGGGTATCACGACCTCAGATGACCCAGATTCCGTACGCACACACATCATTCAGTCACCCGATATCGATTTCGCTGCTCGGGCACACGGTCGCTATGACTTCATCGCAACCCTCGTTGGGGCGTCGACCTCACACCTTCTCGATGTCATTGATGAGATCCGGTCTCTCACGTCAGTTAGCTCAGTGGACACCTGGACCCACTTCGACATCATCAAAGAGGACTACGCTCGCACGCTCGGCAAGGTACTCCCCCAGCAACTCATCGATGACGAATCCGAGGCTGAGTTACCCTAAAACATTCGCGCGTAGACTGAGGCCGTCACCGCATGAAGGAGTTAGGCCATGGACACCGTCAACAACAACGATTCCTACCCGTTCGAACTCAGTGAGAGCGAGTGGCGAGCTCGCCTAAACGACGCCGAATATGCCGTGCTGCGCGAGGCCGCGACCGAGCGACCGGGCACCGGTGCGCTGCTCGATGAGAACCGTGCCGGCCTGTATACCTGCCGGGCCTGTGACAACGAACTCTTTCTTGCTGGCACCAAGTTCGACGCCGGCTGCGGCTGGCCGAGCTTCTACGAGAGCGTGCGCGAGGGCGCCGTGGAGCTCATCGAGGACAACACACTCGGCATGACGCGCACCGAAGTGCGCTGCGCCAACTGCGGATCGCACCTCGGCCATGTCTTCCCCGACGGATTCGGCACGCCCACCGGCGACCGCTACTGCATGAACTCGGTCGCGCTCGGGTTCACCCCCGAGGACGACGCGTGACCACCGCGCTCGAAGCCCTCGAGCTGCGCCGCTCACATTCCAAGCTCGTTGATCCGGCACCTTCACCGGAGCAGCTCGCCCCGCTCGTCGCCGCAATGACCAGCGTCGCCGACCACTCGGGGCTGCGACCTTGGCGCCTCATCGAGATGCGCGGTGACGCGCGTACGATTCTGGGTGAAGCCCTGGCGGATGCGGCAGAAAAGCCCGATAAGCGCGAGAAGCTCATCAAGAAGGCCGAGCGCGCGCCGCTCGTTCTCGCGGTCGTCGTGAGCCCCCGCAAGAGCGACAAGGTGCCGCTGTGGGAGCAGGAGGCCGTCGCCTCGGGCGTCGCACATCTGCTCTCACTGCTGCTCGACGAGGCTGGTTGGGGCGTCATTTGGCGCACCGGATCGCACACCCGCAGCGCGGCTGTGCACCGGGCTCACCAGCTGGGAGAGCACGAGTATTTGCTCGGATGGCTCTACATCGGCTCGGTGCCGGATCAGGATCGCCGTGCCAAGCCGCGCAAGCCGCTCGATCTACCGAAGCACCTCTCAGCGCTCTAACTTCTTCACGCATGTCGCCCAACCCCCGGCATTTTTGTAGGGTCCTCGCCAAAGAAACTCGCGAAACTTTGTACCGGGAAGGGCTCTTTTTCGGTCTTCAATGTCGGTGGCATGGGCTGTACTGAGAACATGTCAGCGCAGACTCCGGGCCCAGATCCCCACACCCCATGGGGTGAGGACAAAGGTGCGCCGAGGCAGGATGCCGAGGGCTATTTCATCGCGGGGGTTGGCGTCACGGTCGTCGAAGAAATCACGCTGCGCCAGCGAGCACTCGATCGCGACCGCCTAGATGAGTACGCCTGTTTGGTTATCGCGGCGATGAACGTTTCGACGTCGGTAGAACTCGCGTTCCGCTCCCTCCGCGCGGAGCTCGCCGCGGCGCTGCACCTGAGTGAGTATGCCATCGAGCGCGAGCTTGATATCGCCCACACCCTCGCGACCCGGTACGCGGGCGCACGCGAGGCGTTGGGAGCCGGGCTGATCGATTTGGATCATGTGAAGGTCATTTGCGACGCCGGTGCAGTCATCGGCAGCAACGACGATGCCCTCCTCAATCACGCCCTGTATGAAGAAGCAGTTCTGACTTATGCGGTTGATGAATCCCCGGGGCGGTTGCGGCCCATTGCGAAGCGCCTCGCCGAGCAGTTTGCCGAGATTTCCCTCGAGGAACGTCACGAAGTGGCACGGCGCAAGCGGCGAGTAGTGGTCTATCCAGGTGAAGATGGAATGGCAGAGGTCAGCGCGACCCTACCGGCAGAGCTCGCCTACGCCATCCGTGATCGCATTCAGCGCATCGCCAAGGAGGTGTGGCGCGCAGAACCTGCAGCCCCCAAGGACGCGTCATCTGCTGCAGCTCCCGCAGGCGCTGGAGAGTCAGGCATAGATACGGGAGGCGGGCTGTCAGCAGAGCCGCGCACCCTGGACGAGGTCCGGGCAGATATGTTCGCTGAGATCCTACTCACGGGCAACCCCTATACAAGTCTGGAGCTCGGCGCAGCCAGCCCCTCGAGGTTCGCTACCCCCGGATTCTTTGCGCACCTGCAGATCACCATTCCGGTAGAAGCACTCACTGGCACAGCTGCGGCATCCGGCACAATGCCTGATCCCGGATCGCGAGCGACCCCGGTGACCGATCCCAGGACGGGTCCTCGACCGGTGAGCGAGCTCGCCGGATACGGTCCGATCTCCACCCGGATCGCCGCAGAGCTCCTAGAGACCTCGCGCGATATCTACCGCGTCAACCACGACCGCACCGGCCAGGTGCTACAGATCGAACGATACGCACCGACGAAGCAGATGCGCCGGCTTCTCGAGGCCCGCGATCAACACTGCCGCTTTCCCGGCTGCACCCGAGTGCCATTGAGCTGCGAAATCGATCACACGATCGCGTGGCAAGACGGCGGACCAACATCGACCGACAATCTTGAGTGCTTATGCAAAGGTCACCACATCCTCAAGCACCACTCCGCATGGACCCCCGTGCTCGATGAGACCGGCACGGTGCTCTGGACGAGCCCGACGGGAAAGGTTCACGAGGACCGGCCAGCCCGGCGCACCTACCGACGCCCGAAGCCGCCCAGTCGCCCGGACTGCCCCGATCGACCGGATCGCCCGGATCGCCCAGATCGCCCAGATCGCCCAGATCAGGGTAGTTCGCCGCCGCGGCCCCGCGGGGCCTCAAAGGTTCGCTTCACCGAGGCACCGCATGGTTCAGACGATCACCCATTCTGATCCCAGGCGATCGAACGGCTGAACAGCTGAACAGCTGAACAATTGAACAGGTCAGCTTCGTCGAGACGGGATCGCCGCGGCAACGAGAGCGAGAAGCGCGACTCCCGCGCCAACGAACATGCCAGTGGATACGCCGCCCGCGAGGGGCATTCCCACCTCGAAGAGTACGGCCGCGATGAGTTGCCCCGCGACGTTCGACATGCTCAGCAATAGCACCCCTGCGGTACGCACGAGCATCGCTGCAACGGCAATGAAGATAGTGCCGATCAACCCGCCAAGATAGTGCCAGGGTTCGCTGGGCCAGTGAGTGGGCCAGCCCGAAACCAACACCGACACGGCCGCGAAAGCCACCAGCAGTGCGGTGCCGACCACAAAGTTGATAAACGTCGCGGTGAGCGCGCTCTGCGCTGCGGCGCGCACGAGCCCGTTGACCATTGACTGGGCCGCAACTCCAGCCCCGACAATGACGGGAAATACGACGAGCCAGACGGTTGACCCTGCCCCGCTGCCAACCGACACGATCACTGCTGCAATCGCGAGGCAGGTGCCGATCAGTCGGGGCATCGTGGGATCGATACGCCCACCAGGGCCCAGTCCCGCCTTATCGAGCAGGAGGCCGCCGACCACCTGTCCGGCTACGATGCCGACAGTGAAGAGCGCGAGACCAGTCAGCGGAGCCACCAGGCCCTGGTTCAGTACGAAGAACGCCCCTCCGGCTCCGCCGCAAAGCGCCCACCACGGGAGATGACGAGACCTCACCTCGGAGCGCAACCTCACGAGTCCCCGCCGACCGCGTCGCGAGAACAGCAGCAAGACACTCAAAATGACAAGCCCCGACCCAAACGACACTGCCGCGACAACGAAACCGTTACCGAGCTCTTGGCTCAGCCCGCCGTTGATTCGTGACTGGAGGGCGACGAGCATGCCCGCGAGGCCTGACCCCACGAGCGCTGCCCAGACTCGTAGTTTCTCACGCACCCCACCACCATAGTGGGTGGCAGGGAAGCGAATACCATACACGCTTGTGAGCGCGGGAAGCCGGTGGAGCGAAGCTTCACCGATATCGGTTCACTGTCCGATGGGCTGCGCAATGAGCGAAGCGAATGGAGCCGCCTATCGGACTCGAACCGATCACCTGCAGTTTACAAGGCTGCTGCTCTACCAGATGAGCTAAGGCGGCAAGTTGGGTGGCCATCGAAATGACCACCCACACGATCTTACTCTGTTGCGGTCGACTTCTTAGAATCCGACTTCTTCGAGTCGGACTTCTGCTCGAACTCGCCCTTGACCTTTAGGAGGTAAGTCTCGAGATCCCCGTCAACGTTCTGGTTCCACTGCTTGCCGTTCACGATCACGGTGGGCGTGGAGACGATCCGCTGAGGACCTTCGGGCTGCGGGTTCACTCCGTCAGAGCTGAGCATGAACTCGCCCTTTGCGAGACCCTGCACGCCCACTTCGCTGACCTGCTTCCAGTTACCGTCGATGAAGCTCGCAAACGTGCGGTTCTTGACGCACTGCTTCAGCTCGGTCGTGAGCTCGGCTCCGGCTTCCTCTGCCTGCTGGAGCAGCTGGTCGTCGGTGAGGCCGGTCGTACCCTCAGCAGGCTGCACCTCTGCGCTGAGCAGACGGTTGTGCAGCTTGAATGCAACGTCGGGCTGTTCCTCAACCACGCAGCTGAACAGGTTCGCCGCGCGAGTCGAGTACTTCGTACCGAGCGACGTGCCGTCGAGGAAGTTGATGGGGTACACCTGCAGGTTGATGTCGCCCGCACCCACGTAGTTCTCGAGCATCGTGCCGTACTGCTGCTCAAATGCACCACAAGCGGGGCACATGTAGTCAACGTACGTCGTCACGTCGAGGGGCAGCTGCTTGCGATCGACCGCAGGAGCCTCGCGTGCCTCATCCGACTGCAGTGCAGGCGTCTCGACAACCTTGAGGTCCTTCGTGAAGACCGCGCCACCCGAAGCCATGTTCTGGGGGCCAGGGCCCGCGGGCTTCATGGTCTGCGTGAGCACGAGACCCACGATGGCGAGCACTGCGAGCACACCGAGCACGATGCCACCCTGCAGAAACAGGCGGTTGCGCTTCTCGCGCTTCTTCTCCTGCTCGCGTGCGGCTCGGGCCTGCTCGCGTGCCTGCGAGCGACGTTCGTTCTTGGTGGGGCGTGAGTTTGATTCGTTTACCATATGGTTCTCCCAGGTTGACCCGCTTGCGCGGGAACTCAGTTTCTAGGCTCGTGCCCTACTTCTTCTTGTTTGCGCGACGATCTGCGCGGTTCTGAGGCTCAGCCTGCGAGTCGTTAGATGCGTCCACCTGCTGGCCGAAGGAGCCGCGCTTCTTAGCCGCTGCCGGCTTGTTAGAGCTGGCACCGCTTTCGGCGGGAGCACCGTCTTCGTCAGGAGCGGTGTAGCTCAGCTTGGACTGATCCGGCCCCGTCTGCTCTTCGAGCCCGCCACCCTCGAGGTGCACATGATCCTGCGGGCCTTCGGCCGGGCGCACCTTCACCTCGAGGTTGTAGAGCAGCCCCATGGACTCCTCCTTGATCTGGCCCATCATGCCCTCGAACATGGTGAAGCCTTCACGCTGGTACTCAACGAGCGGATCGCGCTGCGCCATCGCGCGCAGGCCGATGCCCTCCTTGAGGTACTCCATCTCGTAGAGGTGGTCGCGCCAGCGGCGATCGATCGTTGCGAGCACCACGCGGCGCTCGAGCTCGCGCATCGCTTCTTCACCGAGTGCCTCTTCACGGGCGGCGTAGGCCACCTCGGCGTCAGACAGAATCTCAGCGCGCAGGAATGCCTTGTCGACACGGCTTGTTCCGGCCTCAGCGAGCAGCTCGTCGACGGTGATGCCGACGGGGTAGACCTGCTTCAGGTCGGTCCAGAGCGCATCGAAATCCCACTCTTCGCCAACACCGTGCGAATCGAGGATTGCATCGATGGTCGACTCGCGGAACGACGAGATGCGGCTCTCGATCTCTTCACCGTCAAGGATCTGCTGGCGGTCGCCGTAGATCGACTTGCGCTGACGATCGAGCACGTCGTCATACTTCAGAACGTTCTTGCGGATCTCGGCGTTCCGCGCCTCGACCTGGCTCTGTGCGCTCTGAATGGCGCGCGTCACAACCTTCGACTCGATCGCAAGGTCGTCGGGGAAGCTGTCGCGGTTCATCAGAGCGGCAGCGGCACCCGAGTTGAACAGGCGCATCAGGTCATCAGCGAGCGACAGGTAGAACCGACTCTCGCCGGGGTCACCCTGACGGCCCGAACGACCGCGCAACTGGTTGTCGATACGACGCGACTCGTGGCGCTCAGTGCCGAGCACGTAGAGACCGCCAGCAGCAGCAACCTTGTCGGACTCCTCGCCCACGGTCGCCTTGACCGCAGCAAAAACGTCGTCCCAGGCTGCCTCGTAAGCATCGGGATCTTCTTCGGTCGAGAGACCGCGTGCAGCCATCTCCTGCACCGCAAGGAACTCAGCGTTGCCGCCGAGCATGATGTCGGTACCGCGGCCAGCCATGTTGGTGGCGACGGTGACGCTGCCCAGGCGACCGGCCTGTGCAATGATCGCGGCTTCACGTGCGTGGTTCTTGGCGTTCAGCACCTCGTGACGCACGCCGGCCTTTGCGAGCAGACGCGAGAGGTACTCACTCTTCTCGACGCTCGTGGTGCCGACGAGCACGGGCTGACCCTTTTCGTGGCGCTCGGCAATGTCGTCAACCGCTGCCTGGAACTTCGCCTGTTCGTTCTTGAACACGAAGTCGGACTGGTCTTTGCGCTGCATCGTGCGGTTCGTCGGAATGGGAACGACACCGAGCTTGTAGGTCGACATGAACTCGCCGGCCTCGGTTTCAGCGGTACCCGTCATACCCGAGAGCTTCTCGTAGAGGCGGAAGTAGTTCTGCAGGGTCACAGTGGCGAGCATCTGGTTCTCTGCCTTGACCTGCACGCCCTCCTTCGCCTCAATGGCCTGGTGCATGCCCTCGTTGTAGCGACGACCGGCGAGGATACGACCGGTGTGCTCATCAACGATCATGACGTCGCCGTTGAGCACGACGTAGTCCTTGTCACGGGTGAACAGCGCGTTCGCCTTGATCGAGTTGTTCAAGAACGAGATCAGCGGGGTGTTGACCGACTCGTACAGGTTATGGATACCGAGGTAGTCCTCAACCTTTTCGATGCCGGGCTCGAGCACGCCAATGGTGCGCTTCTTCTCGTCGACCTCATAGTCAACGCCGGGCTTCAGCTTCTTCGCGATACGCGCAAACTCGCCAAACCAACGGTTCGCGTCGCCCGAGGCAGGGCCAGAGATGATGAGCGGGGTACGTGCCTCGTCGATCAGGATCGAGTCGACCTCATCGATGATGGCGAAGAAGTGGCCCCGCTGCACGCGCTCCTCAGCCGACGAAGCCATGTTGTCGCGCAGGTAGTCGAAGCCGAATTCGTTGTTCGTGCCATAGGTGATGTCGGCCTCGTACTGCTCACGACGAACCGTGCTGTCCTGGCCCGACACGATGCAACCGGTGGTCATGCCGAGCGCACGGAAGATGCGTCCCATGAGCTCGCTCTGGTAGCTCGCGAGGTAATCGTTCACCGTAATTACGTGCACGCCCTTGCCCGCGAGCGCGTTGAGGTAGGCCGGCATTGTGGCGACCAGCGTCTTGCCCTCACCGGTCTTCATCTCGGAGATGTTGCCGTGGTGCAGGTTCGCTCCACCCATGACCTGCACGTGGAACGGGTGCAGGCCGATCGTGCGGCGTGCTGCCTCGCGCACCGCGGCAAATGCCTCGGGGAGCAGATCGTCTAGGGTCTCGCCTGCTGCGAGACGGTCGCGAAACTCCTGCGTTTCACCGCGTAGCTCCTCGTCGCTTAGATCTGCAAACGACGATTCAAGGTCGGCGACGAGTTTTGCCTGTCGCTCGAGCTTTCGAAGCGTGCGGCCTTCACCGACGCGAAGCAGCTTCTCGAGAACTGTTGCCACGTTGTCACTCCTGTTAGGTTGTGCCCGGGAATCGAGCCGCATCGCAAGGTCACGTTCGTTGCCGAATCGTGACAACACCTCAGCTTAGCAATGCAAAACAGCTGCGCAGCTGGATACGCCCGAATCAGTACAAGTTGCGCCAAGAGTGAAATCTGCAATGAACAACTCGCAAACAACTGCGAATAATAACGAACAACGGGGGTGGCCGCTGGCCACCCCCGTTGTTCCGGCTTCACGCCGGGATGAGTTCTTCGCTAGTCAGTGAGCGAAATCACACCGTAGTTCCAACCCTTGCGGCGGTAGACGACGCTCGGCTTGCCCGACTCGTCCTCGATGAACAGGAAGAAGTCGTGGCCTACGAGTTCCATCTGATCGACGGCATCCTCAATCGCGAGACGCTCCGCGGGGAATTCCTTTGAGCGAATGACCACGGGTGAGTACTGTTCCTCCTCCGCGGCAGCCGCCACAATCGGAACGGCGCCTGTGGCGACGGCCTCCAGCACCTCAAGCGGTGCGGGGGTTACATCGACCATCTCAAAACCAGCGCTGGCGGCGTCGCCCAACGACGTGCGGCCACGGCCACGGCGGTCTGCACGGCGGTCCTTCATGCGGCGGATCCGCTCAAGCACGCGCCCATAGGCCATGTCGAAGGCGGTGTATTTGTCGCCCCCCGCGGACTCTGCGCGAATCACGGGGCCTGGGCCGATCAGCGTGATCTCCACGACATCGCCATTCTGAGGGCTTCGGTCACTCATTCGCGAGACGCGAACTTCGAACTTCTGAGCTTTGGGTAGCAAACCCGCAACCTTTTCAGATTTTGTGCCGACATAGCTCTCGAAACGATCCGTGATACCAACGTTCTTGCCGCGGATGTGCACGTCCATGGTGACCTCCCAGATGACTCAGGCGGGTGGGCCTTGCTAGCGCACCGTTACGCCTTTCCCGAATGCTACTCCACGAAGCGATGCCGGTGCCACCTTAACTATCTTCGGGCGTTCCCTCGTAGGTCACCGCGGCCAGCACGGCCACCGCAACTACCCTTGCACCCGCTGCCGTGAGTGCCCGACGCGCAGCCAAAACGGTCGCCCCGGTCGTCATAATGTCGTCGATCAAAATCACCTCCCGGCCACGCAGCTTGCGGCGATACCCGCTCCGCACCGCGATGCGCGCCGCATTCTCCGCACGTGTCGCGGCATCGAGGCCCACCTGCCCCTGTCTGCCTCGGGTGGATCTGAGCGCACGAACGGGCGTGGCCGGATCCGGAACGCCACCACACGCAACACGCAATGCCGCCTCGACGTGGCGGAACCCGCGCCGACGCACCTGGGCAGCGCGGGAGGGGGCCGCGATGAGCAGTGGGCGCGTGTATGCGTGCGCGATCGCACGCGCGAGCGGGTGCGCGAGCTGCTCGCCCAGGATCCTGGCGAATCCCGCTCGCTCGCCGTGCTTATAGGCGACGATCACGCGGCGCAGCACACCCGCATACGGACCTCGAGCGTACGCGGGCACCCCCGCGAGCGCGCTCGTCACGGTGCTCGGCACAGCATCACGCAGCTCGGCCATGCAGCGCGCACAGAGTTCTCGGTCTGCCGCGCCGCATCCGACGCAGGTGACAGGCCAGACAAGGGCGGCCAGGTCTCTGAGTGCCTCGCGCGCTGCGAGCTCCCCGAACGCGCGGTGAATGCCCGAGCCGTTCGCATGCATACATCAAGCTTGCACGCACCGCAGCTGAAATGGAGGCCGCGCAGCCCATCTGTGGATAACTCGCGATCAACCTCGCTACTGGTCTCAGCCGCGTTTCGCGAGAAGTTGAATGTTGTCGTCGTTGCGCTGCCAGCCTGCAGCCTGGGGAGCAAAGAGCTCCCCCTCGTCGTTCAGCAAGCGCAGGTGTGCTCGGGCGCCCCCGCCCGAGATATGGGTTCCGCCTGATATCGACCCCTGAGCCTCGCTGAACCGACCGGGGCCACCGCTCGTCACCTTTGTGACCAGGCCATCCGCGGAGAGCACCGACAGACGAGAAGACCCCACCCAATCAAAGTCCACGGGCTTGCCCGTGATCCACATCTCGGTGTCGGCTTCATCGGTTGCACGCAGCGGTGCACCGCGCTCATCACGAATCACTCCCCCGACGAGCAGTTGGGCGCCGCCCTCACTTGCGACGAGCGCGGCGATGCGCGACCCGTCGGGTGCCAACCGCACGGCAGCTACATCAAGCCCGGCAAGCCACGGCGCGGTAATCGGCGCGGGCACGTTGTCGCTGCCTCGCGCCTGCAACTGCCCGGCGGCTGTACTCGTCCACAGATACCTAAAAAGATCGATACTCGGGGCCAGCTGATGCGCTCGCCCGTCGGCCAACTGGTTGCCCTGGGCATCGAGCAGCGTGACGCCGTGCTCGTTAAGCACGGCCGCTCGTGCGCCGTCGTTCGACATGCTCACGGCTAACGGGTCCAGCTCGCCGATCCGGTCGCCGTACATCTCGATCGGAGAGAACTCGCCCGCCGCAATCGTGCCGAGTTCGCCGTCGACGAGGACTGCAGGCAGCGAGGCCTCCGTGACGGTTCGCGGCTCCGTTCCCCCGCTCGCCTCACGCAGCGGGGTCCCCTCGACCATCAGTTCAAAGCCGTTTACGCCCGGCACGGACTGCAGGCTCAGCGTGAGCTGGGCACGCACCTCCGCAAGCGCCTGCGGGCTCGCTTCAAGCAATTCCGTCGTCATGTCGATACGGGCACGCCCGTCAACCACCGGCACTGACTTGGAGACGAGCGCGGTGCCCGCCGGGAACCCGCTGTGCAGGCTCCCACGCATGCGCTCCCGGGGGCCCTCCAGCAGCGCGCTAACGATCTCGGTGGGCATCGCGGCTCGCGCAATAAACCAGCGCGTCTGCGGCACCAAAACGTTGCCCGGGCCCACAAAGTAGAGCTGGTTATCTGCCCAGATTGACTTGAATGTGCTCTTGTCAAGGATGATCCCGCTTGGTGCCGAGGATAGACGCCACTGTCCATTGACCCGTTCAAATTCGAACCGCAGATCGGTCGCGGGCCCGGGCTCCACGGGCAGCATCTGTCCCGCGACGTCAATCTTCGCGGTCGCGCTCAGTGACAGCACGCCCGCGGCACTACCGTCGCTCCGATAATTGCGAGCCCCCTCGTCAACCAGCACACCAAAGTATGGATCCCACTGGGCGGCGTAGTCGGTGGTCAAAAACTCGCGGGCCACCGCGTAGTCGTCGACGCTCGAGACCGCGGCAGCTACGAAGCCGCGCACCAGGTCCTCCTGGCTGGCATCAATCACCGGCCCGGTCGCCGTGAATTGGAAGAACTGTTCCGCTTGTTCGAGATCGGTGAGACCGACCTCGACTTTGCCCGAGCCCGGGATCGTGGCGCAGCCCACCAGCATGAGGGCGAGTGACGCTCCGATCGCGAGCGTCACGATCCGGATCCGGGCGCGAAGGTGATGCTTCGGCTGCAGTCGATAGTTGAAATTCACTGCCGTTTGTCCTTCCGAATCAGTCGCGCGGGCCGTCTCAGCCACCGGCTGGTCACCACACGGTCAGTCTCAGTCGAAACGTATCCGTCGGGAATGAGCTGCAGCGGCGAGACGAAGCTGCGCACAGCATCACCGCGCGGCACAGTGAGCCGAAAGTTTGTCCCTTCGCCGGCGCGTGACCAGACCTCGAGGAGACCGCCATGCACTGCGGCGTCCTCCTGCGCGATCGCGAGTCCCAACCCCGTGCCTCCCAGCGTGCGCTTGCGCGATGGGTCTGCACGCCAGAAGCGGTCAAACACGTGCTCTGTTTGCTCTTCGCTCATTCCGATTCCGGAGTCGCGCACGCACACCGCCACGGACGTCGCATTCGAGTCAATGGACACGTGAATCGTCTCACCCTCGCCGTGTTCAATGGCGTTGCCGATCAGGTTCGAGACGATGCGCCGCATACGGCGCGGGTCGACGTCGATGGGCGAGTAGCCACCGGCAGCGTGGACTTCGATCGCACTGGGAGAGAGCGGCCTGAGAGACTCCGTGACCTCTTCGACCAGGCTGACCATGTTCGTGGGTTCGGTTTCGAGCGTCACGTGGCCCGCGTCATAGCGTGAGATCTCAAGCAAGTCCTCGAGCAGCGACTCGAACCGCTCTACCTGGGTGCCAAGCACCTCGATCGCGCGCTGCTGGCCCGGGGCCAGTCCCTGCGTCCCCGCTTCGAGCATCTCGCTCGCGAGCCGGATCGTGGTGAGCGGGGTGCGCAGCTCGTGCGACACGTCGGAGACAAAGCGCTGCTGCATCTCGGAGAGCTGATCGAGCTCCTGAATGCGTGACTGCAGCGTGTCGGCCATGTTGTTGAAGCCCTCTGAAAGCATGTCCAGGTGCACGTCGTTCTGCAGCGGCATACGCGCATTCGCTTCGCCCGCCGCGAGTCGACGGCTCGTGTCCGCGGCCGCTCGAATCGGGCGAAAGACGATGCGTGAAATGATCCACACCAGAATGCCGATGAACGCCATCATTACGGCTGCGGCGACCAGCAGCGTGCGTTGCATGAAGGCGAGCGTTTCTTGAGTGTCAGCGAGGCTGTAACCGATGAACAGATCGTAGTCACCCGCCCCCGCCGGGAACGTCAGCGTGGAAGCGACGATGATGCCCGGGAACGGGACTCCGTCGTCCCCCACAAAGGTGACCGCCTGCCAGAGCTGCGGTTCGTCGCCCGCCACGACCGCCGCAGACAGCTCCGCCGTGACCGCATCAGGGAGCATGTCGTTGGTACGCGAAGCGGCGGGTGCCTCGGGGTAGGCCGGTTGCCCTGGCTGACGCCGGAGGTAGACCATCTGGCTCGAGGACGTGTCTTGCACGGTAGCGCGCACGGTCGCCGACAACGTTGAGAGACTCCCCCGTTCTGACGCATCAATCTGGCCTTGAGCGGCAAGCGTTGCACGCGCCGAGTCTTGGAGCGCCTGGTCTCGACGCGACGAATACAGGTCGTCGCTCAAGCTGGTCACGATGAAGACGCCCGCGATCAGAATGGTGAACCCGGTCACAAGCCCCGTCACCGTCATCGTGCGGAGCATGAGCGACCGGCGCCACTTTGCTCGAAACGGCCCGAGAACCGGCTGCGTGAGGGTGACCCAGCGCAGCCGCAGGCGTCGCAGCGTCCGTCGAAGCCCTGCGCTGTGCGCGGCCACGATGCCTACGTGGTGGGAGCGCCGGCGCGATAGCCTACGCCGCGCACGGTGGAAACGATGGTGGGGCGATCGGGGTCCTGTTCGATCTTCGCGCGCAGCCGCTGCACGTGGACGTTCACGAGCCGGGTGTCTGCCTTGTACTGGTAGCCCCAAACCTTTTCGAGCAGCACCTCACGGGTGAACACCTGCTGCGGTTTGCGCGCCAGGATCGCGAGGAGGTCAAACTCGAGCGGTGTGAGCGAAATCACCATCGAGCCGCGGCGCACCTCGTGCGCGGCAACGTCGATCGTGAGATCCCCAATACGAAGCGTCTCGCTCGCTTCCTGCTGCGGTTCGCGCAGGCGGGCGCGAATGCGGGCGATCAGCTCGGCCGACTTGAACGGCTTGACGACGTAGTCGTCGGCCCCGGCCTCGAGACCGCGCACCACATCACGGGTGTCGGTGCGGGCGGTCAGCATAATGATGGGCACGCCCGACTCTGCGCGAATGCGTTCGCATACCTCGATGCCGTCGAGGCTCGGAAGCATCACGTCAAGCAGAACGAGGTCGGGCAGCATCGTTCGAAAAAGCTCGACCGCCTCCGCACCGTCGGCGGCGTGCTCGGTTAAGAACCCCTCGGCCTGCAATGCCATTGTCAGCATTTCGGCGAGTGCCCTGTCGTCATCAACCACCAAGATGCGCGCGCTCATGGTTCCCATTATGGCCGCTTCGCCTCAAGAATGGGGGCAAGCGGTCGCTGGCGCGGCGAGGCCCGCTGCTAGTAGTGGTCGAATCGACCGGGCAGCAGCTCCCAGGGCTCCCGCCCGAGGTATTCGCAGACTGCCTGGTACACGCAGTGCTGCACGAAGTAGCGCCGGTGCTCGTCGTCATTCACGTGCAGTCCACGCGCCCGCTGTATCGGCATGCGAAACAACATGATCGTGTTTGATGAGCGATCGATCGTGTAGAGCAATGGAAACTTGCTCTCGCCGGTATGAGTGGGAGCTGTCTGAAACCCGACGCGCACCCCGTCGAGCTCCTGCGGAAAGTGAGCCTGCAGCACCTGCACGGCACCACGGGCATCGGTTTCAAAGCGCGCGAACCGACTGTTGGGGTTGGGCAGGCTCGGGCCAGTGATCGACGAACGAATCGGGCGCCGCTCGTGCCGACGACTGACCGACGAACGTGACGCGCCCGCTGCGCCGCTCACGCCGCGCCCCGCAGACCGATTCCGACCAAACATGGGTTCCAGTCTACGCCGCTAGCGGGTGTAGACGGTGAGGGTGCCGTCGCGCTGTGTGGCCGGCAGCACCGGGTAACCGGCGATGTCGGCTCCCTCGAGGTGACGCACGCCAGCGAACACTTCACCGGTAGCCGTCAGAGTGGAGTTGGCCGGCACTGCCACGGAGCGCACCGAGCCCGGCGACAGCTCAGTTGATATCGCTTTGCCCTTCGCATCGGTCACCGTTACCTCGACGGTTCCTTCGCCAGGGTGGGCTACGTAAACGACGCCCTGCCCGACAACCGGCACCGCGACCGTTTCTCCGGCGGTGATCGCGGGAGACGGTGTGAACCACTCATAGTCGTGGTCTGCACCGCGCTCTGCCGATCCGAGCGCAGAGGCGATTACAGGAACGTCCGAGCGAACCTCGATGGCGGCCGAGCCCCTGGGCCACGTCGATACTTTGAGCTCACCCACTGCATCTGGTGCAATCTCAATCACACCGAGGTCGGTGGCGTGACCCTTTCCATCAAGCGCGCGCACCGAGGCGGTCGTGGATTCGCCACCGGGGGCAAACGCACGCACCGTCACCGGGTAGGGGTCGCCCTCACCAGCATCGCTGGGACCTTGATTATCGCCGGCAGAGTTCGCAACGCCAACGATAACCAGCCTGGTGTCGGGGGCGGCCTGCCGGTCGACCGAGGAAACGCCAAAGGAAGTGAGGCCGACGCGGTGGCCGACGCTGAGGGCCGCCGTGACGGGGGCACCGGTACTCGATACGCGCACAGCAAGGCGCGCACGGTCGGGGGCGTAGCCGTTCAGCGAGATCGTCACCTGGGCGCCGGGAGCAACGATCACTCCTGCCGTCTGCACGGCGTCAACCTGCCCGGCCTCGTCAAATGCGGTGACCTGAACCGTTGCGGGCACGCGGCCCGGGTTACCCACGTTGAGCGTGGTCGTCACGCCCAGGTCGGTGGACCCGCCAATCAGCCACTGCTCGTTGAGGGGCTCGGCGCAGGCACTCGCAACGGAGCCTCGCAGCGTCTCCGTGGAGACGTTCTGCAGCTGTGCCGCGGCAAGCGGGTCATCGCCGCCGAACGAGAGCACTTCGGGGAGCCCGGGGCCGCCCGTCAGGCGTGTCAGTTCCCGCGTCTCAGCCTTGTCCCCTGCACGCGCAATGACGGGGGCACCGACCGGCACGGCCACCTCGGGGTGGCTGGGGTCTGCCCCCAGCTCGGCGAAGCCGCCGTCGCAGACGAGCGTGCGCGACGTGTTCTGGGTGGTGTCGGCCGTGAGCACGAGCGGTTTACGCTCCACGGTCGGAACATCAATCGAGCTGACGAGCACTACGGCGGTTGCCGCGACCGCGATCACGAGCGCACCAACGGCGGCCCGGATCCCGACCGTCAGGGGCGTTTTCGGAGAGTTCATGATTTCTTCGTCTCCTGGGTGGCGCGCGGTTGGCGGCGCCGTTGTTCTGGACGCCAGGTGACCTCACCGGTCGGGAGCGCAAGCAGCATCATGCCCAACAGAATGATCACCTGTCCCAACCACAGCGTCTGGCCGCTGATCGAGGTGCCGTCAAGCTTCTTCGAGCTGTCGCCCGTTTCCTCGGCCACAATCTGCTCACCGGTGACCCGCCAGAGCAGCCCCTGGTCGGTGAGACTCGAGTTTGCGAGCGTCGCGTTCTGATCGAACACGCGCTGCAGCTGGGCCCGCTCGGCGTCGTCGCCACCGTGCTGAAGCAGCACGAATCCGACGCGCGCGTCGCCCAAGAGCGCAGACATGTCCTCGCCGCCCTCGCTCGCGAGTCCCGCTGTGAGCGCGGCAATCTCGAGATCGGCGTCGGTCGCCTCGATCGCTTCCGGCGCCGATCGAATCTGGTCCAGCCGGGGGCCGCCACCGACCACGAGTTCCGCCTGCACCGTGTGCGGCGCCTTGGCTGTGATGACGAGCGTGCGCACGCCCGGGTCGGTTTCGCCCGCGGCGCGCACGATGGCGGGCATCTGCGTCGATCCGGCGGCGAATGGCACCTGACCCATCACGAGCTGGCTCCCCAGGGGCAGCACCGCCAGCACAGCACCGATGAGCGCCAGCGAGACGACGGGGGCGGCCGCACGGTATAGCGCCGCAGCACCCATACCGGCAAGGCCCAGCACCGCAAGCCAGTAGACCGTGAGACCCGATCCCGTCCAGAGCGCGACGGTGGTATCGCCCACCGTGACCAGGCGCAGGTGCTCGGCGGCTAGCGCGGTGATCATTCCGAGTCCGCCGGTGAGGGCGAGAAAGACGGTCGACATCACGCGAGCGGTCAACGCGCCGGTAAGTGCAAGGATCGCGATGGGGGCCAGCATCAGCCCGACGAGCAGCGTGGCGGGCGGGCCGCCGAACCCGAGGCTCTCGAGAATCGATCCCCAGCCTTCCAGCCCGAACTGGGGGAAGCTGAGCAGCTGGTGCCACGTCGTTCCTGGCTCGAACGGAAGCGGGACGCCCGGGTCGATGAGCAGGTCCAGGGGACGCCCCTCAACTAGGCACAATACGACCTTGGGCGCGAACAGCACGAGCGGCACGATGGCAGTGGTGAGCACGCGGGCGATGCCGCGCACCGAAATCACCAGACCGGCAACCAGCATGACGGCGGCCGCCGGAATGAGAGCTGGAGCAGACGCGAGGGCAACACCCGCGAGCAGCGAGGCGGTACCCGCCCAGCTCCAAGATTCACGACTGCGCGACGCGGCGAGCAGCAGCCACGGCAGCACGATAGCCAGCACGAGGCTGGGGAGTCGGCCCGACGCGATGGCGCCCAGCACGACGGGGCTGAGGGCGAAACCGAGGGAGATGAGCGCGCGACCAGAACGGGATTCGGTGAGGCCGGCGGCCCAGATCCAGGCGCCCAGTGCCGCGAGCGGAATCGCCACGATCAGCAAGAGCACAACGGCGTGCGAGGGGTTCCAGAAGGTGAGGGTGCCGAGCACCGCGAGCACCCAGGTAAACGGGTCTGCGGGAACACCGTCGACGATGCGGGTGTTCCACCACAGGTCGCTCAGGTTACTCAGCGGCATCAGGCCGCCGCCCACGAGGTTCGTCTGCGGAAGCGCCCACCAGGTGAGGGCGATGGCCACGACCACCGCGGTGGTCACCACGGCAAGGCCGCCCGAGGAGATGAAGTGAAGCTCGCGCCGCAGCCGCCCGGTTGAGGCCAGCACGGCCTCCCGGTCGATCATGCGCGCGGTGCGCACTGACTTGGGATCGATCCGGAGCCCGCGCAGCGCGCCCCAGCCGACCTTGGAGCTGCGTTTCAGCCGTCGCCGCGAGGCAATCAGCGCGTGCGGCTTAAAGAACACGGAGTACGCGGCAACGAATTCGCCGATCATGTACCCCGGCTGCTCGCGAATCAGGGCCCACAGCACGCGCATGAGGCCGTAGAGCGGCAGGCCCAGCCACGCGAGGAACGCGAGGGGGGCCGGTGCGTAGCTGATGCGGCGGTGCAGAGCCGCTGCTCGCGCCTGGCGATGCGCGGTGCGCATCACGGCGCGGCTGCGGTCGATGCGCGGCCCGGCGACGCCGCTACGGGCGAACCGCACCCGGGCCTCGGGCGCGACCTCTACGCGGTGGCCCGCCAGCCTCGCGCGCACACAAAAGTCGAGACCGTCGTCATACACGGGCAGTGCCGGATCAAATCCGCCGAGCTCCTGCCAGACGTCGCGACGCACCAGCATGCCGACGGGGCCCACGCCCAGCACGTCCTGCATGTGGTCATACTGCTGCTGATCGAGCTCCTGACGGCGCAGGGTCCAGCGCGCACCGTATCGGGTGAGGCTCTGCCCCAGTTCGATGATCCGGTCGGGGGCATCCCAGTCGACAAGCTTGGGGCCGGCAACAACAACCGAGGGGGCACGTTGTACTCGGCCGAGCATGCTCGACAGTGCTTCGGGCTCGGGGCACGAGTCTTCGCTCAAGAACCAGAGCCACTCGGACTCCCCCTCGACGGCCTCGGCAGCCTGGGCGATGGCCTTACCGAAGGACACCCGTTGGGAGATGCCGATCACCCGGTCGGCGCCGCTCTCGAGCAGCTGCGCGGCAAGTTCATCACCGCCGCCATTGTTGACAGCAATGATTGCTGCGGGGGCCGCGTCTTGCGCGGCTATCCCAGCAATGGTTTCGTCGAGCCATGTACCGCCCCGCTGGGCGACCAGAATGGCGGTTACTCTCGTGCGCATGTCGCGCCCAGTCTATGCGGGCGAGGGTGTACATGCCCTGAAGCCATGCCGGTCAGGCAAACGGTCAGGTGATTCTTTGTTTCGCCCTGCCATCCGCGCGGTGGCACGATCAGACGGCGTCGCGGCGCAGCTTGCGGCGTTCCCGCTCGGAAAGTCCGCCCCAGATACCAAAGCGTTCGTCGTTCTCAAGCGCGTAGCCGAGGCACTCAGAGCGCACCTCACAGGTGTCACAAATGCGCTTTGCTTCGCGGGTGGAGCCACCCTTTTCAGGGAAAAACGCCTCGGGGTCAGTTTGCGCACACAGCGCGTCGGCCTGCCACGCGAGCCCGTCGTCGTCTTGCGGCACTCCAGGAACACCCAGATAGACGGGGTCGACAAACCAGTTACTTGGGACCGGCGCGTGCGATGATTCGCTCAACTGGCACTCCTTTCTGGTTCTGCGCGATGCGCTAACACTTCATAATTACATCGGTGTGATTCGCTCAAGTCAAGCCGAGAATTGTAAACCCTCAAGAATTGATTGAGAGTGAAGGACACACCCGTGTATTCGAAACGTGTTTTGAGTGCAGTTTTAGAAGCCCCAGATGACGAGCATTCGGTACATCATGACCGCCACTGACAGGTGCAAAACCGACAGCACAATGTTGGCCCATTTCGTGCGATCGACCAGCGCCCAGAAGCCACCGCCAAACGGCAGCGCCAAGACCACGATCAGGTACATCCAGAACTCGAGCGGGTCTCCCTCAGCCGAGTTTCCAGTAAACGGCGCGACGATCGAGATGATTACCTGAGCGACGAGCAGCAGCCCCACGATGAGCGTCGCGCCCATGGAGTAGTCGTTGGGACCACGGCCTCGCACCCCCTGCAGGCCACACACGACGGCGCCGACGATGGCAATGCCGATGATGACGAAGGCGTACCAGGTGATCATGCGGCGGCGCCCTGGGTCGGAAAATTGGTCACGACACGGGTGCGGCCGCGCTTAATCTCGATCAGGCCCACGAGCTGATCGTCGGGTGAGATCGCTGCGACGAGCTTGGCGTCGGGGCAGCGCGATTCATCGACTTCAAATCGCTTGCCGTGACCCAGGTCACGCGTCTCATCGGCCGTCACCTCGAGCACGGGAAACAGCACCCGAGCGATGCTTGTGGGGGTGCTCAGCGCACGCACCTGACCTTCGGCGAGCTCTGCGATCGTGGTGACGCCGTCGACCGAGAACGGGCCAACCTCGGTGCGTCGTAGCACGGTGAGGTGCCCACCAATCCCCAGGTCAGACCCCAAATCTCGGGCGAGAGCACGAATGTAGGTACCGGTCGAGCAGTGCACGGTCGCTTCGATGTCAATGACACTCAGCCCGTCTTCGGTCTGGGTGAGTTTCGGCTCCCCCGCCTCGAACGCGTGAATGGTCACGGGACGCGCTTTGAGCTCAACTTCTTCGCCCGCGCGCACGCGGTCGTAGGCGCGCTTGCCGTCGACCTTGATCGCGCTCACGGCGCTCGGCGACTGCTCGATCGGGCCGGTCAGTCGGGCGATCGCTTGCGCAATGCGATCCGGATCAGCGGCTACCCGGGCTACCTCAGCCGGGTCAGCAGTCACGAGCCGATCCCCCTCGCGGTCGTCGGTGACGGTCGTAATGCCGAGGCGCATCGTCGTTGTGTACGTCTTGTCGAGTCCCACGAGGTGGGTGAGCAAACGTGTTGCGGGGCCCGCACCGAGCACCAGCAGGCCCGTCGCCATGGGGTCGAGCGTGCCGGCGTGGCCGACCTTGCGTGTACCCAGCGTGCGCCGGGATTTGGCGACGGCATCGTGGCTCGTCCAGCCCTCGGCTTTGTCAAGAAACAGAATGGCACCCTGGGGCGGCAGTTTTACGGGATCACTCAGCACCAGACCAGCCTACCCGGGGCACCTGGCGCCTCCCGATGGCCCCTGCACACGGTTCGCGCCTCGCGCGTCAGGATCATCCGTTTGGGTGATGCCCGTTCGTCCGTTGTCGCGCAGTCTGGAGATATGAAGAAATCACTGAACCATCTGCTCGGCGCGGCCTTTGCCTACGCCATCGCTGGCGTACTGTCGGGCCTGTTTTTTCGCGAACTCACTAAGGTGGTGGACTTCCCTTCGGGTGAGTTCACGCAGTTGGGGCTCGCGCACACGCACCTGCTGGTGCTCGGCTTCATCCCGTTCTTGATCTTCATGGCGCTGGAGCGGCTGTTCGCCATGTCTCAGACCGGCGCGAGCTACCGCTGGTTCCTGTGGACCTACCACCTGGGGCTCATCATCACCTCCGGCATGCTCATCACCCATGGCACGCTGACCGTACTTGGTAAGGAGTCGAACGCGATGATCTCCGGCATCGCTGGTATCGGTCACATTCTGCTTACCGTCGCCTTTGTGATGCTGTTCGTGGTGCTGCGCAAGGCGATCAAGCGCGTGCCCGAGCGTGCCGAGGTGAGCGCCTAGGAGTCCCCAAGCCCGCCCCTCATAGACTGGGCCGAATGGATCACGATGAGTTTTCGGGCGCGCTGAACGACTGGTTTGCGCGCTCGGCCCGCGATCTGCCGTGGCGCAAGCCAGATACGACTGCGTGGGGCGTGCTGGTGTCTGAGTTCATGCTGCAGCAGACCCAGGTCGATCGGGTGCTGCCGCGATGGCTCGAGTGGATGGATCGGTGGCCGACGCCTTCTGCGCTGGCGGGGGCCGAGCCCGGCGACGCCGTGCGCGCGTGGGGCAGGCTCGGCTACCCCCGCCGCGCGCTGTGGTTGCACCGCGCAGCAACCCAGATCGCGCAGGAGCACAATGATCAAGTGCCCACGAGCGTCGAGACGCTACTCGGTTTGACCGGAATCGGCCCTTACACCGCTCGCGCTGTCGCAGCGTTTGCGTTCGGGGACCGACACCCCGTGGTCGACACGAACACGCGCCGCGTGCTCGCCCGCGCACTGCACGGCCGTGCGGCCGCTGGAATGCCCGCTCCCGGCGATCTCGATGACATGGAGGCAATATTGCCCCGGGATCCGGATCGAGCTGCCGTATTTAATGCCGCCGCGATGGAGCTTGGTGCGGTCGTCTGCACGGCACGCGCTCCGGGGTGTGATGTCTGCCCCGTCGCGGCATGGTGCGAGTGGCGCGGTGCTGGTTACCCCGACAATGCCCCCACCAAGCGCCCCAAGCAGGCCCGGTTCGAGGGCAGTGACCGCCAGGCGCGCGGCCGCATCATGGCGCTGCTGCGCGCAAGCAAAGATCCGGTGCCCCTGTCGGCCGCGCTGGCAGCCGCTATTGAAGACTCGCCCCGGGCCACCCGCAACGGCGACATCAGCAACGCCCCCGACGCAGAACAGCCCCGCCGCGCCTACGACTCGCTCATCGCCGACGGGCTGGTGATCGAGTTTGAGGGCGCTGCGAGGCTGCCGTAAGACGAAGGGACCGGTTAGTCTGCGTCTTCTTCGTCGCGCGGCTTCACGTAGGGATCGGCGTCGCCCGCGTAGTGCGCGCCCGCTGCAAGAGCGGCAGCCTCTTCGTCGCGGCGCTTAGCCTCCGCGAGCAGTTCTGACATGTGCTGCGCACTCTCGGGAAGCTCATCGTGGATGAACTCGAGGGTCGGCGTGAGGCGCGTGCCCAGCTGCTTGCCGACCTCGCTCCGCATCATGCCCGTGGCTGCCTTGAGGGCTGCCGCGGAGCCCGCCTGGGCCTCTTCGTCGCCATAGACGGTGTAGAACACGCTCGCGTGCTGCAGGTCGCCCGTCACGCGAACCTCGGTGATAGTGACAAAGCCGAGCCGCGGATCGCGCAGCCCCTTGTCGAGACGCCTCGCAATAATCTGCTGAATGCGCTCGGCGACCTTTCCGGTCCGTGGATTACTCATGACACAAGGTTACCGCGCCGCGCCTTTGTTTCAGCGCAAAGCCTCGCGAGACGCGCATCAAACCCAATACCCTTAGTCGGCAGGTGCGTGAAACACCAATTGGCCGAATCCGAAGCCGCTCACGCACCACAGATCGGAGACCTACGTGTCTAACCCAGACCTCCCGAACGGTGCCGACGAAAACGCGGCTCCGCAGCCGCCGCAGGCACCGCAGGCGCCGCAGTACCAGCAGCAGTACCAGCAGGCACCGCAGGCGCCGCAGTACCAGCAGCAGTACCAGCAGGCGCCGGGAGCACCGTACGGCGAGCCGGGCCCGGGTGAGCCTTTCGATGGAGCAACGTCGGTCGACGTGTTGACCCGCCCCCTGTATGGCGCGACGTTTAGCCAGGCGATCCGCCGGTTCTTCAAGAACTACGTCAATTTCAAGGGCCGCGCATCACGCAGTGAGTACTGGTGGGTGCAGCTCTTCCTGACGTTGATCACGCTGGTACCGTTCGTTCTCCTCATGATTGGGATTGGCATGAGCGCGGGCGGATACAGTTCCAGCACCTCAGTCGATCCCATCACCGGGGGAATCACCGTGGACCCGACGTCTAACGGTCTCGTAGGAGCCGGCAGCGCCCTCATGATCATCAGCGGGATTCTGCTGGTCGTCATCGGGCTCGGCACGCTCCTGCCCTCGCTCAGCATCATCTGGCGCAGACTGCACGACGCAAACTTCGCTGGCCCGTTCTACTTCCTCACGTTCACCTACGTGGGATCCATCGTGGTGCTGGTCTTCACGATCCTTGGTTCCAAGCCCGAGGGCCGCAGGTTCGACCAGTAGCTCGTAGATGATCTAATCATCGCCTCACGGCACGACGAAGGCCCGGCCAGTTCGCAAGAACTGGCCGGGCCTTCGTCGTCAGTGGGAGCCGATCCGGCACCGAACTGGGGAATTAGCCGCGGGGCTTCTCCACCATCTCGGTCGTCTCGATCTCGTCACCGGGCTGGATGTCGTTGAACTTGCCCAGTCCGATACCAGCTTCGAAGTCAGTCTTGACCTCGGTGACGTCGTCCTTGAAGCGGCGCAGCGACTCGATGGCGAGGCCATCGGCGAGCACGACACCGTCGCGGATAACACGAGCCTTGGCGTTACGCGTGATGGTACCGCTGCGCACGATAACACCGGCGATGTTGCCGAACTTCGAGGAGCGGAACACCTCGCGGATCTCGGCGACGCCCGACTGGACCTCTTCGTACTCGGGCTTGAGCATGCCCGTGAGCGAAGCTTCAATGTCATCAAGCGCGTTGTAGATGACGTTGTAGAAGCGGATGTCGATGCCCTCGCGCGCTGCGCGCTCGCGAGCCTTGACGTCGGGGCGCACGTTGAAGCCGATGACGATTGCGTTGTCGATCGTGGCAAGATCCACGTCCGACTCGGTAATCGCACCGACGCCACGGTGCAGGATGCGAAGCTGAACCGAATCGTCGACCTCGATCTTCATGAGCGATTCCTCGAGCGCCTCAACAGCACCCGAAACGTCACCCTTGATGATGAGGTTGAGCGACTCAACCTTGCCGTCCTCAAGCGCCTTCGTGAACTCTTCGAGGCTGATGCGCTTGCGTGCCTTCGCGAGCATAGCGTTGCGCTGTGCAGCTTCACGCTTCTCGGCGATCTGACGCGCGGTGCGGTCTTCATCGGTAACGAGGAAGGTATCGCCTGCGCGGGGAACGCTCGAGAGGCCCTGAACCTGAACGGGACGCGACGGAGTGGCTTCGAGTACGGGATCGCCGTTCTCGTCACTCATCGCACGCACGCGGCCATAGGCCGTGCCCGCAACGATCGCGTCGCCGACGCGCAGCGTACCCGACTGGATGAGCACGGTTGCAACCGAGCCGCGACCCTTGTCGAGCTTCGCCTCGATGGCGACACCGCGAGCAGCCTTGTTGGGGTTCGCACGCATATCGAGACCGGCATCTGCGGTGAGCAGAACTGCGTCAAGCAGTTCAGTGATGCCCACGTTGCCCTTAGCCGAGACGTCGCGGAACATAACGTCGCCGCCCCACTCTTCAGAGAGCAGGCCGAACTCGGTGAGCTGCTGACGAACCTTATCGGGGTTCGCGCCTTCCTTATCGATCTTGTTGACCGCGACAACGATCGGCACACCGGCCGACTGAGCGTGGTTCAACGCTTCAATCGTCTGGGGCATGATGCCGTCGTCTGCAGCAACCACGAGGATCGCGATGTCGGTGACCTGCGCACCACGAGCACGCATAGCGGTAAACGCCTCGTGACCCGGGGTATCGATGAAGGTCAGCGCACGGTCAATGCCATCGTGCTCGGTGTGTACCTGGTACGCGCCGATGTGCTGCGTGATGCCGCCGGCCTCGCCGCCGCCAACGTTCGCTTTACGGATCGCGTCGAGCAGGCTGGTCTTACCGTGGTCAACGTGACCCATAACGGTGACAACCGGCGGGCGGGGCAGCAGTACGTCGTCGCCCTCTTCCTCGAGCTCGGCATCGATATCGATGTCGAAGCCCTCGAGCAGCTCGCGGTCCTCGTCCTCGGGCGAAACAACCTGGATCTTGTAGCCCAGCTCGTCGCCGAGAATCTCGAACGTTGCCTGGTCAAGCGACTCGGTTGCGGTCGCCATCTCACCAAGGTGGAACAGCACCGTGATGAGGTTCGACGCACTCGTGTTGATCTTGTCAGCAAAATCCGAGAGCGATGCGCCACGACGCAGACGGATCAGCGTCGTGCCGTCGCCGCGAGGTACGCTTACGCCGCCAAGTGACGGAGCTTCGCGCATCTCGAATTCTGCGCGCTTTGCCCGCTTCGACTTGCGTGCCTTGCTCTTGGAGCCTCCGCGACCGAACGCGCCAGCCGTGCCTGCACCGCGGCCACCGCGACCACGGCCGGCGAAGCCGCCACCGGGACGGGGTCCGCCGAATCCACCGGGTGCACCAGGTGCACCGGTTCCGGGTGCGCCACCGGGACGGGTGAACCCGCCGGGACGACCGCCACCACCGGGGCGACCTGCGCCACCGGGACGGCCTGCACCTGCGCCTGCACCGGGGCCCTGGGGGCGCGCGGCGGGGCGGGGGATGTTGCCGGGGTTGGGACGACCTGCGCCGCCACCGGGGCGGGGACCGCCCTGGCCGGGGCCGAAGGCGTTGTTGCCGGGGCGCGGCGGGCGGGGAATGCCCATGCCCTGGCTTGAAGCAAATGGGTTGTTACCCGGGCGGGGTCCGCCGGGCTTGGGGCCAGGCTTTGAGCCGGGCTTCGCCGCAGCAGGCTTAGCCGCACCGGGCTTCGCAGCAGCAGCAGGCTTCGCAGCACCGGGCTTTGCAGCACCGGGACGGGGAGCGGAGCTTGCGGGCTTCGCGGAGTCGTCTGCGTCCTTGGCCTCGGGCTTTGCAGCCTCAGGCTTCGCTGCGCTAGGCGCCGCAGCGGGTGCGGGCGCAGCAGCAGGCTCCTCAACGGGAGCTGCAGGCTTCTTCGCTGCGGGCTTTGCGCCGGGCTTCGGCGCAGAACCGGGCTTGGGGGCAGCCGCAGGCTTCGGAGCAGCGCCGGGCTTAGCCGCACCAGCGGCAGGCTTCGAGGCTGCGGGCTCTGCCGCGGGGGCAGTTGCGCCCTCGGCAGCGAGTGCTGCCTTTACCTTGCGTGCAACCGGGGGTGCAACGCTTGACGAGGACGCTTTCACGAACTCGCCCATTTCTTTGAGCTTGGCCAGAACGACCTTGCTATCGACACCGATCTCAGCTGCGATCTCGTGTACGCGTGGGTTAGCCACTTTTCTCCTGTCTGGGTTCACGCCAGACAGGCGGGAACCAAAATTAACGGACGGGTCTCATCGTGAGCCGCTCATTAGTTGTCCATAAGTGTTTTCAGCCTGTTCTCTATAGGGCCAGCATCGGGTTTCCCCGACACACGCAGCGCACGCGTGAATGATGAACGCGTGACTGCTTGTTCGAGGCACTTGGAGCTAGGATGCACCCAAGCGCCGCGCCCAGGAAGCACCGCGCGATCGTCAACGATGAGTTGACTCTCGCTCAATACCACTCTGAGCAGATCTGCGCGTGGCGCACGCTTGCGACACGCAACACAGGTCCGAACCGGAACCATCTTACCAGCTCCCCCAATTTCCTATTCACAGGCGAGTCGCAACTGGGGCACCGGCGGCGTGGCTGCCGGTGCCCCGAGCGCAAACTAGTCGTTCATGATCGAATCGGGCTGGTTGCTGTGATCCGGACGTTCCACCTCGGGCTTCGCCACTCCGCGGAACGCGCTCAGATCGACATCCAGCCCGAATCAGTTAGTCATTCATGATCGAATCGGGCTGGATGTCGATCTTCGCGCCCGTCAGCTTTGCGGCGAGGCGGGCGTTCTGGCCTTCCTTGCCGATTGCGAGCGAGAGCTGGAAGTCGGGGACCAGCGCGCGTACCTGCTTGAGTGATTCATTAATCATGAACACATCGGTCACCTTGGCGGGCGACAGCGCGTTTGCGACGAACGCAGGCAGCTCGGGAGCGTAGTCGACGATGTCGATCTTCTCGTCGCCGAGCTCGCTCATGACGGCGCGCACGCGGCTACCCATCTCGCCGATGCACGTGCCCTTGGCGTTGATGCCGGCCTGCTTCGCGCGCACGGCAACCTTGGTACGGTGACCCGCCTCGCGTGCGAGCGAGACAATCTCAACGAGGCCAGCTGCCAGCTCGGGCACCTCACGTTCGAACAGCTTGCGCACGAGACCGGGGTGGGTGCGTGACACGATCACCTGCGGGCCCTTGAGGCCCTTCGAGACGCTCGTAACGTACACGCGCACGCGCATGCCGTGAGGGTACTTCTCGCCAGGAACCTGCTCTTCGGGGGGCAGGATCGCCTCCAGGTCGCCCAGATCTACGTGCACCATACGGTGGTTGGGGCCCTGCTGCACGACGCCAGAAACGATCTGGCCTTCCTTGTCCTTGAATGCGCCCAGCACGGCGTCATCGCTCAGGTCGCGCAGGCGCTGGTTGATGACCTGCTTGGCGGCGCTCGAGGCGACACGGCCAAACTCATCGGTCGTCACGAAGGCTTCGCCCACGACCTGGTCCTCATCGTTCAGCTCGGGGATCTGCACTGAGATCTCACCCGACTTACGATCGAGGGTGACCCGCACGTCGCTCTCGCGGGGTACCGGAAGGTTCTGGTTCTCTGCGTGACGCAGGTATGCCGACTGAATCGCCTGCTCGATAATTTCGACCAGCTCATCGAAGGGAATTTCCTTCTCGCGCTCAATCTGCCGCAGGGTGACGAGTTCAATCTTCACGATGCTCTCCTTCAGGTATTGAAATGTCTATTCAGATGTGCGATCCGTGCAACGGATCGAAGAACCTAGCTTACGTCACTCAGCCCAGAGTGGCGATTCCTCAAGCCGCTCGGCGTAGGCGATGTCGTGCCACGCTGGGTACGGCGCGTATTCTCCGGGCCGGATCAGGCCGTATCCTTCGGCGTTGACCCGTTCCGGTCGCCAGCCGATTCCCTCGTTGCGTTCGTTCTGCATGATGTTCCAGATTGCAGCGGCGAGCGCTTCGCGGTCACCCCAATACACGCCTGAGTATGCGGTGAGACTAATGCCTCCTCGCATCATGCTCAACGCAAGCCAAGTACCGTCTTCTGCTGTTGCCGTGACACGAAAGGCTCCAGGGATCACATCGCTCTCGTCCTTCGAGGTCACCCATCCCTCTGATTCCCATCGCGCCTGAGCTGCTTCCAGTTTGGCCTCCGGCGCGTCGACGTTGTCAAGGCGCCAGAATGCATCTAGGTAGTAACTATTGTCACCGTCTGCTTGCCCAGCAAGCGCTGAAGAAAGTCCGTCGCCTCCCATCGTCATGAAGTTTCCCATTGGTCCTGAGGAAATCCACTCCCCCTGATGAACCCCGAGTTGCGTCTCCGTGACTATCTCGTTGAATGCTCGATATCGCTGTGCCACGAGAGCGAACTGCTCGGGAAGCGATGACTGCATCGCCTGCTCCTGGGATACCCCGGCGGCATCGAGCACTGGCGGCAACTCCCTCGATTCCCAGGCGGTGCAGCCCGCAAACGCTACCGCGGCGAGCACTCCGGCCCCCGCGATTGTGTACCAGCTTCGCTGCCTCATTGTCAGCCTCCTAGGATGTTGATGAGTTCGTACACCGTCGTTGAGCGGGGATCCAGGTACCCGATCTCATCGGCCTTCGCCACCCCGTCGAGGCGGTCGGCCGCCCACTGCGCCCCGCCCCAGTCGATCGGCAACTTCAGGTTGTGCATTGTCACCCGCTTGCCCTCAGAGCTTTCCTCGGAGGAGAAGGTCACCGCTCCCTCGAGGTCGCGCGGGTCTACCCTCGGCAAATAGCCCAGCCCTCCGTTGATGGTCGCCCGAAAGTGCACCTTTTGCCCAATGGGGGCGATATTGTCGCCCTCCGCGTGGGTCGCGTGGATTTCGTCGACCCCGAGTTCACCCGATGTCGTACCGCTCTTGAGCCCTGCAGAACCAATCGTCACGAAGGTGTCAATCTCGTGGCCGCCCAGCTTGAGCGCTTCGGCCGCGACATTGGTGCCGTACGAGTGCCCGAGAAGAGCAAAGCACGACGGCGGCGAGCCTTGCCGTGCGGCCGTGATCCCGTCCAGAAACGATGCCAATGGCCAGCTGCCGCGCTCGGCCCTGTTTTGAAACGCCTCTTCCGTAACGCCCGGCGAACGATAGCCAATCCAAGTCACCATCGCTGATTGTCCGATGCCGCGCTGCACCTCCCGCATCCCCGGAACGGCATCGTCCGCACCCCGCACCGAAGAGTTCATGCCCGATACAAATACCCCCACCCTGCTCGCGGCGTCCAGGTCACCCACTGAGATGGCCGCAGTCACCGCGCCATCGTGACTTCCCAGCATGGCGAGCTGCACGATGGCCCCGGTACCGACGGATAAGTCGGTGGCTGTGCCCACTGCGTCCTTCACAGCCACCAGATCTCGCCGAAGGTCTGTCAGGGTCATGTCGTCGGGAGAGAGCCCCAGCCGCGCAAATGCGTGCGCAAGCTCGGTCTTGCCGCTCAACGCGTAGTCCAGAGCAACCCGTGCCGCGCGGTCCCGCACCTCGAACGGCAGCCCGTCTAGGCCAGCCAGCTCAAAGCTGTACTGATCCACGAGTTGCTCAACATCGGTTCCATCGGACTCCAGCTGTTGCCACAGCTTCGCCACTTCGTCCGGTGAGAGTGTGCCCCCGAATAATCGTTGCACCGACGGTGCCGCCCACGGACGTGCCGTGGAGAGCAGCGCGGTCAGCGTGGACACGACGGCTGACGCGGGTGCGGAGGCCCCGGGACCAGCGGCGACCAGTACTGTGCGTCTCAGTGCCCCTACGAGTGCCCGCTCGGCCTCCTCTCGCTGAGTGACGAGACTACGCCACCGGGTGCAAGCCCCGTCAATCTGAGCGAGGGCCCCCGCCCATACCCCGGCCGCTTGCGACCAGTTGAACGAATCGGCATCGCTTGAGAGCGAGGGCCCAGAGGAGTCAGGCGTTCCCTGCGCCACGGGCATGAACAGCGGGGGCGGCGTGCGCCAGTCCACCCCAACCCACACCCGCTTTCGGCGGACGATCTCTTCTATTGTTGCGACGCTCGTGCGTACCCGCACGAGCAGAAACGCAACCTCGTCGTCGAGCGATCGCGCCACCGCATGAATTTGCGCGACGGCCCGCGCGTATCCCTGTGTCGCCAGCAGCGCAGACGCTGCGCTGCGTGCAACGAGGGAGGCGCTGGTCTGTAGGTGCCCGAGTCGCATGTCGAGCGCTCGCACCGCACGTCCTCGTGCAGTCTCCAGCGCCTGCTCGGCGCTAGCCGCGTGTTCTTGACATTCGGCGGCGCCGGCTTCGGCGCCAGAAATGAGATCACACAGCGAATCGGTGTCCCCCGCGCAGACCGGAGACGGCCTGGGCAGCACGGCCGATGCAGACAGCGGCACCTCGGTCATCGTTGGCCCCCGCCTGATCCATTGCCCCCGCCCACGTCGGCCAGAGCCGCCACGGCACCGTCTTCCACCAGGTCGCTCGCCCGCTTGCACGCCACAGCGCTCGAGCTGACACCCTCCGCCGCCGAGGCAAGTACGCCGCACGCGATGGCAAGAGCAGATACGAACTCGCTCACCCGCGCGCCGATGTCGGTGACCCCGTGCAGCACCGTGGCGGTGGCGCGTGCAGGGTCTTCCAGCGCCGCGCTCGCTTCCCGGCACGACGCCGCACAATTTTCGAAGACGGTGTCGCTCAGCCCGAGCCCGTCATCCATGTTGATCCCCCAGCTGCAATAGGGTGAGCTAGTTAATGCGCGCCGCGATCTGCGCGTCCATGTCACGCATGGCGGCGGCGGTCTGGGTGAGAAAGGTTTGAATTTCGCTCAGCTTGGCGATCACCGTGTTTGCGCTGGTCGTGTAGTCGGCATACGCGTCATTGAACTTGCCCGATGCCTGGTCGGTCACGAACCCCGACGACACGAGTGAATTGATGAGTTGCTGCATCTGCTGCAACTTCTGGCTGATTTCCTCGCGCCCGCTGCCCAGCTGCGTGCCCGCCTGCTCCATCTCGGCGTACGAGACATTGATGTTGGCCATGATGAATCCCCCTCGATCCGGTGCCGAGCGAGCTCACTCAGCCCGCTCTCTCCGCAACCACCGTGGTCGCGTACGCAGAACCATAGCCCGCTCTAAGTGGCAGAAACGGGGTCCGATGCAATCTGTGGATAACTTGTCACGGGCAGCGATCCGGAGCCGCTGTGGACGAACTCACCTGCGACCGTTCGAGCACCCCGGGGAACAAAAAACCGCGGCGGTGCGGCCCCGATGGGGCCCGCACCGCCGCGGTTGCAGGTTGCGCTATTTGGCGAACAGCGCCGGGATCTCAGCGATCGCGACCTTCTCCTTGGCGCCCGTGGTGCGGTCCCACACCTCGGCCAGTCCCTCGGCCACATCGCGGCCTACGACGACCACGCGGGGCACACCGATGAGCTCGGCGTCGCCGAACTTCACGCCGGGCGACACCTTGGGGCGGTCGTCGAACAGTACGTCGATGCTGGCACCTTCGAGCGTCGCGGCAAGCTCCTCGGCCGCCTCGAGGATCGCGGGATCCTTGCCCGTAGCCACGAGATGCACGTCGAACGGTGCCACCGACTCGGGCCAAATCAGGCCGCGGTCGTCGTGGTTCAGCTCGGCGAGAATCGCCATGATGCGGGTCACGCCGATGCCGTACGAGCCCATTGTCACGGTAACGAGCTTGCCGTTCTCATCAAGCACCTTGAGGCCCAGGGCCTCGGCGTACTTGCGTCCGAGCTGGAACACGTGGCCGATCTCCATGCCGCGTGCCGTCTCGATGGGGCCCGATCCATCGGGGGCCGGATCGCCATCGCGTACGGATGCGATGTCGACAACGCCGTCGGCGGTGAAGTCGCGGCCGGCCACCAGGTGCGCCACGTGCTTCGCGTCGATGTTGGCGCCGGTGACCCAGCTCGTGCCGGGCACGATGCGGGGGTCGAGCAGGTAGCGCACGCCGGTCTCGGACTCAGTGCCGAGGACCGGGGTAGTCAAGCCATCAGCAGCCACGCGTGCGGCACCGATGTAACCGGGAACCAGACCCGGGTGCTTCGCGAGATCCCCTGCGTTGGCAGGCTCGATGTCACAGCCCGGGAACGCAACCTCGGCTCGCTTCATATCGGCGTCTCGGTCGCCGGGGATGCCGACGACAACGATTTCGCGCTCACCGGCGTGCTCGCCCGCGGTCGGCGTGATCGCCAGCACCACGTTCTTGAGCGTGTCAGCGGCAGTCCACTCGCGCCCGTCCTCGCGCGGCAGCACCGCGTTCGTGTGCGCGACGAGGGTGTCGATCGTGGGGGTGTTGGGCGAGTCGTAGACGACCGCGGCGGCCTGTCCCTCGATGGGCAGCGCCTCGGGAACGGGCGTCACGTAGGCCTCGACGTTGGCGGCGTAGCCACCGGCCGAACGCACGAAGGTGTCCTCACCGATCGCGGTCGGCAGCAGGAACTCCTCGCTGCGCGAGCCCCCCATGGCGCCAGCGTCAGCCGACACGATGACGTACTCGAGGCCCAGACGCGTAAAGATGCGCTCGTAGGCGTCACGCTGCTTCTGGTAGCTCGCGGCGAGACCCTCGTCGGTGACGTCGAACGAATAGGCGTCCTTCATCGTGAATTCGCGGCCGCGCAGCAGACCGGCGCGAGGACGCGCCTCGTCGCGGTACTTGTCCTGAATCTGGAACAGAGACAGCGGCAGGTCCTTGTAGGAGGTCACGATGTCCTTCACCATGACGGTGAAGGCTTCCTCGTGGGTCGGCGCGAGCAGGTGGTCTGCACCGTGGCGATCCTGCAGACGGAAGAGCGCGTCGCCGTACTCTTCCCAGCGGCCCGTGGCCTCGTAGGGCTCGCGCGGCAGCATGGCCGGGAAGTGCACCTCGTGTGCGCCCGCGGCGAGCATCTCATCGCGTACGATCTGCTCGAGCTTGCCCTTCACGCGAAGGCCCAGCGGCATCCAGCCGAAGACGCCCGGCGACTGCCGACGAATGTAGCCCGCGCGCACCAGCAGCCGGTGGCTGGCGACCTCGGCGTCTGAGGGGTCCTCGCGAAGTGTCTTCAGGAAGTAGTTGCTGAGCCGTGTAATCACCCCACTATCGTAGCCCTAGCGCGCGGGAGTCAGCCGATCACAGCAATCGGCGCGACAGTGCCCACGCTGTGAGCTCGTGTCTGTTCGACAATTGCAGCTTGCGCAGCACCTTTGAAACGTGGGTTTCGACTGTTTTTACCGAGAGAAATAGCTCGGCCGCGACCTCCTTGTACGCGTAGCCGCGCGCAATCATGCGCATCACCTCTTGCTCCCGTGCAGAGAGCCGATCAAGCTCGTCGTCTGCGGCCGCGGTCTCACCGCCGCCCACTCCAAAGGCGTCGAGCACGAAGCCCGCGAGCCGCGGCGAGAACACCGCGTCGCCGCCGTGCACGCGCTGCACCGCCGCCGTAACTTCGGCTCCCGAGGAGGTCTTTGTGAGATAGCCGCGGGCGCCAGATCGGATCACGGTCACCACATCATCTGCGGCGTCCGAAACACTCAGCGCCAGAAACCGGGTCGTGCCGAGGGTGGGCTCTGCGGCGAGTGCACGCAGCACCTCGGCGCCGCCACCGCCACCGCCACCTGGCAGGTGCACGTCGAGCAGCACGACATCGGGCCGCGCATCTCGTACGCACGCGATCGCCTCATCGACCGTGGCCGCCTCGCCGACAACGTCGAGCTCGCCCCCGAGTGAGGTTTTCAGCCCGGTCCGAAAGATCTGGTGGTCATCGACGATCACGACCCTAATCCTGGGTGCATCCGCTTGCTCACTCATGTGTGCCTCTCGCTGTTGCTGTCTGCTTGCGTACTCTCGGGCTCCGGATCGCGCGCGACCGAGAGCCTGACCGTTGTGCCTGCGCCGCCCGGGCCGGGTTTGATCGATGCGGTGCCGCCCGCCCGTTCGATGCGACCGAGGATCGATTCGCTCACGCCCATTCGGTCCGCGGGCAGTGCCGAGACGTCGAGCCCGGGGCCACGGTCGGTGACGTCGATCGACACGAGGTCGCCTGTCATCTCGAGGTAGACCGTAACGCTGCCGCCCGCGTGCTGGGCGGCGTTGAGCATCGCCTCACGCGCCGCAGCGATCAGCAGCGCGGGTGCCACCGCGGCCTGCCCCACCGAGACCACCTCGAACTGGACAGCGAACGCCGATTCAAGGCTCACCGCGTGTTCGCGCAGCTCGGTCTCTGCGCTCTCCCGTGGAGCAGCGGAACCCCCGTCAGCGCCACGAAACAGCCACTCGCGCAGCTCACGCTCTTGCCGGCGGGCGATGCGGGCCACCTCGCTGCCGGGCTCGGAACGCTGCTGGATCAGGGCGAGGGTCTGGAGCACCGAATCATGCAGGTGGGCGGCAATGTCGGCGCGTTCGGCCTCGCGGGCGCCGGTGGCTCGCTCGGTGATGAGCTCGCGGTTGAGCCGCAACACCCACGGCGCGAGCGCGAGCGCGACACCGGTGAGCACTGCGAGCGCCGCCGCGATCACGGTCCACGCGCTGGGCTGGCGTGCCGTCACAAAGAACATCAGCACCCCCACCGCCACGAGGGTGAGCGCGCCGAGCACCCGCGGCAGTGGATGACGGTCTGGGCGCTCACGGTCGGCGATCTGCCACCAGGCAAGGCCGACGCCCACGAGCACGGCGAGCGCGGGCAGAATCACCTCGAGGTTGACGCCCACGCCCAAACGATTGAGCACGAGCCCGAGCCCCGCGATGAGCAGGCTGCCGCCCAGGAGCAGTTCGGCGATCGGCCAACGCCGGCGGTGTGCACGTTCGCCTGTGGCTGGCTTCGTCAGAGCCTCAATCGACGCGTCAGCAGCGGTGTCTGGATCCGGCGCAACCAGGCCTTCACTTCCCTGTGCCGCTTTGGGGGTGAGCGCACGCCGCAGCGGCGTCACGTCGTCAATGCCCACGGCTGGCACCGTCACCCACAGCCACGCGTAGAGCAGCACCCCGAACCCGCCGACCAGGGTAAGCCCGAGCATGACCGCGCGCACCGCAGCCACCGGCACCCCCAGGTGCGTTGCCAGCCCCGCACACACTCCTGCGAGCAGGGTGTCCTGCCGCGGTCGCACGAGCTGGAGTTTTGTCATGTTTCCATCAAAGCAGCAACGGCCGACAACGACGTGCCCCGGGCACAAGTCTCAGGGTCAGATCAGGGCAAACCCCGATGGCGGCGGGAGCGCCACCGCACGAGACTGGTCCTATGACCTCTCAACTCGACCCACCAACGCACAACGGCAGCGGTTTCTTCAGCTGGCTACGCGGCCTTGGCGTCACCCGCAGCCAGGACCGTTGGCTCGCTGGTGTGGCAGGCGGCCTTGCCGCCCGCGCTGGTATCGACCCCCTGATCGTGCGCGGCGTCTTCCTCGTGCTCGGCATCGTTGGAGGCCCGGCACTTTTGATCTATGTTGCGGGGTGGCTGCTGCTCCCCAACGCCTCGGGGCGCATTCATGTCGAAGACATTGTGCGGGGACGAGCCGACTCGGGCGTCATCACCATGGCCGTCATTGCGGGCGCCGTGATTGTGCTGCCCGTCATCTTTTTCGGGATCGCGCCTTCGGGCATCGGCCCCGGTCTGTTCTTCGGCTTCGGTGGATGGGATCTGTGGGGTGCGCTCGGGTTGCCCGAGTGGCTCATCACCACTATGGCCTGGTTGTTCTGGATCTCAGTGGTCGTCGCGGGGTCGTTCTGGGTGCGGCACCTGCTCATCAAACGCGGGCGCGCGCAGCAGGCACGACCCGCGACGCCCAGCGACTCCGGCAACAACACCGCGCCTATTGACCACACCGAGCCCGCCGAGCCTGCAGGGCCCGCCGCCTCAGCACCCTCCCCCGACTGGGTGCAAAATGTCACCGACCAGGCCAACCGCCTGGGTGAGAAGGCGCAACACTTCGGCGAAAAGGCTGAGCAGTGGGGGCAAGAGACCGGTGAGCGCGTCGACGCCTGGAGCGCACGTTATGCCCAGGAACACGAGGCCCGCAAGCTCGGCGCGGGTCACGTACTAATCACGCTCGCATTCGCGCTCCTGGCTGCGGGCTTCGCGGCATTCGCGACTCTCCAGTCGGGGCTCGAGTTCACCGCCCTCGGCGCCTCGGTCGCAACGTTTTCGGCACCTCTGGTCGCTGCGATCATCGCTGCCCTCTCGGTACTCGCGGTCTCGCTCATCGTGGCGGGCATGCGTGGACGCAATACCGGGGTGATCGGATTCCTGTCATTCTGCGGCGTGGTCGCGCTGCTCATCACCGCGGTGTTGCCCTGGGGCACGCGCTTTCAGCCGTTCGGCGATCTGCAGCTTGACGGCCACAGTGTGGGGTCCGTGAGCATCGCGGGCAACGTCGGCATTAACCTTCGTGACCTCGATGATTCACCGCGGCAGCCCACCGACCTCGTCGTGTGGCACGGGGCTGGCGAACTCCACGTCGCCATGCCCGAGGACGCCCCCGTGGTGGTCGATGTGCGCATGCTGGCTGGCGAGATCATTGACTCACTTCCCGCAGTGCGGGCGGACCGCGTCAGCGGCCCCTTCATCGGCCAGACCATCACGGCAAACCTGCCGCCGGGAATTCCGGCCTCTGCAGCGAAGAAGACTGCCAGCCACGTGACGGTATACATGCTCGCAGGCAAGGCCACCGTCACCACACAGCCCGCCACCACGGATCAGCAGAGCTTTACGTTCAAGGAGGTCACACGATGACTACGCCGCACCCCGATCCGAAGCAGCAGTCAGATCCAATCAAGCCTTCCGGCCCCCGCACCGGCCCCATCATCTGGGGCGTCATCATTCTCGCGTTCTGCGGCTACATTGCCCAGCGCCTGTTCGGCGGCGCGGGCGCCGACGGCAGCTGGTGGATCATCGCGACCGTCATTGGCCTCGGGGTCCTCCTCCTGGGCATAGGCCTGACGGTCGTTCTGCGCAACCACCGCCGGTAACGCAAATCGGCCCGGGCCCGCTGTGATCCGGATCCGGATCATGCTGGGCCCGGGCCGATACGGCCAGCGCGCTACTGCGGAATGCGGGGAATCTCGGTCGTTTGCGCCGAGATCCAGTGCAGGGGCACCTGAATCGCGACGCGCGTGCCGCCATCCGCGTCAGGTCCCCAGGTGATACTGCCGCCGAGCTCACCCTGCACCAGAGTGCGTACGATCTGCGTGCCGAGGCCGTCGCCGACGGTGCCGCCGGGGAGGCCCGTACCGGTGTCGACCACGTCGACGGTGAGCCGGTCCTCGGTACGGTGAGCGGTGATGTAGACGTCGCCCTCCCGGCCCGCCAGCCCGTGCTCGACAGCGTTCGTGACGATCTCGGTCAGTGCGAGAGCGAGCGGCGTCGCGTACTCCGAGGGCAACTCACCGAACGAGCCCTCCTTGTGGGGGTGTACCGTGGTGCCGTGCAGGCTCGCAACCTCAGCGGCGAGGCCCAGCACCCGATCGAACACGACGTCGAAATCAACGATCTGCGACAGGCCTGTAGACAGGGTGTCGTGCACGACCGCGATCGCAGCCACGCGACGCATTGCCTGGCCCAGCACTTCCTTCGCTTCTTCACTGCGGGCACGGCGAGCTTGCACACGCAGCAGCGAGGCCACGGTCTGCAGGTTGTTCTTCACCCGATGGTGAATCTCACGGATCGTCGCGTCCTTGGTAATGAGTTCTTGGGCCTGCTGGCGCAGCTCGGTCACATCGCGCGTCAGCACGATGCCGCCGACGCGGGCACCGTCCTTGATCACGGGGATCGACCGCAGCGTGACCGTGCGGCCGCGTGCATCGATCTCGACGCGCTTCGAGATCTTGCCCTGAGCAACCAGCGGCAGCGACTCGTTCGTATCGAACTGGCCCTTCACGATCTCGGCGATGACCTCGCCAAAGTTCTCGCCCTCGATCTCGTCGCGGTAGCCGAGCGCGTTAAAAGTCGTTTGCGTGTTGGGGCTCGCGAAGGTAGCGACGCCCTCGAGATCCAGCCGCACGAGGCCGTCGGAGGCGCGGGGCGCACCCTGCTCGCCGCCGCGGGAGTTGATGCGGGCGGGAAACAGGCCGGCCCGGATCATTGCAAAAATTTCGCCAGAGACCTCGTGGAACGCCGCACTGATGCGCGACGCCTTCTGCGTATCGATGACGCTCGAGTGCACCGTGACGACGGCGAAGGGACCACGAACGCCCGTGTTATCCATGCGGCTAATCGAATATGCCGTGAGCCGCATCGGGTTCTCTTCAAACCAGGCGGGCGATGTCGACACGACCGGTTCACCGGTGAGCATCGCCTCGTCGACGAGCTCACGCCAGTCGGGCCGCAGAAAGTCGCCGATGACGTCGCGGTAGAACAGCGTGACTGATCCGGCGGGCCGAGCATGGGCAATCGCTAGATAGTTGCCGTCCTGCGTCGGAGCCCACAGCACGACGTCACTGAGCGCAAGATCTGCGAGCAATTGCAGATCAAGCGAGAGCGTCTCGAGCCACTCAATTTCGGGCTCGTCGAGGGTCGAATACTTGGTCGCTAGGTTACGCAAAGTCGCCACCTCACCAGAGTAGAGCACCCTCATGCGACGGGGATACCCTGGCGCGCCGCGTCCGAACACTTCTCAGCCCTGGGTGCACACAAACGCGCTTGCGGCAACAAATGAACCAAATTTGGTCACAATGCAATATTTACTTGACGAGCGTAAGTAAGTGGACCCTAGTGTGGACTCTCACATCACATTCCCCAGGCTTCACGACCGCTTCAGGGTCACATGCAAGAGGTCTTCGGAATATCAGGATTCTGACTCAGCATTCCAGGGGGAACTATGTCACACGCCATTCAGCCAGCCCGATCGCCGCAACCGGCAATCCCACCGCAGCGCCACCTACGTCCGGTAGAAGACCTCGACCGCCATTTCAACAAGGTGGCGTTCGACACGAGTCAGCCCACGGATGTTGCCGCGCCCGAGCCTCGGGTGCTTCAGCGCCTCGCCCTTTACGCGTTTGAGGCGCTCGAGGGTGTGCGATCGGTGGCGCAGTTAGCGGGCTGGATCACTCCTGCAGTGGCTACGGCGCTCCTCGAACGGCGTGCCGCGCGCACCGAACGGCGCACCCTGTACCGCGATAGTCGGCGCATAGTCGCGATTCCCGGGCCCGTGCACATCGACCGGCCAGCGCCCCACGTCATCGAGGCGACGCTTGCACTGCACGCGTCGCCCCGCACCCTGCCGGTCGCGATGCGGCTCGAGCATCGCGACCGCAGGTGGCGGGTCACCGAATTGGTGGTGCTTTAGTTACTTGCAACCTCAGCCGCCGCAGCACCCTCGGCACGCAGCTTCGAAACCTCGTACAGGGCAACGCTTGCCGCGATGCCAGCGTTCAGCGACTCGGTCACGGCGTGGATCGGAATCGACACGATCGCGTCACAGGTCTCAGTGACGAGACGCGACAATCCCTTGCCTTCGCTGCCAATCACCAGCAGCAGCGGGCCATTGGCAAGCTCAAGGTTGGGTAGCTCGAGGTCACCGCCGCCGTCAAGACCAACGACGAATACACCCTGCTTCTTGAATTCCTTGAGCGTCTGCGTCAGGTTGGAGGCCATCGCAACCGGAACACGAGCAGCCGCACCGGCCGAGGTCTTCCAAGCAGCCGAGTTCAGGCCAGCGGAGCGGCGCTGCGGCACGATCACGGCCTGGCCGCCAAATGCGCCCACCGAACGGATGATCGCACCCAGGTTACGCGGGTCGGTGACGCCGTCGAGTGCCACAAACAGTGGCGTCTTGCCGCTGGCTACGACCTCGTCGAGCACCTCCATGGGGTTGGAGTACGACATCGGCGGTACCTTGAGCACAACGCCCTGGTGCACCGAATCGCGCTCAACCATGCGATCCATCTCAGGGCGCATGATCTCGAGCACTGCCACCTGGCGGTTCGTCGCCAGACGCAGGATCTCTCGCATGCGCTCGTCCATCTCGACGCGCGCCGCGATGTACAGCGTCTTGGCCGGGATCTTGGCGCGCAGCGCCTCGAGCACTGCGTTGCGGCCCGTTACGAGCTCGCTTTCGTCCTTGCTGCGCTGGCCACCACCGCTGCGGCCACGCTCAGGGGCGCGCCCCGTGCGGGCGGCATGGCGCTCCTTGGCGGCGTTGTACCGATCGCGCGCTGCCTTGGCCTTTGCGGCCGGGTGGTAGTCGCGGTCGACTGCCTTGGGCGTGGGGCCGCGGCCTTCAAGTCCCTGGCGCACCTGACCGCCCGAGCCTACGGCTTTGCCGAGACCCTTCTTGCGCACGGCGCCCGTGCGGTTGCTCTTATTACTCATGTCAGGCTCCAACGGGTTTGATTGGGTGTGTCTTCCAGCGCGATTCCTGCGTCAAGCAGACGGTCGCGAATCGCATCGCTCGTAGCGAAGTCTTTGTTGGCGCGCGCTTCAGTGCGCTGCGCAATGAGTGTCTCGATAAGCGAGCCAAGGGCGTCGCCCGCAGCGGCATCGCCTGAAGTTCCGGATCCGGCTGCCCACTGCTCCGCGCGAGGGTCGAGACCCAGCACGCCCAGCATCGCGACAACTTCACCAGCCCGCGCAAGCACGACATCGACGTCGCCCGCGTCGATAGCGGTGTTGCCCGCCCGCACGGCTTCGTGCACGGCAGCGAGTGCCTGCGGAATCGCGAAGTCATCGAGCATCGCGGCAGTGAAGGCCTCGGGCAGCTCACGCTGAGCAACTTCCCCGCCGAGCAGTGCCCCGGCACGGTCCAAGAACCCCTCGATGCGTTCAAACGCAGCGGCGGCCTCGGTGAGCGAGGAGTCCGAGAACTCCAGCACCGAGCGGTAGTGGGCCGAACCCAAGAAATAACGCAGCACGATCGGGCGCGCACTCGCGAGCAGATCGGCAGCGAACAGCGAGTTGCCCAGCGACTTCGACATCTTCTGGCCGCCCGTGTTCACGAGTCCGTTGTGCACCCAGTGCTCCGCGAATTCGTGACCGGCAGCACGCGACTGCGCGAGCTCGTTCTCGTGATGCGGGAAGCGGAGGTCGAGGCCGCCGCCGTGAATATCAAATTCGGTGCCGAGGTAGCGGGTCGCCATGGCCGAGCACTCAATGTGCCAGCCTGGCCGCCCCGGGCCCCAGGGTGAGGCCCACGCGGCCGACGCGGGCTCGGTGTCGCGGTACGCCTTCCACAGTGCGAAGTCTCGCGGATCGCGCTTGCCAACCGATTCGGAGTCGGCGGCGTCTTCCATCTGGTCGCGCTGCTGGCGGGTGAGCTCACCGTAGGCGGCCCAGCTCACGGTATCGAAGTACACGTTGGCCGTGCCGTCGCCCACCTGGTAGGCGTGCCCGCGTTCGATGAGCCGCTCAATAAGCGCGATCATTTCGGCGATGTTGGCGGTTGCGCGCGGCTCGTACGTCGGGGCAAGCACTCCGAGCGCTTCGTATGCTGCCGTGAACTCGCGCTCCACGCGATAGGCGAGCGCCCACCACTCCTCGGTTCCCCCGGCCGCCTGGCCGATACGCGCATTGTCGAGAATCTTGTCGTCAATGTCGGTGACGTTGCGGATCAGGGTCACATCGAGCCCCGTTACCGCGAACCAGCGACGCATCTGGTCGTAGACGAGCGCGCTGCGCAGGTGTCCGATGTGCGGCGCCGACTGAACGGTGGGGCCACACACGTACATGCCCACCTTGCCGGCTTCGCGGGGAGCAAAGTCGACGAGCGCCTGAGCGCGCGAGTCATAGATGCGTTGTTTCACCCTGACAGCCTACCTTGCGCTGGTGTGCGTTTTTGATCCGAGAAAACGTTGACGGCGCAGAGCCCGAGGGCCCTGCGCCGTCAAGGAGCGTCGCAACCTAGTCGATCGAACCGCTCAGGAAGTACTGCATCTGCTTCGCGACGCCCACCGCGTGGTCGCCGAAGCGCTCGTGGTATCGGCTCGCGAGCGTCGCATCGACCACACCGGTCGGGTTGTTTGCGAGCTTGTCGCTCAGCACCTTCTCAAAGACCTTGGCGTGCAGCTCGTCAAGATCGTCGTCGAGATCGCGCACCTGGTCGATCACGTCGGACTCCTGCGTGCGCAGCAACTCCACGATCAGGCCAGCCATCTGAACGTCGAGGGCCCCCATACGCACAAACGTCTTCGTCAGCCCCGCGGGGATCGCGCTTTCGGGATAGCGGTAGCGCGCAAGCTGCGCAATGTGCTGTGCCAGGTCGGCCATCCGCTCGAGCGACGAGCTCATGCGCAGGGCGCCGACGACGAGCCGCAGGTCCGATGCGACGGGCTGCTGCCTGGCAAGAATGTCGATGGCAAGCTGGTCGAGTTCGGCAACGAGCACCTCGATCCGATCGCCGCCATCGATCACGCGCTCGGCACGAGCTACATCGGATCCCCCGAAAGCCCCCGTTGCGTCATCAATAGATTCTTCGACGAGTTCGGCGATCTTCACGAGTCGCTCCTGCACCTCGCGCAGCGACTGCTGAAATACCTCGCGCATTCGTATTCCTTTCAAGTTGTGTGGCGGTCGAGCTCGCGACCTATCGCAAGAACACGCCACCCCCACAAGTGTGATCGAGTCGGGTAAACCGTACCGCACCGGGAGGTGAACAACGGTTGAACTTCACCTTTCTCACTCACCCCGCCCTCTACGATGAGAGACATGGATCCCACCGCCCTTGTGCTTGCTGGAACCGCGCTGGGGGCCGCTATCGGCATCGGCGCCACGACAGGCATTATTGGGGCCCGCCGAGCCGGCCAACTTAGGTCAGCGCACATGCGTCCCGAGCTCCCCGAAGTCGTCACCACGCTGCTCGACGAGATCGACTCATTCGCTGTCATTCTCGACTCATCGCTGACAACCGTGTATGCCAATCCGACGGCCCGTCAAGAACGCAATATTGGCGATGATGAGCTCGGCGACCCCTCCTTCTTGGCGCGGGTACGCCGTGTAATGTCATCGGGGGTTCCCGACACCCACGAGCCAGATCCCAATGACCCGACGGACAACGTGCGGACACATCTGTTTCAGCTGCAGCGCCGGTTTGTCGTGGTGCTCGCTGAGGATCTCGGTGAAGAACAACGTGTGAACGCGATGCGTCGCGACTTCATCGCGAACGTGAGCCACGAACTCAAGACCCCAATCGCCGCGATCGGGCTCCTCGCGGAGGCCGTACAGCAGGCCGCGGATGATCCGGAGCTGGTGCGAGAGTTCTCGCGCACGCTCGTCAAGGAGTCACGCCGACTCGGTAATCTCTCGCGCGACATCATTCAGCTCTCGGAGGCCCAGTCGGCCCTTCGGCCCGAAGACCGCGAGCGTATTGATATTCGGCAGCTTGTACGCAGCGAAGTCGAAGCGCATCGCGCGCTCGCCTCGCAACGTGGCGTGACGCTCGTCATTACTGACGATCGGGATCGCGAGCGCAATGCGAGCCTCATGGGGCGTCCGACGGCGCTAGCAGCCGCAGTGGCCAATCTCCTGAGCAACGCGATCCGGCACTCCCCGGATCAGGAACGCGTGGGCGTAGGAATGGCCTTTGATAAGAAGCACTTCGTCGTGACCGTCACCGACCAGGGCGAGGGAATTGCCCCCGAGCACCTCGCGCGCATTTTTGAGCGGTTCTATCGCGTCGACGAGGCCCGCAGCCGCGACGCGGGCGGTACGGGCCTCGGGTTGAGCATCACGCGACACACGATGCGCGCGCACGGCGGCGACGTCGATGTGTGGTCGCAGCCCGGCGTCGGGTCGAGTTTTTCCCTCACGTTCCCACTCCACGAACCGTCAGAAGACCGTCGCAAGCGCGCAAAGAAGAAAGTCAAGCGCGCGTTCAATGCCAATCCCGAAGGCGAACGCACCCCGCGCGATGCCGATCGAAAGGACAACAGCTAGTGCCTCAGCACATTCTCCTCGTCGAGGACGAAGAGTCGATCTCCAGGCCGCTCGCATTTTTGCTCGAGCGCGAGGGCTACCGCGTGTCGGTGGCGGGTGACGGCGCTGCAGCAGTGACCGCGTTTGAAGAGCTCGCACCCAATCTGGTCCTGCTCGATCTGATGCTCCCACTCATGCCGGGCACCGAGGTGTGCCGCACGATTCGCCAGTCGTCGCAGGTGCCCATCATCATGCTGACGGCGAAGGACAGTGAGATCGACATCGTCGTAGGCCTGGAACTCGGGGCCGACGACTACATCACCAAGCCGTACTCGACGCGCGAGCTACTGGCGCGCGTGCGTGCTGCGCTTCGTCGCGGGGCGAGCACCACCCCCGAGCCCGAGGAGCCCGAGGACTCCCATGTGCTCGATGAGCTCGGCATCAAGCTCGACGTCGAACGCCACACGGTGCTCGTGCGCGGTGAGGAAACGGCAATGCCGCTGCGCGAGTTCGAACTGCTCGAGATTCTCATGCGTCACTCGGGCCGAGTGCTCACCCGTGGCCAGCTCATTGATCGCGTGTGGGGCAGCAACTACTACGGCGACACGAAGACACTCGACGTGCACATCAAGCGCATCCGCGCGCGCATCGAGGAATCCCCCTCGCAGCCGAAGCTCATCTCCACAGTGCGCGGAGTGGGTTATCGCTTCGCGTAGTCACGAACACAAAAACGCCCCGGGCCGCAAGGCCCGGGGCGATTCTTGTGGGTGAGAGTGCGTTAGTTTGCGGACTCTTCGATGTCGTCGCCGATCTTCGACTGCATCGCCTCATCGTCCTCAGCAACGATCTTCTTCTCGGCCGGTGATGCGTCCTCGGTCGAGAAGCCAGCCGGGAGCACGTAGTCGCGGTACTCAACGAGCGTGCCGTCGAGTACCGGCACGTCGTGCTGCACCTCGGGTGCGTCAGCGAGCTGGAAGTAGGTGGTGACGGTGGCGCCGGCGGTGAGGCCAGGAACGCTCACGAGCACGGGAGCGACTTCACCGTCGGGGTTGCCGAACTTGGTGGTGCCGGTGGGTACCGTGAACTTGGCGTTCGCGCGGCCGCCGTCTGCAGCGACGAAGCTCAGGGCAATGTCCTGCTCGGCACCGGTGCGGTTCACCGCGGTAAACACCACGTTGAAGTTCTCACCGGTCTCGTCTGCAATGAGCAGGATGTTGCGCACATCAATGCCCTCGACGTTGACATCTCGGCCGTCGCTGGGTGCGTAAGGGACGGTCGTGCCCTGGGGCGCGATCAGGCTGCATCCAGTCGCGCCGAGCGCAAGCGCAGCAGCGAGAGCAATGGATGAGGCGATCCGGATCTTCAAGGTGGTCCTCCGAGACGTGGGTCAGGTTCGACGCCGTGAACGGCAAGCCGCAAACACGGTTTGATTACATCTTAACCAGGCCCCTCACAGGAGCGCAGCTTAGGTAAGCCTAACTCATCCGTGGCAGGTGTGGTATTCTAGTGGTTGGACTGTAAAGGAGCCACTCAATGCAATTTGAGGTCGGAGAGACTGTTGTCTACCCCCACCACGGTGCCGCCAAGATCATCGAGGTAAAGAAGCGCAAGCTCGGCGGAGAAGAAAAACTCTTCCTAAAGCTGCAGGTCAACCAGGGCGATCTAACCATCGAGGTCCCGGCCGAGAACTGTGATCTCGTGGGCGTTCGTGATGTCATCGACCAGGAGGGTCTCGAGCAGGTATTCGAGGTGCTGCGCGCCCCGTTCACCGAGGAGCCCACAAACTGGTCACGCCGGTACAAGGCAAACCTTGAGAAGCTCGCCTCTGGCGACGTGATCAAGGTTTCTGAGGTCGTTCGCGACCTGTGGCGTCGCGACCAGGAGGTGCGTTCGCTGTCAGCTGGCGAGAAGCGCATGCTGGCAAAGGCCCGTCAGATTCTCGTCTCCGAGCTCGCGCTCGCCGAGAAGACCGACGAAGAAAAGGCTGGCGCAGTACTCGATCAGGTACTGACGTCGTAACCTGTTTCACTTCATAAAAGGCGCTCCGCAACAACGCGGGGCGCCTTTTGTTTTGACTCGACCTTGTGCGTTGCCACGGCTGCACCCCACGCGGGTACCCTGGGACGTATGAGCAGCACGGAGCACACCCCACATTCGCTCGCCTCACTCGGCGTCGTACTCGTGGCCGCCGGGCGCGGCGAACGCCTCGGGGCTGACGTACCCAAGGCGTTCTACGAACTTCACGGCCGCACACTGCTCGAGTTCAGCACCGCGGTCATCACCTCACTGCCGCACCCCGGGCAGCTCGTGATCGTCGCCCCCGAGTCCCACGCGGTCGAAGCGCTCGACATTGCCGACGCGGTGCTTCCCGAGGGTTCGCTCTGGGAGGTGTCCGTGGTGCCTGGCGGTCGCGAACGTCACGAGTCCGTGCGCTTCGGTCTCGCAGCTCTCGGCGAGTCGATCGACACCGTTCTCGTACACGATGCGGCACGTCCGTTTGCGAGTGCCGCACTGTTCGAGCGGGTCATCGCAGAGGTGGTCCGCACGGGAGCCGGAGTGATTCCCGCGCTTCCTGTCGTCGACACCCTCAAGCGGGTCGACGCCGCGGGCGTGGTGCACGAGACCGTCGATCGTTCGTCACTCGTTGCCGTCCAGACCCCCCAGGGGTTTCCGCGCGAACTCCTCGAGGCGGCGCACGCGACCGCACAGCTGCACGGCGAGCTGCCCACCGACGACGCCGAGGTCGTCCAGCGCGAGGGCGGCGTCGTGCACACTGTGCCGGGCGAGATGCAGGCCCACAAGCTCACCTCCCCCACCGATCTGCCGGTGCTCGAGCATTTTCTCGCCGCGAACGCTGCGGGCCTGGGCGGTGGCGCATGATCCGGATCGGAACGGGCTTTGACACTCACGCCTACGACGCAGCGTCTCCCCTGCGCCTCGCAGGGCTCGATTGGCCGGGTGAGCCGGGGCTCTCGGGGCACAGCGACGGCGATGCGGTCTGCCACGCCGTGGTCGATGCGCTTCTGTCGGCGGCAGGCCTCGGAGACATCGGTGGCCTCGTGGGCGTTGACGAGCCCGGGACTGAGGGGGCCGCGAGCACCGGGTTCGTGCGACTCGCGCTCGCCCGACTCGCAGACGCTGGCTGGCGGCCGGTCAACGTGTCGGTGCAGGTCATCGGCAACCGACCCAAGTTCTCGCCGCGACGCGACGAGGCTCAGGCCGTCATGACCCAGCTCGTGGGGGCGCCGGTGTCGCTCGCTGCCACCACCACCGACGGGCTCGGCTTTACGGGCCGCGGCGAGGGCATCGCGGTGATCGCAAACGCTCTCATCGAGCGCGCCTAACGCGGCCGCTGGGACCTTTTCGGGTGCGAGCCATAGGATCGCGGTATGGCTCTGATCTATTCCACAACACTGCGTCCCTCGAAGCTTGAACTGCTCGCGAGCTGGCTGCCCACCCAGGATTGGTTTCACGGCGACGCCTCACAGCTGACCTCGATCGGCGCGTACCGCTTCGACGACCCCGACGGCGAGGTTGGCATGGAGGGGCACATACTCACCGCCGGCGACGACACGGTGTACCACGTGCCGCTCACGTACCGCGGGGCGGAGCTTGCCGGCGCCGACGATTACCTGGTGGGCACCGTCGAGCACGGCGTCCTCGGCACGCGCTGGTTCTACGATGCAACCGGCGATCCCGTGTATCGCACGGCGCTCATTCACACCATCGCCACCGGCGGCCGCGAGGCGGCAGAGTTCGTGTCGCAGACTCCCGACGGCGAGACTACCCCGCGCGAAAGCTCGGCCAAGGTGTGGGGCTCGGGATCAGCCGGTTCGACGCTCGGCCAAGAGGTACCCGAACACGGTGACCTCACGGTGCTGCGCGAGCTCGCCGGGGCCAACCCCGACTCCCCCTACGGCTGGGTGCTGCGCGGCACCTGGGCGGGGCTGAAGTTCCCGGCGCTGTTCGCGGTGCTCGAGGAGAAGTAGCCGCCACTTCTCGGGCAGCTCTCGGGCCCGAAAACACAAGATCCGGATCCCCGGCAGTACGCCAGGGATCCGGATCTTGTGTGGTGAGCGGGTTAGGCCGCGAACGAACCGACGAGGCGCACTGCGCCGCCGTCAACGCCCTTGGCGCCCTGCTCGAAGCCGGTGAAGTCGCGCTCGGAGGTCGAGATCTGACCCGCGACCCAGGTGTCGAGGCCCTGAGCGGTCAGCGCGGCAGCAACGTGCTGCGCCTTCGCGCCGTCGACCACGGCGTACATGCCGACACCCAGGTTCCATGCGCCCTCGAGCGACTCAAGCGTGTGGCCGCCCAGGTCTGCAAGGTGGCGGAAGACGGGCAGCGGCGACCAGGTCGAGCGCTCGAGCTCAACCCAGGCACCCTTCGGCAGCACGCGCGCGAGGTTCGCGGCGATGCCGCCACCCGTGACGTGGCTGAGGGCATGAATTGCGCCGTCGAGAGCCGGATCCTCGAGCACGCGCAGCAGCGGGCTCGTGTACAGCGCCGTCGGGGTGAGCAGTGCCTCGCCGTAAGTGGTGCCCAGCTCGTTGCTGTGCTGCTCGTAGCCGATGCCCTTCTCCGAGAGAATGTGGCGCACGAGGGAGTAGCCGTTCGAATGCAGGCCCGAGGCCCCCATTGCGAGCACGACGTCGCCGTCATTCACGCGACCGGGGTGCAGCATCTTGTCAGCCTCGACCACGCCCGTTGCAGCACCGGCAACGTCGTAGTCGTCGACACCAAGCAAGCCGGGGTGCTCGGCCGTCTCGCCGCCGGTGAGGGCGGTCCCGGTCGCCTCGCAGGCCTCAGCGATGCCGCGCACGATGTCGGCAATGCGCTGCGGCACAACCTTGCCGCAGGCGATGTAGTCGGTCATGAAGAGCGGCTTTGCGCCCACCACGACGATGTCGTCAACCACCATGGCGACGAGGTCTTGGCCGATGGTGTCGTGCTTGTCGATCGCCTGGGCAATCGCAACCTTGGTGCCGACACCGTCGGTCGAACTGGCCAGCAGCGGACGCTTGTAGCCGAGGAGCGCGGAAGCATCGAACATGCCTGCAAAGCCGCCGACACCCCCAAGTACCTCGGGGCCGTGCGTGCGCGCCACGGCCGACTTCATGAGCTCGACGGCGAGGTCACCCGCCTGGGTGTCCACTCCGGATTGGGCATAGATCGAGGTGTTTTCGGTCACACGTCAAGAGTACCCTGCTCCTTGATTGCTCGCGCCCCGGGCTGCGTGTGAGAAACTAGAAGCTGCGGGCAAATTTGTTCGCACTACCCATCTCGCAGGGAGCTAACACCACAGCATGTGCGGCATCGTCGGCATCGTTTCCACTGAGCACGTCAATCAGCAGGTCTATGACAGCTTGCTGCTTCTTCAACACCGAGGTCAAGACTCGACGGGCATCGCGACGCTCGACGGGGACTTCTTTCACATGGTTAAGGCGAAGGGTCAGGTGCGTGAGGCGTACCGCACCCGCGATATGCGCCAGCTCTCCGGCAACGTCGGGCTCGGCCACGTTCGCTACGCGACGCGCGGCGACGCCGATCGCGAGGAGGAGGCACAGCCCTTCTACGTCAACGCTCCCTACGGCATCATCCTGGTGCACAACGGCAACCTCACCAACACGCGTGAACTCAACGCTGAGCTCTACAACGTCGACCGCCGACACCTCAACACGCACTCAGACACTGAGCTGCTGTTGAACGTGCTCGCGCACGAGTTGCAGGCCGGCATGACGGGCCCTCAGCTCGATGAAGATCAGGTTTTCTCGGCCGTTGCTCGCCTTCACGAGCGCGTCGAGGGCTCGTACGCTTCCATCGCGTTGATCGCGGGTTACGGTCTGCTCGCCTTCCGAGATCCATTTGGCATTCGCCCGCTGGTACTGGGCCGCCGCGATGCTGCTAACGGCAAGGACGAGTGGATCGTCGCCTCCGAATCGCTCGTGCTGGAGTCGGGCGGTTACGAAATCGTGCGCGACGTCGCTCCCGGCGAGGCGATCTTCATCGCAAGCGACGGCACGATGACTTCGCGCCAGTGCGCGGCCAACCCGCAGCTGAACCCCTGCGCGTTCGAGTACATCTACCTCGCCCGCCCTGACTCGGTCCTCAGTGGCATTTCGGTGTACGACACCCGTCTGCGTCTGGGCGAGACACTCGCTGAGCAGGTCGAGCGCGAAATCACTCTCGGCGACATTGATGTGGTCATGCCCATCCCGGAGTCGGGCCGCCCCAGCGCGATGCAGCTCGCGCACAAGCTGGGCATCGACTACCGCGAGGGGTTCTTCAAGAACCACTACGTCGGCCGTACCTTCATCATGCCCGGCCAGGCCGTGCGGAAGCGCAGCGTGCGCCAGAAGCTCAACACGATGAGCGTCGAGTTCAAGGGCAAGAACGTGCTGCTCGTCGACGATTCCATCGTGCGCGGCACGACGTCGAAGGAGATCATCGAGATGGCACGGGCTGCCGGCGCGAACAGCGTCACCTTCGCCTCCGCTGCCCCGCCCGTGCTCTACCCGCACGTCTACGGCATCAACATGCCCACGCGTGCAGAGCTGATCGCCCACAACCGCACCAATGAGGAGATTAACGCGGCCATGGGCAGCGATCGTCTCCTCTACCAGACGGTGGAGGGCATGAACCGCGCGATCCTCTCGGGCCAGCAGGCCGTCACGAAGCTCGAGGAGAGCTGCTTTACGGGCGAGTACGTCGCCGGAAACATCACTCCCGAGTACCTCGCCTGGGTCGAAGCGACTCAGCAGAGCTAGAGTCGCAAGCCGATACTTTACGGCAGCCAGCCAGCAAGGTCGATCCACTCGGATCGGCCTTGCTGGCTGGCTTTCTTTTTGCCTGAGCGCCGCGGCTCAGTGGATCGCGCACCATGATGGCGACGGTTCCTTGAATCTTGAGCGTTCCCATGGTTGTCTACATCACACAAGTAATTGCGAAGCGCGGCCCGCTCGCCATCATCCTTGCCTGCACGCTCGTCGCGGCGCTCGCGGCGCTCGCGTTCTTTCTCGTCGTGCTGCCCGCTCTGGGAGGAGCCTGGGGCGCAAACGCGGCTCCGGATCTTGCTGTGCTCGGCTCACTTCGGTTGCTCGGCACCGGTGAACAGGGTACGTATTGGGTCGCCCGTAACCAAGGCGGCGACGTTTGCTACTGGTACGAACTCGGTGGGAGCAGCACCATGGGCGGCGTGTGCACAACGCCGGAGCGATTTAACGCTGAGGGCGTCGGGGCCAGAACCTCTGATGCTCCCAACGGCGTCACGATCGAGTCATACCTGTTGCCTGACCGGGCCGTGCCCGGTCATTCGGCCCAGTATGTGGTGGAACTACCTGGTGTCATCATCATTGATCCGGGCACCCCAAGCTTCAGCCAAATCAAGATACCGGCTTCCACCGGTAACCCGCTCGCGATCCATACGCTCGGCCCCTTGTAGGCCTCCGATTACACAGAGGGCCCGGGTTCCCAACGGAACCCGGGCCCTCTGCTGCTTCGCCGCCTCTTCGCAACACTGCGAACTGCGGCATGCAAATTACGGCTTGTCGTTACCCGTGTCGGTATCGGAGGGCTTCGCTTCAGCGGCGGGCTCCGGCGCCGGCGCCGTCTTGGTCGCCGTTGCGGCCGTGTTAGAAGAATCCGATGAAGCGGTGTCCGCGTCGTCGCCGCGAACCTCCTTCTTCAGAATCTTCATCGACTGGCCGAGGCTCTTGGCGAGCCCGGGAAGCTTGGGTGCACCAAACAACAGCAGAACGATAAACAGGATTACCAGCAGCGTGGGGCCGGAAAGATTTCCGAACATTCGGGTGAACTCCGATTCGTAGGCGTCAGGTCAGTATGACAGGCAGTTTACTTCTGAAGCGTCGGGTCGTTCGAAGCGGGAGCCGCTTCGTCGGTCTCGCCGCTCACTTCCTTCTTCAGGATGCGCATCGATTGCCCCAGGCTCTTTGCGAGGCCGGGGAGCTTCGGTGCACCAAACATCAGCAGGATTACAAACAGGATGGCGAGCATGTGCATGCCGCTCAAGTTTCCAAGCATCAGTGGGCTCCGATCTACATAGATGACGCGATTATCGCACGTCAGTCTGGATCGCCACGCCGGTGCCGGTGCGCCGTTTCGCAACCGCACCCAAAATCACCGACACGATGCCGCCGACTGCGAGCCCGATGACGCCGCCGATCAGCGCCATGAACCCGATGATCTGACCGATCGTGTAGTTTGCATCGGCCGCTACCGGAATCATCAGGCTGGCCATCATGGCAACAATGACGCCCGCAATCCCGAAGGAAATGATGATGCGGCCGTATCGCACGCCGCGCACGAGGGTGACCTCGCGCTCGACCTTGCTCACGACCGGCACATGGGGTGCGGGCTCGGCAGCATCGGGTGCCGGTGCGTCAGCGGCAAGCGCCGGATCTGGCTGCACGGGCTCCTCGAGCGGCTCTCCTGCTACGGGATCAGGGGTGTTCATGGTCTCTATTCTCGCAGGCCCTAGCTGAAGATCAGTCGCGGGGGCGCAGTATTGGCAGCAGGCCCTCAAGGGTCGCGCGGGATCCGGACGCAGTGACGCGGGCCGCGTCGACCGCAGCGTCCCAGGTGAGTTCGCCGGTCGCGAGCCCCAGCCAGGTTTCGGGGTCCATCTCGACCACGTTGGGCGGGGTGCCACGCGTGTGCCGCGGGCCCTCGACGCACTGCGTCGCACCAAAGGGCGGCACGCGCACCTCGACCGTATTGCCGGGCGCGATCGCGGCGAGCTCCTCGAGCAGGTAGCGCACCGCGGTCGCCTTGGCGGGCCTCGCGGCACCACCCGCCCGCACAATTGCCACTGCCGCCAAGCCGTCCTCGTCTGAAATTCTTCGTCGTGCCACGCCCCCAGGATAAGCTGAGACCGTGAAAATCCTCGTCTTGGGGCCGGGTGCCCGCGAACACGCCATCGTCCTCGCCCTTCTCGCTGAGTCAGCTGACCACCAGATCGTTTGCGCACCCGGAAACGCGGGCGTCGCCGCAAGCGGTGTCGAGGTCGCTGCGCTCGACTACACCGACCCCGCCGCGGTCACGCCGTTCGTGACCGAGCGTGGCTTCGATCTCGTGATCATCGGGCCCGAGGCTCCGCTGGTCGCTGGCGTAGCCGATCCGCTGCGGGCCGCTGGCATCGCGGTGTTTGGTCCGGATCAGGCCGCCGCCGCGCTCGAGGGCTCGAAGGCCTTCGCCAAGCGGATCATGGACGAGGCCAATGTGCCAACGGGCCGCGCCGTGCAGGTGACCTCGGTCGCTGACGCGGCGGGCGTGCTCGACGAGTTTGGCGCACCCTACGTGGTGAAGGCCGACGGTCTCGCGGCGGGCAAGGGCGTGCTCGTGACGACCGACCGCGACGCCGCTCTCGAGCACGTCGCGACCTGGGCTCCGAAGGGTGACGTGCTCGTCGAGGAGTTCCTCGACGGCCAGGAGGTGTCGCTGTTCTTCCTCGCCGACGGCCACAACGTGCTGCCGCTGTCGCCCGCGCAGGATTACAAGCGCATCTTCGACGGCGACGAGGGCCCCAACACCGGCGGCATGGGCGCGTACTCGCCGCTGCCGTGGGTTGCCGACGACTTCGTCGAGGAGATCACCCGCGACGTCGCAATTCCCACCGTGCGTCAGCTCGAGTCAGAGGGCACCCCGTTCGTTGGGCTGCTCTACTGCGGCCTGATCGTCACGTCGAAGGGCGTGCGCGTCATCGAGTTCAACGCCCGCTTCGGTGACCCCGAGACGCAGGTCGTGCTCGCCCGTATGGAGTCGCCGCTGAGCGAGTACCTGCTGGCGACGGCCGAGGGCCGCCTGGCCGATCTGCCGGCCCCGACGTTCTCGCCCGACCCAGCCGTGATCGTGGTGGTCGCGAGCGAGGGCTACCCCGAGACCGCTGCCACCGGCCGCGAGATCACCGGGCTCGCCGAGGCCGAGGCCGTTGCGGGCGTGCACGTGGTGCACGCGGCAACCGAGCGCGGCGAGGACGGCTCGTGGGTGTCGACCGGCGGTCGCGTGCTGGGCGTTGTCGCCCGCGGCGCTGACTTCGCCGAGGCACGCTCACGCGCGTACGAGGCCGTGGGCCACATCTCACTCGAGGGTTCGCAGCACCGCACCGACATCGCTGCGCGCGTAGTCAAGTAGCGAGACGTAGCCCGAGGAGCGCAGGTCGCCGCTCGGGCTACGTTGAGCGGACATGTAAATAACGAGAGCATACGCAAATCACGTGATTTGCGTATGCTCTCGTTATTTTGATTTGTAGTGGTCGCCCACACGGCGCTGGCCACCCTACGGGCGCTGGCCGTGCGACGAATTACAGCAGACCGCGCAGCAGCGATTCGAAGTCGGGTTCGTCGGGCTCGTCGTCTTCGTCGTCTTCGTCGTCCTCAAGTGAGCCGGCGGGGTTGTCTGCTGGGTTGCTGTCGGAGTTGTCATCAGAACTACCGTCGACCGCTTCGATGACCACGGTCGCGTCTTCACTCTGCGCATCTGCAGCCTGAACACCTGCGGGAGGTTCGGGCAGCACGAGCGGAACCTCGTTCGGCTCGGGGAGCACCAGGGGTACGAGTCCCTCGCTCGGCAGATCGATCGGCCCGGTTACGAGCTCAAGGTGATCGCCGAGTCCGGGCTCTGCGTCAACCTCGATGGGCTCTGACGCGGGGTCAACGGCGTATTCGCCCTCAACCTCGAGCGGCGCCAGCTCCAGCTCGGATGCATCGGATGCATCGGAAGGCTCGGAGTTCTCAGTCTCAACGTCTGCGTCAGCGTCAGTTTCGGTAGCCTCTTCGCTTGCAGCAACCCCGGCAACCGCGGCGCCAGCCGCCGCAGCAACGCTGGCACCGGCAGCAACACCAGCACCGGCAGCAACACCAGCACCAGCACCCCCAACGGCGTCATCGATCTCGAAGAGGTCTGCTGCGGCGAGGGCCTCGACGAAGCGGGCCCACTCGCGGCCAGCAAGCTCGGCCCGAGCGGCACCGTCGGCCAGTGAGTCGAAGCCGGTCTCGGTCACGGTGATGCCGGTCTGGTAGCCCTGTGACCGAAGCGTCATGAGCACGGCTGTGCCGCGCTCTGCTCCGGGAGCGCTCCAGGTGAAGCCAAGCGCGTGGCCAGCGACCCAGACGTCAACGACGCCGACGAGCTCGCCCGCTTCGCCGGTCGAACGCACGGCGCCACCGAGGCCCGACTCCAGCTCAAATGCGTCCCACCACTGCGACCGCAAGTCGGGGTCGGTTAGGTGTGCCCACACGGTGGCCCGTGCAGCATTCATTCGGCTTCTCGCAACGACCGGACCCAGCGGGATCATAGTGCTCCTTCGTCAACCTCCGCGGGCGCACGCCAGCGATGTTTCCTCATACAGAACTTTAGTCCATGGGCCTTGACAGCACCCGGGCGGCGCGCGGCACCCCAACCAGTGCGAGAATGGAGGAGTGACTGAGCTCTCCACTCCCAAGCATCTGCCCGGTTGGACCCACATCTACTCGGGCAAGGTACGCGACCTGTACGTACCCGAAAGCGGCCCCGATGGCTACCTCCTGGTCGTAGCCAGCAACCGCATTAGCGCGTTCGATTTTGTGCTCGAGCCCCCCATCGTGGGCAAGGGCGACGTGCTCACCGCACTGTCGAACTGGTGGTTCGATCGCATCGATATGCCGAACCATCTGGTGCCCCACACCGCCGCGCTGCCCGAGATTCCCGCAGACGTCGCCCCCCGCGCGATGCTCACGCGCAAGCTCGAGATGTACCCCATCGAGTGCGTCGTACGTGGCGCGCTCACCGGATCGGGCTTCGCCGAGTACCAGCAGCTCGGCTCGGTCTGCGGCATCGAGCTGCCGGCCGGGATGCAAGACGGTGATCTGCTTGATCCCCCGATCTACACCCCCGCATACAAGGCCCCGCTCGGCGAACACGACGAGAACATCACCTACGAACGCAGTGTCGAACTCGTAGGCGAAGAGGTCGCGAGCCAGCTGCGCGAGGCCTCGATCCGGATCTTTACTGAGGCCCGCGAGCTCGCCGCTCAAAGCGGTGTCGTGCTCGCAGACACCAAGTTCGAGTTCGGTCACGACCCGCGCACCGGTGAGATGGTGCTCGCCGACGAGGTACTCACGAGCGACTCCTCGCGCTACTGGGACGCCGCGCGCTATGCCGATGAGACGCTGCCCCGCAAGGAGCGCCTCGCGTCGTTCGACAAGCAGATCGTACGCAACTGGCTCAGCGCGAACTGGGACAAGCAGGGCACTCCGCCCGTGCTCCCCCGGGAGATCGTCGACCAGACCCTGGGCCAGTACCGCGAACTGTTCGAGCGCCTCGCTGGCTCGGCCGATCCGGAGCAGCCCGCGGCCTAACCGCCACAGTTCCTGCCACAGAACCAGCCTGCGCAGGCGCGGCGGTTTCCCGTCGCCGCCAGTGTGCGAGAATTAGACGAAGCTTCACTCTAGAAACGGAGATCCCGGGTGCCCACGATTGTCGTTGATGTCATGCCCAAGTCCGAACTTCTTGACCCCCAGGGCAAGGCCATCACTGGTGCTCTTGACCGTATCGGTCACGGCAAGTTCCAGAACGTGCGCGTTGGTAAGCGCTTCGAGTTCACGGTTGAGGGTGACGTAACCGCCGAGGTACTGGCAGAGATTCGCAAGGTCGCCGAAGACACCCTGTCGAACTCGGTGATCGAGGACGTCGTCGCGATCAGCGTCGATGGCGAGCCAGCGAACGAGGCCGCATAATGTCGACCCGCATTGGTGTCGTCACATTCCCCGGGTCACTGGACGACCGCGACGCGTCGCGTGCGATCCGGATCGCGGGCGCCGAGCCCGTCGCCCTGTGGCACGCTGACCACGATATTCAGGGTGTCGACGCGATCGTGCTGCCCGGTGGGTTCAGCTACGGCGACTACCTGCGCCCCGGCGCTATCGCGGCCATTGCCCCGATCATGGCCGAGGTCATCGACGCAGCAAACAAGGGCATGCCCGTGCTGGGTATCTGCAACGGTTTCCAGGTGCTCGTCGAGTCGAACCTGCTGCCCGGCGGCCTGATCCGCAACGCCAACCAGCAGTTTGTGCGCCGCGATCAGAAGCTGATCGTCGAGAACGCAGACACCGCGTGGACGCACCGCTTTACCAAGGGTGAAGAGATTGTGATCCCGCTGAAGAACGGCGATGGCGGCTACATCGCGAACGATGAGACCCTCAAGCAGCTCGAGGGCGACGGGCTCGTGGCGTTCCGCTACGCGGGCGTCAACCCCAACGGCTCACTGAACGACATCGCTGGCCTCACGAACGCGCGCGGCAACGTGGTGGGGCTCATGCCTCACCCCGAGCACGCGGTCGAGGCTGGCTTCGGCCCCGACACCCCCGAGGCCATGCGCTCGGGTCTCGACGGCCTGCGCTTCTTCGAAGCAGCCATCGAGGCGCTGACGGCGCGCGTCTAAGCACCTCGCAGTAACAGCAATGCGGCCCCGGAAGAAATTCCGGGGCCGCATTGCTGTGTCTGGGGGGCGAGAAGGTTAAGCCACTCGCGCCGCGTGCGCGGCGGCCGGGAGCGCATCTGCGATGCGCGCGATGGCGGCGTCATCGTGCGCAGCCGTCACGAACCACGCCTCGTACGGACTCGGGGGCAGCGAAACCCCGCCCTCGAGCATCGCGTTGAAGAACGCTCGGTAACGCGCACTGCTCTGCCTGCTGGCCCCGACGTAGTCACGCACGGGCGCTGCGTCGTCCACGAAGAAGACGCTGAAGAGCGTGCCCGCCCACTGAATGCGGTGCGGCACGCTCGCTGCGGTCAGTTCGTGCGCCACGAGCCCAGCCACCTGGGCTGCGGCGCTCGTGAGGCGAGCGTACGCCGCGTCATCGGCTCCGCGCAGTGTCGCAAGCCCCGCTGCCACGGCGACCGGGTTTCCCGAGAGCGTCCCACCCTGGTACACGGGGCCGGCGGGGGCCAGCAGGTCCATGAGCGCGGTGCGCCCACCCACTGCGGCGAGGGGCAGACCACCTCCCACGACCTTGCCAAACGTGACGAGATCCGGAGCCTCAGGCACCTGCCCCAGGTCACGCTGCACTCCCCAGTAGCCCGCAGGGCCAGCCCGGAAGCCGGTGAGCACCTCGTCGCTAATCACCAGCGCGCCGTGTCGGTGCGCGAGCGAGGTCAGCACGGCGGTGAATCCCGGGGCGGGCGGCACGACGCCCATGTTGCAGGCGGCAGCCTCGGTGATCACCGCGGCGATCCGCCCCTCGTGGGCGATAAACGCGGCCTCGAGGGCGTCGAAGTCGTTGTAGGGCAGCACGATGGTTTGCGCAGCGGTCTCGGCGGTGACCCCTGCCGACCCGGGCAGTCCGAGGGTGGCGAGCCCCGACCCCGCGGCGGCGAGGAGCCCGTCAGAGTGGCCGTGGTAGTGGCCAGCGAACTTGACGATCAACGGTCGGGCCGTGGCGGCGCGCGCGATGCGGATCGCCGTCATCGTCGCCTCGGTGCCCGTCGAGACGAAGCGCAGCCGCTCGGCGTGCGGCACTCGCTGGGCGATGAGCTCGGCGAGCTCGGCCTCATCGGGGTGTGAGGCTCCGAAGCCGAGGCCATTCGTGGCGGCGCGCTGCACGGCCTCAACGACCTCGGAGTGCGCATGCCCGAGCAGGGCCGGCCCCCAGGCCGCGACCAGGTCGACGTAGTCTCGTCCGTCGGCGCAGGTGAGCCACGCCCCCTTGCCGCGCACGAAGAAGCGCGGGGTGCCGCCCACGGCGGCAAAGTCACGCACGGGCGAGTTCACGCCGCCCACAATGACGTTCCGTGCCCGTTCGGCGAGGCGTGCGCTGACAGGAACCCCGGCCTCCGCGACCGCTGCGGCCCCGTGGCTCACAGCCCCGCTCATCGCAACCACCCCGCGAGTTCGAGCGCGAAGTAGGTGAGCACGGCTTCGGCTCCGGCCCGGCGAATGCTGACGACCGACTCCTCGATCGCGCCCCGTCGGTCGATCCAGCCGTTCGTGGCGGCGGCTTCGATCATCGCCGCTTCCCCCGAGACTTGATACGCCCACGTGGGCACCGGGCTTGCGGCCGCAACTTCGGCGAGCACGTCGAGGTAGTTCGACGCGGGTTTCACCATCACGATATCGGCCCCCTCGGCGACGTCGAGGGCCGACTCGCGGACGCCCTCGCGCCGGTTCGCGGGATCCTGTTGGTACCCGCGGCGGTTGCCCGACAGCTGCGAGTCGACTGCCTCCCGGAACGGGCCGTAGAACGCCGAGGCGTACTTCGCCGAATACGCGAGGATCGCGGTGTCTGCGTGCCCCGCCCGGTCCAGTGCGCCGCGCACCGCGGCCACCTGGCCGTCCATCATGCCCGACAGCCCCAGCACGGCGGCCCCGGCTCGGGCCTGGGCGACCGCAATCGCCTCGTACCGTGCGAGCGTCGCGTCGTTATCGACGCCCCCGTCACCGTCAAGCACGCCGCAGTGGCCGTGATCGGTGAACTCGTCGAGACACAGGTCAGCCTGCGCTACAAGCGCGTCGCCCGCTTCGGCCCGCACCGCAGTGAGTGCCCGATTCAGGATCCCCTCGGGGTCGTCGGCTGCGCTGCCCGCCGCGTCGCGAACAGCGGGGACCCCGAACAGCATAATGCCGCCGAGTCCGGCTGCGGCCGCGGCGCTGGCGACCTCGCGCACCGAATCGAGTGTGTGCTGCACGACGCCCGGCATGGCTGCGATCGGCCGCGGCTCGGTGAGCCCCTCGCGCACGAATACAGGGAGAATCAGCTCGGCCGGGTGCACGCGCGTCTCGGCGGCGAGCCGCCTGAGCGCGGGCGTGCGGCGCATCCTGCGGGGCCGGATCACCGGGCCCCTGGCACCGATCGCTGGGACAGTAGGACTCGTTGAGGGGCTCATCGGGTTTCTCCTTGACGGGTGTGTTCGTAGGTTTCGCGGGAGCCCGCAATGAGCGCGACCGAGACGGCATCAAGCAGCCCGTCGGTGGTTGAACTTGCGGCGACAATGTCGGTCGAAAGCCCGAGGCCGGCCAGCGCCTGAGCGGTGGGATCGCCGATGGCGGCGACGCGAACGGCACGGGGCAACGGGGTCAGCCGCTCGGCGATAGCACGGGCCGCCGAGCTGCTGGTGGCGAGCACCACATCGAAGTCGCCGACCCCCACACGTGCGCGCAGCCCTGCAATCTCATCGGTCATGGCGGTCGTGTAGGCGGCAACTCGATCGACCTGGTGCCCGGCCGCTCGCAGGGCCCGTTCGACGGTGTCGTCGGCGAGCTCAGAAACCGGGAGCAGCACACGGGCCGGGTGAGCCCCGGGCGCCTCGGGATCGGGCAGCGCCGCCAGCAGCGACTCGGCCAGCCCGCGCCCCGAGTAGTCACGCCCGGGCATGACATGCAGACGAAACCCCAGCTCCTGGATGGCAGCCGCCGTGACCGGCCCGACGGCCCCGACCTTGCCCCGCGGCTCGGCGCCTGCGGCAGCGAGCGCGGTCGCCGTGGTTGCGCTGGTGACGACGAGCCAGTCGTAGTCGCCTGCGTTCCAGCGCGCGACCGCACCCGCAAATCGTGCGGGGTCGCTGGGCGGCGCGGTCTCAAGCAGCGGTGCGATGGTGGGCACGCCACCCCGGTCGAGCACTTTCTCGTGCAGGGCGGCACCGAGATCTCCGCCGCGCGGAATCAGGATGCGCAGCCCCGTGAGGGGCAGGGTGGGAGGGCGTACGTGCGCGATCATCGCGTCGCTCCGATCTGGGTGCGGCTTGGAGGGGTCTGGGGGGCGGGATTTCCTGCGCCGGCAACTGCCCCGCCGGTCAGTAGGGTGAGCGGGGCGATCTGGGCGGCACCGGCAGCCAACAGCTGCAGGGCGACTTCGGCCCCGAGGCGCTCGACATTGGTTGGGCTTTGCACCGCGGCCGGGCTCGGCCAGGCCATCTCCGCGGTCGCCTCGACTTGGCTGCCCCCGTCAACCGCGTACACCGCGGCCGTGAGGCGCAAGCGATCGCCGTCGAGCCTGGCCCACGCCCCGACCGGAGCCTGGCACCCGGCCTCAAGCGTCGCGAGCACGCTACGCTCGGCGAGCGCACACGCGCGGGCCGCTGGGTCATCGAGCGCCGCGAGCGCCCGCTCGAGCTGGGCGGCCAGCGCCGGTTCGTTGTTCCTGCGAATCTCAACTGCGAGCGCCCCCTGCCCCGGCGCGGGGGGCGCTTCGTCGAGGGCAAAGAGCTCGGTGATCGCCGGGTCTCGTCCGATCCGGAGCAGCCCTGCCGCCGCGAGCACGACCGCATCGAGATCGTTGCCGACCCGCGCCAGTCTCGAATCGACATTGCCCCGCAGGTCGCACACGTCGAGGTCGGGTCGCCGTCGCAGCAGCTGTGCGCTGCGTCGCGGTGACCCGGTTCCTACCCGAGCGCCCCGGGGCAGCTCATCGAGTGTGAGCCCGTCGCGCGCGCACAGCGCATCGCGGGCATCGGCGCGTGGCGGGATCGCCCCGAGCGTGATCCCGGCGCACTCCCCGGTCGGCAGGTCCTTGAGCGAGTGCACCGCGAGATCGCAGCGCCCTGCGACGAGCGCGTCGCGCAGCGCGCTCACGAACACGCCAGTACCTCCGAGCTGGGCGAGCGGTGCGGGCGAGGTATCGCCCTTCGTCGTGACGATCACGAGCGCGACCTCGCACCCGGTCGCCGCCGCGATGTGGCGGGCGACCCCGGAGGTCTGGGTGACGGCGAGCTCGCTGCCCCGGGTGCCGATCCGGATCAGATTCTCGCGGGCCGCGAGCGGGCCGCGCACGACGGGAATGTCGGTGGTCATGAGGCGCTCACCGCCTCCTGTGTCCCGCAGCACCCAACGCCGCACACGTCGAACCACGGGCCGAGCTCGGTGCGCGAGGCTCGCTCGACCGTGGGGGTGCCGTCACGGCGTTCGAGTACGAGGTCGACAAGCCCCGCAACATAGGTGGGCGCGACCCCCGGCGTGGGTACCCGCACGGCGTCCAGGCCGTGCGCTTCGCATGTTTCGAGAGCCTCGGTATCGAGGTCCCAAAGCACCTCCATGTGGTCGCTCACGAAGCCGACGGGCACAATAACAACGGCACGCACACCCTGCCCGGGCAGTTCGGCGAGGGCATCGTTGATGTCTGGTTCGAGCCAGGGTTGCGTGGGCGGGCCGCTGCGAGACTGGTATGCGAGATCCCACGCAACGCCGGGGCAGGCCGCGCGAGCGATCTCGGCGGCTGCGGCACGGTGCTGCGCCTCGTACGCCCCCTGGCCGTCAAGCGCGGAGTGGTCGGGGCCGAACGCGCCCGAGTATGACGTGGGCACCGAGTGGGTGGTGAACATTACGCGCACGTCGCGCTGCGCGTCCAGAGTGGGGTCGCTGACGAGCAGCTCGGCGATCGCACGTCGGGTACCCTCGATGAAGGGCTCGAGGAACCCCGGGTGGTCGAAGTAGGGGCGCACCTTGTCTGCCTTGAAGGTGCGGCCCTCGGCATGCAGTTGTGCAAGCGCGTCGTCGAGGTTCTCCTGGTACTGCCTGCAGCCCGAGTATGAGGCGAACGCGCTCGTGGGCAGCACGAGCACGTTTTCGAACCCGCGCTCGCTAGCGTCTCGCAGTGCGTCTGGCAGGTAGGGTGCCCAGTTGCGGTTGCCCCAGAGCACAGGCAAGTCGATGCCGCGTCGTGCAAATTCGGCGGCGAGCGCGCCCTGCAACTGCCGATTCTGCTCATTGATCGGGCTGACCCCGCCGAAGTGGCGATAGTGGTGGGCGACCTCCTCGAGGCGCTCATCGGGGATGCCGCGGCCGCGCGTGACGTTGCGCAGAAACGGAATCACGTCGGCCTGCCCCTCGGGGCCGCCGAATCCCAACAGCACGAGCGCGTCGTAGGAGTGGGGCTCGGCGTCGAATCGGGCGGCGTTCACAGGAGCACCCCCGGCACCTCGGAGACCGCGATGCGGCGGCCCGTGAAGAACGGAGTCTCCTCGCGCATGTGGCGGCGCGCGTCCGTGGCACGTAACGTGCGCATCAGGTCGACGAGCTCGGTCAGGTCGTCCGATTCCATCGGCAGCAGCCATTCATAGTCGCCCAGCGCGAAGGCCGACACCGTGTTCGCGACGACCCCGCGAAATTCGGCGCCCTTGCGCCCGTGGTCGGCGAGCATACGCCCCCGGTCGGCGTCGGGCAGCAGGTACCATTCGGCATCGCGCACGAACGGGTACAGCACGAGCCAGTCTCGCGCCGACTCACCGCGCAGGAATCCCGGCACGTGTGCGCGGTTGAACTCCGCTTCGCGGTGTACCCCGAGGGCGTTCCAGGTGGGCAGCAGCTGCGCAATCACGGTGGTGCGGCGCAGCTCGCGGAGTGCCCACTGCAGGTCCTCGGCACGGTCTCCGTGTAGCCAGACCATGAGATCGGCGTCGGCGCGCAACCCCGAGACGTCGTACCAACCACGCAGGGTGACGGATACTCCGGTGGAAGAGTCGCCGGTGATTCGGTCGACGGCGGCTTGCAGATCGGCGGCGAGCGCGGCTTGGTCGGTTTTCAGGTCGGACTGCACAGCGGCTTCACGCTGGCTGGCGGGGCGCGCAAATGCCGGGTCGCGCCGAAACACGGCCCAGAGGGTGAATCCGCCGGCGGCCTGCTCGGTGGTGGGTTGCGTAGTCATGGGGTCAAGTCCTTTCGACTTCACTGGGTGAGTGAGCGCTGTGCGCAGGTGAGATGGTGGAGGGTCGATCGCGGATAACCTTGTTGGCTGCCGAACGGGCGTGAGGCACCACGCTTGCGAGCCCTGTGCCGGAGTAGGCCTCGCCGGTACAGTGCACCCCCGGCGGCAACGCAGGCGGCTGGGCGCGGGCCGGGATGCTCCAGCGCGCGCGGGCGTGCGCCACGAGCTGTGCCGGGTCGAGCGGCACCCCCAAAGTTTCCGAGGCGTCGCGCAGCGCGAGTTCGGCGGCCGCTTCGTTGCTGAGACCAGCTGTGGCGGGCGACCTGCCTCGGGCACCGTAGGACAGGCGCACCACGTGGCGCCCCGCGGGCGCTGCATCACGCAGCCAGGCCCACTTCGCGGTCGCGTGGGTCAGGGCCTTCGCCGCGATGCACGGGTGATCTGGCCGGATCAGCGCACCCGTGCCGCGCGGCGCGGGTAGCTCCGCGGTGCCGCCGAGAGCGGGCGAGTCCACGACAAGTGCCACTGTCTCGACAACGGTCTCGGGCTGGAGCTCGGCCGCTCGAGCGGGCAGGTCGGGTAGTAACCGGTGCACTTCGCGGGGCGGGATGGCGAGCACGACGGCATCGGTGCGGCATTCCCCCCGTCCCCAGCGCACTCGCCACCCTGTGTCGGGGGCCGCGGCCGGGGCCAACTCGGTGACCGCGTCGCCCGTGTGCACGGTGACATTCAGGCGCTGCAGCTCGCGCATGAGCCGCGCGATGAGGCGACTCATACCGCCCGCGAGGCTCGCCACCGCGCCCCCCGCCGCGAGATTGGCGCTGCGCATCTCTCGGGCCGCACGCACGAGGGATCCGGTGCGCGCGTAGGCCCGGGCGAGCTCCCCCTGGCCGTCGAACGGCAGTTGGTCGGGGGGCACCGAATACACGCCCTCGACGACCGGGGCGACGAGGGCGGCCGTGGCGCGCGTGCCGATGCGCGCCCGGGCCACGTCAGCAACGGAGGCTCCCGGAACATGGGGAGAGCGGGGACGCCAGGGTTCGGTCGCGGCCCACAGCGCGGCGCCCAGCCCGATCGATGTTCGGGCGGTGAGGGGTCGAGCGGGGATACCGAGTGCCCCCGAGACGGGCAGGGGGTGAGCCGTCTGCGCCGTGATCACCCACGCCGGTGCTCGCTCGGGGCGCACCTGCTCAGCTTCCAGGCCGAGTTCGTGCAGCAGTGCCTCCATCGCACCCCCGCGGGTGGCGAATGCTTCCGCCCCGAGCTCGACGGGGAGTCCCGCGAGGGTAGCCTGCTGCACTCGTCCGCCAACGGCATGTTCGGCTTCGATGAGGCAGACGCGCAGGCCCGACACCGCTAGGTCGCGGGCAGCGATGAGCCCGGCGACACCGCCCCCGATCACGACTGCCTCGTACGTCGGCGTGATCCGGTCGCTAGCGGTGCACACCGTGGACGCGCTCACCGTGTACCCGTTCAACGATGCCGGTGAGCCGACCGGGGTCGGTCTCGGGGGGCACGCCGTGGCCGAGGTTGAAGATGTGGGCCGGAGCAGCCGCGCCACGCGCGAGGACATCGTCGATCTGAGCGTCGAGCACGTGTTGCGGCGCCTGTAGGTAGGCGGGGTCAAGATTGCCCTGCAGCGGGAAGCGGCCCCCCAGTCGCGCGTTTGCCTCATCGAGCGGGGTGCGCCAGTCGACGCCGATAGCGTGGCCCGCGACGTCGGCGAGTGCCTCGAGCAGGTGTCCCGAACCCACCGCGAAGTGGATGGTGGGGACGGGCAGTGGCCCCGCCGCGTAGCCCTCGCGGGTGTCGTCTCGATAGTGCAGTTCGTTGACGGCGGCCAGCGTGCGTTGTGAGGCCGGGGCCACGTGCGTGAGGTAGTCGCTCACAGACAGGGTGCCCGCCCACGAGTCGAAGAGTTGCACGGCGCTCGCGCCCGCCCGCACCTGCGCCTCGAGGAATACTCCGCTCAGGTCTGCGGCCCACTCGGTCAGTGCGGCCCAGGCTGCCGGATCCTGATGCATGAGGGCGCGCGCCCGCAGGTGGTCGCGAGACGGTCCGCCTTCAACGAGGTAGGCCGCGAGCGTGAACGGTGCTCCGGCGAAGCCGATCAGCGGGGTGGTGCCAAGCTCTGCCGTCGTGAGCCGTACGGCCTCAACGATGGGGCCGAGGTTCTCACGCAGCCGCTCGACGGGGTGCTCGCGGCGCAGTTTTGCGATGTCGGCCGAGGTACGTGCTGGCTCCGCGAACACAGGGCCGCGGCCGGGCACGAGCTCGACGGGCACGCCCGCGAGTGACATCGGCACGATGATGTCACTGAAGAAGACCGCAGCGTCGACGCCATGCCGACGCACGGGCTGACATGTGATCTCGGCGGCGAGTTCGGGCTCCAGGCAGCACTCGATCATGTCGCGGCCCGAGCGCAACGCGCGGTACTCGGGCAGTGATCTGCCTGCCTGCCGCATAAACCAGACGGGCGTCGTCGACCCGCGCACGCCCTGGGCAGCACGCACGAGCGGGGCGGCCGTAGTGCGGCCGTCCACAAGGGGGTGGGAAGGGGTAAGCTCATTCATCAGATGAAATGGTAGCTTATTCATCTGATGAACTATTCACTCGCGCACACCAAGCTCACAGGCCCGGTGGAACCGATGCAATCGGGGCTGTCCTGCCTGTCTCTCGACCACAAAAGCGCCAACCTCGCGCTGCTTGAACGTGTCGAGCGCCACACGCCGGAACTCACGACGGCAATCACACTCGCCACCAGCGGCGCCGTCGTGCTCGCGACCTGCAACCGATTCGAGGCGTACTTTGACGCCCCACCAGGTGCACCCTCGGCCGCGCTGCGGGCAATGGCCGAGGTAACCGGCGTCGCAGAGGACGAACTCGAGCGATCGGTGCGCATGCACCACGGCGTCGACGCTGCCCGGCACCTGTTCTCGGTGTCGAGCGGGCTCGAGTCAGTGGTTGTGGGCGAGGGCGAGATCAGCGGCCAGGTACGTCGCGCATTCACGGCGGCCAGGCGTTCGGGGGCCACCACCCCCGAACTGGAGCGGTTGTTTCAGAAGGCGTCTCGGGTGTCTCGCTCGGTCAAGACTCGCACGCGGGTGCAGTCCCAGGGACGCTCGCTCGTGCGCCTCGCACTGTTGCTTGCGGAGAGCCGTATTGGTGACTGGAGCGCGGCCCGCGTGCTGCTCGTGGGAACCGGAGCTTATGCCGCCGTTACCCTCGCGGCACTGCGCGAGCGTGGTGCCCGCCACATAGCCGTGCACTCCCCCTCGGGGCGGGCCGAAGCGTTTGCCCAGACCCGTGAAGTGCGACCCATTCAGGGAGACGCGTTGAACGCCGAGCTCGCCGCTGCAGACGTCGTCATTGCCTGCAGTACCGCGCAGGATCCCATCCTCGACACCGAACTCGTTTCGCGCACCGTAACCGCCGCCGCACGGCCCTTCTGCGCACGGTTCACGGGAAGGCCCGCGGGCGCCGCTCGCCCCAAGCCTCGGCTGTTTGTCGACCTCGGCATGCCCCGTAACATTGCTGCCGAGGCCGCGCACGCGCCGGGCGTTGAGCTGCTCGATCTCGAGGTCATCGCTCGACATGCCAACATCGAAGAACTCAGCGCCGAATCAGAGGCCAGGCAGATCACCATCGATGCCGCGCGCGAGTTTGCCGAGCTCGGCGCCGAGCTCGCGGCGGTTCCTGCCGTGCTGGCGCTGCGTGACCACGTGCACACCGTGCTCGAGGCCGAACTCGAGCGCACCGCCCCGGCCGCGGCCGAGAGCGCCCCGGGAGTGCAGCTGGCCCTCAAACACTTCGCGGGCCGACTGCTGCACGAGCCGACCGTGCGACTGCGTGCCCTCGGCCGGGCCGGGCGTGCGGGAGATGCGATCGCGGCGGTTCACACCCTGTTCGGTGCACCCGAGCCGCGCCCCGCACCGCTCACCGCATCGCCACCCCTTCCCGCCAGTACCCCATGAACGCGACCCGGCTGCGGTGCACCCCGAGGTCGCGCACGAGGTGGCGGCGCAAGCGCGTTACGACCCCGCTCTCCCCAGCGATCCAGAAGTAGCGATCCGCGTGGGCCCCCTGCTCGGACCCCCGCCCGTCGAGCTTCCCTTCGAGCGGTTCCCCGAGCGCCGAGTACTCCGGCGTCTCCCACACGAGTTCATCGCTCGCGACATCCTCATGCCGAGCCGGGCCAGGGATTGCCCCGAGGCCGCGCAACACCCTCGGCACGAGCAGCTCGCCCGGTGCCGCCTGCGATCGACCGAGCCAGTGCACGCGCACCCCGCTGGGCGCACTGATCGGCAGCATTTCGCCACGGCCTGGCATCTCGATGAACGCGTCTCCCCGCAGATCCGGGGCCGCGTCCTCGAGAATGCGCGCGATCGCGGGGGCCGCGGTCTCGTCGCCCGCGAGGAGCACGCGCGAGGCATCGCCCGGCGCGAACTCGATGCCGCCGCCGTCGAACCTGCCGCGGCGGGGGCCCACAAGCATCACCTCGTCGCCGGGCACCGCACCACTCGCCCACAGGGCCGCAGGGCCCGTGCTGCCCGGCGCGGTGTGCAGCACGAAGTCGACGATCACCTCGGTGCCCAGGCCATCAACCCGCAGCTCGCGAATCGAGTACGTGCGCATCGCACCGCGTTCTGCCTCGGGAAGGGCGAGCCAGTCGGCATACCAGTCACTACCGCTGGTGAGCCGCGGAAGCGGGGCTGCGCTCGGCGGAAACAGCACCTTGATGCGCTGGTCGAACGTGCGTCCCGGCGTGCCAAACGCCTCGAGCTCGGGCCCACGAAATGCGATGCGCGCGTACGTCGGGCAGGGCCGCCAGACCCGGGTAACCCGGGCCCGGGCAACTACGGTGGCAGGTTCGATCAAGTTTACGGAGGAGGTCGTTGGAGTTGCGGAGTTCACGATTTCGCTTTCTGAGTTGTCAAGCATGGTGGCGCCCCACGGGCACGACGATGGGCGATCCGGAGACCGGATCAGTGATGATCTCGGCCCGCAGCCCGATGACCTCGCGCACGTAGTCGCGGGTGACGACGTCGCGCGGCTCACCCACCGAGTGGATGCGTCCGCCAACCACCGCGACCAGCCGTTCGGCGTAGCGGGCGGCGAGGTTCAGGTCGTGCAGCACCATGACAACGGTGGTGCCGCGGGCGCGATTAATGTCGGTGAGCAGATCGAGTACCTCAATCTGGTGGGCGATATCGAGATAGGTTGTCGGCTCGTCGAGCAGCAAAATGCTCGGGTCTTGTGCGAGCGCCATCGCGATCCATGCGCGCTGCCGCTGCCCGCCCGAGAGCTCGTCAACCGAACGGCTCGCGAACTCCCCCATGCCCGTCAGCGCAAGCGCCTCGCGCACCGCCGCCTCATCGCCGGCACCCCACCGGCGGGTGAACCCCAGGTGCGGGTGGCGACCCCGGCGCACAAGATCACCGACGCTCACCCCCTCAGGCACGAGCGGGCTCTGCGGCAGCAGCCCGACAATTCGGGCAACGGCCTTTGCTGGGCTGCGGTGCAGCAGCGCACCGTCGAGCAGCACCTGCCCGTTTGACGGGGTGAGCACGCGCGACAGGGTGCGCAACAGCGTCGACTTGCCGCAGCCGTTCGCGCCAATAATCGCGCTCATCTTGCCCGGCTCGACAGCGTATTCGAGCCCGCTCAGGATCTCGTCGCCGCCGTACGAGACGGTCAGATCGCACGCGGTAAGAGTGTGGTGCTGAGTCATGAGGTCTGCTTTCTGAGTTCACTGGGGTTGCTAGAACGCACGCTGCGAGATCGATCGCGGCTGCTGGGCCGGGATTTTGATCCGGATCGGGGGCTTCCCGCGCGCACGAGCAGCGCGATGAGCACCGGGGCACCGAGCGCACCGGTGATGACCCCCACCGGGTATCGATGCGCGAACAGCAGCTGCCCCGCGAGGTCCGCCCACAGCACGAGAGCGGCGCCCACCAGGGCAGCGCTGATGAGCGGGGCGGGCCCGCGGCCGTGGAGCCGAGCCGCCACAGGCCCCGCCAAGAACGCTACGAAGGAGATGGGGCCCGCCGCCGCGGTTGCCGCGGCGAGCAGCACCACCGCAAGGGCGATGAGGCCCCACCTGGTGAGGGCGGGCCGCATGCCGAGACCGGTCGCGAGGTCGTCGCCCAGCCCCAGCACTCCAAGCGTTGGGGCACTGAGCAGCAGTGCGGGAATCACGACCGCACAGGTGAGGGCGAGCGGCACGATTGCCTCCCACGTTGCCCCGTTCAGGCTGCCGGCAAGCCACTGCATGGCTCCCTGGAGATCCCATGATGAAGCGCGCGACAGGATGAGCGCGAGCAAGCTCTTCAGGATCGCTGCGGCACCGATGCCAATCAGGATCATGCGCGCGGTGGCGGCACCGGGCCCCGCGGCGAGCCAAGCAATCGCAGCCGCCGTCACACAAGCACCACCCAGCGCAAACAGCGACACGGTGCCGCCGCTGGCGCCGAGTACGACGATGCCAAACGCGGCCGCAGTTCCCGCGCCCGCACTGATGCCGATCACGTCTGGTGACGCGAGCGGGTTGCGCAACAGCGACTGAAACACGGCGCCCGAGAGCCCAAAGGCGAGCCCGGTCAGCACGCCGAGCACTGCGCGCGGCAGCCGCAGCTCTTGCACAGTGAACACGGCGTCACCGGCGCCTCCGAGTGCGCGCACCACGTCCGCCAACGGTACCGGGGTGGTGCCGAGCGCGAGCGTCGCAACAAACCCCGCGGCGCACACGACTATGAGCATCACGATGACCGCGCGCGCGGGCACCGCCTCTCGCCTCATCGCACACTCCCCTCGCGGCTGCGCACGATCCAGATCAGCACCGGTGCACCCATGATGGCGGTGATGATGCCCGCCTCAACCTCGGCGGGTGGCAGCAGCACTCGTCCCAGCACGTCAGCGCACACGAGCAGCGCCGCGCCCGTGATAGCCGAAAGCGGCAACAGCGTGCGGTGATCCGGCCCCGCTATGAGCCGACACGCGTGCGGCACCATGAGACCAACGAACGCGATCGGCCCGGCCAGGGCCGTCGCAAGGCCGGCGAGAACAATCGCGGCTGCCGTGATGCCGAAGCGGGCGAGACCGAGGCGCTCGCCGAGGCCCGCCGCGAGGTCATCCCCGAGTGCGAGCGCATTCATCGAGCGCGTCATCGCGAACGCGGCGATCAGCCCCACGCCAATGAGCGGCGCGCTCCAGCTCAGGCTGCGCCAGTCGGCACCGCCCACACCACCGATCTGCCAAAATCTAAACGCTTCCATGGCGTCGGGGCGCGGCAGGATGAGCGCGCTCGTGACCGAGACACTCATCGCGGAGATGGCCGCGCCGCTCAGCACGATCTTGAGCGGCGACGCTCCGCCCGCACCCACAGCACTCAGCACGAATAGCAGCCCTGCCGCTCCGGCGGCGCCAACGATGGCGGCCGTGGTCACCGCGGCAGGAGCCCGGGTACCGAGCAGCGTGATGGTCACGACCACCGCGAGCGCGGCACCGCTCGTGATGCCCAGGATTCCGGGGTCCGCGAGGGGGTTGCGGGTCACGGCCTGCAGCCCCAACCCGGCCACGGCAAGTGCGGCTCCCACGACAATCGCGAGCGCGGTGCGGGGCAACCGCTGCGTGATGGCGGCCTCACCAATGGTGCCGGCATGCCCCGTGACTGCTCCAACGAGATCCTCCAGGCCAACGCTGCGCGCGCCGATGACCACCGAGGCGATCACCGCGACGACGAGCAACAATGATGCGGCGCCAAACGCCAGCGCAACGCGACCGCGGGCCGGGGCGACCTCCTCGCTCGCTAGGGCTGGCGCAACGCCCTCGCTCGCGGCCAAAACCGGGGTCGCCGTCACTAGATTCCCGCAGCGAGGGCGTCGAAGTAGTGATCGATGCCCCAGCCAATCGAGAGCGGCGAGGGGTTCGCCGAGGCCGCAAGCGGTGTCGCGTCGGGAAGCACCGCGACGTGACCGGCCTTGACCGCGGGAATCTGCGACAACAGCGGGTCCGCCTGCAGCCTCTTGACAAGGTCACCGCTCGGATCGCCGTAGGTCACGAGCACGTCAACGTCGGCGAGGCGATCGGCCTGTTCGGCGCTGATCTCCGCGTAGAATCCATCGGTCTTCGCAGATTCTTCCGTGACAACCTCGGGCAGTGGGAGACCGAGTTCAGCAAGGAATCCAGGGCGAGTGTCGTGAGCCGTGTAGAAACCGATCTTGCTCAGGTCAGCGGCGTCGATGTAGGAGAACAGGAACTTGGTGTCGCGCATTTTGGGGTGGGTATCGAGCGCGCTCTGTACGTCTGCGTCGATGTCCGTGATCAGCTGCTCGCCCTCAGACTGCCGGCCGAGGGCCCGCGCGTTGAGATCGATCATTTGCTGCACCGAGGTACCCCAGGCGACCTCGGGATAGGCCACGACGGGCGCGATCTTCGTGAGAGTGTCGTACTCCTCTTGCGTCAAGCCCGAGTAGGCCGCGAGGATCACATCGGGGGCGGTGGCAGCAACCGCTTCGAAGTCAATGCCGTCGGTTTCGTCGAACAGCACCGGCGTTTCGGCGCCGAGTTCGTCGAGCTTGTCCTCTACCCAGGGCAGCACACCGTCGCCATCATCGTCACCCCATGTCGCCTTGCTCATGCCGACGGGCACGATCCCGAGCGCCAGAGGCACCTCGTGGTTGGCCCAGGCCACGGTCGCTACACGTACGGGCTTCTCGGGCACGGTCGTCTGCCCCAGCGCGTGGTCGATCACGACGGGAAAACCGGCAGCGGTGGCCGATGCTGCACCCTCCTCCGCAGCGCCCCCACCGCCGTCGCCGATCGAGCAACCCGCGAGCGGGATGGCGAGCAGTGCCGTGGCGGTAAGGGCAAGGAGGCGTGAGGCGCGCATGGCGCTCCCTTCGGTCGATCCGGCGCGCAATCCAGCTCGCCAGAGTTCATCTGATGATACGAAAAGTTAGCCTAACCTAACTTTCATCAGATGACTGCAAATCGCATCAAAAAATCCCTACCCGACTGGTGTCGAGTAGGGACAATTTGACGCGACTCGGCGACTCAGGCCGATCAGTCCGATCAGTCCGCGCTAGAACTCGTAGCTGTAGGCAAGCAACGTAAACATCGAGCCGTTGGACCGCGTGAGCTGCTGTTCGCGGTCATTCAGACGCACGAAGCCCATGCGCTCGTACAGCGTGTACGCGCCGGTCATTTCATCCGTAGTGTTCAGCACGAGCCGCGACGCCCCGCGTTCGCGAGCCGTGTCGATCGCGTGCCGCATGAGCAGTCCGCCGATGCCGCGGCCGCGGGCGGAGTGAGCGACCGCCAACAACCGGACATCGCACTCCCCCGGCCGAGCAACGTCGCTGAGCACGCGCCCCGGCTCGGGGAGGGTGACGGTGCCGCAGAGCTCGCCCGTAACATCGTCGACCGCGACCCATACCTGCGAGGTCTTGGCGCGCACGTCGACGGCTTCGATCTCGGCGAGGTACTCGGCAGGCTGGCCCGGGTAGTCATCTTCGTAGGCGCGCCTGGCGAGCGCCCCCACCTCGCTCAGCTCTTCCGCTCGGATCAGGCGGAGCGTTACGCCCGCCTCACGCGGGCGGTTGGCCGTGTGAGGGCGTTCCAGGGATCCGCCACGAACGGCGGTGAGGAAATTCGTATTGCTCACTGCCGGGGAGCGCCCGGCACGCTGAAGTCTGGCTGACCGTCGGGGCGGGCGGGCAGCGGACGCCCGTCGGCGAACGTGGGCCAGGGCAGCAGCGGTGCACCGTTCACAACGGGCGGCTGGACGGGCTGCTGCAGAGCCGACTGCTGCTGCGCGACGTAGGGCGCCGGGTGGCTCCGGGGCGCTTCCACACCCCGTCCAGCTCGCACGGCGTCACGATCATGCGCTCCATAAGACCAGCGCAGCAACAGCGTGATGGACAGGCCGAGCGCCGTCAGAATCAGCAGTGCAGTCGCGATCTTCCAGTACATGTCGGGAACCACGAGATCGAATGCTTCGATACCCACGGGGGCAGTGAATAGGATTCCGGCAAGCACCGCCAGAACACTGGTCACAAAGGCAAAACGGGTCACTGCTTCCGGGAGCTTATTGCCCGCCTTGAGCAAGAGCTGGCAGCAGACGATCACGAGGCGCGTGACCAGGATCACGAACACCGACTTCCAGAAGATCTCGAACATGAGCCCGAAAGCTGCGTAGGGGGTCATCCAAATGACAATGAGCAAGAGACCCAGAATGTAGGCGTTGGCAATCAACGCAACGGGTGCGTACCATTCGGACTTCTGACCGCGGCGGGTATCGAGCGCGGTGAACAATACGAACACCGCAAACAAGGCGAACGTCGAGAAGACGCGCTCAAACTTGCCCTCAAAGTCGCCGATGAACAGCAGCGAAATGGAGGCAATCGTGAGGCCCGCGAGCAGCGCAATGCTGACCTTCAGAAAGGTGGAGAGGCGCGGGCCGTCATTGCGGGGCTTGCCCTTGGCCGCGGGCTTCGCCTGGGCCTTCGTGGGCGTGCCAGGCACCATGTCGTGCGGGAGGGGCACTGTCGGGTGGTGCTCGTTCGGCGCGTTCTGCACCGGCTGGTTGTGACTCACGTTTGGGTCGCTCATACCCTCTAGTTTTGCGTGTTCAGCTGTGATTATCTAGCGACGATCAACGTGCCGTGTCGTGTCCTTGGCCGGGGTAGACTGTTCTGGTACCTTTCGGCCCGCAATGGTGCCGATCCTACAGAGCGATTAACGGAGCACCCCGAGCGTGACTGACATCGACGTGGCCGAGACCGGCCCCCGCCCCGACACTGTTGCAGATGCCATTGCAACGCCTGAGAAAGAACAGCCGTTTGAGGCGCTGGGGCTGAAGCCCAACGAGTACGAACAGATCAAGACGATTCTTGGCCGCCGCCCCACCTCGGGTGAGCTCGCTATGTACTCGGTGATGTGGTCCGAGCACTGCTCGTACAAGTCATCGAAGCCGTACCTTCGTCAGTTTGGCCAGAAGGTCACCGAGAAGATGAAGGAACGCCTGCTCGTCGGTATGGGCGAGAACGCCGGCGTCGTTGATATCGGCGAAGGCTGGGCCGTCACGTTCAAGGTCGAGAGCCACAACAGCCCGTCGTACATTGAGCCGTTCCAGGGCGCCGCCACTGGTGTTGGCGGCATCATCCGCGACATCATCTCGATGGGTGCCCGCCCCGTTGCGGTCATGGATCAGCTGCGCTTCGGCGCTATTGACCACCCCGATACGGCTCGCGTCGTGCACGGAGTCGTGGCTGGTATCTCGTCGTACGCGAACTGCTTGGGCCTGCCGAACATCGGTGGCGAGACGGTCTTTGATTCGAACTACCAGGGCAACCCGCTCGTCAACGCGCTCGGCGTGGGCGTGCTGCGCCACGAGGATCTGCACACTGCAAACGCTTCGGGGTTGGGCAACAAGATCGTCCTGTTCGGTGCACGCACCGGCGCGGACGGCATCGGCGGCGCGTCAGTGCTCTCCTCCAGCAGCTTTGATGCCGACGGCCCCTCGAAGCGCCCCGCCGTTCAGGTGGGCGACCCCTTCGCCGAGAAGGTACTCATCGAGGCATGCCTCGAGATGTTCCACGGTGACCTCGTAGAGGGCATTCAGGATCTTGGCGCGGCTGGCATCTCGTGTGCCACCAGCGAGCTCGCTGCGAACGGCGACGGCGGCATGTTCGTCTCGCTCGACAACGTACTGCTGCGCGACCCCTCGCTCACGGCTGAGGAGATCCTCATGTCGGAGAGCCAGGAGCGCATGATGGCGGTTGTCAAGCCCGAGAAGCTTGACGCGTTCCTCGCTGTTGCAGCGAAGTGGGACGTTGAGACCAGCGTGCTGGGTGAGGTCACTGACACCAACCGCCTGATCATCAACTGGCAGGGCGAAGAGATCGTCAACGTGGATCCCTCGACGGTTGCCGTCGACGGCCCTGTCTACGATCGCCCCGTTGCCTACCCCACTTGGATGGATGAGCTGCAGGCTTCGGGCGTTCGCGCTTCGGGCCTTGCACGCGCCATTTCGGGCGACCAACTGCGCGAGCAGATGATCGCTGTTGCAGCGTCACCCAACCAGGCCGACGTTTCATGGGTCACCAACCAGTACGACAAGTACGTGCTCGGCAACACGGCGCTGTCGTTCCCCGACGCCGCCGGCATGATTCGTGTCGACGAAGAGAGCGGTCTCGGCATCGCAATCTCGACCGATGCAAACGGCCGCTACAGCTACCTCGACCCGTTTGTGGGAGCGCAGCTCGCACTCGCTGAGTCGTACCGCAACGTCGCCACTTCGGGCGCCGTACCGACGGCCATCACCGACTGCCTGAACTTTGGCAGCCCTGAGGACCCCGAGGTCATGTGGCAGTTCTCGCGCACCGTTGAGGGCCTGTCGGACGCGTGCCTCGAGCTCGAGGTGCCCGTCACCGGCGGCAACGTTTCGATGTACAACCAGACCGGCGACACCGCAATCTTCCCGACCCCCGTGGTCGGCGTGATGGGCATCATCGACAACGTCGCCCGCCGCGTACCCGCGGGCTGGCAGGACGAGGGCGAGCACCTCTACCTGCTCGGCGTGACCCGCGATGAGCTCGATGGCTCGGCCTGGGCCGATACCATCCACGAGCACCTCGGTGGTCGCCCGCCGGTGGCGGATCTGCCGGCTGAGCGCAAGCTCGCCGAGCTTCTCCACGCAGCTTCACAGGGCGGCCTGCTCTCGGGCGCCGTCGACCTGTCCGAGGGTGGCCTCGCGCAGGCCCTCACCGACGGCGCACTGCGCTTCGGCGTGGGTGCTCGCGTGTGGATCGACGAGGTCATCTCACGCGATGGCGTCGACGAGACCGCAGCCATGTTCTCGGAGTCTCAGGCGCGCGTGCTCGTCGCTGTGCCGCACGAGGAAGAGGTGAAGTTCCGTGGCCTGTGCGAGGGTCGCGACTTCCCCGTTCTGCGTATCGGCGTCACCGATGGCTCGGGCGCTGACGCATCGATCGAGGTGCAGGATCGTTTCACGCTGCCGCTCGCAGAGCTCGGAGCAGCATCGCGTGCGACCCTGCCCTCGCGTTTTGGAGCCGTGATCTCAGAGTAATTTCTGAATGACAGACAGCAATGCCCCCTCCGAATGGAGGGGGCATTGCTGTCTTATTGTCGGAGTGCGACCGCGGTTACGCCAGCGCGCCCTTCAGCGTCTTCATACCCTGCAAGACTGCCTTCTCGATCTTCTCAAACTCGTCCTGCTTCGCCGCAATCAGCTCGAGCATCTTCAGGCCATCGTCGAGGGCGTCCTGAGCGAGCGGGCCGACCGACTTGAACTGGTGACTCACATCACCTGACAGGCCTCCCTCGAGAGCCAGCTGATTCACGAGATCAAGCTTGAGTTCTGCCGTTCCCGGCTCGAAGCTGAGCTTGTCGAAGTCGACCCACACGATGTTGGGGCGCGTCGTTGATTCGAACGCGTAACGCTTGTTCGTCGCGTCAAGGACGACCTGCCAGATCGTCTGGGACGCGTCGGGCTTGCCCTTGTCGGGCGTGCGGAACGGCTGCGCGGCATTTCGGATGATGCTGAACATCGCGGCCATGGCGTGCAGCTGGTTCTTAGGCTGGACCTGGTGCTCGACGTAGTACGAGGCGCGGGCGAAACGATCACTCGCAAGGGTCGAACCGGGAAGCGGCTTCTCGCCCCCGAGCCCGTCGTACTGCTTGACGATCTCAAGCTGCTTGTCAAACGTCGGCGAGTTGGTCATCACCTTGTAATCACGGCTGTGGTGCACCACAACCTCTCCGTTGACGTACTCGATGATGGCTGAATCGCCGGTCGCGTCGTTAATGGCGAGGTGCAGTGCAGGCACGATGTGCCCGGTTGGGTCAATCAGCTGGACGACACCCACCTGTGACTCTTTGGTCCATTTGACAGCTTCGGCAACGGTAGCGAAGTTGTCGAGGTAGTACTGCAGCCAAATCACCTGACTCAGCTGCACATCCTGGGTGCCCGGCTTACCGTACTCTGATTCTGCGAGCCACAGAATATGGCCGGCGAAGCCCTCCTCGTTCATGCCATCACACGCAGGGTCTGCTGAAGCTTTGCTTGAGTCGGAGTGTTTTTATGCTGCCAACTCGACAGCATCCATCATTATGGCCTCAAACTCGACCGGTGTCAGCCGGCCCAGCCCACGCTGCCTGCGCTTCCGGTGATACTTCCCCTCGATCCACGACACGATCGCTAACCTGAGCTCTCTACGAGTAGCCCACACCTTTCGGTCGAGCACGTTCTTCTGCAACAGGGAGAAGAACGATTCCATCGCCGCGTTGTCCCCGGCAGCACCCGCACGTCCCATCGACCCCAGGAGGCCGTGACGCTTCAACACACGACGGAATTTCTTCGACCCAAATTGAGATCCCCGGTCGGAATGGACCACAACATTCGTGGGATTCCCCCGCTGCATGACCGCATTCTCCAACGCTCTCACCGCAAGGGATGCTTTCATCCGGTCATCAATCGCGTAGCCGACGATCCGATTTGACCATACGT
>NZ_AOCN01000017.1 GCF_000350525.1 Leucobacter salsicius M1-8 | reverse complement strand
GTGAATAAGTTCGTCCATCTTCTCACGCGGCGTGTAGAAACCGAGAGTCTTACGCGGCCGATTATTGAGCTGGACCACGACTGCCTGAATCTCTGCATCACTGACCGTATTGAAATCAGTTCCCTTGGGATAGTAATCACGAATGAGACCATTGAGGTTTTCGTTTGACCCCCGCTGCCACGGGGAATGCGGATCACAAAAGAACACCGGACAGCCCGTCGCTACAGTGAACTCGCGATGCCTAGACATCTCTTGACCTTGATCCCAGGTCAGTGTTTGCCGGAGCCGTGCCGGTAACTGCTCGATTTGTTGGCGGAGCACATCGATCACAGTCTTCGAGACCCGCGTGCCGGGCAGACGACCGATTAAGGCGAATCTCGTTGTCCGTTCCACAAGAGTCACAAGCCCTGAGTTCCCAGGCCCAACTACCAAGTCCCCTTCCCAATGCCCAGGCACAGCACGATCAGAGACAATGGCAGGACGGTCAGATATCCGTGCTCCCTCGAGCCAGGGACGTTCCCCACGCGCAGGTAACCGCGACGCAGTTATTCTTCGATTTCGACCCGACCGTAGGGCTTTCACCACTGTCAACTCATGCCGAAGCGCGCCCTTGCCCTGCACATAGAGTGCTTGGTAGATCGTCTCGTGAGATATATGCCGATCTGGTCTGTCAGGAAACTGCATACGCAATCTTCCCGCAACTTGCTGCGGGGAGTATTTCTCATTGAGTGCCGCAATAACAAGACCGCGGAGATCACCATGGTCAAGCTTGCCAGCACGACCTTTGCGTCTGGCTTGCATCGTACGATGATGGGCGACCCCTGAGTGATACTTGAACTCACGGGTAGGGCCGTATCCGCGCCCCGTCTCGACCAGGTGCCGTCGTATTTCCCGAGACACCGTCGACACAGCGACAGCCAAATGTACTGCAATCGCACGTAAAGACCATGCGGGCGAGCTATTGATCGCCATCTCGATGAAGGTCCTGTCGTCACGTGTGAGTCGTCGATACGCCCGAGAAGGCTGAGTTCTTTGGCTATCAGAGTTTTTCACTGGTTCGATACCGCCCCGAGCGCCCATTCGAATGATCATGCCTGCAAGCCTGGCCCACTCGACGACCGCACCGGTATTCACGTTGAAGTGTTTCGCTGTTGTTTGTGCTGACGAGCCTGAGAGCAGCATTGAATACGCGATGCGGCGTTGATCCCATGAAACTGCCATAACGACCTCCTAGAGAA
>NZ_AOCN01000016.1 GCF_000350525.1 Leucobacter salsicius M1-8 | reverse complement strand
AGTCTTTCACCGCGCAGAGATACAGCTTGCCCTCACGCGCAGTCTGATGTTCAGTGATATCGGTCAGCCAGCACTCGTTTGGCACACTGGCGGTGAAATCACGCTGGACGAGGTCATCATGCACCGGAGGCAGCGCCTTGCGATACCTGCCACGTCGTTTCGAGATCACTGACCGGATACCGGCGATATGGCAGAGCCGCCACACGCGCCGCTCCGAGACTCGGTAGCCGAGCGCGTGCAGTTCGTCAGCGAGGAACCGGTATCCGAACTCGGGATCATCCTCATGCAGTTCGCGGAGCACCCCGATCAGGTGTTGCTCCTCGATCTCGCGAGCCGAGCGAGAGTTATTCAACCATTGATAGTAGGCCTGCTCACTGAACCCCAGAACCCGACACGTCACCGCGACGGGCACCCTGATGCGGGCACCCATCGCAGCTAACTCTTGGACGAGCGGGTAGATCATTTTGGGGGCGTGATATGCACCTGTGACAAATAGGCTGCCGCACGGCGGAGCACTTCGTTTTCCATCTCGAGCTCACGAATGCGTTTCAATGCTTGCCGCATCTCGCGCTGCTCGTCGGGATCTTTCGATGGGGTCATCCCGTGTGATTGAAATCTCGCGTCTTGGATCCATGCGCTGAGCGCGGACTTCGAGACACCCAGATCTCGGCACACTTGCTTCTGTGAAATTCCAGACTCCACGAGCCCCACAGCGTCACGCTTGAACTCTTCGCTGTACTTGATCGGCATGACTGCCATCCTTCCAGCTTCGACCTCACGATCGAAGCAGACTTGGACTCAAGCAAACCGACAGCAGACCCGAGTCCTTCGATGTTCATGATCGTGTCGCTTTCCGGTGCAGGGTTCCAGGCATCAGTTTCATTGTGCGTAAGACCAGTTCAATGAGCCGTACTAATCAGAAAAAGTCACCCGCGGGATCACACCCGCTCCCGCTCACGGAACTGGCGAACCGTCGCAAACCCCTTCTGGAGCGCCGATACCACGGGCGGACCCAGCACCATTCCGAGCGCGCCGGCAACCACTCCGCCGCCGATGGTAGAGATCAGAACTGTCACCGGATGCAGCTGAAGCGAAGACCCCAACGCCCACGACAGCACCACGTTCTGAATTGGCCCGTTCGATACCAGCAGACTAATCGCCACGATTAGAGCGGCGTTCGGCCCGCCAAAGCCAAACGCGATCAGAATGGCAAACGCTCCGGTCAGCCATGCGCCCACAAACGGGACGAACGACAGCACAAAGTACAGGATCAGAGTCGGGATCACGAGGGGAATCTTGAGCAGCAGCAGCGGAATGATGAAAATGGGTGCGGTAATCACGGCGGTGAGTGCAGTCCCACTGAAGTACCCGCGCATCGACTGGCGCACGTTTGCATCGATCGCGGTGACGAGGGCTTCATCTCGGCCCGTGACCCTGGCCAACCAGGCGGGAAATGCCCGACTGTCTCGCAGCACGAAGTACAGGAAGTAGACGGCGAAAAAGGTTCCAAGGGAAAACGAGATAACGCCGTACACGGCGCCGGTCACCATGCCCATGGCTCCGGCTCCCGCGCCCGACAGTGCTTCGCTGCCTGCCGCACGCAGCTGCTCGAGCCACATCGGGTTGACGTCGAAGGATCGCAGCCAGTTCAGGAGGTGAGCCCAGCCCTTCAAGAGCTGTGCCGAAATTTCAGGAATCTGGTGAATGAATCCGCGAACGACGATGACGGCGATGCCTGCGGTCAACGCGATGACCACCAACAACACAACGGCCGCGGCCAGTGCACGGGGCATGTTGCGGTTGGTGAGCCAGCCCACAACCGGTTCGAGCACCGTACCGAGAATCACCGCGATGATGAGCGGCACCACGATGCCGCTCAGCGCACTGATTCCGCCCGCCACGAGTATCGCGACAACGGCGACCCCCACGGCAGACCAGCTCGCGATACCAATTTTGCGCAGCCGAGAGTACTCCGAACGGCCTACCGACTTATCATCCATTGACATGTCCTAGCTTGTGATCATTACCGCTTGGGGCGGTGAAGAGCAGTGCTCCGCGAGACCTGCGGGTTACGTCCCCGCGATGAGCGGCGCGACCCGCGCGATCACTCGGGTGTGCAGCTCATCGGCCGGGAGCGCGGCATCCAACACGAGATAGCGATCTGAGTCCAACTCCGCGAGCGCCAGGAAGCCCGCCCGCACTGCGGCGTGGAACTCAGCGGCTTCCGCTTCGAGCCGGTCGGCGCCGCCGCCGCGGGCGGCCCGGCGCTCGGCCGCGAGCTCTGTGCTCGCGTCGAGCAGTACCGTCAGGTGCGGCCACAGCCCGCCCGTCGCCCATTCGCTGATGCGGCGCACGTCGGAGACGTCGAGGACTCGGCCCGCCCCCTGGTAGGCCAGTGAGGAGTCGATGTAGCGATCCTGCACCACGATCGCGCCCCGCGCGATCGCCGGACGCACGACATGCGCAACATGCTGCGCGCGATCTGCGGCATACAGCAGCGCCTCAGCGCGGGCGTTGAACTCGCCGATCTCGCCGCCGCCGTGCAGCAGCAGCTCTCGCACCCGCACTCCCAGCGGCGTGCCGCCGGGTTCACGGGTGCGCACGACCTCGTGGCCGCGCGCTTCGAGCCAGCCCGAGAGTAGCTCAGACTGCGTGGTTTTGCCCGCGCCGTCGCCCCCCTCGAAGGTGATGAAGACGCCGGGCATACCTGCTGCGCTCACGCCGCCTACTCGGCTGCCGCTGCGGCCGCCTCTGCGGCCTTCTTTGCAGCATTTGCCTTGCGCGTCTCGGCGGCCTTCTTCGCGGCCGCAGAGCGCGCCGGATCAACAGCCTTCGCGCCAGCAGCCTTCGCGGCAGGCTTCTTTGCGGCGGCCTTCTTGGCCGGGGCCTTCTTCTTGGCAGGCCCCTTGGCACGCTTAATTGCGAGCAGTTCAGTCGCGCGCGCAAACGTGAGATCCTCGACGCTGTCGCCGCGCGGAATCGTCGCGTTGGTCTCGCCGTCGGTGACGTAGGGGCCGAAGCGGCCGTCCTTCACCTTGACTGGCTTGCCGCTCACCGGGTCAGCGTCAAATTCCTTGAGCGAGCTTGCAGCCTTGCGGCCGCCATACTTGGGCTGTGCGAACAGCTCGAGCGCTCCTGGGAGGTCGATCGTGAAAATCGCGTCCTCGCTCGCCAGTGACCGGGAGTCCGTGCCCTTCTTGATGTAGGCACCGTAGCGGCCGTTTTGCGCGGTGATCTCATTGCCCGACTCGGGGTCGACGCCCACGGTGCGGGGCAGATCCAGCAGCGCGACCGCCGTGTCAAGATCGACCGTTGCCGGGTCCATGCTCTTGAACAGTGACGACGTACGCGCCTTCACTCCCTTAGGAAGCTCCTCGCCCTCGTCCAGCAGCTCCGTGACGTACGGACCAAAGCGCCCGTTCTTTGCCGCGATGCGCTTGCCGGTTTCGGGGTGGACACCGACGATGCGGTCCTCGAGCGGCTCTGCGTCAGCGAGCTCGTGAGCGCGCGCGGGGGTCAGCTCGTCAGGTGCGAGCCCGTCGGGGATGTTGACGCTGCGGGGCTTGATCTCACCGGTCTCGTCGGGCTCACACTTGTCATCGGTGACCTCGAGGTACGGGCCATACTTGCCGTTGCGCAGCGAGATCTGGTCGTCGATCTTGATCGTGTTGATCGCACGGGCGTCGATCTCGCCCAGGTTGTCGACGACGCCGCGCAGGCCGGGGTGATTGTCGCTGCCGAAGTAGAACTCGCCGAGCCACGTCGTGCGGTCGGCGTCTCCCGATGCGATGCGGTCGAGGTCATCCTCCATTGAAGCGGTGAAGTCGTAGTCGACCAGAGCCGAGAAGTGGGTCTCGAGCAGGCGCACGACAGAGAATGCGATCCAGCTGGGAACGAGGGCCTGGCCCTTCTTCGAGACGTACCCGCGGTCCATGATCGTACTGATGATGGCGGCATAGGTCGAGGGTCGGCCGATGCCGAGCTCTTCCAGACGCTTGGTCAGGCTTGCCTCGGTGTAACGCGGCGGCGGGCTCGTCTCGTGGCCCTTGGCCTCGGTGTCGGAGACACCGAGCTTCTGGCCGGTGGCGAGCTGAGGCAGTGTGACGTTCTGCTCGGAGTCACCGCGCTTTTCATCGCGGCCCTCCTCGTATGCGAGCAGGAAGCCGGGGAAGGTGATGACGGTGCCGCTGGCCGTAAACTCGGCGCGCGTTGCTGCTTCGCGGCCGGACTCGGTAACGCTGATACCCACGGTGACCGTGTCGGTCGAGCCCTTGGCGTCTGACATCTGGCTGGCGACCGTGCGCTTCCAGATCAGTTCGTACAGTGCGTGCTCGCCCTGCGTCAGCTTGCCCTTGAGCGCGGTGGGGCGCTCGAACACGTCACCGGCGGGGCGAATAGCCTCGTGCGCCTCCTGGGCGCCCTTCGACTTGCCCATGTAGACGCGCGGCTTCTCGGGAATCGTCTCGGTACCGTACAGCTGTGCGGCCTGCGACCGAGCTGCCGTGATCGCCTGCTTCGACAGCGTGGGCGAGTCGGTACGCATATAAGTGATGTAACCGTTTTCGTACAGCGACTGCGCGTACGACATCGTCTGCCGCGAGCTGAAGCGAAGCTTTCGTGACGCCTCCTGCTGGAGCGTCGACGTCGTGAACGGGGCTGCGGGGCGTCGCGTGTGCGGCTTCGTTTCGACCGACACCACGTCTGCCTCGGTGCCCGGGGTGCACAGCTGCGCCAGGGTCTCAGCGCGCTGCTTCTCGAGCAGGATCACGCCCGCCGCAGCCGACTTTGCCTTGAGCGCGCCGTCGTCACCGAAGTCGGCACCGGTAGCAATGCGCTGGGCATCAAGTCGCACCAAGCGCGCCGCGAAAGCGGTATCGCCTGCGGGGGTGAAGGTCGCCGAGAGCGACCAGTACTCTGCCGCGTTGAACGCCTGGCGCTCGCGCTCGCGGTCCACGACCAGGCGCGTTGCCGCCGACTGTACTCGGCCGGCCGAGAGCTTCGGAGCCACCTTGCGCCACAGTACGGGTGAAATGTCGTAGCCGTAGAGGCGATCGAGAATTCGTCGCGTCTCTTGCGCGTCGACGAGAGCGATATCGAGGTCTCGCGTATTGCGACTTGCCTCGTCAATCGCTTCCTTGGTGATCTCGTGGAACACCATGCGCTTGACGGGAACCTTGGGCTTCAGCACCTCTAGCAGGTGCCACGCGATGGCCTCGCCCTCGCGGTCCTCATCAGTTGCGAGCAATACTTCGTTCGCATCTTTCAGAGCTCGCTTGAGCTCGGCGACTGTCTTCTTCTTGTTGTCGTTGACCGCGTAGTAGGGGGCGAATCCGTTATCGACGTCGACGGCGAACTTGCCAAACGGGCCCTTCTTGAGGTCCGCGGGGAGCTGTGAAGGTTCAGCGAGATCACGAATGTGCCCGACAGATGCAATGACTTCATAGTCGGGGCCCAGGAATTCGCCGATCTTCTTCGCCTTGGTCGGCGACTCGACGATTACGAGCTTCTTCGTGCCCTTCACGGGTCTCCTTCGTACGTATTTAGTTCGTGGCGCTGGCGGGGCTAGCCCGCGCATCTGCACGTGCGTCCGCAACTGCTGTTACAACCATGTCTGCGACTGTGCCTGCACGCCACGATACACATAAGCGCCCGGGAATCCAGCACGGCCCGGGCCACTCCATTATGACCCCATCCCAGAAATCAGGTTACGGCTGACTGAGAAACGAAAACGGATTGAGGTTGGGAAACGAGTTTTCGGGGCGCGTCGAAAGTGTGAAGTGCGAGTGCGGGCCCGAGGTACACCCGCTCATTCCAGCGGTGGCGACGGGCTGCCCCGCCCGCACTCGCGAGCCGACTTTGAGTCCGAGCGTGCTCGTAGAGCCCGGTTTGACGTGGTTGTGAGAGCTATAGATCGTACGGCCACCGTAGTCGTGCCTCATGATGACGGTCTCATTTTCTCCGCGCCACCAACCCGGGGTGGTGCGGCATACCGCTGGGACGCCCCCACCATCGGGGCCAGCAGCAATGATGACCGCATCGTACGGGGCATACAACGTACTTCCCAGCGGCGCAGCCAGGTCAACCGCGAGCCCGTCATGAAACCCCTGTGCCACGCCGCCCACGGCTGCGGGCCAAGTCCACACCCCCGATCCGTACTTCTCTGGGGGAACGCCACCCGCGCGAGCGCGCGCCGTCACCGTTCCGATCGGCGTGCCCACGGTCAGTATCACCCGCACCTCACCTAACGCCGGGTTCGTGTCGCAGCGTTGCAGGTTCGCCCCCACGCTGCGGGCAACCTCGGTCGCCGCCTCGCAGGGTTCGTCCGCGAGCCACCCGGTGAGGCTGTCAGCGGCGGCGAGCGCAGCCGCGTCAGCTGCCCCGGTGATCCGTTGCGCGGCAACGAGATGGCTGCCGGCGGCCAGCACGGGGATGCCGAGGCAGAGGGCTGCGGCCGCACAGCCGAGCAGTACCGGTGCACTCATGGGGGTTCCCCTTTCTACGTCTTGCGTGTGTCTTCTGGCGGGTCGGTCACCGCCGCGCACGCTTCGCCTTCGACGGCGAGCGCGGCAAGGATGCCCCGCTGTGGGCCCGCCCGCAGCGTGATGCACAGCAGCCCGCCGTTACGATTCCGTTCCACGGTGACGCCAGCCCCCGCACCCGCGAGGCGCTCTGTTGATAGGCCGATGTCGCCGCGGGCTTCGAGCCGGGCGATGTCGGCGGCGGCTGAGGCGAGCGTGAGTCGGTTAGTCGCGATCACGATGCCACCGACCACCAGTCCGAGGATCACGAGCACCGCAGGAACCACCACAGCAAACTCTGCCGTCACCGTTCCGCGTTCGTCGCGCCGCAGATCTCGTGGACGATACAGCCCCGTCATAGCCCCGCCTACCCCGCTCGCCACAGATCTACCCCGCCGCGCCCAGCGCATCTTCCACGAGCTGTACGAGCATGGCCCGGATCTCCGCGGAACGCAGAATCGCGACGAGAAGGCCGGCGAAGGCGACGGCAGCCATCCAACGACACCTCGCAGCTATTGAAGCCACCACCACGGGTCCCGCCCTTCTCCTTCAAAGTTCACGTGAGGCACGAGTGTGTTTCCCGAACAGACTGGCGGGTTCCTTTGCGGAGTAGCCTCGCGGCAGACGTACCCCTGCTTCTCTGGCGCACTGGGAATGGAAGAGCGGGCAACGTATCCATACCGCTCGTGAGGGCACGGGAGACTCCAAGTAGAGTCGATAGGTCTGCCTCGAGATATGGCTAGTATTTAGAACATGACTATATCCGGACGCTCGCTATGTCTCTGCGGGTGTGAAGGTGCGCCAAAAATTGAATCGAATTACTATTTGCCCGGGCACGACCAGAAGCACATCTCTTACCTTGTGATGCAGGTTATCGAGGGCGCAAACCCGGACCTGATTAAAGATGAATTCATCTCAGATGGCATGAGAAGTAAATTCGATAGTGAACTTGCGAGGTCTCGAGGGACCACCCGCAGGTAAACCTACCCAACACTGTCGTCGACAAACCTTTTTGCTGAACACTGACGGCACGGGCCCCGGACGCACTCGAATCGTCAGGATGGTGATCCACGGGCCTGAAGGGAAGAAGACGATCATTCCGTTGCCAATGATTATGCCGTCGTTGTCGTCCGAGGACGCTATGGTGGCGTTATGTTGAACACAGTAACGATTACTGACGATGAGGCAGCGAAGCTTCTCTCGCGTACCGAGGGCCACTTCATGGACTTCAAGTCCATTCGCATAGAGCCCGCAAAGCTGACGCGGCATCTATCGGCCTTCTGTAATGCGGACGGGGGCGATCTGTTTGTCGGAGTTGAAGAACTAGCCAGTGGCAACGTCTGGGATGGATTCGCAGATGATGAGGACGCCAATGGCCATATCCAGGCGTTCGAAAAGGTTTCTCCTTTCGGCGTTGATATTCAAGGCGAGTTCCTGAGGTGTAGTAGTTTTCCCGGTCTCGTTCTTCATATCAACGCCACCAAATCGCGCGTCGTTCGGACTTCATCCGATAGAAAAGCATATAAACGGCTAGGAGCGCAGTCGTTGCCCGTTCTCGAAGAAGAGGCACTGACAGCGCTAAGACGTTCGAAAGGCGTGGAATCCTTCGAGGACGAGACACTCAACATACCTCTCAAGGACGTAACCAATTCTGAGCCAATCATCGAGTACCTCATCACTGCTGTTCCGACGGCGGAGCCAGAGATTTATTTGCGTGGTCAATATTTGACTCACGAAGGAAAACCGACGGTTGCAGCGACTCTGCTTTTCGCTGATCAGCCGCAGGCTGCCTTGCCAAAACGTTGCGGAATTAAGGTCTATCGATACACCAGCAACGACGCTGATCGTTCGCAACTGATAGGGACCCCGCTAACGGTGGAAGGGCATATGTACGCGCAGGTATATGCTGCGGTCAGCGAAACCATCTCAATGATCGAGGAAGCTAGATTTCTAGCCGAGGACGGGTTGCGCGAGGTCAAGTACCCGAAGGAAACTCTCCACGAAGTCATAACTAATGCCGTCCTACATCGCGACTACAGCGTGCTCGACGACGTGCACATCCGGATCTTTGAGAACCGGATCGAAGTGCAGAGTCCGGGAAAGCTCCCCGGACATATCACTGCGAAAAACATCCTCGATGAACGGCTCAGCCGAAATCCGAAGCTAGTGCGGCACCTCAATCGCTTCCCTGACCCGCCAAACCAGGATGTCGGTGAAGGACTCGACACCGCATTCGCATCGATGCGCAAGCTGAACCTGCGAGAGCCAGAAATTCTTGAGCGTGAGAACTCGGTCCTCGTCATAATCCGCCATGAGAGCCTGGCCTCGCCGGAACAGCAGATCCTCGAGTATCTAGACTCACAGACGTCGATTCGGAATGAGCAAGCGCGAGAACTCACGGGGATTCAGTCAGAGAGCCGTATGCAGAAGATTCTGAAGAGCCTCGTAGACGCAGGCGAAATTGAGCACGTCCCAGGTACCGCCAAGCGTGGATACGCGTACAGAAAAGTTCAAATCCTGATCACTACGCAGTAGACGGGTTGAGTGTCGAACTAGATAGTATTCCGACCCTGCACAGTCTTCCAGGGCACCAATATCAGTCCGTTAAGCCCTAAGGTCTTTGACGAAACCGAACGTACTCTTGACGCGGAAGCCGTAGCGGCTCTCGAGCATGACCATGAACTTATGGCGCTTAGCGCTCCCGTCCTGGCTCGCAGTCGCCCACGGGGGTCATCTCGGCCTGGGTTTGGTCGGCGGCGAGTGCAACGGCACTCGCTTAGCATTCATCCGCCCTACCAACTGTGCCTACAGCATCGTCGAGCGCTTCGAAGGAAGGCGGTGGCACCCAAACCCGTATCAGCGCCTACTCAGTCTTACCAGGATCCGATACGGAGCTACTTAGCGATTAGTTTTCGAACGGGAACAGCTGCACCACCCCCGACCGCTCTCCTGGCTCTCCCGAATGCTCCCTGGATATGAATCCCAGTTCATTGGTTCGAGGACCACGAAGATATGACGCACAAACACGGAGACCTACGTGGGCTGCAGTGGGTCGCGTGGAGACGGCAATAACAAATTCCCACAGCCCGGACACTCCCAACACCATCCTGCTGATGTCATCGGATGTAAGCCACAGTCCGGGCAGGAAGGGACTCGTGGGTCGCACCAATCTCTAGCGGCATCGCAGAAGTAGTGATCCACATGAAAATGCTACAGACAATCGACTGAGTCTTGGGATGAAATTTCGAGTATTGCTCGGTGCACGAGTTCAATATCTCAAAGCACGGAAAAGAACTCCCCTGCAGGAATCCCGAAGGATTCCGCCACTCGAAACCATGAATCTAGACGGCCATTTGTGGTGCCGTGCTCCATAGCAATGAGTGTGCGGCGGTGAACTCCAGATTCCGCCTCCAACTTGTCGAACGTCCAGCCCCGTTCGTTCCGCACCCTCGCCATCTGCAACCTCAACGCCGCAAAGTCGGGATCGCGGGTCGGGTAAGTCACCAAACTAGTTCATCTCGGCGGGGCACCCTAACGCAGTGGTGAAACCACCACTATCGTGGTGAAATCACCACCGAGAGTAGGGGTTCTGTGGAATCGTTCGAGCAATTCGTCGCGTTAGCGATGGAAACCGAGGGTCTGGTTGTGTCTGGCGCACTCAAGTTCCCGGTTCGTCGCCTAACGCGAAAGCAGAACTACGACGAGTGGCAGACCCATGGCTACGAAGTTGACCTGATCGGTGCAAACTCAGACAAACTCATCCTCGCTACCGTGAAGTCTTTCTTCGGGTCACGCGGCGTAGTCTCCGAGCACGTCATAGGAGAGTCTGGCTATACGAGCTGGTATGCCCTGCTGAATCAGTCGGATATCCGCGACGGGGTTCTCCAAGGTGCATGTGGGCGCTTTGGATATCGACCGGACCAGGTCGAGATGCGCCTCTATGTCGGCAAATTCGCCGGAGGAGGACATGAGGCCCGCGTCCGGAAGTGGGCGGCAGACCAGCAGATTGGCGGGCGCGCTCTGCAGGTGTTCGGGGCATCTGAGGTTGTTGCCACAGTACGTGAGGTCGCCCGCAATAAACAGTATCGAGACAGCCCCGTGCTCGCGACGATAAAAGTTCTAGACGCAGCAGGTGCTCTGGCCGACAGTTAGCTCGTACTACGCAGGGCAGAACACGCGCGGAATCCTTTTCGCGATAAGTTCATTTCCCGGTGCAGCGCTCCGTGAGAAACTCACACGCTAGGGCTTCAGGACAGCCAGATCTACGGCCCACGGAACTTCGACCGGCACCCACCTGCCGTCGCTTTGCCAGCGAGTCAATGCAAAATGTGCCTACAATTGTCGGAACAACAAGTGAATATCGTGACGACAGAGCTACACGCTCTGTCCCCCGGCTGGCAAGAAGGTGTCTATGTTTGGGGAGCCGGAGTAACCCTCTGGCGGTCAAGACCCACGCCCGTGGACCGGGAATGCCTTTCGCACACCAGATCAAATGCGATTGGTGCTCACCCATGGGCGTTTTTTGTTGTTCAACGCCCGTGACCAAGGAGGACACGGTGCATCACCTTCCTATCGTTAGCTGGCAACCAGACCAGGTCCCTACGGACGACCTTGAACGGCTCCTACAACTGCTCTTCGCCTTCACTCAGACGGATGGTGAGCGCGCATGATGTCCTATCTGGAAGTAGCCCTCCACAACGCTACTCATGGCTGGCCCGTCTTCCCTGTTCAACCAGACAAGCGCCCACTCCGAGGCTGGACCAAGTGGGAGGAAAAGGCTACGACGTCGACCGTCGTCATTCGCGAATGGTGGACTCAGAATCCGCATGCACTCCCCGCAGTCACCCCTGGCAGGGTCAACAAGACTTGCATTGATGTTGACAGGAAGCCAGGAAAGCCAGACGGCTGGGAATCACTCATTGATCGACGAGTCCGGATTTCCCCAGTCACATTCCGCGGGAGCTCCCTTTCGGGCGTCGGCTTGCATTTGTGGTTCAGAGATCTCTCGTCATCAGTGAATGGCCTACTGCCTGGGGTTGATCGGAAAAGCCGTGGGGGTTACGTTGTGACTCCCTACGCTTTGCCGATGGTCACCCAGGTCCAAACCCGCTTGCCCGCAGCTCTACAAGGCGGGAAGACGAAGATTATGACCACGAGTGTGCCATACCTTGGGGAAACAGCGGACTGGTTCCACGGCTATCTTGGACTGACTCCCTCTCAAGGGGTCCAACAAGTCTTGAGGCGATTTGAGGGCGAAGGGTCAGAGTCATTTATCGGCCACGAATCGATGCTACGCGTACAGACACATCTGGTACTCCTCGCTGCTGATGGACACGGCGGCGTCCCCGAGGCTCTTGACCGCCTCGCAACGATTTGGGTGAATACTCCTCATACCGGAGACGAAGACCCTGCCTTGGAATGGTATCTAGCACTCCAAGGGGCAATCTCAAAGCATGGGGGTACGCAGTCATGGCGATGACCACCGACGCTGATATCGGGCGCGACCTAGCGCTTGCATGGGCAAACTCTTTCCTCTGCATCGAAGATGGATGGGTCAGCCACGACAAAGGGCTCTGGAAGCCCGTCCCTCGAGAAGTGATGCTCGCACACGTCTCCGACTGGATCCAGGAGAATGTTCAATCCTTTGACCCCCGAGAAGTCCATCAACTGCGTTCAACTAAGAAAGCACAGGCAGTCCTACTGCAACTCGCCGGGCGACTTCAGGCGAGTCTCAGTAGCTTCGACGCGGACCCGTTCCTTTTCAAGACGACGGATGCTGTCGTAGATCTTCGCACCGGGCAAGAACGACCTCCCAAGCCCACGGACCGGTTCATGCGCCAAGCTGGCGTCCGCTACTTCCCCGGTGCTTCCAGAGAACGCCTGTGCAAGATGCTCGAAGCAGTACCCGCTGACGCTCGGGAATGGTTACAAATTCAACTCGGCGTCGCACTGTTTGGAAAGCAATCTCCCACTCCACGGGTGGTGATCTTCAAAGGGGCAGGTCGAAATGGAAAGACCACACTGATGAATGCTGTATATGCTGCGCTGGGTACCTATGCGGGAAGGCTTGATCCCGAAGCGATTAGTGGCGGCGGTCGCACCAATCCCGAGTATCACCTCGCAATGTTGAAGGGTATTCGCTATCTCGTGGCCGAAGAACTCGAAGACAAGATGCTCAATGAAGCCGTAATCAAGAGAATCACTGACTCTGGCAGCGCAAAGGGCCGCAATCCAGGAGGTCGCCCCTTTGATTTTGTACTCACACATGATCTATACATCAGCACGAACGCTTCACTCCGAATCAGGAGCCACAATCTTGGAACAACTCGTCGCTTCGTGGAAGTTCCATTTCCTTATACCTTCGCAGCGGACCCCGTGAGCACCAATGAACGGGCGCTTGATACTGCTGTGAAGGAATGGTTCGATACACCCCGCGAGGAAATACTGGCTTGGCTGATCGAAGGAGCCGCCCGGGCCCATGCACAACCTGAATTACTCGACAGTGCTCACCTACCGCCGTCCGTGCGCACCGCGACTGAAGACTGGAGTTCGTCGCAAAACATCGCGGCTGAGTTTGTCAGTCTGCGTCTAGAAACCGATGAGAGCGGCTACATCACCAACACCGAGCTACTGTCCGAGTACAACTCATTTCGTAGCAGACATGGTCATGGTCCGGTGAGCACCCCAACCATGCTCGACGAGCTCCGGAACACCGTGCTCAGCGGCATGATCCCTGCAACTGTACGAGAGCAACCAACGAGGGGCACAAGAGATAGACGGGACCGAGCGATCCTCGGTCTTCGACTCAAATCAGAGAGTGACAACACAGAAGAAGCCTCTCGGGGGCTGTTCTAGTTACAAGGACTCAGTCTGACGAACACACAGACACACCACTTTAGGGGGCTTCCACTTGGTCTCCCGGCTCGGGAAGCTTCTGGAGGCCTCCAAAGCTGAGTGTGTCTGTGTGTCCGCTCCCACCCGCCGCCAAGGGCCACCTCTTCAGTGAGACTTTGCAATCCACAATGGAAACTCTCTCGGGTTCTCATCCAGCGCAGCACTGTCCCCTTCCGACGGTTCCGACGGCCACCTCGACGTGGTGGATTGTGCCGGATACCCCTGAAATATTTGACTGGAAGTCAAGGGCTGTCCAGCGGATAGCCGCTCACCTACGCGCGTTTATCAATTGACGCGTCACCGGCATTGTTACCAAAGCTGGCCGAACACTTAAGTCTCGACACTGGCCGCAACCAACGAAAGGCACGCTGTGAACACTTCACAAGGACAGCTCGTACTGAACCTCAACGATGAAGAGCGAACTTTGCTACTTGAAGCAGTGCACAACCAACGGGAATTCGTCATCGAGGACGGCTACATGCCAGAGTACGTCGACAAGTTTGTTTCCCTCGCCGCGAAAGTCAATGCGGCCATCGGAAATCCCAACCAATGAACAAGAGCAGGATGCGAGCTGCAACTTACCGACGAGTGTCGACTGAAAGCCAAAAAGATAATACTTCTCTGGCCGACCAGCAGCAAAAAACTCGCGGTGAGGCGGAGCATCGTGGATGGGAAATTGTTGCCGAATACGCTGATGAGGGGGTGTCTGGTATGGATGACACCCGTCCGGGATGGCGAGAAATGTTGTCGGATGCTCGCTCGGGTAAGTTCGACGTTCTGATCGTGCTCAATACCAAGCGATTCGCGCGCAAATCCTGGCATGCCATCCGTGAGATGGAAAAGCTAATGGAACTGGGAGTATCTCTCATTTCTCTCCAGGAAAGTTTTGATCTTTCGACCCCAGCAGGGCGCGCAATGTTTGGCATGTCAGCAGTATTCGCAAATCTTGACCGCGACAGCATTGTGGAAAACACTGTATCCGGTCAGCGGGCGCTTGCTCGGGAAGGAAAACTCCCGGGCGGAGAACCTCCTTATGGGTGGAAGAGATTGCGCAAGTCAAAAGGGGAAGGTGATGGCTCAGTAATACCGAATGAGGAGGAGCGGGGGACGCTGCGACTCGGGTATGAGCTGTTAGTCGGACGTCGCATGTCCTGCTACCAAGTAGTCAACCACTTCAATGATGCGGGCATACGACCTCGGTGGGCAAAGCAATGGAACGCTGAGAGCATCCGCAACATTTGGCGGAATCCAACGCTCGCCACAGGCAAGCTAATTTGGGGTGCTCCAAAGGGACAGGGTGGGAGTCGTCAGCGACACAGCAAGACCAGGCTCGATCTACAGGGCAACCCTGTGTGGGGTGACCCGGTGGAAATTGACCTCGGCAACCCTGTGTTCACGCAAGCTGAACACAGTGCTCTGCTCAGGGCGCTCAGCAGACGCCCAACAGGCAAAGCCCCTAATGCCCCTAAGACGCGGATGCTAAGCGGACGCGTATTCACCGCAGAGGGACATCATATGTACTCCGTAAACACTCCCCGCGAGGAATGGCTTGGATACTATCGGTGCACGAAACGAAGGCAATCAGCTGGCGCTGACCGGTGTAAGTGCCCGCAACTCCGAGCATCGCCACTCGAACAGCTGGTCTGGGATGAGGTTATGTACCTACTCTCCAACCCAGTGAGGCTCCAAGCCGCAGCACGCGCCTATCTGTCGCTTCCGGACGACGATTCCGACCGGGAAGTCGATCGCAGTGCGCTCGAAGGAGTTAGATTGCATATCGCTAAGCTGGAGCGTGCCCTGGGTCGGGCCGAGCGTGGCGTGCTCATGGCTGAGACACATGCAGATGAGAAACGTCAGCATGCACTGAGAGCCGACCTCAGAACCGAACTCACCGCCGCACACCACCGGCTTTCTGGGTACGAGGCTCTTGCTTCATCGGAAGAGGCACGCAGCAGAGCTTCGGAGGACGTGGCAGCACTCGCGGAGCGTGCACGCGGCAGACTCCACAAGATGAACGAAGAGGAGCGCGCTGAGGTGGTTACAATCCTCCAGCTGTCGGTCGTAACCTCTGCTCCTGTGGTGGCCGGAATGCCCGAGACAGTAGCCATTAGCGGCATTGTGGACCCTCAGCTTTGGGCCAATGAGCCTGGTCTGGACCAAACCCGGGAGCGCTCGAGCCCGGTGGAAAGCTTAGCCCAATCTGCGGAAGAGGCTGGCCCTTCGGTTGACCATCGAGGGGAGAAAACGGCCGCGCAGACAAAGTCAGCTGTCGGCCTACGGGCTGACATTCAGAAGCAACTGGGGGGTTCCAGTACGCTACTTAGTTTCGCTCCACCCAAAGACCTCCTACCAATTTCGAAGGGGACCACGTCCTTGCCGCCGTTTGCATGGACGATTGGTGGATAGTCAAGGCTGCCTACCTTGTCCTCTCATCACTGATCCGTATGGTGCAGTAAGACGAACGCATGAGTCCCCGTCAGATCAACGAGCTAAACTTTATCTCGTCGAATTTCACGAACAATAACCCAAATCAACCATAGCCCGCCAGTAAAAATTGCCAGAAGTGCATCCAGAAGGAATTTTCCAACGCCGTAAGTTCTTTGCTTGGCCATTTTTACTAACCACTTTCTCGGCAGTTTGCTGTTTCCTATGACTATATCGTTTAGCTTCCTCAAACACGGACACTTCTCGGAGGAGCCTGATGCATAGGTATGTGACAATTCCAGTCATACATTAAGAGAGGCTGGAGCGATCGTGATGGTTTCAAAGTCAGCGGGCGTCCAACGGCATCAGCTAGCAGCGTGAACCCTGCTCATCTAAACCATTCACTTACCCTAGGTTTAGATAGGCGTAAGGGTGCTTTCCGCCAGCGACGGCGTCTCAATCACAGCTAGGTGTCGTCCCATAATGACGATCGCGTATTCCGCGGTGACGGCGCCCCGTTCGTCTTGGGTGAGCTGCGCCAGTCTTCCCGGGGCTTCGTCCGAGCGCCGGTCCTTCCGTGTTCCCTGGCCTGTCGGCTCCGGCCACACGCGCCGCCTTCGAGCAGCGCGCCAGTGTGCCCGCCGCGACGGCACCACGAATGGGATCGCTCCCGCATGGTCGCCATCGGTGGTGTCGAGATGAGGCCCGTCGTGCGGGTCAGGGACGAGTTGCAGTTTGGTGTCCATCGGTATCTCCAGATGCCCTGCACGGCCCGGCGTTCGCCGGTACCTCCATGGTGCATTGGATCCGGGGTACACGGGGGCAGAAACAGGTATCTGTGGATAGGTCGCGCGATTGCCCAACAATGTGCGGCCTGTGGACGGACTGTCGCGGGTCGACCGCCTACACGCGCAGCATCGACAGTACGACGGGCACGACCCCCACCAAAATGAACGACGGCAGCACACACACGGCCAACGGGATCAATACGCGAATGCCCAGTTGCTCGGCCTCGCGCTCGAGCCGAGCGTGGGCGGCACTACGCGCTACCTGTGCCTCTTCCAGGAGCTGCGCGGCGAGTGGCACCCCCGCCTGCCGCGCAGCCGCGATCGTGCCTCTGAGGGGCTCCCCTGCCAAGAACCGGGTGAACGGCACCCATTCGGCCCCCACCGCATCCACGGCGTCAGCCACGAGCCGCGGAGCCGCCCCCGGGTCAGCTCCACCCCGCACCACGATCCAGGCCAGCTCATATTCGAGCCCCGCGACGTGGTCGCCCGTCTCGACTCGGCGCTGCAGTACGCGTGCCCACCCCACTCCGCACGCCAGCAGCAGTGCCCCCGCTACCAGAAGCACCGCGCCCATCGGGCTTCCCAGCACCGGCCCCGGGTCAAACCCGAGGGAGGCCCCCAATAGGAGCGCGAGGGGAGGCAGTGCCGCAACGATCGCGACGGTCGCCTTCGGACCCGCCAGAATGACGCCGCGGCGCTCATGCAGCCGGTCGAGCGCGGCCAGGGCCTCACTAATGCGCGCCAGCGCGGGGCCCAGCGGCGCCCCGCCAACCACTGCCAGCTGCCACGCGGCCGCCAGCACTCGCCATTCCGCGCCCTCCGCACGCGCCAGCGCGTCCACGGGCGATGCGCCGGCGGCGACCCGGTGCGCCACCTGCACGGCCTCGTCTCCGTTCGCGGCGTCCTGCCCCAGCAGCTCAAACATGCGCTCGGGGGCAATCCCACCGCCCAACAGGGTGCTCATCTGGCGCGCAGCCCGAGCGCCACCCGCGCCCATTCCCCCGGCCTCACCGTGATCCGGAGCCGCTCCAAACAGGGAGCGCCAGCGGGCCACGACCCCAGCAAGCAGGCGCGCCATTAGTCGGCTGCCTCGCTCAGGCCGGCGAGCTCGCCCACTTCGAGCACGCCACCGCGCCCCAAGCAAAGCGCCCCGATCGCTGCCACACGGTGCCCGCGGGGCCCTCGCTCGACGTGCACGACGGCGTGCAACGCAGAAGCAGCCTGCCGCCCCAGGGCCGCGGGGGCGAGCCCGGCGAGCGACCCGAGCGCCTCGAGCCGCGCGGGAACGTCAGCAAGGTGAGACGCGTGCAGCGTGCCCGCGCCACCGTCGTGCCCCGTGTTGAGCGCGGTGAGCAACGTCACGATCTCGGCGCCCCGACACTCCCCCAACACGATCCGATCGGGCCGCATGCGCAGTGCCTCGCGCAGCAACCGCTCGACGGTGACCTCCCCAACGCCCTCCGCACTTGCGGGCCGCGCCTCGAGAGCGACCACATGCTCGTGGCGCAGACGAATCTCGGCCACGTCCTCAATGGTGATGATGCGCTCGCCAGGCCCGCACCGGTTCAGCAGCGCGGTGAGCAGGGTGGTCTTGCCGCTCGCGGTGCCGCCCGTGATAAGGAAGTTGCGGCGTCGCTCGACGAGCCGCACCAGCTGCCACGCCGTTTCGGCGTTGCACAGCCCGCGCCGCACCATGCGGGCGAAGTCGGGCATGGCTGGGCTGGGGACCCGGATCGAGACCGCGGCACCCGCGACGCTCACCGGCGGGAGCACCGCGTGCACCCGAATCCCGTCGCCCAGGCGCACGTCGGCGCAGGGCTGGAGCTCGTCGAGGTGGCGCCCGCCCGCGGCAATCAGTGCAGTGGCGAGCTCGCGCACGGCGGCGGGCGTTGCCTCCCACCCGATCACGCGTTCGAGCTGGATGCCGCGGTCGAGCCACAGTTCACCAACTCCCCCGCGCACGTGCACGAGCATGTCGCGCAGATCATGATCATCCAGCAGCGGGAGCAGCCCGCCGAAGGCGCGCCTGGCCGCGAGCCCTAGCCCCGAGCTCCGCGTCGGTGCCGGGCCCACGATCGCCGGCTGGGGCGACTCCCTGAGCACCGTCATGGCCTCAGCAAATCACGCGGGCAGCGACATCTGGCCTCAAAAGTGAGATTGTGGATAAGTTCGCATCTCACCGGCAAATGAAGCGCTCTGTGAGCGGAGTAGCGTCGACGGTATAACCTGGGTGCGCACTCTTGTGCTGCTAACCACCTCACCACCACCGAAACACCACACCAACACACCATGATCGGATAAGGGCGTCCATGACTGAGCATTTCGGAACCATTGAAAGTCATCCCGTGCACCACGCTGGTGCACCAGAAACCTACGCACCCTCGGCAGCGTTCAGGGAACAGGCCCGGATCAATGATCCCTCGGTCTACTGGCGCGCAGCCGAAGACCCCGAGAACTACTGGGCCGAGCAGGCACAGAATCTGCAATGGACGAAACCGTTCACCGAGATTCTCGACTGGAGCAACCCTCCGTTTGCAAAGTGGTTCGCCGACGGCGAGCTGAACGTCGCGTCCAACTGCCTCGACCGCCACGTGGCCGCCGGCCTCGGCGAGCGCGTCGCCATCCACTTCGAGGGCGAACCGGGCGACTCACGCTCGATCACCTATGCCGAGCTCACCCACGAGGTCAAGCGTGCGGCCAACATGCTCACGAGTCTCGGTGTCGAGGCCGGCGACCGCGTCGCCATCTACATGCCGATGATCCCCGAGACCATCATCTCGATGCTCGCGGTCGCACGCCTGGGCGCGGCCCACTCGGTCGTCTTCGGCGGCTTCAGCGCAGAAAGCCTGCGCGCCCGCATCGACGACGCCGAGGCCGAGCTGGTCATCACCTCCGACGGCGGATACCGCAAGAACCGCGTGTCATCACTGAAGCCCACGGTCGACGACGCACTCGCGCTGCACGGCGGCGGCAGCACCGTGCAGAAGGTGCTCGTCGTCGAGCGCACCAAGAACGACGTCACAATGGTGCCCGGCCGCGACCTGTGGTGGCACGAAGAGATCACCGCGTTTGACGGCGACCACGAGGCCCAGGGCTTCCCCGCCGAAAACCCGCTCTTCATCCTCTACACCTCGGGCACGACCGGCAAGCCCAAGGGCATCCTGCACACGTCGGGCGGCTACCTCACCCAGGTATCGACCACCCACAAGAACGTGTTCGATCTCAAGCCCGAGACCGACGTGTACTGGTGCACCGCCGATATCGGCTGGGTGACCGGCCACAGCTACGTGGTCTACGGCCCGCTCGCGAACGGCGCCACCCAGGTCATTTACGAGGGCACCCCCGAAACTCCCACCTGGGGTCGCTGGTGGGAGATCATTCAGAAGTACGGCGTCTCGATCTTCTACACCGCCCCCACCGCGATCCGGTCATTCATGAAGCTCGGGAGCGAGATCCCCGATCAGTACGACCTGTCGAGCATTCGCGTGCTCGGTTCGGTCGGCGAGCCCATCAACCCCGAGGCGTGGCGGTGGTACCGCGACGTGATCGGTGCCGGATCGGCTCCCATTGTCGACACGTGGTGGCAGACCGAAACGGGCGCGATCATGATCGCGCCGCTCCCCGGGCTCACGAACCTCAAGCCCGGCAGCGCGCAGGTGCCGCTGCCCGGCATCTCCGCAACCGTCGTCGACGACGAGGGGAACCCCGTCGGCAATGGCCGGGGCGGACTGCTGGTCATTCAGCGGCCGTGGCCTTCGATGGTGCGCACCATCTGGGGCGACGATCAGCGCTTCATCGACACCTACTGGGAAAAGTTTGGCGACCAGTACTTCGCCGGCGACGGCGCGCGCCTCGACGAAGACGGCGATGTCTGGCTGCTCGGTCGCGTCGACGATGTGATGAACGTTTCGGGTCACCGGCTGTCGACCGCCGAGATCGAGTCGGCGCTCGTGGAGCACTCCTCGATCGCCGAGGCCGCCGTCGTGGGTGCGAGCGACCCGACCACCGGCCAGGCGGTCGTGGCCTACTGCGTGCTGAAGGCGCAGCAGGAACTGCTGACCGACGACAACGCCGAGGCCGAGCTGAAGAAGCATGTGGCCGCGCAGATTGGCGCGATCGCTCGCCCCCGCAACATCTATGTGGTGGCGGAGCTGCCCAAGACCCGATCCGGCAAGATCGTTCGCCGCATTCTCAAGGACCTCGCAGAGGGCCGCGAGATTGGCGATGTGACAACGCTCGCCGACACGATGGTGATGTCCACTATTCAAGACAAGATCGCAGCACGCCAGTAGCGCATGCAGAGCAAAACGGCCGGCAGTGGATTGCTCCGCTGCCGGCCGTTTCGTGTGTTCGGGGCGACCGACTAGTCGGTGACCTTGAACATGAATTCAATCTCGACGGGGGCGTCGAGCGGCAGGACCGCGACGCCGACGGCCGAACGCACGTGGATGCCCATGTCGCCAAACACGCGACCGAGAAATACCGAGGCGCCGTTGGCTACCGCGGGCTGGCCCGTGAACGAGGGGTCAGAGGCGACGAATGCCGTCACCTTGACGACCTGCGAGATCTTCTCGAGCGAGCCGAGTAGGCCGCGAGCGGCTGCAAGTCCGTTCAACGCGCACAGGCGAGCCATCTCTTCAGCGTCCTCGAGTGACACGAGGCCTTCGCTGTCGCCGACCTTGCCCGTGAGGGGCAGCTTGCCGTCAACAAATGGGAGCTGTCCGCTCGTGTATACGTAGTTGCCCTCGCGCACTGCGGGCACGTAGGCAGCGACAGGTGCCGCAACTTCGGGTACGACGTACCCCAGTTCAGCGATCCGCTCATCAATCACAGACGACATTTCAGGCCTTCCTCTTCAGATATGCAACATTGCCACCGGCAGGTCCTTCGATGATCTGCACGAGTTCCCATCCTTGGGCGCCCCAATTATTGAGGATTTGGGCCTCGTTATGCAGCAGAAGCGGGGTCACAAAGTACTCCCACTTGGGCGTTTCGCTGGTATCGCTCACGTGCAGATCTCCCTGATTTGTCTCGGTACCGGTATGGATAGGCGACGCAATTTTGACCCTTTGCACAGGGCCTGAGTGCTGTTTTGCCAGCAACGTCACCTAGTGTTGATTCTATGACCCGTCAGACACCCCCGTCTTCACGTGTGCGTTCAGTGAAGCCGCGCACCGCTGGTGGAGCCCTCGGTGGCATTCTCGGAGCCCTCGCAATGAGCCTCATTGCTGGCGTTCTTGTCACTGCAGCGGTCACCCCGGTCGTCGCTATTAGCGGCGTTACCGCCAACACTGCGATCGATATTTTCGAGAAGCTTCCGAACCACCTCAACCCCGGTCGTCTCGCCGAGCCCTCGACGCTCTACGCGAAGGCCTCCGATGGCTCAGAGGTAAAGCTCGCCGACTTCTACGATCAGGACCGCGAGACGGTCGGCTGGGATGAGATCTCCCAGTACGTGAAGGACGCAGCCGTAGCCGAGGAGGATCCGCGCTTCTACACCCACGGTGGTGTCGACGTGCTGGCGACCGCCCGTGCTGTGCTGCAGAACGCGGCCGGCCAGAACCTGTCGGGTGCCTCGACGATCACGATGCAGTACGTGCGTAACGTGCTCATTCAAGAGGCGATCGCGATTCCCGACAAGGAAGCGCAGAAGGCCGCCTACAAGCAGGCCATGGAGCAGACGACCGACCGCAAGCTCAAGGAGATGCGGTACGCGATCAGCATCGAGAAGCAGTATGCCAAGGACGACATTCTGCTCGGGTACCTCAACATCGCGCTGTTCGGTCGCCAGATCTACGGCATCCAGTCGGCCGCGCACTACTACTTCAACAAGGACGCCAAGGATCTGACGCTCGCAGAGTCGGCCAGCCTCGTGGCGATCGTGAACAACCCGGGCAAGCTGCAGATCGACGTCGAGGAAAACATCCCGGCGAACACTGAGCGCCGCAACAAAATCCTTGCCAGCATGCTGAACCACGGCAAGGTAACGCAGGCCCAGTACGATGAGGCCGTCGCGACCCCCGTCACGCCGCAGATCACGCCGCGCGAGGCCGGCTGCTTCCTCGCCGAGAAGAACTACGGCGTCGGCCACTTCTGCGACTACGTTCAGCGCTACATCAAGCAGGATGCGAGCTTTGGCGATACCCCCGAGGATCGCGAGTTCAACTTCAGCCGCGGTGGCTACAAGATCATGACGACGATCGATCTCGACATGCAGCGTGCCGGGCTCGAATCCATGCACGCAAACGTGCCCGCCTTGATGGACGGCATCAACGTCGGTGCTGCGACCACGAGCGTCGAGGTCGGCACCGGGCGCGTGCTCGCCATGCTGCAGAACCGGCCGTACAGCAACGCGCAGACCTTCCTGGATTCAAACCCGGCCTACACCGGCATCAATTACAACACCGACTTCGAGTACGGCGGCTCAAATGGCTTCCAGGTCGCCTCGACGTTCAAGGCGATCACGCTGGCCGAGTGGATTCGCACTGGGCATTCGGTGCGCGACATCGTGAACGTGAACGGCCGCAACGTCGCCGAGAACTCGTTCCGCGCATCATGCATGCCCGACGGCGTGTATGGCTGGGGCAGCTTCGACTTCACGAACGATAACAACGGCACGAAGGGCAACCAGCCCGTGCTCACCGCGATCGCGCGGTCGGTGAACGGCGGCCTCGTGTCGATGCAGCAGCAGATGGACCTCTGCGAGACGTTCGACACGGCCAAGAAGCTCGGCATTCACCGCGCCTCAAAGCAGACCAACGCGGATCTGCCAAACTACGGCACGACCGACCTCTCCATGGTGCCGTCGAACGTGTACGGTGGTATCGACGAAATCGCCCCCATCACCATGGCGTCGGCCTACGGCGCGTTCGCGGGCGACGGCACCGTGTGCACCCCCGTGCCGATCGATAGCATCGTCGATTCCGACGGCAAGGCCGTCAAGTTCACCAAGAGCAAGTGCTCCGAGGGCGTCTCCCCCGAGGTGGCTGCCGGCGTAGCGTATGCCCTGCAGTATGCGGTCACAAACGGCCTCGCCGATCACGCGGGATCCGCCTACGGTGTGCCGCACCTCGCGAAAACCGGCACGAGTGACGATGTCATCGACAACTGGACCGTGGGCGCGTCCACGCGCGTGGCGACCGCCACCTGGGTCGGCAATGCCGATCCCGTGCAGCTAGCCGACGGTACTTACGCTCGCGTATCAACTCAGTACTTCGGTAATCTCATGTACGCGGATCAGGCGCTCTGGCCCGCAGTCATGAACGTGGCCGACCAGAAGTACGGCGGCGAAGCGTTCCCCGAGCCCTCGGCAGCCGCGGTGAAGCAGACCCTGGTGACTGTGCCCGATGTGAAGGGCAAGTCGTTCGAGGAGGCTGTCTCGATGCTCACCGATGTCGGCTTTAACGTGTCTGACGGCGGCGAGGTTGACTCGTCAGTCTCGAAGGGTATGGTCGCGAGCACTAGCCCCGGGGCCGGTGAACAGATTGGAATGGGTGCCGGCATCTCGGTTTACCGCAGCAACGGCCAGGGTGCCAAGATTCCCGAGGGCCTCATCGGTGCGACCGGTGACGACGCCAAGTCCAAGCTGCGGGACGCCGGATTCGACAGCATCGGCTTCAAGTGTGAGGCTGACGGCAAGGCGAACCCCGACAAGGACAAGGTCGTGGCCGTCGACCCGGGCAGCGGCACTGAGACCCGCAAGAGCGCCAAGATCACGCTGACGCTCGCTTGCGACGCAAAGAAGGACGACTAACACATGGCGTCAGGCATGAAGCCCGCCGCGGTAGCTCTGGGAGCTGCCGCGGCGGGCGTCGCCGTTTGGTCGACTCTCATCGAACGGCAACTGTTTACCGTACGCCGGCATACCCTGCCGGTGCTCGCCCCGGGGGCAGCCCCGCTGCGGGTGCTGCAGCTGTCAGACCTGCATCTCGCGCCCTGGCAGGCGCGCAAGATCGACTGGGTGCGCTCGCTCGCAGCTCTTGCGCCGGATCTCGTCGTGCTGACTGGTGACCTGATGGGGCACATCCAGGCGCGTGGCGCGCTGCTCTACGCGCTCCAGCCGCTCATTGAGGCCGCGCCGACCGTGTTCGTGCACGGGTCCAACGACTACTACGGCCCGATCTTCAAGGATCCGGTGAAGTATCTGCTGGAGCCGAGCCGGATGGCGACGCGCACGCCCGACGTCGACAACCGGGCGCTTACGGATGGCCTCGAGGGCCTGGGGGCAATCAACATCAATAACGCGGCCACGGCGCTCACGCTGCGCGGCACCGACGTGCAGTTGCTGGGGCTCAACGACCCCCACATTCGCTATGACGACGTGAATCGCATGCGCGAGAGCCTCGCAGGCCTCGAGACGCTCCCCTCAGCGCCCCGTCCACTGCGCCTGGGCGTGCTTCATGCGCCCTACCAGGCTCCGCTCGGCGAACTGCTTGATGATGGCGCAGACGTGATTCTCGCGGGCCACACCCACGGCGGCCAGGTGCGACTGCCCGGAGTGGGCGCGCTCACCGCGAACTGCGACCTCCCGAACGCGCAGGCGCGCGGCTTGAGCGTCTGGTACGACGCCCACCGCGCGGCGTTCCTGAATGTGAGTGCCGGCCTCGGCAACTCGATCTATGCGCCCATACGCTTCGCGTGCCGGCCTGAGGCGAGCCTGCTCACGCTCGAGGCCACGAACTAGCGCCAGGGGCGCTCACTGCTTCTAGCAAACAAAAATCTCGGGCCGGATCAAGTTGATCCGGCCCGAGATTTTTGCGTGAGGAGTCCTTACGCCGCGAGCTTCTTCGCAGCGATCAGCTCGGCGATCTGCACCGTGTTGAGCGCTGCGCCCTTGCGCAGGTTATCGTTCGAGATGAAGAACGTCAGGCCGCGGCCTGCGGGAGCCGACTGATCCTCACGGATCCGGCCCACAAACGAGGGATCCTTGCCAGCGGCCTCGAGGGGCGTGGGTACGTCGCTCAGCTCGACGCCGGGAGCATTCGCAAGCACCTCGCGCGCGCGATCGGCCGAGATCGCGTTGGCGAACTCCGCGTTGATCGACAGCGAGTGACCGGTGAAGACGGGCACGCGCACGCAGGTGCCCGAGACCAGCAGCTCGGGCAGTTCGAGAATCTTACGGCTCTCGTTGCGCAGCTTCTTTTCTTCGTCCGTCTCACCCTGACCGTCTTCGACGATTGATCCGGCGAGCGGCAACACATCGAACGCGATGGTCTTCGTGTAGACCTCGGGCGCCGGGAAGTTGACGGCCGAGCCGTCGTGCACGAGGGCTTCGATGCCACCCGCCTCAACCGCGGCGATGGCCTGGCCCGCGAGCTCGCGCGCGCCCGCCAGGCCCGAGCCTGAAACAGCCTGGAACGTCGTGACAATGAGACGCTCAAGGCCAGCCTCGGAGTCGAGCGCCTTCATCACGGGCATTGCGGCCATCGTGGTGCAGTTCGGGTTGGCGATGATGCCCTTCTGGGCCTCGTCGATCGCGTGCGGGTTCACTTCGCTCACCACGAGCGGTACGGCCGGGTCGAGGCGCCAGGCGCTCGAGTTGTCGACGACGATCGCGCCCGCGTTTGCGAAGGCCTCGGCGTACTGCAGCGATGCGGCACCGCCAGCCGAGAACAGCACGATGTCGAGGCCCGACTTGTCGGCCGTCGCGATGTCTTCAACCGTGATCTGCTGGTCACCAAACTCGAGCGTGGTGCCGGCCGAGCGTGCGCTCGCGAAGAAACGAATGCTTGCAATTGGAAATTCGCGCTCGAGAAGGAGGCGGCGCATCACCGCGCCGACCTGGCCGGTGGCGCCGGCGATAGCGATCGAAAGACCCTGCTGTGCAGTCATCTAATGTGTTCCTGTTCTGTGTAGATACGCGCGAGCGCGCGGTACGAAGAAACGTACCGCGCGCCCACTGACAACGTGTGTGAGAAGTATGGGCTAGCGGCCGGTGCCCGCGTAGACGGTGGCGTCATGGTCTGCGTCGAGCCCGAACGCGGTGTGCAGCACCTGCACAGCCTTGTCCATCAGGTCGGCGCGGGTCACGACCGAAATACGAATCTCGGAGGTCGAGATCATTTCGATGTTGATGCCAGCCTCGAAGAGGGTGCGGAACAGCTTCGCCGAGACGCCGGAGTTGGTGCGCATACCTGCGCCCACGACCGCAACCTTGGCGATCTGGTCGTCGTACTGCAGCGCCTCAAACTCGAGCGCCTCGCGCTCAGCTTCGAGGGCGTCAATGACGCGCTTACCGTCGCCGAGGGGCAGCGTGAACGAGATGTCGGTGCGGTTCGTGTCGGCAGCCGACACGTTCTGCACGATCATGTCGATGTTCGCCTTCGTCTTCGCGACGATGTCGAAGATCTGCGCGGCCTTACCTGGGACATCTGGGACGCCGCCGACAGTAATCTTCGCCTCGCTCTTTTCAGCGGCGATACCAGTGATGATCGAGTCTTCCACTTGATCTCCCTTCGGGTGCCCCTTGGCGGGGTCGTAAACGATAGTGCCCTCTTCGCCGGAGAACGACGAGCGGACGTGCAGCACGACACCGTGCCTGCGGGCGTACTCAACCGCGCGCAGGTGCAGCACCTTCGCACCCGAAGCCGCGAGCTCGAGCATTTCCTCGGCCGTAATCGCGTCAATCTTACGAGCCTTGGCAACCACGCGCGGATCGGTGGTGAAGATGCCGTCAACGTCGGTGTAAATCTCGCACACGTCGGCGTTGAGCGCGGCCGCGAGCGCGACAGCGGTGGTGTCTGAACCGCCGCGGCCGAGCGTGGTGATGTCACGCGAGTCACGGTTGAAGCCCTGGAAGCCCGCAACGATGGCGACAGCGCCCTGGTCGAGCGCCTCGCGCACGCGGCCCGGCGTCACGTCAACGATCTTTGCGGCACCGTGCTCGGCGGTCGTAATCATGCCCGCCTGGCTGCCGGTGAAGGACAGCGCCTCGATGCCCATGCCTTTAATGGTCATGGCAAGCAGGGCCATTGAGATGCGCTCACCCGCGGTAAGCAGCATGTCGAGTTCTCGCGGGGCAGGGATTGGCGTGCACTCGGCCGCCAGATCCATCAGTTCATCGGTAGTGTCGCCCATGGCGCTCACCGCGACAACGACCTCGTTGCCCGCCCTGCGGGTCTCAACGATGCGCTTCGCGACGCGCTTAATACTTTCGGCGTCAGATACTGACGAACCCCCGAACTTCTGCACGATCAAAGCCACGCGGGTTCCTCCTCAAATTTCTACGCCAGCGTCCAGTCTAGCGAACCGCATTAGGGTCTATGCACATATGACCTTCGAGTTGCCTTCATGCAGGGCAACAATCAGCCGGCGCTACTCCACCTTGCGGCGGCCCTCAAAGGCGCGACCGAGGGTGACCTCGTCGGCAAATTCGAGGTCTCCGCCCACTGGCAGGCCCGACGCGAGGCGTGACACGGGCACTTCGATGGCCGTGAGCAAACGGGACAGGTAGGCCGCCGTCGCTTCGCCCTCAAGGTTCGGGTCGGTTGCGATGATGACCTCTTGGATCTCGGCGTCGCCGATCCGGCGCATGAGCGCAGGGATCGACAGATCGTCAGGCCCGATGCCGTCGATCGGGCTGATCGCGCCGCCGAGCACGTGGTAGAGCCCGCGAAACTGCCGTGTGCGCTCGATCGCGACGACGTCCTTGGACTCCTCGACCACGCAGATCAGAGTCTGGTCGCGGCGCGGGTCGCTGCAGATCGAGCAGCGCTCGCTCTCGGTGATGTTGCCGCACACCTCGCAAAAGCGCGCGCGTTCGCGCACCTCGGAGAGGAGTTCGGCGAGACGTGTCACGTCGAAGCTCTGCGTCTGCAGAATGTGAAACGCGATACGCTGGGCCGACTTCGGCCCGATGCCGGGGAGCCGACCGAACTCGTCGATCAGGTCTTGCACAATGCCGTCGTACACGGGCATCCCTTCGGTGGTGAGTGTTGCTGCTTCGTCGGGCTAGTCTTGCGGGTTCGCCGGAGCGATCGGCAGCTCCTCGACGAAGCGCGCGCCCAGCGTCTCGCGCACGACGGCTTCACCGTAGCGCGTGAACCGCGGCGATGCCGTGTTGGCCGCGGCTGGTGCTTGCGGAGTTTCTGGCTGCGGTGCTGCTTGCTGCGGCGCCGGATCGGCGGTCACCTGGGCCGGAGTCGGCGCGGGTGCCGGGGCAGCCGGTACTTCCGGTGATGCGGGCGCTGCCGGGGCGGCGGGTGCGAAATCGCGTGGCGCTGCCGTCGCATACGGGTCACCGTCTGCGTCATCGCTCGGTTCGCCCGCGTACGGATCGTTCGCATACGGGTCGTCAAACGCTGCAGGCGCGTGGGGCGCCGGGCGCTGCGGGGCTACCGGCGGTGTCGGTTCTGCGGGCACGGGCGGTGCCGGCTGCACTTCAGGTGTGGGTTCAGCCGGAGCAGGCTGGGACGACGCGTGAGTCTCCGTTGGAGTCTGCTGCGCCTCGGGCGCCGGGTCAGCGTCAGCCGTTGATCCTGAAACGTGTGCTGCAGGGCTGTCCTGAGCAGCGGCTGCTCCCTCGGGTTCCGCGACCTGTCGCGCCGGAGGAGCAGGGGCAACAGACACGGGAGCGGGAGCGGCCGGCGCAGGTGTCCCCGAGGTCACCGGGGCAGCGGCGGGCGCAGGCACCGTCGGAGGCGCGGACGATGTGGGTGCCGGCGCGGAAGCCGGTTCACGCACGGGATCCGCCCACGCAGGGGCGGCCAGTGCCGGGCCGAGCGCACTCAGCCGGGCGGCGGCGCGTTCGACGGGATCGCTACTGCTCGTCGACGCGTTGCCCCCCGGTTCAGGGTTCTGTGTTGCGGGTGACGCTAACGGGGCTCGGTGGGGCTCCTCTGCGGCGGGATCCGCCGACTCGCTGGGCTGTGCCGCGCCTGCTGGCGCGGTACCCGGCTGGATCGGGCGCGGTACGTACCTCACCGTAATACCAACGGCGGAGAGGATTGCCTCACGCAGGGGGCCTGCGCCAGCCGCCTTGAACGACTCGAGGTCTGAGCGAGACGTCATGCCCACGGTGAGCACATCACCCTCGAGCGAGAGCGGCTGCACCGACTTCACGGCGTTCCAAGCGTCGCGATTCTGCTCGAGAATCTCCTCGAGCAGGTCGGGCCACACCTCGAGCAGGTCGCTGAAGCCGCCGGCCAACTCGTCTTCCTGCTCAGCGTCTACGTCTGCGGCGCCGACCTCAGGGCTGGACACGGGGGCGCCTGGCTGCGTGCCAGCAGGCTGGCTCGGCGCAGGCTGGCTCGGTGCGGGCTGGCCGGGAGCTGCCGTCTGCTGCGCGGGGGCGGGCGCCGCCGCTGCGGGAGCCGGCTTCGTCGGCTCCGTGCCGATGCTCGCAATCTGTGCGGCGCTCAAAATGTCAGAGATGGGTCGGCCGAACCCGGCTGCGCCCTCGTTGGGGTGGGGTGCCGAACCGTCTACCGCCGGCCTTGCGGCTGCAGGCTGTGCAGGCTGTGGCTGAGGAGCCTGGACCGGCTGTGCCTGATCCGCCCGTGGTTGGGCAGGCTGCTGTTGTACCGGCTGAGCACCCGCCACATCCCCACGCAAGAAGTCGCGCACCGAAGCGGCGGTCTGGGCCGCGTTCGGCGTCGATGTGGGCTGGCCCGAGGTAGGCGCGGCAGCACCCGACGGCGCTACCGGAGCTTGTGCAACCGGAGGCTGTACAGCAGGAGCCTGCGTCACCGCACTACGTGCGGCGGCCAGTGCTGAGATCGGATCCACAGCGGCGGCCTGCGGCTGAACAGGGGTTTGTGCCTGAACGGGCGCTGCTGACGGAGCCTGTGCAAGCGGACGCTGCGGGTTCTGGAACCCGGGCTGCGACTGCTGCTGCGCCGGCTGCATCTGCTGCTGACGTTGCGCACCGGCCTGCGCAGAGTTCGCCATCTGCCCGGCCATCGGGTTTGCACCGGCTCCGAACCCGGCACCAGCACCAGCGCGCAATTCGTCGAGCGCGACGAGCGCACGAGCGATCATGAGCTCCAGTTGCAGCTTCGGGGCGGTCGCCCCCACCATGCGGTCCAGCGTCTCGCTTGTGACGTCGGCAATGCGCGACAGTTCACCCGAGCCGAAGTGCTGCGCCTGATCAAACATGCGCGTGAGCTGATCCTGCGGCACCCCGCGGAACACGGCGGCCGCGCCCTCAACGGTGGTGGCGCTCACGACAATAAGGTCGCGCAGCCGCTCTAGCAGGTCCTCGACGAACCGGCGCGGATCTTGCCCGGTCTGCACCACGCGGTCGGTGGCACGGAAGGCCGCGGCCGCGTCGTGAGCGCCAAACGCCGCAACTACCTCGTCGAGCAGCTCGCTGCCCGTGAAACCTAGGAGCCCGGCGGCACGGTCGGCTGTGACCAGGGTGCCCTCGGAGCCCGCGATCAGCTGATCAAGAATCGAGAGGGTGTCGCGCACGGACCCGCCGCCCGCGCGCACCACGAGTGGCAGCACGCCGGGTTCGACCTGCACGCCCTCGGAGTTACAGAGCTCCTGCACGTAGTCGATCAGGGTGCCCGGTGCGATCAACCGGAACGGGTAGTGGTGGGTACGCGAGCGAATCGTGCCGATGACCTTCTCGGGCTCGGTAGTCGCGAACACAAACTTCACGTGCGGCGGCGGCTCCTCCACGATCTTGAGCAGAGCGTTGAAGCCTGCCGAGGTCACCATGTGGGCCTCGTCAATGATGAAGATCTTGAAGCGGTCACGGGCGGGCGCGAACACGGCGCGCTCGCGCAGATCGCGGGCGTCGTCAACGCCACCGTGGCTCGCCGCGTCAATCTCGACGACGTCGAGCGATCCGCCGCCATCGCGGCTGAGCTCAATGCAGCTCGGGCACACGTTGCACGGGGTGTCGGTGGGCCCCTCAACACAGTTGAGGCAGCGCGCAAGGATACGGGCCGAGGTCGTCTTGCCGCAGCCACGCGGGCCGCTAAACAGGTACGCGTGCCCGACTCGGCCATTCCGAAGCGCCGTCATAAGCGGTTCAGTCACCTGAGACTGGCCGATCATCTCGGAAAAGGACTCTGGCCGATAACGGCGATACAGTGCGGCAACCACGGATCTATCGTACCTGCGGCCACCGACACCCGCGTGACTTATTCACAGGCCACTCCGTCTGGGGTCACACGCGACCCCCGTGACGCGCCTGACCGTGAAAATATGCGGGAAAGAATCCGCTTTACGATGCGTCTATAACGGATTCTTTCCCGCACATTTTCTCAGGCGACCCGTCCCACGCGCAGAACGCTTACAGGCCGAGATCCGGGGCGGGCAGCCCGTAGTCAGTGCGCAGCGACGCAAGCGCCGCGTACCACCCCGAGAGCCCGTGCACGCCAGGGCCCGGGGGCGTCGATGATGAGCACAGATAGAGCCCTTTGGTGGGAGTGCGCCAGGGCGTGGCCGACAGGGTGGGTCGCGCCACCAGTTGCGGCAGCGTCACGGCACCCGCGCTGAAGTCGCCGCCGTGATAATTGCGGTTGTAGCTCGCGAGCTCCGCGGCAGTCGTGGTCTTGACGGCCGTGATCCGATCCCGAAATCCCGGGGCGAAGCGCTCAATCTGGGCGATCACCCGCTCGGTGACATCGACCGTCGACCCCGCTGGGACGTGGGTATAGCTCCATACGGCGTTCTTGCTCGGGGCATTGCGATCCGGATCAAATCGCGTCGGCTGAGCGAGCAGCACATAGGGCCGCTCTGGGTGCGCGCCGCGTGCCACTGCGGCCTCGGCGCGGGCGGCTTCGGCCCGGGAGCCCCCGAGGTGCACCGTTGGGCTCTCGGCAACGCGTGGATCAGACCACGGAATCGGCCCGTCGAGCACAAAGTCAACCTTCGTTGCACCGTCGCCGTAGCGAAACCGGCGCAGCGCGCGCACATACCGTGCCGGCAGCCGCTCCCCCGCGATGTTCGCGAGACCGCGAGCCGAGGTGTCAAACAGCACGCTCGTGTACCCGTCGAGTTCGCGCACGTCGTCGATGGCGTGGCCCGTCTCGATGCGGCCCCCGTGCGCGATGAGGTCGCGTTCCATTGCCTCGGCAATGGAACGCGAGCCGCCGATAGGAACCGGCCAGCCGCGGTCGTGCCCGAGCGCGCCGAGCATCACGCCGACGGCTGAGGTCGCGAGGTTAGGCATCCGGCCGATGCTGTGGGCGGCGACGCCCGAGACCAGCGCCGGAGCGGCCTCCTCTGTGAAGCGCAGGTTCCAGAGCGGTGTGCCTTGTTCCAGAGTCGCGAGGCCGGTCACCAGAGCTGCGATCGGGTCTCTCGGAAAGCGCAGCATGCTGCCGCCAAACGCGAAGTCGATCGCGCCCTCCATACGGTGCAGGATCGGGGCGTACAGGCGGGCGTAGGCCTTGCCATCGCGGCCCAATTCCTCGGCGGTGCGGGCGAGATCGCGGTAGGCGATCGCGGCGCGGCCATCGGGGCTGCCGCCGTCTTTGTCGAGCGGGTTGGCGTAGGAGGCTGCGGGGATCGAGAAGCCGACGCGCTTCTCGAGCTCGAACGCTCTGAAGAATCCGGTGGCGAGCGCGGTGGGGTGAATGGCCGAGCACACGTCGTGCAACACTCCCGGCTCCACCACTTCGGCGGTACGGGTGCCGCCGCCGATCGTCTCTGCGGCTTCATAGACCGTGACTGGAACACCCGCCCGGGCCAGGGTGACCGCGGCTGCGAGTCCGTTGGGGCCAGACCCGACGATGGCGGTGCCGCGATTACCTGTCATGCCTTCGATCGTAGCGTCGGGCCCTGATTGGAGCGTCCCTCGCCCCCCGGAAAAGGAGAACGCCCGCCGGGTATGGTGGGGTGGGGACCGGCAGGCGTTCTTGGGGATCACAGCATCAAAACACTGTGGGCTTGAGGGCCGGGCTGCGCATTCACGTTGCCCCGCGTTGTCGTTCGAGCGAGTTGCTTTCGGACATATGCCAGTAAACCGAAGTTCCCTGCAGCGTGGCAACGGTCTCCGTAGTTGTCGCACTTCCACTGACAGGGTTGAGCTCTTCACGCGCGCAATCACGCAGCGGAACCCCCAACTACCCGCATTGTCGACGCAAAATACGCAGATCGCTGCACGGGGCCACGCACAGCGAAGGGGCGAGGCAGGCAGAGTTCCGCATAGTCGTGTAACACGCTGTGATCGAGCTCGTCTCTATCGACGCGAGCGCGGTCATCGTGTGATCCTTCGAGAAATCTCACTACTTCTCACTCGATTGGAACTATCTCGATGTCCGCTACAAATGCTTGTCGACCCTGACGAAACTCTTAGCGAAGCCCTCTCTGACGCATTGCCGGATTTGATGCGCAGCTTGCTACCGAGCATGATCAATGCGGTTCTGTCCTCGGACGCCGAGGCCGTGGTTGGTGCGAAATGGGGCACGTCCTGCCCCGACCGCACGGCGCAGCCCATTGGCTAGCTGCACTGCGATCTCGATACCCGGGTCGGAACGATCGATGTTTCGGCCCCAAAGCTGCGCCAGGGCACTTACCTTCCCAAATGGCTGATGGAGCACCACAAACGCGCGGAGACAGCAATGATCACCGTGATCGCGGTCTGGTACCTCGCGGCGATGCGGGCCCGTTCACGTTCGTCGCCGCCGAGTATCGTGAAGGGCTAGAAGCAATACCGTCCAGAAGTCGCTTCTAAGCCCCTTTTGTCCTATAGCAAAAGACCCCCCATGTACCCGGTAGAGCCTGGCTACCCTTGCTACGTTTCCGTCCTAGGGGAGTTCACCAAGATACCGCCACATGGGGGGCTCAATTAGTGTACCGGAACTACGGCCTACCGCGAATTCGAGACGCCGCGACCCGCCGCACACCAGGCGGCCAACCGCCGCTCCCCCTCGATCCGGCCCAGCTCCCATCGCGCGTCTGGCCGTGCGAGATACCAGCGCAGCGCGGTATACAGTGCGCTCACCGGCACCCGATACCCCGAGCCCGCGAGCATCTGCACGCGCTCGGGCACCGGGCCGAGAGTGAGCGTGATCCGGATCATCGGGGGAACCGGGCGGTCGTTGGCGGCGGGCAGAGTAGCGGCGATATCGATGCTACTGATCTGGGTCCACGGGATTTCGACGTCACGACCCGGCACGTTCACCGCCACTGCAGTTTCACCGAGCGCGACACCGCTCGGGCGGGCCCCGACGGTGCCATTGCGAATCTGGCGCCGGATCGCCAGGGACGCGATCCAGAGGAGCAATGCTGCCAGGACGCTCATGAACAGCGTGGCGAGTACCGGTCCGGCCGCGCTGACATCGGTGTTTACCTGCGGGATGACACCGAACGCTTGCAGCCCCGCATACACCGCGATACCCGTGCACACCAGGCCCGCGAGCGAGAACCCCAGAATCGTGGGAAGCCCCTGCGTGCTGGTTTGCGCCAGGTGCACCCAGGAGTCCGCAGTTGGCCGCTCGGCGCGCGTCAACACCGTCGCGTTGATGAGCCGAAACGAAGTCGTCGACCGAGGCCGCACCACGAACCCAAAGCTAAACAGCGCGAGCACCGCAAAGAAGCCCGCGCCCATTAGGGGGCCGACCACGGAATTTGTCTCGAGCGCTGAGGTTGTCTCGACCCTCGCAAGACCGTTGCCTGCCACCCACCCGGCGGCGATGAGGCAGCCGACCCCCACTACCAGCCACTTGATGCGGCTTCCGCGAGTCTCGCCCTCGGCGATACCCACCGGAAAGCTCTCCAGGTCACTCGCCTCGAGCGCGCGTCTCGACTGCCGTTCCCCCCATCACCTGTCCATTACTCGGCGGGCCCTTCCTCGTCCTCTTCAGTGGCCGCGAACTGGGCTTGATACAGCTCGTAGTAGGGCCCGTGCAGCGCAATCAGCTCGTCATGAGTGCCCTGCTCGACGATGTTGCCCGACTCCATCATGAGAATGGTGTCGGCATCACGAATCGTCGAGAGCCGGTGCGCGATCACAAACGAGGTGCGGTCTGCGCGCAGCGCTCGCATCGCCTGCTGCACGAGCACCTCGGTGCGGGTGTCCACTGACGAGGTGGCCTCATCGAGAATCAGTAGCGAGGGGTTCGCGATGAACGCGCGCGCGATCGTGAGCAGCTGACGCTCTCCGGCAGACAACGACGAACCGTTTTCGGAGATCACGGTGTCGTAGCCCTCGGGTAGCTGGCGCACGAATCGGTCGACCATCGTGGCCTGCGCGGCCGCGACCACCTCGTCGTCGCTCGCGTCGAGGCGGCCGTACCGAATATTCTCGCGGATCGTCCCCTCAAACAGCCAGGCATCCTGCAGCACCATACCCACGTGCCCGCGCAGCTCGGCCCGGCTCAGTTTGGTGATGTCGACGTTGTCGAGCAGAATGCGACCGCCATCGAGCTCATAGAACCGCATCACCAGGTTGACAAGGGTCGTCTTGCCCGCACCGGTCGGGCCAACGATCGCCACGGTGTGGCCGGGGCTCGCTTCGAGCGACAGATCGGCGATGAGGGGCTGCGCGGGATCGTAACTAAACGTGACGTTTTCAAACTCAACGTGGCCATCGGTGCGCTCGGGCAGGTGTTCGCTCACCTCGTCTGGATCCTGTTCGTCGGCGTCGAGCAGTTCAAACGTACGCTCGGCCGAGGCGACACCCGACTGCAGCATGTTTGCCATGCCCGCCATTTCGCCGATGGGCTGCGAGAACTCACGCGAGTACTGGATGAACGCGGTCACATCGCCCAGGGTGAGCTGGCCCGCGGTCACCCGCAATGCTCCCGCGACTGCGATCAGCACGTAGCTGAGGTACTGCACGAACTGCATGGCCGGCATGATGGTGCCCGACAGCGCCTGTGCTTTGTACGCCGACTGGAACAGGCCCTCGTTACGGCGGTCGAACTCCTCGGTCATCTCGACGTCGCGGTTGAAGATGCGAACGAGCTCGTGACCGGTGAACGACTCCTCGATGTGGCCGTTCAGGTCACCCGTGTGCTTCCACTGTGCGACGAACAACTTTTGGGCACGCACACCCACCACGCCGGCGATGATCGCCGACAGCGGCAGAGCGATGAGTGCGAGCAGCGCGAGCTGCCAAGACACGATGAACATCATCGCCGCGATACCAATGACCGTGAGCGCCGATTGCACGAGCTGCGAAAACGCTTGCTGCAGTGCCTGCTGAATATTGTCGACGTCATTCGTCACGCGCGAGAGCACGTCGCCGCGCTGGCGGCTATCGAAGTAGCCAAGCGGCAACCTGTTGATCTTCTCTTCAATGTCGCGTCGCAGCTTGTACACGATGCGCATGACGAGCTTGTTGAGCAGATACCCCTGCCACCACATCAGCATCGATGCCACGAGATACATCGCAAGGACCGCAAGGATCAGACGCGACAGTGAGCCAAAGTCGATGCCATCTCCGGGCACAACGTTGGCACCCGCAAGCATGTCGGCGTACTGCGAGTTGCCGTCGGCCCGGGCCTTATCTATCAACGTCTCGAGCGGCACGCCCTTCGGCAATCCCTTACCGAGGATACCGTTAAAGATGACGTCCATGGCCTCGCCGAGCACCCGAGGCGCGATGACCGTGAGCACCACGGATCCCACGACGAGCAGCACAACAAAGGAGAACAGCCACTTCTCGGGGGCGATCAGCCCCATCAGACGCTTCGCCGCGGGCCAGAAGTGCTTCGCCTTCTTAGCCGGCTGCCCACCCCAGTCTTCATTGTCGGGCTGGTAGTCGTCGGGGAGCTCGAACTCAGCGGTGTCTGTGGTCTCGTGCTTTGCCATTATGCGGCCTCCGCCTCGGTCAGCTGAGAGCTCACGATCTCGCGATACACCTCGTTGGATTCAAGCAGTTCTTGGTGGGTGCCGCGGCCGACAATCTGACCGGCCTCAACCACAAGGATCTGGTCGGCATCGACGATCGTTGACACGCGCTGTGCGACGACGATCACCGTCGCCCCAGCGGTCACCTCGGGGAGTGCCCGGCGCAACCGCGCGTCAGTCGCAACGTCAAGCGCAGAAAAGGAGTCGTCAAACAGGTAGACCCTCGGCTTAGCGACCAGTGCGCGGGCGATCGAGAGTCGCTGACGCTGACCCCCCGAGACGCTAGTACCGCCCTGGGACACCGGCTCATCGAGTTGCAGTTCCTTGTCGCGCACGAAGTCGTCGCCCTGCGCAACACGAAGGGCTTCCCACAGCTCAGCGTCAGTGGCATCCTTGCGGCCAAAGCGCAGGTTGGAGGCAATAGTGCCCGAGAACAGATAGGGGCGCTGCGGCACGAGACTGACCGAGCTCGCGAGCTGGGCGCGCGTGAGCTCGTGTATCGGGGCCCCATCGACGGTGATCGCACCAAACTGGGGGTCATAGAGGCGCAGCAGGAGATTCAGCAACACCGTCTTCCCAGCGCCCGTCGAGCCAATGATCGCGGTCGTCTGGCCGGGCTCCGCGACGAAATTCACGTTGCGCACGACGGGCTCTTCAGCGCCAGGGAACCCGAAGGTCACCCCCGAGAACTCCACGCGTCCCTCGCTGGGCGTCGATTGCGTAGCCTTGCGCGGGAAATCCAGGCTCGACTTCGTTTCGAGGAGCTCGCGAATGCGCTCGGAACACACGACAGCGCGGGGAATCATCATGGTCATGAACACACCCATCATGACCGCCATCAGAATTTGCAGCAGGTATTGCAGGAAGGCGGTCAGTGCACCGATCTCTACCTGACCCGCGTCCACGCGATGCCCACCAAACCACAGCACCGCAGCGGTGGCCATATGGAGCACCATCATGATCACTGGGAACATGAGCACGAAAATATTGCCGACCTTCACCGAAACATCGGTGATGTCGCGGTTGGCCACCTCATAGCGACCCTCTTCGAATCGCTCGCGCACAAAGGCACGCACGACGCGAATGCCCATGATCTGTTCGCGAAGCACCCCGTTGATGTTGTCAACACGATCCTGCATTTTGCGAAACAGCGGCAGTAGCAGCCAGACCAGAAAGCTCACGATCACAGCGAGCACCGCGACCGATACCCATACAAGCCACGACATTCCGGCGTCTTCGCGCAGCGCCATGATGATGCCGCCGATGGCCATGATCGGCGCGGTGACCATAAAGTTCAGGGTCATCATCACGAGCATCTGCACCTGCTGCACGTCATTGGTGCCGCGGGTGATGAGCGTGCCAGCCCCAAACTTGGTGGCTTCGAGCGTTGAGAGCGAATCGACTTTTCGGTACACCTCGCGGCGCAGATCGCGGCCGATGCCCATCGCGGCTCGAGCGCCGAAATAGACTGCAGCCACGGCCGCAATGACCTGTGCAAGGGAGATCGCGAGCATGACACCGCCGGTGTTCCAAATGAACGCGGTGTCGCCCTTGGCGATGCCCTTGTCAATAATCTGGGCGTTGAGGCTGGGGAGCCACAGCGCGGCGATGGTGGCCGCAAGCTGCAGCAGAACCACGAGCGCGATGAACACCCAATAGCGTTTTGCGTGTCGTAACACGAGGGTGATGAGTGCCACGAGGATCCTTTCGTAGGCTGCGAGCCCCCTGCGCCTCGTGAGCGCGGGATCGGCGCAGCCGAAAAACAATACCAGCTTGCGGCCTGTTGCGCTATCCCCCGCAAAAACGCGAAAGGGCGGGCCACCCGAAGGTGACCCGCCCCAATTCGCAGAAGCGAAAAAACTTACGCGAGCTTGACGCCTGCGCCTGCCTCTTCGAGCTTCTTCTTTGCCTCTTCGGCTGCATCCTTCGAAGCGCCCTCGAGGACGTTCTTGGGTGCTTCCTCAACGAGAGCCTTTGCCTCGCCGAGGCCCAGGCCGGTGATCTCGCGAACAACCTTGATGACCTGGATCTTCTTGTCGCCAACGGTGTCGAGGACAACGTCGAACTCGGTCTTCTCTTCAGCAGCCTCAGCAGCCGGAGCAGCAGCAGCTGCAACAGCAACGGGAGCAGCAGCCGAAACGTCGAAGGTCTCCTCGAAGGCCTTAACGAACTCGGAGAGCTCGATGAGGGTGAGCTCCTTGAACTGTGCGAGCAACTCTTCAGTCGAAAGCTTAGCCATTGTGTTTCTCCTTGATGTTTGCTCGGGCGCTTACGCACCACGAGCGGGTTTTTGTGTACCGATCGGCAAGAGCCGAGTCTTTACGCGTCCTGCTTCTCCTGCAGCGCGCCGAAGCCGCGAGCGGCCTTTGCGGGCAGTGCAGCGAAGAGCTGTGCAGCTCCGACAAGAGCAGCCTGCATGACGCCAGCGGCCTTAGCCAACAGCACCTCGCGGCTCTCAAGATCGGCAAGCTTGCCTACCTCAGCAGCGGTCAGGGCGTTGCCATCGAAGTAGCCCGCCTTCACCACCAGAAGAGGGTTTGCCTTGGCGAAGTCACGCATTGCCTTTGCAACCGCAACGGTGTCACCATGCACGAAGGCGAGAGCCGAAGGACCGGCGAGCTCGTCATCAAATGCGGTGACTCCGGCGTTGTTAGCCGCAATCTTGGTTAGCGTGTTCTTCGCCACGGCGTACGTCGCGTGCTCACGGATGTTGGTGCGGAGTTCCCGCATCTGTGCAACCGTGAGACCGCGGTACTCAGTCAGCAGAACGGCGTTCGACTCTTCAAACTTGCGCTGAAGATCGGAAACCGTAGCGTCCTTTGTAGCCATGGCGCTCCCTAGCTTGTCGTACCCGATCGGCGGATGCCATCGGGGGCCGTGCCGCACGAAGCAATTTTGTCGCGGTTACCCAAAAACAAAAAAGCTCCGGCGCGCACGCACGGAGCTTCATTCTGCTCGGAACCTTTCGATCCCTGACTCAAGGAGTCTCGCACCTGCGCTGGTCTTCACTTGCGTGAACGTTCTGAGAACCTTGCGATTCTTACCGGCGGTCTATGGCCAGAGACAACTATAGCACGACTTTCACCGTGTTGACAATGGATGTTACGCGGCGGGCTTCAGCATGTACCCGGCACCGCGCACGGTATGCAGCATCGGCTCACGACCGGCATCAATCTTCTTGCGCAGGTACGAAATGTACAGCTCGACAACGGTCGACTTGCCCGTAAAGTCGTACGCCCACACGCGATCCAAGATCTGAGCCTTGGAGAGTACGCGGCCAGGGTTGCGCATCAAATAGCGCAGCAGCTCAAACTCGGTGTTCGTCACAACGATGGGCTCGCCAGCGCGGCTCACGTCATAGCTGTCTTCGTTCAAGGTGAGATCGCCTACACGCAGCACCGGATCAGGGCGTTCGGCGAGCACAATCTGTGAACGGCGCACGAGCCCACGCAGACGCGCAATGAGCTCTTCAAGGCTGAATGGCTTAACGACGTAATCGTCGCCGCCCGCGGTGAGGCCGTTGACGCGGTCTTCGACCGAGTCGAGTGCGGTCAGAAACAGCACCGGGCACATGTCACCGTCGGAGCGAATCCGGGACAGCAGCTGCATCCCGTCGAAATCTGGGAGCATGATGTCCAGTACGGCGACGTCGGGTTCAAACGAGCGCATCTTTTCGAGCGCTTCTTGCCCGGTGGAGGCTGTCTGTACCTCCCACCCTTCATAGCGGAGGGCCATGGAAACCAGTTGGGTGATCGATTCTTCGTCATCAACCACCAGGGCGCGAACTTTCCCTCCATCGATGCGTGTCAGTGTATTGGAATTCATCCTTACAGAATCCTCCTATCGACTGTGGATGAGCTGAACTCCTATACATTCTCCAAAAGTGTCACTGGCCATGTTTTCGGGTTGCCCGCCTCCAAGCCAGCTCGTGCGAGACTTGAGGGGTGTTTCACAATGCCCCAGCACTCAGCCATCGAATTGTCACCGACGGCACCGATCACAATGCGTGGATGCATGCTCGCTCTCGCGGAATCACTGCGACCGACGTAGCCAAGCTCTCGACCCCCCGGTCGATTGAGACAGCAGCCCAGGCGAAGCTCTTTGGCACCAATTTTTCGGGCAACGCCTTCACCGATCATGGCCGGGCGAGGGAGCCCGAAATTGCGGCCTGGGTGCGACAGGGCTACGGCATTCAACCGAGCCAGGCACTGTTTCATGCGGAGCTCGATCTGAGACATCTCGCGACGCCCGACGGAGTGGTGCAGCGCGAGGACGGCACCATTGAGCTCGCGGAGATCAAGACCACCAACAAGGAGTGGCGCACGATCCCGCGCAATTACCTGCGCCAGGTGTGGTGGCAACAGTATGTGCTGGGTGCCGAGCGCACCCTCATGGTGTGGGAACGCCACGAAAATTTCGTGCCAGTAGGCGACCCCGAGTGCCGCTGGGTGGATCGCGACGAACACGAAATTGAGCGGCTCGTCAAGATGGCCGGGCAGCTCATCGACGTGCTCATCCAGCGCACCACATAGACGTGGCGACCGTGGCCGAACAGATGTCTGTCGTTACGTAGTCACATAGCGAGCATCAACACGAGACCATTGAGGAAGACACACGTCAGGTCCTTATTGACGCCTTCACCATTCGCAAGCGTGTCCGTCGCCTCGATATCCTTCAATGCTTGGTTTATGATCCCAAATCCTGTGGCGTAGGTGAGAAAAAGCCCTGTGACCGGGTTGCATGCGCATAGTTGCGCTCCATGAGATCGTGCAGTGCTTCGGCGACAACTTCGGCTCCTGGCACGTCGTGCAGGGTCACGTCCTCTGCACCGAACATAAGTGCTATGTCGCTCGCACCCCAGAGCCGCTGCAACAGTTTGCGTCGCATGCGCACTTCGCGCACCCGGCTCAGCTGCACTTCTGATCGGTGCCGCACAAACAGCCCTCGACGCACAATTACGCGACGAGAGGTGATGACGGTGCGCTGCGTCAGCCACGAGAGCAGCGGCAGCAGCCCGACGACCGCCGCCAAGACGAGCGCGCCTACCCCAGCAAGCACGTTCATCCAGTCAGCAGGGAGCGCACCCACCCAGAACCCGGCCGCGGCGGCAACCGCGCAAGACGCGAAGATGGGCAGTAGCAACCGGCGCGCGTGAGGGCGAATGCGCAGCACAATCACCTCGGGTTCAGACAGCTGCGCCGGCGGAGGGCCGAGTACCGACTCGACCTCCGCCGTCACCGAAAGGTGTCTGCGCTGTGCCATACCCCTTATTCTGCTTGATCGGCGCTGGGTGTCTCCGCAGCACGCGACTCAGCAGCGGGCGAAGCAGCGGGCGAAGCCACCGATCCGGCACCGAAGCCAGCAGGCTCATCAGCAGCTTCGGCGTGCGCCCCAGCAGCGGGCGTCGCGACGATGACCGCATCGCCACGTGATGCACGACCGGCTGCGGCACCAGCCGCAGCGCCGCCCGCCACGCCGTTGAGCATGCCGACGAGGTCGATGCCGACCGTGTCCTTGGCCATCTCGAGCAGGCCCTTGATGTTGCCCATCGCATCGCCGGCGACCTTTGAGGCGCCGTCGGCCGACACGACGGTCATGTTGTCGATCGAGCCGATCGCACGTGCGTACTCGGATGCGATCGAGGGCAGCAGGTGGATGAGCTCCTGCGCGAGCACAGCCTGCGACTGGGTCTCGAGTGCGCGGGCGCGGGCGTCAATGGCGGCGGCCTCGGCAGTACCGCGTGCCTCGAGCGCCGCGGCCTCAGCCCGGCCCTCGGCCTCGAGCGCCTCAGAAGCGGCGATACGGGCGGCGCGGTTGGCGAGACCCTCGCGCTCGATGGCCTGCGCGCGACCGTCGGCGGTCGAAACTGCTGCGGCTGCGTCTGCCTTGGCGAGCGCCTCTACCTTGTAAGCCTCGGCCTCGGCGACCGCGCGCACGTCAGCGTTCAGCTGCTGTGTCTTGAGCGCGACCTCTTTCTGGGCGGTCATCTGCTGCTGCTCAACAATGGCCTGCTGTTGGATGGCCTGCTCGAGCGGCTCGGCGGCCAACGCCTGCGCGTTAGCCTTGTCGGTCTCGACCTGAATCTCGGCCTGGCGCAGCTTGAGCTCGCGGTTGCGGTCGAGCAGCACGCGCTCGGCGGCGATCTTCGCTTCCTGTGACGCCTGGTAGGCGTTTGTCTCGGCGATGTCTGCCTGCTGACGCACCTTCGCAGCCTCGGGACGACCGATGTTGGTGATGTAGTCGGCGCCATCGCGGATCTCCTGGATCTGCAGCGTGTCAACGACGAGGCCCTGCTTGGTGAGCGCCTCTTCTGCCGCCTCAAGCACGCTCTGCGCAACGACGGCGCGGTCGCGAATGATCTGGAGAACCGTCAGACCACCGATGATCGAACGCAGCGAGCCCGAGAGCACCTCTTGCGTCGACTCGTCAATCTCGTCTGAGTTCGAGAGGAATCGCTGGGCCGCGGCCCGGATCATCTCCTGAGACCCTCCGACCTTCACGACCGCAACGGCCTGCGCCTGCATCGTGATGCCGTCGGTGGTCTGCGCCTCGGTGGTAATCGAGAGCCGGCGCGAACGCAGCGAGATCGAGAACGACTTCTGCACAAACGGCACCACGAAGACGCCGCCGCCGGTCACGACCTTTTGGCCCGAGAGGTCGCGGCTGCGGTTACCTGCGGCGTCGACAACTTCCTTGCCCTTGCCACCGGTAACGATGATCGCCTCATCAGGCTTCGCGATGCGGTAGCGCTTGATGATGACCAGTGCAACGAGCACGAGCGCGATCACCGCGCCAAAAATACCGACTATCGCCGGGCTTGCGAGAAACAATAGATGCTCCGTTTCAATGTGTGCTGTCGTGGAAAAAGATTGGGGGTTCGGGGGTCCTACAAGTGATGCGCGAGGTCACACGCCGTCTGGGGTGCCGGGTTCACCGGAGGAAGGCTTCGGATCGCCTGCCGTTCCGAGCCCGCCCCGGTCGGCATGTTCGGGCTCGACCCGCACCGACGTCGACGTAATGACCTGCACAATGCGCACGGAGGCGCCTCGTGCAATGGCAAAGTCAGCCGACGCCGCGAGCGAGACACGTTCACCGTGACGGGTGAGCGCAACCTCGCCAAGTCCTGTCGCCGGGATCGCCAGCACCACTGCGGCGATAGCCCCGACCAGCTCATCGCCGCTCACGGCGGTGGTCGACTCAGCACCCCGAATGAGCCGCGAAAGCCACCAGGCAGCGGCGCCGCCCACGACACCGGCCAGTGCACCAAGGAGCGCAGCAATCGGCGTGGCAACGCCCGCACCGACGCTCGCGAAGGCGGTGAAGCCGAAGATCGCGGTGAAGGCGGCAATCGAGGTCAGGCTGAGTGGGCCGTCACCGAAGTCGAGGGCATCGAACACGCCATCGAGCAGTAGGGAAATCAGCAGCAGCACCGCGCCGACGACGCCGATGATCAAGAAAATGCCACCAGCAAACATCGAGCCGTCGGTGAGACGCTCGATCCAATTCATTATGCCGTCCATGGAATCTCCTAGCGAGGTGTCGCTACAGCGTATCAATGCGTGGCCACGCAGCGCAGGCCAATTGCTGCCGCACCTACCCGGGAGCGGGTGAGATGGTGCGAGCGAGCACGGTTAGCGTTCGAGCCGCGGCACCGCGTCCAGAAGCGCGCGACCGTACGCCGATCGCGGGTGGCTGAAGAACTCGGGGCCCGCCTGTTCTTCGACTCGGCCTCCGCGCATGACCAGCACGGTGTCGCACAGCTCGTGCACGACCGCGAGATCGTGAGACACGAAGATGAGGGTGAGCCTGAGCTCGGCGCGCAGTTCCTGCAGCAGCGCCACGATATCGGTCTGCACGGACACGTCGAGTGCGCTCGTCGGCTCGTCGGCGACGAGCACGCGCGGGTTCGTCGCAAGCGCCCGGGCGATGGCGACCCGCTGCCGCTGGCCACCCGAGAGTTCGTGGGGATAGCGGGAGGCGAGATCCGGATCGAGCCGCACGCGCGCGAGCGACGCGCGGACGCTGGTGGCTACCGTCTCACGGGCATCGCGCTGGGAGTACTCAGCAAGGCGCAACACCTCACCGAGGGCATCTCCGATGCGCATCCGCGGGTTCAATGCTGAAGCCGGGTCCTGTGGGACCAGCTGGATGTCGCGCAATAACTCGCGCGGGCGCTGGACCGGGAGCCGAACCCCGTCCAACAACAGATCACCGCCCGTGAGCGGGAGCTGGCCGACGAGCGCTCTGGCCAGGGTGGTCTTGCCCGAACCGGACTCCCCCACTATCCCGAGCGAGCCGCCGGGCGCGATCGCAAACTCGACACCTTCGACGGTGAGCGCACCCGTGCCGTAGGACAGGTCCAACCTGCGTGCCTCGAGCGCAGGAACCGGAACTGGAACGACACTGGCGTAGCTGCTGGGCACAGCTGAGGTGTCGGACGCGAGCGGAGGCAGTTGCGGCACCGCGTCGAGCAACATGCGAGTATATGCATCTTTGGGAATGTGCAGCACATCGTCAGTGCTGCCCTGTTCCACGAGCATCCCGCCACGCATGACGAGGATGCGCTCGCACATTGTGGAGACCACCGCTAGGTCGTGGCTAACGAACACGAGCGTGAGCCCGCGGGTGCGACGCAGGTCTCGCAGGAGTTCGAGAACCTCGCGTTGCACGGTCACATCGAGCGCGGTCGTGGGCTCGTCACACAGCAGCACGTCGGGGTTCGATGCGAGGGCCATCGCGATCACCACGCGCTGCCGTTGCCCACCCGAGAGCTCGTGTGGATAGGCCCGGGCGATCCGGTCACCCGGCAGCTGCACGAGTGCAAGAAGTTCGCGCACTCTGGCTGTGCGTTCGTGCTTCCGATCGCGACCAGTAGCCGATCCCTCGGAGCCTGCGGCAGCGGCGACCGCTTCGCCGAGTTGCGTGCCCACTCGGGTCAGTGGGTCGAGCGCGGTCAGCGGATCCTGGAACACCATGCCGACGCGTCCGCCGGTCTCGGCGGAGCCGTGCGAAACGTATACGCCTGCGGGCATTGACCCGAGCAGGGCGCGTAGTGTGAGGCTTTTGCCAGATCCCGACTCGCCCACGATGCCGAGCGCCTCGCCCGGCACGGCCGCGAACGAGATGCCGCGTACGAGACCGATCGATGAGCTGTTATCGCTCGGGCGGATCGTGAGGTCCGCCACTCGCAGCGCTCCCCGCGCGAGCGCGACCCCCGGTATCGCCGGGGCAGGAGATCTATTGACGACGCGGGAACCGCGTCCACCAGCCGCATCCCGGACGCGCAGCGCATCACCGAGACCGTCGGCCGTAAGCGACAGCCCAATTCCGGTCACCACCACGGCAAGCCCCGGCAGCGCCGCAAGCCACCACTTCGTCGTGACAAACGGCTGGGCTTCGGCGATCATCGTTCCCCAGTCCGGCGTGGGCGGCTGGATGCCGAGGCCCAGGTAGCCGAGGGTCACTATCGCGACCATGATGAGCAGCACTTCATTCATGAACAGCACCACGGCCTGCGGCAGCACGTTGGGTAGTACGTGGCGGGCCAGCACGTGCGCATGGGAGAGACCCGCGCCGCGCGCAGCGCGAACCCATTCCTCTTCGCGCATAGATGCCGTGAGCACCCGGATCACACGGGCGTAGCCCACCCAGCCAACGAGCGCGAAGGCGACGACAATGCCCGCTGGCCCGGCCCCCAATGCGAACGCAATCGCGATCACGATGACGTAGAACGGAAATGCGATGACCGTATCGACCACGCGCGAGATTACCCAATCGGTTTGGCGCCCGAAGTAGCCCGACACCAGGCCCGCAGTAACGCCGATCACGAACGGGATAATGGCTGCGGCAAACGCCAGCGAGAGGTCAGTGCGCGCCGCAAAGAGAACCCGGGAGAACACATCGCGGCCAAGCTGGTCGGTGCCGAACCAGTGCTCGGGTGAGGGCGGCAGGAGGCCACCGGTGAGATTCTGCGCGGTCGGAGAGTGCGGCGCGATCCAGGGGGCAGCAATCGCCGCGGCCACTATGATCGCAAGTAGCAACACACCAGAAACTAGGGTGCCGGATCGCCTCGCCCGACCCCAGAAAGTTTGGGCGCGAACGTTACGAGTAGGTTGTTCGGTCATGGCCGTCCCCTGCGCAGTCTCGGGTCAATCCAGACCGCGAGCGCATCGACCAGCAGCGTGATGAGCACCACGGCGATGGCGCAGTACAGCGCGATGCCCTGCACGACAGGAAAATCACGGCTCCCAATCGACTGAAACAGCAAGGTTCCCACCCCACCGATCCCGAATACCTTCTCGACCACCAGGGTGCCGCCGATCAGGTAGGCGACGTTGACCCCAAACAGGGCAAGCGTCGGCAATGCCGCACCCCGCAGAATGTGTCGGGTGAGAATCTTGCGTTCAGGGACGCCCGCGGCCCGCAGCGTCGTGACGAAGTCTGCGTCTACCACCTCGAGCAGCTGAGCCCGCAGCGACCGCACGAGCGGCGGCACCAGCGATATCGCGACCGCAAGGGCGGGGAGCACGAGGCTCCACAGGGTACCGATCGGCCCGGTCGCCACTCCCCCGACCGGAAACCAGCCCAGCTGCACCGCGAACACGATGATCAGCAGCAGCCCTATCCAGAACATCGGCATGCCCATGCCGACTGTGGGAATGATGCGCACGAGTTGGTCGGCGACGCCGCCCTTGTTGCGGGCCGCGGCAAGGGCGAGCGGTACCGTCATCGCCACGGCAAACAGCACGGCGAGCCCGACGATTCCGAGGCTGATGGGTGCCTTGTCGAGGATCACCTCGCGGGTCGAAACCCCGGTGATCAGGGAGTTGCCGGTGTCAAAGCGCGTCACGATGCCGATGACGAAGTTGCCGAACTGCTCAATGAGCGGCAGGTCGAGCCCCATCTCCGCGCGCAGCTTCTCGAGCTGTGCTGGCGTCGCACGGTCGCCAAGAATCATCGATGCCGGATCGCCCGGCACGAGCCGCAGAAGGAAGAATACTGCGACGACAACACCAGCCATGACCGGGACGATGTTCGCGAGAGTGCGCCCGGCGGCACGGCCGACCGTTGTGAGGGCGCGCACTGTGCGGGAGTCAGAGTTGCCGCCCCCAACGTGCCTCAAATCCCGCTGCTCACTCATCCCGTACAAACTACTACTTATCAAGCTTCCTAGTGAGGGGTGCGGCGGGGCACAGCCCCGAGAGTTTTCACGTGAACCCCCGCCGCGTCGGCTCTGCCTTATCCACCGCTACCGCTACTGCTGGATCCAAGCGTCCTGGAAACGCACCGAGCCGTTGGGCAGCAGACTGTAGCCCTGGACTGCGGCCGACGTGCCCTGCAGGTTCGCGGGGAACTGCAGCGGAATGAACGGCGCCTTCTCGGCCAGCAACTGCTGAATGTCGAAGTACACCTGCTCACGCTCGGGTCCGTCGGGGGTGACGCGCCCCTGCTCGACGAGTTTGTTCACCTCGGCGTCCGAGAAGCTCGTCCAGTACGACTTCGAGAACCCGGTGACATCCGTCTGGAACGAGATGATGCCGTTCGGATCGGGGGCGTCGGCCTGGCCGTTGTTGATCATGAAGTCGTAGTCGAGGTTGCCGTAGACACGCTCCTTGAAAACCGCGTAGTCGAGCGATTCGATCCCGACGGTGATGCCGATCTCACCGAGCTGCTCCTGCACGATCTGCGCGATCTGCCCGAACTCGGGCCGGTCGTTGCGAATCGCGAGCGTCGCCTTGAAGCCGTCGGCAAACCCCGACTTCGCGATCTCGGCCTTGGCCGCGTCGACGTCGTAGTCCAGCGCGAACCCTTCGTCCTGGGCCGAGTACTCGATCGCTGGCGGAACGAGCGCGTTCGCGGCCTCGGCTGTGCCGAAGCTCGTGGCCTGCGCGATGCCGTCCCGGTCGATGGCGTGCGCAATGGCCCGGCGCACGTGCTCATCGGCGAAGTGCTCGTTCAGGGTGTTGAAGAACACCTGGTCAGCCGACCAGCCAGGCGCCTCGATCAGCTGCAGTGCGGCATTGCTCGATACCTCGGCCGAGTTTGCCGCGGGCACCTGCTCGACCGCGTCAACCTGCCCGGCGACGAGCTGCTGCTGCAGCTGGGTGGGGTCGGCCACGAACTTGTAGACGAGCTCGTCGAGGTACGGCTTTCCGTCCTGCCAGTAGTGCTCGTTCTTCACGAACGACAGGTCACCGTTCGGGTCCCACGCGTCTACCACCCACGGTCCCGTGGCGACCGGGTTCTTGAAGAACTCCTCTTCGGTCGCGCCGCCGAAATCAGCGGGCAGCACACCGTTCGAGAATCCCGCCAGCTCGGCCAGGAACGGCGTGTAGGGCGAGTCCAGTGTGATCGTGACCTCTCGGTCGCCTGTCGCCTCGATCGCAGAGACCGGCGCCTCGATCGGTAGCGGCGAACCCTCCATGTTGAGGTGTCGCTCCAGTGAGAAGACGACGTCGGCGGGCGTCACATCGGTGCCGTCAGAGAACTTCAGTCCCTCGTGCAGCGTGAACACGTAGCTCAGCCCGTCGTCAGAGACCTCGTACTCGGCAAGCCATGGGATGATCTTGCCCGCCTCGTCAAAGCTCACGAGCGGCTCGAAGATCTTGTCGATCGCGAATGCGTTGTTGGCCGTGATCTGCTGGTGCAGGTCGAGGTCCGTCACTGAGGCCGCGCGCCCGAAGGTGAGCGTGCCACCCGCGACCGGCTCGCCGCTCCCGCCGCCCGTTTCAGCGGCCGGGGCCTGTGCGCAACCGGTGAACGCGAGGGCCGCGGCCAGCGCCACAACCGCGAGCCGCGGCGCGCGTGCTGAGATCTTCATGATGGGTTCCTTTCGAAGAATGCCGGCGCAACCACGCGCCCGGCAAGAATGACGGCCGCCACGGCACCGGGGGCAGAGAGCGCCCCGGGTTCGCGCGGATCCCGGTTGAGTAGCACGGCGTCGGCCGGGGCCCCTGGGGCGATGCGGCCCGCGAGGGCCGGGTTTTGATCCGGATCGACACTCGCCATGAGTGCGGCACCGCCGCGGGTGGCTGCCACCAGAGCTTCGGTCGGCGTCAGGCCCGACTCGACGATTGCGTCGAACTCAAGCCGCCCCGTGCCGTGTTGGGAGGGGGTGCCATAGTCGGTGCCGAGCGCGATGGCGAGCCCGGCGTCGCGGGCGATGCGCACCGCGTTCGGGTGCGCGTGCACGGCTTCTCGCACGCGGGGCTCGAAGCTCGCGGGCAGTTCGCCGCCCGCAATCATCGCCTGGACGAGAGTGTAGATCCGCAGCGTCGGCACATAGGTGAGCCCGGCCTTGGCCGCACGAGCCGCCTGATCGGCGGTGAGAAGGATGCCGTGCTCGAAGCTGATGGGAGCGGCCTCGCCACCCGACACAAATGCGTCTGCAACCTCGATGGCGTGGTCGATGGCCGTGCCACCCCACGCGTGCACCATCAGTCCGGCGCCAGCGCCGGCCGCGAGTTCGGCGGCGAGACGCACCTCGGCGGCCGTGAAGAGGGGCTCGAGCCCCGATCCCGCCGGCGATGCGACCCCCGCTGTCGCAACCAGCTTGACCCACTTCGCGCCGCGATCTAGCACCGCGGTGACGGCTCGCTCGAGTCCGCCCACACGCTCGACCGTGGCCCGGTCGATGAGCGCGACGGAGGCCTGGAGCCGTGGCCGCTCGACTTCTGCGATCCGGGCCATAGCCTCCAACGTGAGTCCGCCAGCGTCGCGGGCGCTCGTGAAGCCCGATGCGAGCGTGCGGTGCAGCCCCTGGGCGACGAGTTCGCGGGTACGCGTTGGCGTCAGTCGATCGCGGTCGTGCTCATTAAAGGCCTGCCACCCGGCGTGCAGGTGAGCGTCCACGAGGCCGGGGATGAGCCACAGCCCGGATCCGTCGAGCTCTGCTTCGTCGTTGCCGCCGTGCTGCGCGAGTGCGCGATCAGGCGCATGCGCACCCGGGGAAGCCAACGGATCTCGAAAGCGACCACCATCCCAGCCGACGCGGGTGGGGGCCGAGAATCCCGGCGCATCAGTCACCGTCGCGTCCTCCCAGACACGAACGTTGCGCACGCCAGAAACTGGCCCCTCATGGTTCATAACTTCACAATATCTCGGGCAAGGCACATGGACCACGCTGCTGCTGGTGCAGTGAACCACGTGAGCCAGGGTTCACCAAGAGGAGCCGGGTACACTTGACCTCTGTGACAAGCACCACAGAGCCCCAGGCCCCCCGTTCGACCGCCATCTTGCAGGTCGTGCGCGCACTGTTTCATCTCGCAACCGTCGCCATCATCACCGTGTGGGGCTTCGTTTCGTGGCCGCTGCCCTTCCCCGGCATCATTAGCGGCATCGGCTTCCTCGTACTCACTGTCGTGATCTGGGCGCTCTTCCTGTCCCCCAAGCCGATGCTGCGTACCGACCGATTCGGTCAGGCGCTCGTGGAGCTGCTGCTG
>NZ_AOCN01000015.1 GCF_000350525.1 Leucobacter salsicius M1-8 | reverse complement strand
TGATTTGGCCTGGGTTTAGTTCCGACCTTTCATCAAGGAAGATTGGAACATCATGCCCAAACCATACGAACCAGAGTTCAAAGAACGCGCACTCCGCATGCTCGCCGAAGCGCTCCCCGAGCATGCGAGCGTGCACGCTGCGAGCAAGCATGTCGGAGGGCTGCTCGGCATCTCACCTGACACGCTCAGAATCTGGCATCGACAAGCGCAGATCGATACCGGCTCAAAGCCCGGCGTGACGACTGATATCGCTGCCGAGAACCGTCGCCTCCAGAAAGAAAACACGGAACTGCGCAAAGCGAACGAAGTCCTCAAAGCCGCGAGCATATTTTTCGCGAAGGAACTCGACCAGCCACGAACGAAATGATCCGATTCATCGACGAGCATCGTGATCGTTTCGGGGTCCAGTTCCTCTGCCGTACGCTGCGTGCGGCAGTTCGTGGATTCCTCACGTCACGCGGATATCGGGCAGCGAAGAAACGACTCCCCTCCGCCCCGTCAGCTCCGTGACGAGATCCTTGTTCCCGAGATCAAGCGACTCCACCATCAGCATTACGGTGTCTACGGGCGCCGCAAAATGCATGCCCTGCTGCGACGCGAGGGCTGGGAGATTGGCCGTGACGCCTGCGAGCGGCTCATGAAACTCGCTGGATTGCGGGGCGTGCGACGTTCTCGGCAGGCTTTTACGACGAAGAGTGACCCGGCAAACCGGCTGCCAGGTGATCTCGTCAACCGGAACTTCACTGCGACAGCTCCCAAGCGGCTCTGGGTCGTCGACATCACATACGTCGCGACGTGGTCTGGGTTCGCATATGTGTCGTTCGTAACTGACGTGTACTCGCGTCGGATCGTGGGCTGGAACGTAGCTGCGACGCTGAAGGCTGAAGTGTTGCCGTTACAAGCCCTCGAGATGGCAGCATGGCAGGCCGGCGGCAGTCTTGAGGGGCTCGTGCATCACAGCGATCACGGCTCAACTACATGTCGATGGTCTACACGAACCGGGTCGCTGAGCTCGGCGCGATCCCGTCAACCGGGACGGTCGGCGATAGCTACGACAATTCGATGGCTGAAGCAGTGAACGCGCTCTACAAGGCTGAACTTATCCGGCAGCAAGGACCCTGGAGAACGGTCGAGCAGGTTGAATTCGCCACGTTGAAGTACGTGTGGTGGTGGAACAACAACGTTTGCATGGGGAACTCGATATGCGCACCCCTGCAGAAGTGGAAGCGGCGTACTACGCTGACACTGAACCGGTGCCGGAACTCATCCGGTAACGGACAAACCGGTCGGAACTAAACCCAGGCCAATTCACTCGAAAGCATCCGCTCGAACGCCGAAAACCCGGCTCTCACTCCTGTCGCGATGTCTACCTATGACTGGTCGAAGGATCCCTACGCTCGAGGTGCCTATCCCGGCCCCTTCTCTCGTCGCGGAGGGCTCACCGACCCCTTGGGAGGAGTACTGTTCTGGGCCGGCATGACGACGAGCACCATCCACTCCTCGCGAGACTCAGGAGTGACCGCGGCAAAGGCGCTACTCGCCACGACGGGCAAGAACTAGCTTCCCTGGCCGTACCGCGCAGGATCATGAGTTAACGATTAGATTTGGCGGTTGTTGTGGTTATTCCCACAAGTAACCACCACAGCCACCGAATCGATCGCGCCTGCCATGGAATACTCGGCCTCCCCAGGTCGTTGACCCCTGCATGACCGAAACCAATGCAGCACCCGCGCCCGCCAAGTCCCTCAGTGCCGTGCAGCTGGGGCTCGATACGTTTGGCGATGTCACCGTTGATGCCGACGGCTCCCGCACGCCGCACGCGCAGGTGATCCGGAACGTGGTCGAGCAGGCCGTGCTCGCCGACCAGCTGGGCGTCGATGCGTTCACGCTGGGCGAGCATCACCGCGATGACTTCGCGATCAGCTCCCCCGAGATCATCCTCGCGACGATCGCCGGTCGCACCGAGCGCATGATGCTCGGCACCGGGGTCACGGTGCTCTCGAGCGACGACCCCGTACGCGTCTACGAGCGGTTTGCGACGCTCGATGCGGTGAGTAGCGGGCGAGCTGAGGTCATTCTCGGTCGTGGCTCATTCACCGAGTCTTTCCCACTCTTTGGTTACAACCTCGCCGACTATGACGAGCTGTTCTCGGAGAAGCTCGAACTGTTCGGGCGCCTGCGCAGCGAGGGCCCCGTGACCTGGTCGGGTAAGCACCGCAGCGCACTCGTCGATCAAGAAATCTACCCAAAGACCGAGCATCCCCACGGCGTCAACGCCTGGATCGGCGTGGGCGGCAGCCCGCACTCGGTGCTGCGCACGGTGCAGGTCGGCATTCCCATGATGCTCGCGATCATCGGCGGCGACCCCGCGCGGTTCTTGCCGTTCGCGAATCTGTATCGCGAGGCGCAGCAGGAGCTCGGCCGCGACGCCATGCCGCTCGGCGTGCACTCCCCCGGCCACATTGCAGCGACGGACGCCGAGGCCCGCGACCAGCTGTGGCCGCATTTCGAGGCGAACCGCAATCGCATCGGGGCCGAGCGCGGCTGGCCCAGCACTACGCGCGCTGAGTTCGAGCACGAGGCCAACTCCGGATCGCTGTACGTGGGGTCCCCCGAGACGGTGGCCGCAAAGATCGCCCGTACCGTGCGACTGCTCGAGGCCGATCGTTTCGACCTGAAGTACGCTAGCGGCACGATGCCGCACGCCACCCTTATGGAGAGCGTGCGTCTGTTCGGCACCGAAGTGATGCCGCGGGTGCGGGAGCTGCTGGCAGATTAACACCCGGCCCACAGATGGGGCGCGACGAGGTAGTCATGAGCAACTACCGCGCCACGCCCCGTCCGTGACAACAATGCAAGACCGCGAGCCTCACACGGTGAGGGTGCGCCAGGAACCGGTCACGGCATCGGTGGGCATGCCGTCGAGGATGCGAATCGTCCGCGCATCCGGATCGGTGATGATGGTGGCGAGCGTCGCCCACCGCTCGCCGAAGGTCTTCGACATGTCGGCCTGGCAGGTCAGGGGCGGCTGGCCCTCGCCCGAAACCAGCAGCTCGATCATGGCGGCGGTTGTGTCTGGCGTCCCCGAGCCAATGCGCTCTCGCACGAGCTCGAGTCGAGCCGATGAGTCCGGTTCGTACACCTCGCTCTTTTGCTCAGCAAGCGGCACCGCGTTTTGGAAGTGGTTAGTGCGCTGCACCGAGCCCGCGACCTCGGGAATCACGAAAGCGCCAGCTGGGCTCATCTCGACTGATACCGCCTGGGACGCGTCGAGCATGGTGAACGCCGAGGACGAGGCGATCGGTGCCTCACGAATCAGCGCGATCGCCTCGTCCACCGAAGCGCACTCGGCGAGCACAATGCTCGACAGCACGTGCATTGGCACACCACCAGGGCCGTCCTCGCGATGCCCCAGAATGTTGAAGTGCAGCGCCAGCCCCGCCTCATTCACGCCAATCTTCGACAGGATGCCCTGCTCAGTGAGCCCGGCATAGCGGTACCCCGGTCCCAGTACTTGCTGGGTGTGCCAGTACTGGTCGAGTTCAATGTGCCAGTCCCAGGTCTGCACGCCGGTGCGGTGTCCGTCAAGCACCGCAGTCACAGTCGAGCACTCACTCGAAGCAGAGTGTCCCATCGCAATGATCTCGGTGCGCGCGTTCAGCGCGACCACGTGGGCGAGGTCGATCTCGGCACCCTCGGCGATACCTTCGAACTCGCCGATGATTTCGGGGCGCCAATCGTTCAGCACATCGAGGACGTGCTGTGCACCATCACGCTCCTGCGCTTCGCTGACGCCAAGCAAGCGAAACAGTTCAGCGTACTTCGCGTAGCCGCCTGCGAGTGTGGAGCGTAGGGCCGTGCCACGGGCCAGGCCGAGCTCGCGCCGCGAGGGTGCCGAGATATCAAGGTGCAGTCGTGAGTTTGGGGTAGTCATGCCGTTATTGCTTTCTGAAGTGGTGAGTGTTCGGCCAGGCCGGGTTAGGCTTCGGCACCGAGTAGCGCCGCACGCAGGCCCCGCTGTGGCTTCCAGCCAGGGCGCGGCGCCGATGCGATGAGCAGCTTGGTGTACGGGTCACGGGGCGCATCGAGCACCTCATCAACCGTGCCGCGTTCGATAATCTGTCCCTTTCGCATTACCACGACGTCATCAGCGATGTCACGCACCACTGACAGGTCATGCGTAATAAAAAGGTACGACAGGCCGTGCTCCTCTCGGAGTTTCTTGAGCAATTCGAGCACCTGGGCCTGCACCGAGACGTCGAGCGCCGAGACGGCCTCGTCAAGCACGATGATCTGCGGCTCCGCCGCAAGTGCCCGTGCGATCGCGACGCGCTGCTTCTGCCCGCCCGACAGCGCAGAGGGCTTGGCGTCGGCGTGCCGTTCGGTGAGCCCGACCTCAGCAAAGAGTTCGAGCACGCGGGCCCGGCGCCCTGCCTTATCGAGATCCGGCCGATGTGCTTCGAGCATCTCGTTGATGGTCGCAGACACCGGCAAGGATCGGTTCAACGATCCCTGCGGATCCTGAAACACCATCTGCACGAGCTTCGCACGCTCGCGCAGTTCACGCCTGGCAGTCGTGGGCTTCACGTCACGACCAGCGATACGAACTGTGCCCGAATCAGGCGATTCCAGGCCGACGACGACTCGGGCGAGAGTCGATTTGCCCGATCCGGATTCTCCTACGATCGCGAGGCAGGTGCCCGCGCGCAGTTCGCACGAAACGTCGTCGAGCGCGGCGACGCTCGCCTTGCGCGAGAGGTGAAAGGTGCGCTTGAGATGCGCGACCTCGATGATGGGAGTCTCGTTCATGAGCGCGTCTCCTCTCGATCGGCAGTGGGCTCCACGGCCAGGAATGCCGCGGCGGGGTGACCAGCGGGGTACAGCAGCGGGCGTGCCGCCATGAGCTGACGGGTATACTCAGTCTGGGGGGTGTCCCGGATCTGGTCTGGGGTACCGATCTCGAGGATCTCGCCGTTCTTCATGACCGCGAGGCGGTCACACATGGCAGCCGCAAGGTCGAGGTCGTGCGTCACGAAGATCATCGACAGGCCGTGCTCTCGACGCATTTCGTCGAGGATCGCGGCGACTTCGGCCTGCGTGGTCACGTCAAGAGCGGTCGTGGGTTCATCGGCAAACAGCAGTTTGGGCTGGCCCGAGATCGCGCCCGCGATCACGACGCGCTGCAGCATGCCACCCGAGAGCTGGTGCGGATACGAGTTCAGCACGCGCTCAGTGTCGTCAATGCCGACCTGACGCAGGAGATCTGCCGCCTTCGCACGAGCCTCGGCCTTGGGCATCGAGCGCGCGTCACTCATCCCCTCGACGAGGTAGCGACCAACGGGCAGCACTGGGTTGAGCGCACCGTGAGGGCTCTGCGCGATGAGCGCGAGGTCGTTGGCGCGAATGTGGCGCAGCTCTTCGCCCTTCGCCGCAAGCAGGTCGACGCCGTCGAGTTCGATCATGCCGTCGACGCGTGCACCCGCGGGCTCGATGCCCAAGATGCACTTGATCGTCATCGACTTGCCCGACCCAGATTCACCCACGAGTCCGAGGGACTCGCCCTGGGCAAGCGAAAACGAGTTGCCGTGCAAAATCTCGGTGTCTTGCCCTGTATCGGGGTCAGTCACTGTGAGAACTAGGTTTGAAACGTGAAGCATTAGCGCGTCCTTCCCGCAGCACGGCGCCCGCCGAGCTGTTCACCGACGTACCCGAATGCGGCGACGGTAATCACGATCATGAGGCCAGCAAACACGCTCTGCTCCCAGAATCCCTGTTGCAGTGACGCCTGGCCGTTCGAGACCATCAGGCCCCAATCGGGGGTCGGCGGTTGCACGCCGAGGCCGAGGAACGACAGCGCAGCGAGTTCGATCATGGCGTAGCCGAAGTTAATGGTCATGCCGGTGAGAATCTGCGTGCGCACGTTTGGCAGAATGTGCCGCACTGTGATGATGAAACCCGAGATGCCCTGCAGCTCGGCCGACGACACATAGGGCAGATTGCGTTCACGCAGCGCCACCGAACGAATCACTCGGGCGGAGTACGGGGTGAACCCGATCGCGAGCGCGATTGAGGCGGTGATGAGCGACGGCCCGAAGATCGCGATCGCGAGAATCGCAAGCAGCATGTTGGGGAATGCGAACAGGATGTCGAGCACCCGGCTGATCAGAGCGTCGACCTTGCCCCCGAACCACACGGCGGTGAGGGCGAGCGTGGTGGCGAGCACGACAGTGACGACGATCACGATCGTTGGGCCGATGAGGCTGGTACGTGCACCCCAGACGATGCGCGACAGGATGTCGCGGCCCGACTGGTCGGTGCCCATGAGATGCGCGAGACTCCATGCCTCGTGTCGGGCGGTCACGCTGCCCTCGAACGGATCGTAGGGAGCGATGATCGGCGCGAAGATCGCCATCAAGACGACGAGCACGATGATGACGGCGCTCACAACGCCCACCGCGCCGAGGCGCTTCATGAGCACCCGCCATCCGGTGACGGGCACGTCGTTGCGGTGCTTGCGTAGCAGCTGCACCGAGACCGTATCTTGCGCCTTCGTGTTGGCGCCCGGCTTGTAAAAGCTCTGCTGCTGGTCAGGTTGCTTCGACATTATGCGGCCACCTTTTTACTCAGACGAACTCGGGGATCGATGACCGCGTACAACAGGTCAACGATGAGGTTGATGAGGCCGAAGGCCAGCACCATGATCAGGGCGATCGCCTGCACCACGGCAAAGTCTTTCTTTTGCACCGAATTCACGAGCAGCGACCCGATGCCGTCGAGCGTGAACGCGTACTCGATCACGAATGCGCTCGCGAGCAGGCCCGCGATCTGCGTGCCGAGCACCGTCGATACCGGCAGCATCGAGTTGCGAATGGTGTGGCGCCACAGCACGATCTGCTTGGGCACTCCGCGGGCGATCGACATGATCACGTGCTCCGAGCCCTGCTCCTCCCGCACCGCAGTGCGGGTGATGCGCGCGACCACGGCGATGCCGGGGAATGACAGCGCGATCGCTGGGAGGGTGAGGTGCCAGATGCGATCTGTGAATCCGGATCCGGATCCGGAGACCGGAAACCATCCGAGATTTGAGCCGAACAAGAACATCAGAATCAGGGCTGCAAAGAACGTGGGCACCGCGAACCCGAGGTTCGAACCGAATACAACGAGCTTCTCGAAGACGCCGGACCGCGTGGCAGCGAGCACGCCGAGACCCACACCGAGGACGATGATGAGGAGCGCCGCATAGCCAGCAAGAAACAGGGTGGTGGGCAGGCGTGACGCGACGAGCGTCGTCACATCCTGCTGCGTGAGCAAGGAACGGCCGAGGTCCCCCTGGAACACATCGGTGAGCCAGGTCCAGTACCTCAGCAGGAAGGGATCGTCCAGCCCATATTGCGCGCGGATCGCCGCGAGCACCTCGGGGCTCACCGTGCGCCCCTGCACGAGAAACTGCTCGGGGCTACCCGGAGCAAGATACATGCCTGAGAACACGATAAAGCTGGACACAATGAGCACGGCGGCAAGCGCGCCGAGCCGTTTGAGAACGTAGATCATGAACGATCCCTTCCTGCGGGAATCACAGTTGGTGCCGGGTGCGCGGGTTACTCGGCAGCGCCGAGATCAGCGGCCCACGGGTAGTACAGGTAGACGAACGAGGCGGGTGCACCCGTGATCGCGTTGTCCATGTACATGCGCACGGCGAGGTCGTTGACCGGAACCCAGGGCTGAGCTGCCATGATGAGCGCTTCTGCCTCTACCGTGAGCTCGGCGCGCTTCTGCGCGTCGCTCTCGCCGATCGCGGCGTCGAGTGCTGCGTCGACCTTGGGGTCAGAGAAGTTCGCGTAGTTCTGGTCGCTGCCGGTCTTGGCAACGCTGATCAGGTGCAGCAACGGGTCGGGTGCGCTGAGGTAGTTCGTCGTCACGAAGCCGTCGAAGCCCTTGCGTGCCTCGGGGTCCGAGAAGAATGCACCGAACTGTGCGCTGGGCACACCGGTCGGTTCGAGAGTAATGCCGAGTTCCTTGGCCCCGTTAGCCATCTCGTTGAGGATGTCGGCGTAGAAGCTGCGCTCGCTCGGGTACGCGATCTTGATGGGCTTCGACAGGTCAACGTCAGCTGCCTCGAGCTCCTGCTTCGCGGCCTCGATGTCGAAGCTCAGGTCGGGGAGCTTTTCGTCGCGCAGCTCGGCGACGCCGTCGATGGCATCCCATGCTGACTGCGGTACAACCGAGCGCGAAACGGTGCCGGTGCCTTCGTAGACGGTGTCGGCGATGGCCTGGCGGTCGGTGGCGCGGGTGAGCGCGCGACGCACTGCCGGGTCACCAAACAGGCCTTCACCCGTCGAGATGATCGCCATGTCCTGCATGCCCTGGCCCGCGAAGAGCGTGCCAGTCGAGCTCGAGCCCAGCTGTCCGAGAGCGGGCAGTGGCACGTCGTAGCTACCCTGAATCTCGCCGGTCGACAGACCGTTTGCGATGGCCGTCGGGTCGACGACAAAGCCGATCTCAACCTGCTTCGACTTGGCCTGCCTGTCTTCGTTCCAGTAGCCGTCGAAGCGGTCGAGCGTGATCGACTGCCCCTGCTTCCAGTTACCCGGCGTGAACTGCAGTGGACCGGTGCACATGACGCCGGTGTCGGGGTTGCCGTAGTTTTCGCCGGCAGCTTCACGCTGCTCCTCCTGCGCGACCACACCGATAATGGTGCTGAGCGAGGACGGGAAGGTGTAGTCGGGGGTGTTCAGCGAGATCGTAACCTCTGAGTCGCCCGTCTTTTCAATGCTCTTGATGTTGGCGACGACGCCACCACCCCAGTAGCTTCCCTCAGCGGGGTCAATGTGACGGTTGAGCGAAAACATCACGTCTTCAACGGTCATGGGGCTGCCGTCCCAGAACGTCACGTCGTCGCGAATGCCCAGCTTCCAGTCGGTGCCGTCGGTGGTGTCTGCGCCGGTGGCCAGGTTGGGCTGTACCGAGAAATCGGGCTGCATCTGGAACAGCGACTCGCACAGGTTCGCCACGATGGTGTTCTCGGGGTAGTTGAACGCCTTGACCGGGTCAAGGCTTGCCAGCTCACCGTAGGTCGAGTTCCAGGTAACCTTCTCGGCCAGGCCCGTAGCGGCAGGCGTGGTCTGCAGTAGCCCGGCGGAAGCGTTGGCGTCATCTTTCGCTGCAGTGTCGCCGCCCCGGCTACCCGAAGCACAGCCGGCGAGCGCCAGCCCTGAGATCGCGAGAAGGGCGATTGCGGCCCTTGTCGGTGCAAGTTTCACGTTGTTCTCCATTCGAAGTTTCATCTTTGAATCTCCCTGAGCCAGCGCACAGCCGACCGAGGACCCACACTGGATGCTAGCACCCAAAACGTTTTGTGAAAAACGTTTTGTTTATCACGTTTGCATAACGAGCTCGAGGTTCTCCGCTGCGTCGGGGCCCGCCGCACACTCCCCGGGCGGGTATCCTGGGGAAGTGCAACGAAGCGGAAGGCCCACAATCAAGGACGTCGCAAAGGCGGCCGGAGTGTCTCCAACGACCGTTTCACATGCCCTCAACGGCAAGGGCGTGGTGCGCCAGGAGACCATTGCGCGCATCGAACAGGTCGCCGCAGAGATTGGCTACCGCGCAAGCCCTATTGCGCAAGGGCTTCAGAGTTCTCGACTTGGATTGCTCGCGCTCGTGATCCGACCGCTGCACAGTCTCGACACTTTCCTGCCAGTTGGCGTCGACTACTTTCTCAGGCTCGCGGGCGCCGCTTCGCTCGCGGCCATGGAACACGGCTACAGCATGATGCTTGTCGATGACCCTACCCGCCCCGACGCACCACTCAGTGCCACCGCCGCTGACGCTTACATCGTCTCCGAGCCGTTCGCAAACGACCCCGTGCTCACGATGCTCGCCGACCGCAACATTCCATTTGTGTCGATCGGCTCCGACCCAGCACGACCGAACCAGTTCGTGGAGCTTGCGACGCGCGACTGGGAGGAAGCCACGTTCATCTTGGACCACCTTGAAAGTGCGGGCGCGCAACGGGTTGCGCTTCTCACTGGCACCGATACAAACTCCTGGAATCGCGAGTCGGAGCGCGCCTATCTGGATTGGTGCGCGCAGCGCGGGCAAACCCCCAACATCGCATCGTTTCCCGAGGTGGAGGGCGAGCAGGCGGGTGCGGCCGCGTTCGCACAGTTCTTCGGCGACGGAACCGGCGACGGGCCAATCCCGCCAGACGGGATTCTGTGTCTCACCGGCCGCCACGCGGCGGGCCTCAACGCTGCCGCCGCCGAGCACGGCGTCAGAGTACCCGAAGACCTCGTCCTCGCGGCGGGCTCGGGTGCAATCCAGAATCGGCTCTCGAGCCCTTCAGTAACCACCCTGGACCTCCACCCCGAAGATATTGCGGCCCGCGCTGTCGAGATCGCCGTGCGGCTGGCAGAGGGACGCCCGCTCCCCGCCCCACTCGAGGTGTCCCACGCAACACTCGACATTCGCCAGTCCACCACCCGCACGAAGGCCTAAAAGCGCTACCCCTTCACCCAATCCACGAGCCGATAGGCTTCGGTGCATGAACGAGGTTGAACCGGGAATCTACGAGCACTTCAAGGGCGCACGGTACGAGGTCGTCGGTACGGGCAGGCACTCCGAAACTGAGGAACCCCTCGTGTTCTATCGCAAGCTCTACGATGACTACAGCTTCTGGGTGCGCCCACTCGCAATGTTCAACGAACATGTCGAGCGTGACAGCTACAGTGGCCCGCGATTTCGCCGCATCGCGTAGAAAGCGCCCCGCTTGAAGCACCAAACCGGCGTCAAGCATCAATGTTTCACGAAAAGTAATCTCTTACGCGAGATTGATGCTGCTCGCGTGATTGGAGATGGGTGCGGGACCCCCAGCACACAACAAAGGGGGCCAGCACCGAAGTGCTAGCCCCCTTTGTGTCCCTGCAACTCGCCAGCTCGCGCAGTGGCGCGACCACGCCCGGCCGCAAATCGCTGACGCGTTTTGCCTTAGGCCAGGCGTGCAGCCAGGTTCTCGTCGATCGACGCGAGGAACTCCTCGGTCGTCTGGTAGCCCTGTTCGGGGCCGACCAGCAGCGCGAGATCCTTCGTCATCTTGCCCGACTCAACAGTCTTGATAACGACATCCTCGAGCGTGTGTGAGAAGTCGATGAGCTCCTGGTTGTTATCGAGCTTGCCGCGGTGCGCGAGGCCGCGCGTCCAGGCAAAGATCGACGCAATCGGGTTCGTCGAGGTGGGCTTGCCCTGCTGGTGCTGGCGGTAGTGGCGCGTCACGGTGCCGTGTGCGGCCTCTGCCTCAACGGTCTTCCCGTCGGGTGTAGCTAGAACCGAGGTCATCAGACCGAGCGAGCCGAAGCCCTGCGCAACGGTGTCGGACTGCACGTCGCCGTCGTAGTTCTTGCATGCCCAGACGTAGCCGCCCTCCCACTTCATGGCCGAAGCGACCATGTCGTCGATGAGGCGGTGCTCGTAGGTCAGGCCCGCAGCTTCGAACTGCTCCTTGAACTCTGTGTCGTAGATCTCCTGGAAGATGTCCTTGAAGCGACCGTCGTAGGCCTTCAGGATCGTGTTCTTCGTCGAGAGGTAGACGGGGAAGTTGCGTGACAGGCCGTAGTTCAGCGATGCACGTGCAAAGTCCACGATCGACGCATCGAGGTTGTACTGCACCTGCGCGATGCCGTCACCGGGCGACTGGAAGACCTCAAACTTCTGGGGTTCGCCACCGTCCTTGGGCGTGAACTCCACGGTCAGGGTGCCTTCACCCTCGAAGCGGAAGTCAGTAGCGCGGTACTGGTCACCGAACGCGTGGCGGCCAATGATGATCGGCTTGTTCCAGCCGGGCACCAGGCGCGGGATGTTCGAGATGATGATGGGCTCGCGGAAGATCACGCCGCCCAGAATGTTGCGGATCGTGCCGTTGGGGCTGCGCCACATCTTCTTGAGGCCGAATTCTTCAACGCGCGCCTCGTCGGGCGTGATCGTTGCGCACTTGACGCCAACGCCGTGCTTCTTGATCGCGTGAGCCGCGTCAATCGTCACCTGGTCATCGGTCGCGTCGCGGTGCTCGATACCCAGGTCGTAGTACTCGAGCGTCAAGTCGAGGTACGGGTGGATCAGGCGATCCTTAATGAACTGCCAGATGATACGAGTCATCTCGTCGCCGTCGAGTTCGACGACCGTGCCTTCAACCTTAATCTTCGCCAAAGTATCTCCCAGTGTCGTGTGGTGTGAGCTCGGAGGCGCACGGCCGTATAACCGGCCGGGCGCGAGGGGCGAGCCGCGGCGGCTTGGCCGCGCCCGCAATGAGGCCCGAATGGGGGCCGTCGATCATTCTAGCCGAGAATGACCGAGTATCTCGGCATCGAGATAATTTGGCGCGCAGAATCGCGATCCGGATCACGCGCGTGCCCCGGATCTTGCGCCGTCAAGCGCGCTCGGCGCGCGCCCGGTGCGGCCTAGGCCGGAGCCAGCGCGCGGTGGTGCTGCACGTGGTCGTAGTAGTCGCGCAGCTTGAGCTTCGAGGCGGCGGCCTCGTCGATGATCACGGTCGCGAAGCGGTGCAGCTGCAGCGCGCTCGCGGGGCACAGGCTCGCGACGGGACCTTCGATCATTGCGGCCACGGCATCGGCCTTCGCCTCGCCCTGGGCGACCAGCAGCAGCCGGCGTGCGTCCAGAATTGTGCCGAGGCCCTGCGTCACGCTGTACATCGGTACTTCGTCAATCGAGTTGAAGAAGCGCGCGTTGTCGGCCCGCGTCTGGGGCGCCAGGGTCTTGAGGCGGGTGCGCGAGGCGAACGAAGATGCCGGCTCGTTGAACCCAATGTGCCCGTTCGCGCCGATGCCGAGCAGTTGGATGTCGATGCCACCGGCGGCCTCGATTGCGCGCTCGTAGTCATCGCAGGCGTCGCTGAAATTATTGGCAAAGCCGTTCGGCACGTGCACGCGAGCGGGGTCCATGCCCAACTGGTCGGCCACGGTCTTGCCGATCACGCTGTGGTAGCTCTCGGGGTGCTCGGGGTCGAGGCCGACGTACTCGTCGAGCGCGAACGCGCTCACATCGGTCATGTCGAGCTCACCCGCGCGAACCATCTCAGCGAGCGCTTCGTAGGTGCCAAGCGGCGAGGATCCTGTCGCGACTCCGATGACTGTGCGCTCCGTGCCGCGAATCACGTTGGCCATTGCCGCAGCCGCGTGAGCAGCCACTGCTGCCCCATCGGGAACGATGACGATCTCCACCTGGCCTCCTCCGCCTGCGCATTCAACGGGCGGGTGCCCGTCAAGACCGCAATCTTGCATCTAAACAAGCCCATCCTAAACGCTTCACCTGCGTCCCCCGCGCCAGGCGACACCGCGGGCGCGGGCGCAACGGTGCTCTTTCGCTCGCTTGACCAGGGTGTTACGCTGAGCGAGTCCAACGACGGACACCGGTGACTTTGTCGTCATCGACTTCTACAACGGATCGTCCGGCACGTACCTGCCGGTGGAGGAAAAGAAACATGGCTACTGTTTCGTTTGACGAAATTTCGTGCGTCTACCCGGGCGCTGAGCGCCCCTCGGTTGACAAGCTCAACCTCGAGATTGGGGACGGCGAGTTTCTCGTGCTGGTCGGCCCCTCGGGCTGCGGCAAGTCGACCACGCTGCGCATGCTCGCGGGCCTCGAAGAGGTCACGTCTGGCAGCATCATGATCGGTGACCGCGACGTCACCCACATGCCCCCCAAGGATCGCGATATCGCGATGGTGTTTCAGAACTACGCCCTGTACCCGCACATGACCGTCGGTGAAAACATGGGCTTCGCCCTCAAGATCGCTGGCGTCAACAAGGATGAGCGCGCCAAGCGCGTGCGCGAGGCCGCGCAGATGCTCGATCTTGAGGAGTACCTCGATCGCAAGCCGAAGGCTCTCTCGGGCGGCCAGCGCCAGCGCGTCGCAATGGGTCGTGCAATCGTGCGCTCACCCCAGGCCTTCCTTATGGACGAGCCGCTGTCGAACCTCGACGCCAAACTGCGCGTGCAGACGCGCACGCAGATCGCGTCGCTGCAGCGCCGCCTGGGCGTGACGACCGTGTATGTCACGCACGACCAGACCGAGGCACTCACGATGGGTGACCGGATCGTGGTACTCAAGGCAGGTGAGCTGCAGCAGGTAGGCACTCCGCGCGAGCTCTACGAGACCCCCGCAAACGACTTTGTTGCGGGCTTCATCGGATCCCCCGCCATGAACTTGTTCCCGGCCACGCTCACCGAGCAGGGCGTGCAGTTTGGTTCGACGATCACTCCCGTCGACCCCGGGGTCCGCGCGAAGGCGACGTCGAGCCAGATCACCGCCGGCGTGCGCCCCGAGGATCTGTCGCTCGTGCAGAACGGCGAACCTGGCCTCGAGGTCATCGTCGATCTCGTCGAGGAGCTTGGCGCAGATGGATACCTGTACGGCCACAGCGCCGACGAGCTCGGCTTCCAGGTTGTCGCCCGCGTCGACGGCCGCGTGCACCCGAGTGGCGGCGATCGCGTGACGCTCGCCCCCACCTCGGGGCGCCTGCACGTCTTCGACGCACAAACCGGCCTGCGCCTGAGCTAACGTTTCGACCGGGTCACGAAGGGCGTGGTGCAAGTGAGTACAACAATGCGCATTGGCATGGACATTGGCGGAACCAAGGTCGAAGCGATCGCGCTCGACGATAGCGGTGCCATCGCGGGCCATACCCGCACCGCCACCGTCCCCGGCGCAGACGGCATCATCGAAACCGCCGAATCCATTGTTGCCGAGCTCGCACGACAGACCCATCGTGACCCGCACGACTTCGCCTCGATCGGCATCGGGATTCCCGGTCAGATCGATCGCGCCCAGGGACTGGTGCGGCACGCGGTCAACGTTGGCATCGAATCGCTGCCGCTCGCTTCGTTACTTCAGGAGCGCGTTGGAGTCCCGGTCACAGTCGACAACGACGTGACGGCGGCAGCGATTGGTGCGGCACATCTCATGGGCTTGACCGGGTCGGTGGCCTACCTCAATCTGGGCACCGGCCTGGCCGCAGGCTTCGTGCTCGACGGGCGCCCGCTCCGCGGCGAGCACGACACCGCCGGTGAGATTGGCCACTTCGCGGTCGATCCACTCGGGCGCCTCTGCCTGTGTGGTCAGTTGGGCTGCCTCGAAACGGTCGCGAGCGGATCTGCGCTCAAGCGGTTCTGGGCGGGTGCGGGCGAACATCCCGGCAGGACCCTCATTCCCGCCATTGCGGCCGGTGACGCCGATGCTCAGCAGGCGTTTGACAATCTCGTGCGGGGCACTGCCACCTGCGTCCAGCTCCTCGGGCTCACGCTTGATCCGGGGACCATCGTGATTGGTGGCGGCCTGAGGCTCCTGGGGGACCCCCTGTTTGGGGCGATCACCCACCAGCTCGATGTGTGGGCTGACCGCTCCCCCTTCATTGCCCAGCTACAACTATCGGCCCGGGTTCAGCGGCTCGACGACGACTCCCCCGCGGCTGCAGCGGGCGCTGCGCTTGCTGCGATCCGGTAGTGCGATCCGGATCGCAATGCGTGGCAGCCGGGCAAGCGTGGCGGCCGAGGCCCAGAAGATTTAGCGCGTGACACTTGCAGGATTCGCTTTGCACGCTAGCCTGGGTTCATGAGCGATCTGAGACTCGAAGAACTGTCGGCTGCGACAATCGTGGCAGTGAACACCCTGGGGCTGAAGCCCGGCCAGGAGCAGTTCATCACGCCCGTCTCGTATGCAGCTGCTGCTGCGGTCACCCCAGCGCACACCGCATGGCAGCGGGTGGTGCTCGAAGACGATTACGTCGTCGGCTTCATCCACGGCAACTTCGATCCCGATGCAATGCAGGAGGAGTTTCGCGCGGCGCTGTGGCGCATTAACGTTGACGCCGATGCGCAGGGCAAGGGGGTGGGTACCTTCGCAGTGAACGCGCTCATCGAAGAGGCTCGCGCACGCGGAGTTGAACGCCTCACCGTGCTCTGGGAGCGTGGTGAAGAGGGGCCGGAGGAGTTCTTCCTCCACATTGGTTTTGTGCCGGTGGGCGAGACACCCTACGGCGAAATCATCGGCGCGATCGACCTCTAAGGAATGATCCGCGCGCTCGGGCAAGATGCGCGCGGCACGCTCGCATCAGTCGGCTCATCCGTCGCTTTCGGCGGCATTTACTTCCTCACTCCCCTGCTGCATCCTGCCCCGGCAGACTCCATCTGGGCGGTGCGCAATCTCATCACGATTCCCATCATCATGCTTGCGCTTGTGATGGCGCGGCAGTGGCACCTGGTCACGGACGTTCTTTCGCTGGTGCGGCGCAAGCCCCTGGTTGTGCTGGGCCTCCTCGGGTGCGGACTCATGATCGGCGCGCAGCTGTGGGTGTTTACCTGGGCCCCGATGAACGGTCGCGGGTTGCAGGTCGCGCTCGGGTACTTCCTGCTGCCCCTCGTGCTCGTGGTGGCCGGCAAGTTTCTTTACAAGGATCGGCTCGCCTGGTGGCAGTGGGCCGCCGCGGCGGTCGCGGCCGCAGGCGTCATCTTCGAGATCGTACGCGTGGGCGGAATCTCCTGGGAGACCCTGCTCGTCGCCTTCGGCTATCCCATGTACTTTGTGGCACGACGGTCGCTCGGCACCGGGCACCTCGGCGGGATGCTGTGGGAGTTCATCGTGATGATCCCGCTGGCGCTCGTACTGCTCAGCATCGAACTCACCTCGGGCTCGGCGCTTGATGCGAACCCGACGCTTGCATGGTCGGTTCCGCTCTATGCCGTGTGCGCAGGTGGCGCTCTCGTGCTCTACATCCTGGCATCACGACTCCTCACGATGAGTGTCTTCGGCCTTTTGAGCTACCTCGAACCAGCGCTGCTCATGATCGCGGCACTGCTCATTGGCGAGCAGATCGGTGGCCTGGAGTGGGGCATTTACGTCGCCGTTTGGATCGCGGTGTTTATCATTCTCGGCGGCGGCATCACCCGCCTCGCTCGCGCTCGGGGATCGCGTGTAAGGTTCTCATCATGAGTGAAGTAGCAGCATCCGCCGATGACGCCTGTGGCACGGGCGCGGGGTCGCACGACTCACACGGCTACATCGAGCACAAGGACGACCTCCTCAAGCGTCTACGACGGGCTGAGGGTCAGGTCCGTGGCCTGCACCGCATGGTTGAGAACGACGAATACTGCATCGATATTCTGACCCAGGTATCTGCCGCCACCAAGGCACTCGAGCGAGTCGCGCTCGCACTCCTTGATGACCACCTGCGTCACTGCGTCGCCTCAGCTGCGGCAGACGGCGGCGTCGAGGCCGCTGCGAAGCTCCACGAGGCATCTCAAGCGATCGCTCGTCTCGTTCGCTAGCTCTTCTCACACGCTAACCCGCCCATGCACTGCTTGCGCAGCGTGCCAGCTACGCGCGTCGTGTGGCCGGTGATTCAAGGGCCGAAATCGCCCGCCTGAGCGCCGTGCTTGACGTATGTGCAGTGTACGGAAAGTAGACGATCTTGACCCCGACGGCCGCGAATCGGTCTTCTAGCGCGGCTCCCTTCGCGGTTCCTCGCCAGTCGTCACCTTTGAAGAAGTGCGTGAAACGCAGGTCCTTCCAGACCTCGAGCTTGTCGGGCACACGTTCGACGTACACTTCATCGACGAAGCTGATGTGGCGCACGATCTCAGCACGCTCTCCCGTCGGAATTATCGTTTCGCATCCCTTCACCTCCAGCAGCATTTCATCGCTGACTACCCCCGCGATCAGGTAGTCGCACTCTTTGCTGGCGTGACGAAGAAGGTTGAGGTGACCGATGTGAAATAGATCGAATGCCCCTGCTGCATATCCAATGCGCATAGTGAGTGTCCCTGTTTCTGCGTTGAAAGCGGCCCCATTGCCGCCTCGTTGTCAGAGTAAGGCTGGCTCAAGCTGCTCCACATCGGCGGGATCTACGTATCGTGCCCCATGGTCAGTCTGTCTCCAACTGCGCTCCCAGGCTTCGCTGTCATCGCAGAAGGCGATCACCGATGTCGTCGACGCGAGCAACCCGGTGCGCCGCGCCCCTTTGGGCCCCGGGGTAAACTGATTGGCTACCACCTTGACGAGGTGCCCTGAGGTGTTCTGATCGGGGGACCATACGTCCTCAACGTTGACGCCTCGTTCAGTTACCGCGACGATTTCCATGTGCCGCGCCCAAGGCCTGCGCAGTACTGCAGAAATCGCTTCACGCAGTGACTCTACGCATTCCCCCGCCGTCACGATCACGCTTGCCTCGTACATCTCATACGCTCCGCTCACACCCCTGTAGCTGTTTCCAATCATTCTGCGATGAACCGGCAGTCCGTGCATCGGCGCGAACTACGTATTGCTTCGAGCCAGCTGGGTGCGGGGTCCCGCCGCTAGCGCGGAGACGGCATGCCCGGACCCTCCGGCTCACCCGCAGTTTCAGGGGGAAGAGGCGAGCCGGAGGGGCGGGAATCTGTGGGGTCAGTAGGCTCCTGCGCCGTGTGTGACGACACGTGCCGTGCGCCAGATGAGCTGCAGGTCGTTCATTACCGACCAGTTTTCGACGTAGCTGAGGTCAAGGCGGACGCTTTCCTCCCACGAGAGGTCGCTCCGTCCACCTACCTGCCACGGCCCCGTGATACCGGGCTTCACGTAGAGCCTGCGCACGACCTGTCCGTCGTAGGACGTCACCTCCGTGGGTAGCGGGGGGCGCGGTCCGACGACGCTCATGTCTCCGCGAAGCACGTTCCAGAACTGCGGGAGCTCGTCAACGGAGAGCCGGCGAAGCCACCTGCCCACGTTTGTCACCCGCGGATCATTGCGCATCTTGAACAACGATCCGGATCCTTCGTTGCGGGTCTGCAATCCCCCGAGGCGCTGCTCTGCGTCTTGGGTCATCGAACGAAACTTAAATATTCTGAATCGTTCGCCATCTTTGCCCACCCTCGGCTGCGAGAAGAACACTGGTCCTCGCGAATCCAGCTTGATCGCCAGTGCGATGAACGGCGTCGCCAACCCAATGACGATGAGGGCGCATGTGGCCACGGTGATGTCAAGCCCCCGCTTGAGGAAGTAATGGCCACCCTCGTACGACGGGATCTTGATTTGCACCATGGGGAGGCCGTCGACGGGGCGAAATGAGATTCGCGGGCCGACCACGTCGGTCACCTGATTCGACAGCAGCAGGTTGGCGGCGGTGCCCTCCAGCTGCCAACTCAGTTCACGGATGAAATCCGGGTCGTTCTCGGGCTTCGTGGCGATGACTATTGTGTCTGCTTCAAGCGCCGCTGCGGCCTCTCGTACCCGCTCAATCGAGTCGTGAAAGGGCAGCCACCCGTGGGGCGTCGCTGCAGACTTCTTGTCTGTGTCGATCAGGATTGCACCCACGATGTGAAAGCCGCTGTCCTCTGCCCCGAGCGACGTCACTACATAGGCGACGTCTCGCTGAGACCCGACAACCAGCACTCGCGAGCAGTACTCACCGTCGCTACGCTGCCTCCGCAGCCATCGGCGCCATCCCCAGCGAGAGATGAGAAGGCCAGCGAGACCGATCGGCAGCGCCGCAAAGAGCAGCACTCGATCGCCCGCCCAGCCGACAAGGAGCGCCCACACGGCGACCGCACCGAGGGCGAGGCCCGTGGCATGGGCCACCCGTTGATACTCAACGGCTCCCGAACCCAGGCATTGGTTCTCCCGACTCCTCATGCCTGCGAGGAAGAAGCTCCAGAGCAGCACCAGCATGCCTGCGGCGAGCGCCGAACGAGGACTTACTGTGGCGATGGTGGCCTGCAGCAGCGCGGCTCCCCCAACGGCGAAGACAATGATGGCATGGTCGCTGACGCGTAGGCACCAGCGAAACTGACGTTCCCAGCGGCGACGGCGCTCAAGCGTCGGCGAGGACTTCGGCGACACCGCTAGCGGTGGCGACGAGACCTCAATGTCTCGCTGTACCAACATGTGTTCCCCCTGAAGAGCCCTGTCTGCGTTGACGCCGGGGACTGATGCCCGACCTGCTGTGAAGTCAGGTTAGGAGGGTGCCCCTATTACTTTTGTCAAGCCGCAAGCGCATGATCAGCTTGATATAGCGACCCGTCTCGGAGCATCGCGAAGAGGACATCACAGCGTCGTCTGGCCAGGGCGATGAGAGCCTGGTTGTGCCGTTTGCCCTGCGCGATCTTCCGGTCGTAATAGGCGCGTGAGACGGGATCTCTGAGCGCGGCGAAGGCCGAGAGGAACAGGGCTCGTTTCAACACCCGGTTTCCGCGCCTAGACGAATGTTCGCCGCGGATCGATGACCCGGATCTTCGGGTCACGGGAGCTAGACCGGCGTAGGAAGCCAAGTGGCCAGCGGACTCGAAGTGTTTGCCCGCCACTTCGGTGAGGAGCCTGGCGGCCGTCCTAACGCCGACTCCCGGCATGCTCATCAGGACGATCGAAAGAGGGTGCGCCTCAACGATCTCTTCAACCAGGACCGCTATCTCAGCCCGTTGCCGCCGCAGCGCTGCGAGTTGTTCCGCGAGGCGCGGAAGGACGACAGCTGCGGCATTCGTGCCAACCACCACGACCGTTTGAGCAGCCAGCGCGTCCATGATCTCGGACGCAAGACGATGTCCCATACGCGGAGCAAGCCTTCTGAGGCGTGTAGCTAACCGTTGAGGGCCGGCCTGCTGCATCACTGCGGGCGATGGGTAGCGCTGCAATAGATCAAGGACCGCAGGATGGTCCAGGTGTGGGCCGATCACGCGTTCGAGTGCGGGATGGATCTGAGTGAGGAGCCCCCGTACCCGGTTACTCGTCGCAGTGATCTGCCCGAGGACGTCATCATCAAACCCGCACAGCATCGAGAGCTCAGCAACGGATTCGTCAGCGACCTGGATGGATCGCAGCGCGTGGGGCAGAGTTCTGGCGGCTTGCGCAATGATTGCGGCGTCTCGGGCATCGGTTTTTGCTTCGCCGGGGTGGAGGTCTGCGATGCGACGCATCGCTAATCCCGGCAGGTAGCCGACGAGCACCCCTTCGGCTTGAGCGACCGCGATCGGGAGTGCTCCGATGGTGGCTGGCTGGTCCACGACGACGAGCACGTTGCCATGGTGTTTGAGGTGCTGCAGGACGTCACGCATTTTGGCTTCATCGTTAGGGAGCGGTTTGTCGTAGAGACTTTTACCGGCTCGGTTGAGGGCGACGGCGTGGTGTTCGCCTTTGCCGACGTCGATGCCGACGAACACGTCGACGTTGTCGTAGTTCTCGATCATGACTGCTCCGTCCGTTGAGATTTCGGCGGTCAGCTCCTGGTATTGAGTCCCGGCATCCACGTTACGGACGGCCCTGGAACGAGTTCCTGGCCGAGCCCCTATTAGCGATCACTCAATACCGGTCAGACCCGGTGGCAACACCCCCCGGATCATGGATGACTGGGGGCAATAACCATGCCGGGTCTGACTGGCCGCCGCCCTTCCAGTGTGATGCTGGAAAGGGCTACGAACAAGGTAACGGGGTACTCACGGTTCTTGGAAGTTACGCACTCCCTACGCAGAGTCGACGCACAAAGCTCAAGGGGCGGGTGAATTCCGCCCCTTGAGCGCAGCCTAGGTCGCTGCAGTACGTAATTTCTGTGGGCTACCAGGTCTGGTGTTCGCGCCGGAACCAGTGGCGGAGCTCATCTCGGCCACTGACCTGCAGCTTGGTGAAGACGTGCCGCAGGTGGGTGTCAACCGTTCGCACCGAAAGGTGAAACTGCTCAGCGATCCATCGGCTTGAGTAGCCCAACGACGCAAACATCGCTACTTCACGTTCACGCGCTGAGAGCTCGTCGGTGTCTGGCAATGGCATCCAGATCCCAAGCTCGGTGAGCCGGCGGGCCCCCGGACTTTCCCATGCCACTTTGCCCTCGATGAGTTCTTCGCAGTGAGCGAGTATCGCGGCAGACATCGGCGGCTCAATCTTGCTCGCGGCTTCCCTGATCCGGCTCAGGTATCCCCGAGCATCGACCCGTTCTTCCATGGCAACAATGTGCAGTGCCAGCAGCTCCACGGTGGGAAGGCCCTCGGCACTCGCCCAAGCGGCGAGCTTGAGCCCGCGTACTGCGACGTTGTCCTCCATGTTCCACTGCCGGGCGCGCAGGGTCAGGACGCGCACGTAGCCGAGCACCGCTTGGGCGAGGCCTGTGCCTTGGGTTTCGGCCGCGCGAATGGCTCGTCGGCTGCCCTCCTTTTCGCCGAGAGCCGCGAGTCCGAGCGCGTGCGCAGCGTGCGCCAGGCTAGCAAGCCCGTAGGGATCTCGCTGTGCTAGGCGATCGACGAGGCGTTCTGCCCGTTGGACGGCAAGCCCCCACTTGCCGTCGGAGAGGCTCATGAGGCTTGCGGCGAGCTCGACGTATCCCACGAAATACTGGTCGTTCTGTGAGGTGTTGAGCATGCCCTCGAGCGAGTACCTGGCCGCTTCCGTGGCACCGCATCGCCAAAAGTTAATGAAGCTTGCAAACTGCAAGGATCTCGCGAGATCAGTTTGGGGCCGCTCCCCCATGAGCGCATATGAGGCGGCTCTGTCTGAAACGCGCAGGGCACTCGCAAACTCTCCGTGCTGACCGAGGAGCAGGGACGAGATGATCCGGGCTGGCGCTCGTTCCCACTCAATGGGCATGCTGCTCACGGAATCCGGATCAGGCAAGTGTCGCCATGCAGCCTGCAAGTCTCCCGAAGCGGCATACAGCATCACGCGTTCGCTCTGGATCGCCGACTGCTCGGCGCTGGGTGCCGAGCTGAGCTCCCTCTCGAGAGTGTCCATCATGGCGAGGGCAGCTTCAAGGTCTCCCATGTCGAACGCGTAGTGCCGCGCAAGTTCGAGTTCGAGCCGGATTCTGAGCATCGTGGTGCTCGCCGCAGTACGTCGCAGCCTCGCCAACGCGGCGCGCACGTCCTCCCAGCTGCGTTCGAGCACGGCGTCTTCACCGCTTTCGCGCGCGAGCCTGACGGCGCAGAGCGCGGCGGTCGCGAACTGGGTAGTGGATACGTCCGGATAGTGCAAGAGTGTGCGCGCGATGCGAAGCCTCAGCGCTGCACTCGCGATGTTTGGCGGGCTGGCTAACGCGTCGATGAGCCAATCGTTGGGGAGAATTCGATGGGCGTTCAGGCCCAGCGTCACGAGCCGCAGTAGGAGGCTCTGCTGCAGCGACGAGGCCGTAGTCGTCCCCGCTCGTAGCAGGTCAAACAGTTCACCGCTCACTTCCTCGAGGCGCTCTTCCGACATCTGTTCGACCACCGCCGCCGCGAGCAACTTGTGACTCAGGCTCAGCTGCGACCCGCTGCCGCCCCGGTGCTGCGCCTTCAGGATTCCCCTGCTGCGCAGCGCCGACAAGCTGGTCGGGTCGAGCGTACGAATGAGCACGCTTTCTCCCAGGGGTTCAGCGAGCGCGATGGTCTCGAGAGTACGCAGTTCTTCGTCGGTGCAGGAGTCCCGAAGGTAGGCACCGAACTCGCGAGGCACCATTGCAGGGCCAGGTAGCTCATACGCCACACCTCGGCTCCGTCCGATCCGGCCCTCGCTGTCAAGGCCGAGAGCCATCAGCATGACGGAGAGGGCGTTGCCCTCGGTGACTCGGTACCACCGACGCAGACTGTGAAATTCAATCCGCTCAACCCCGAGGAGTCGAACCAGGTATCTGCTACTTTCTTCCATCGTGAGCGGAGGTACAGAAACTGTGTTGGCGCGAGAGTTACTCGCGAGGTGGGCAGCGGCTGCGTTGAGGCCTCGGGCCGTTGCGACCACCCGAACGCGCGGGTTGCGGGCAATCTTGTCAATAAGCATCGCGAGACCCGGTGAGTACTGATCGATACCCTGAACCAGCAAAACCAACGGGCCGCTTCCCGGGTCTTGGAGCGTGGTCTGCACCAGCTTCATCAGCTGCTCTGCTATGCGCTCGGTGTCTTCAATCACCTCACCCTGGGGGTGCACGGAAAAGCTGGCGACCCCCACCGCCCCGTGCGCATCCTCCACCCCCAAACGCGACGCAATCGTTGACAGCGGGTTCGATGGCGCCATGATGGTAACCAGTTCGGCGGTCACTTCGAGATCGACCGACAGGGCATCCACCGCGTCTTGCGCCAGGCGGCTTTTGCCCGAGCCCGAGGCTCCAACCAAGAGCACGATACTGCCTTCGGGTGTCAACGAGTCGACCACGCGTTCCAAGAGCTGCGGCGTGACGTGTTCGACGGCGCGTTCCTTAGCTCGCACGCTCACGCTTGATCCGTGTTCCATTGCTTGTAGCTGAACAAACTCCATCTTTCGACTCCCCAAGAGACACCCGTAGGCTCCTCCCCCAAAGCGCCCGACAGTCCGTTCCGTGGGAAACCGCGGTCGCTTCAAATGGAGCGATACGTGTTTCCCGCTTACGTAAGTCTGAGCACAGATCGCCCTCCAGTCAATGCATGGGCGCTAGATTCTTGCGAGAATGCAACATTGGGTGACGTGTTTCAAGTGGAAGCGTCAGGTAATGCTTGCCATTGGGCAGCGTGCGGAGCACGATAAGGGTATGAGCGACTTCACTGGTGATCACGCAGCCCCAACAGGTTCTCCCGTTACCCCGGTCTACACCCTGTTCGCGGCATTCCGGGTAAGTTCTACCCACCCCTTCGTGGTCGACGGACGCGATGTGCCCGGGCTCATCCAAGAACTCGAAGACGTAGTCGAGATGCTCGCCAACGAAAACGTCACCGTTCGAGGCTGGTACGACGTCAGCGGCATGCACCACGACGCCGACCTGCTCGTATGGCTGCACGGCGATGCCGCTGAAGACCTGCAGTGGGGGCTCCGAGAGATTCGCCGGAGCGCGATCATACGACCCCTGATTCGAGTATCAAGCGCGCTGGGGCTCCACAGCGGAACCCACGCGACGCCCGCACTCAGCGAGGATGCCCAGCAGTGGCTCACTGTTGAACGCCGCGGCCCCCTCAACCTCAAAATCTACGAGGCCGACGACCTGACCGAGCTCGCACCCAAACTCGAGGGCGTGACGGAGCGTACCCGAACAGGTCGATTCATCGAGCTCGTAGAAATCATCGAGGTGCTGCAGTAGTCTCGCGCCGCAGTACAGTCACACTGCAGCGCTGAGGAGCTGCTTAGAGCCCCGAGTATGCGTGCAGGCCCTTGAAGAACACGTTCACAATGGCAAAATTAAAGATCACTGCCGCGTACGCAATGATCGACAGCCATGCCGAACGCGTGCCGCGCCAGCCGCGGGTCGCGCGAGCGTGGATAAAGCCTGCGTACAGCACCCAGATCACAAAGGTCCAGACTTCCTTCGTGTCCCAGCCCCAGTAGCGACTCCAGGCAGCCTCGGCCCAGATCGATCCGGCAATGAGTGTGAAGGTCCAGAACACGAAGCCAATGATCGCGAGGCGGTACGAGAGGTCCTCGAGACGCACTGCGTTGGGCATCGTTGCCATGAAGCCCAGACCGGTCGGCTCGCCAGCGAACTCGCGTGCCTCGCGGCGGTGCTGCAGCAGCTGCAGGACCGAGAGGCCGAAGGCCATCGTGAACACGCCGACCGACAGCACGGCGACCAGGATGTGAATCACGAGCCAGTACGAGTCAAGAGCCGGCTGCAGCGGCACGATCGCGACGTAGTAGTTCACCTTCGTCACGCCCAAGAAGAGCACCGCGAGTCCGGTAATCAGCGCACCGAGGAACCGCACGTCCACGAAGAACTGCACGATCAGGAAGATGAGCACGATACTGCAGGTCGCGGTGAGCGCGAACTCGTACATGTTGGCCCACGGCACTCGCTCGGCGCCGATGCCGCGCATGATGGTTGCAGCGAGGTGGAACGCAAAGCCGACGACGGTGAGCGCGAACCCGATGCGCAGCGCACGTGAGCGGCGGGGGGCCTCGGAAACGTCGGTTGCTGCTCGGGTGAGCGTCGCAACACCGCCCGCCTCAATTGCAGCGCGTTCCTTAGCCGCGGCACGCTGTGTTGCCAGGGCGGCATCGCCGCTGCGGTTCGCGAGGTCAACCGCGTAGAACACGAATGCGATCGCGTACACGATCATCGCGGAGTACAGCGCAGCAGTAGACAGGGTTTCAAGCTCGGTCAGCACAGTTTCTCACTGTAGCCCTCGTCCCTGGGAATGATCCAGCACTCAGCCCGGAGTCAGCCGCCATTCGACCGCGCAGCCCCAACTTTGCGGGGCCAAACCCCTAGGAGCTCTTGGGAACGACGACCACCGTGAACTCGAGCGGCTGAATGCCACCCTGCTCGTTCGTCATGACGATCGTCGTTTCGCCCGTTTTCAAGGCCTTGACTCCGGGGTTAAACTCGGCGCTCGAATCAATGCGTCCCGGAGTGAACTCGGCAACCGCCGCGTCTGCCGCCTCCCCCGTATAGCTATCGACCGCGAGGCTCTCCGTGTTGATGTTGAGCGCCTGCCCGACGACGAGCTCAACGCGCTCGCCTTGAAGCTCATTCACCCCCATCGTCACGGGCGCCATCACGTCACGGCCGACCGGGTCCCCGCTCGATCCGGAGCAACCCACCAAAGCCATACCCAAGAGCAGCGTCGCGGTTGTGGCCCATAGCTTCGTTTTCATGCCATCAGTGTGACACCGGAGCCTCATTGGTACAACCACAGCCGTTGCATAGATACGATGAGTTCACCTACCCGAGATGAGGATTCCGTGTCGAACGCCGATCTCACCATTCTGCTCGTGCCGCTCGTGGCCGTCGTCGCACCGTTGCTCGCCGCCTCCGTGCGCAAGGCGCTGCTGGTGCCGCTCGTGGTGTTTGAAATTTTGATGGGCATGCTCATCGGGCCGGCCGGGCTCGGCTGGGTCGAAAATGGCCCGATGCTCGAGACACTGTCGCAGTTTGGGCTCGCGGCCCTGTTTTTCATGGCGGGCAATGAGATCGATCCGGCTACGCTGCGCGGATCCGCCGCGAAGCGCGCGCTCGGGTGGTGGGGCGTTTCGGCGGCAGTGGCATTCGGGGCCGCCTTTGGGCTCGTGTTCTCGCTCCAGTTGGGCACGGCAGCTGCCGGCGTCATCATCGCCGTCGCGCTCACCGGCACCGCCCTCGGCACGATCATGCCGATCTTGCGCGATGCCGGCCTCATCCGTTCGCCGCTCGGTCAGTCGATTTCTCGGGCGGGCGCCATTGGTGAGTTCGCACCGCTCGTCGCCATCTCGGTGTTTCTGAGCGGTCGCCAGCCGCTGGCCGGCACCCTTGTGCTCATTGGATTTCTGGCGATCGCGGCCGTCGCATTCTGGCTTGCGCGTCGCGGCCCGAACATGTGGCTGCGCCGCATGGTCACGCTGACGCTGCACACGAGCAGCCAGTTCGCGGTGCGATTCGTGTTGCTGCTGCTCGCGGGCCTCGTGTCCGTGGCGATACTTCTGGGCGTCGACTTTCTGCTCGGGGCGTTCACCGCGGGCATTCTCGCCCGCGTCGTATTGCAGGGCAGCGATCCCGAGGAGATGCGCGTGGTCGAGGCCAAGCTCGATTCGGTCACCTTCGGCTTCCTCGTGCCGGTGTTCTTCGTGTCGACGGGCATCACATTCCCCCTCACCCAACTGTTCGAGAATGCTACGGCGCTCGCACTCGTGCCCGTCTTCCTACTCGTGATGCTGATCGCGCGCGGGTTGCCCGTGTGGTTCTCGCAGCCCCGCGGCACCTCGGCATCCGACCGCCGCACGGCCGCACTATTCTCGGCGACCACGCTGCCGCTCGTGATCGCCGTGACTGGCATCGGCATCGATCACCACGTGATCAGCGAGACGGTGGCCGCCGCAATGGTGGGGGCGGGCATTCTCACGGTAATGCTCTTCCCCGCTCTCGCGCTGGTCGGGCGGCGCGCGACCAGCGCGAGCCCTGCGGTGCCGACGGCCCCCGATGCGTTCCCCTATGAGGCACACGAATAGCTTCGAGACCTGAGTGGCGCGGCGCCATGATCCGGATCCCTCGCCGCATCGCCACAGCAGCCGCCACATTCCCGCTATTCTTGGACAGAATCCAGCACCCGTAGTTTCTCTCAGATGGAGCCCGTCATGACGCAGCACGCCAGTTCTTCGATGCCCGGAGGCTGCCCCGTCGCCCACGGTTCTGGCAAGGCAGCTGCTGAAGGCGGCGCTGTGGGCGCTGCTGACTCCGGCTACTTCGGGCCCGAGAGCGTGAGCTGGCGGTTGTTCTCTGACCCGTCCTCGAAGCTCGGCGGGGTCGCAGCGATTCTGTTGCAGTCGCTCAACCCGATGATGATGCGGGTGTTCGAGGGCACGAGCGGCTACGCCACAGATATGGAGGGCCGCGGTGAGCGCACCGGGCGCTACATCGACACGACGGTCTTCGGGGACCGGGAGCACGCCGACGCCGCGGGCGCGGCCGTACAGCGGCTGCACGCGGCGAGCGTGTGGACCGACCCGCGCACCGGGGAGGAACTGCGGGCAGACAACGAGGAGTGGCTCGCCTGGACGCACAACTGCATTGTCTACGGTGTGCTGCGAGCCGCCGACGCTTTTGGGCCGATCTTGACGGTCGCTGAGCAGGATCGCTTCGTCACCGAGCAGCACGAGGCCGCGCGCATCGTGGGCATCGCACAGCTCGATAACCCCGCGCTCCTGCCGCGCACCCGCGCCGAACTCGACCGCTACATTGACGACAACAAGGACTGGATGGCGCTCACGCTCGGTGCCGCCGAGATCTCGCGCAATCTGCGCGCGCCCGTGCTGCGCGGCAATCCGCTGAAGGTGTGGGCGGGCGTCAACATTCAAGACGGCATCCTGTCGCTCCTGCCCGATTGGGCGCTGCTCTTGTTCGGCATCGACGGCCGTCCCATGAACCTGCGCGCCGCCGCGGGAGTCACCCGAAGGCTCATCGCGAAGGCACGCGAGGGCAAATCGGCCGAGGATCTCATCAGCGAGGTCACGGAACGCGTGCAGACGCACCCGTACCGCAAGGTACGGCGCTAACACTGTGGGCCCGAAACCCGGCACGGAAGCAAAGCCCGGCGTGGAATCGAAGCCCGGCGTCTTTGCCGAAACAGGCTTGCTGCTGCGCCGCGGCCTCCGCAGCGTGCGGGCGGGCGGGCTGCACCTCGTCGGCCTCATCCTGGTCTGGCAGCTCCTCATCTCGCTCGTCGCGTTTCCCTTCTTCGGCTGGTTGTTTCGTGAGACGCTGCGCGCGAGCGGCATGCGCGGCCTTGACCTGAGCGCACTGTCCGAACCAGTTCGAGGCGGCTCGATGCCCGTCACGCTCCTGCTGCTGGCGGTACTGGTGACGCTGGCCTTTTGGCTGATCTCGCTGCAGTTCACGGCCATCGTCGTGCTGCTGCGATGGCCCGAGCTCTCGGCGCGCGAGTATCTCGGCGAGCTCGGCCGCGTTGCCCGTCAGCTGGTGCGCCCCGGCTCTCTACCACTCGTGGCCTACCTGTTTCTACTGCTGCCGTTGAGCGGCTTCGGGTTCACCTCGGTGCTGGCGCAGGGTGTCGCGATTCCGTCGTTCATCTCGGGAGAGCTGCTCAAGAGCACCTCGACCACGATCGCTCTCGCGGTCTTCCTGCTGCTTTTGCTGTGGCTCAATCTGCGGCTCGCGCTCACCGTTCCCATCTTTGTACTCTCGAACGGACGTCGGCCGGGGCGCGCAAGCTGGCGACTCACGCGGGGCCTGCGCGCTCCCAGCTCGCTCGCGCTCGCGGTCGCTGCCGTCACCCTGATCGCGGGCGTCACCGGCGGCCTGCTGCTGCTCGTGGCGCTGGCACCCACGGCCCTCACGGATGCCGTGTTGCCCGGAGCTTCGGTCACGGTGGCCGCGTTCTCCCTCGGCGTCGCCGAGGTGCTCGGCGCGATCATCGCGGGCCTCGCGACCGCCTGGATCGGAGGCGTGCTGATCGCACGCGTTGATCGGGGAGCTGCGCAGCTTCCGGCGCAGGTGGTTCTGGTGCCGGATCCCGGTGCCCACTCCCGTCCCGGGGCTCGTGGGGCGGCAGGTCCTGATCCGGATCACAACGCCAGTGCCCCGCGGCGGTCGCGAAGGGAAGCCATCGCCGTGGTGACGGTCATCGCGCTCGTCTCGGCCGGGCTGGGCGCCGCAAGTATCGCGCCGCTCCAGCGGCTCGCTGCCTCGCCAGCGTCGCTCGTGCTGGCGCACCGCGGGTTCTCGGACGGCGGCGTCGAGAACACCCTGAGCGGGCTCGAGGCCGCCGCGCGTGCGAACGCTGACCTCGTCGAGATGGACGTCATGCAGACCAAGGACGGGCAGTTCGTGGCGATGCACGACGCCGTACTCACCCGGCTCGCGGGGCGCGATGTGGCGGTGAAGGACCTCACGCTAGAGGAGCTCACGCAGATCGAGGTGCGCGACCTACAGGGGCACGTCGACACGATTCCGACATTTACCGAGTACGTGACCCGGGCCGCCGAGCTCGGGATGCCGCTGCTCGTGGAGATCAAGCTCGGTGGCGGCGACACCCCCGATCATGTCGAACGACTCGTCGCGGAGCTCGAGGGGCTGGGGCTGCTCGAGAGCAACATCTACCACTCGCTCGACCCGGCGAGCGTGGCCGAGCTCAAGCGGTTGCGCCCCGACCTCACCGTCGGGTACACGATGGCGTTCGCAGGAGGAGACGTGCCGGTGACCCCAGCCGACTTCATCGTGGTCGAGGAGTGGACGGCGACCGAGAGCATGCAGCTGGCCGCCCAGTCCGCGGGCCTCGGATTCTACGCCTGGACGGTCAATGCAGAGCCAAGCATTCGCGAGCACCTGCGTCGCAGCACCGACGGCATCATTACGGACCACCCCGACATTGCGGTCTCGGCCCGCAACGAGATGGAGCAGGAAACGGGATTCGCCGGGGTGCTGATCGACGCGTTTACCCGGTTCGTAACGGTGGTGTAACCGGCTAGCTCTGCTTCGCGCGGCCGCGGCGCCAGGCGTTGAAGCCCTTGATCACTTCGATGAGGATCGGGATGCCCGGGATCAGCACCAGCACGATGATGAAGATCTCGCTGTACTTCTGCACAAACGGGATCTGGCCGAGGTAGTAACCGAGCAGCGTCACGCCCACGGCCCAGAGCAGCGCACCGATGACGTTGTACGCGAGGAAGTGGCGGTGGCTCATCTTGCCCACGCCGGCCGCCGCGGGCACGAAGCCGCGAATCACCGGCAGGAACCGGGCGATGATGATGGCCTTGGGGCCGTGCTTCTCGAAGAACGTGTGCGTGCGTGCCACATTTTCGGGGTTGAAGAACCGGCTCTTCTCCTTGTTGAAGACCGCGGGGCCCAGTCTGCGGCCAATCGTGAAGCCCATTTGGTCTCCGGCGAAGGCGCAAATAAACAGCAGCAGGCAGGTGATCCAGATCGGAATATCGATGATGCCGGTGGCGGTGAAGAGACCCACGGTAAACAGCAACGAGTCACCCGGCAGGAACGCGAGCACAACGACTCCCGTTTCCAGGAACACAAACGCACAGGCCAGAATGAGGGCCGCCCAGCCGCCCGCTTTGAGCAGGGTCTCGGGGTCGAGCCAGTCGATACCGAGCAGGGCCGGGGGAATCATGCTCATCAGCAAGGTCATAGTCACCCAACAAGTATGCACATGCTCACTGAGCCGCGCATGGAAGCCATGCCCCTCGTGTGCCGCTTTCCCCGGCCACATCCCTCACCCAGAAGCAACGAAAGGCCGCGATACACCAGGTGTATCGCGGCCTTTCGTGATCCGGAGCTAGCTCAAACTACGCGGCGACCGGCGAACCGGCAGCGCGCTCAGCCATCTCCACGACGTTCTTGAGCAGCAGCGCGCGGGTCATGGGACCGACGCCACCGGGGTTCGGCGACATCCAACCGGCCACGTTTGCCACGGTGGGATCAATGTCACCCACGACGCGGCTCTTGCCGGTATCGGGGTCGGTCTTGCGCGAGACGCCCACGTCGAGCACGATCGCGCCCGGCTTCACGTCCTCGGGCTTAACGATGCCCTCTACACCGGCGGCCGCGACGATCACGTCGGCTCGGCGCAGCTCGGCACCCAGATCCGTCGTGCCCGTGTGCGTGAGCGTGACGGTCGCGTTGTACTCGCGGCGTGTCAGCAACGGTCCAATCGGGCGCCCCACGGTCACACCACGGCCGATGACGACCACATGCTTGCCAGCCCACGACAGGCCATTACGCTCCACGAGCTCGATCACACCACGCGGCGTGCAGGGCAGCGGCGAGGTGATCTCGGTGTTCGCGTTGAGCACGAGCTTGCCGAGGTTGGTCGGGTGCAGGCCATCGGCATCCTTCGCAGGATCGATGCACTCGAGAATGCGATCGGTGTCGATGTGCTTGGGCAGCGGCAACTGCACGATGTACCCGGTGCACGCGGGATCGTTGTTGAGCTCGGCGAGAACGGCCTCGAGCTCCTCCTGCGTGACGGTCTCGGTCAGCTCGCGCTTGATCGACGAAATGCCGACCTCTGCGCAATCGCGGTGCTTGCCCGCAACGTACCACTGCGATCCCGGATCAGCGCCCACCAGCACGGTCGCGAGCCCGGGCACGACGCCCTGGGCGGCGAGTGCCGCTACGCGCTCGGTGAGCTCGGCCTTGATGGCGGCGGCCGCAGCCGTGCCGTCAAGCCGCTGTGCGGTCTGAGCGTCTTCAGCCACGCGGATTACCACTGCTCCAGGCCGGGGTACAGCGGGAACTGGTCGGCGAGTGCGGTGACGCGTGCCTTGAGTTCCTCGATGTCGCCGGTCTGCTGCAGTGTCAGCGCGATGATGTCAGAGACCTCTGCGAACTCGACGTCGCCGAAGCCGCGGGTAGCGAGCGCGGGCGTACCGATACGCAGGCCGCTCGTGACCATCGGCGGGCGGGGGTCGAAGGGCACCGAGTTGCGGTTGACCGTGATGCCCACGTTGTGCAGCGCGTCTTCGGCCTGCTGGCCGTCGAGCGGCGAGTGGCGCAGATCTGCGAGAACGAGGTGCACGTCGGTGCCGCCGGTGAGCACGTCTACGCCAGCAGCCTTCGAGGCCTCGGTCGTGAGTGCCGATGCGAGCAGCTTTGCGCCCGAGAGGGTGCGCACCTGGCGCTCTTTGAACTCGTCGGTGGCCGCAAGCTTGAACGCGGTCGCCTTGGCAGCGATCACGTGCATCAGCGGGCCGCCCTGCTGGCCGGGGAACACGTTCGAGTTGATCTTCTTGTAGAGATCGAGATCGTTCGTGAGGATGAAGCCCGAGCGGGGGCCACCGATGGTCTTGTGCACGGTCGACGAGACGACGTGTGCGTGGGGCACCGGGTTGGGGTAGAGGCCCGCAGCCACGAGACCAGCGAAGTGAGCCATATCGACCCAGAGGGTTGCACCGACCTCGTCTGCGATCGCGCGGAACGCTGCGAAGTCGAGCGTGCGGGGGTATGCCGACCAGCCGGCGATGATGACCTTGGGCTTGTGCTCGAGTGCCTTGGCACGCACCACGTCCATGTCGATGAGCATGGTCTCGGGGTCAACGCCGTAGTGGGCGACGTTGTAGAGCTTGCCCGAGAAGTTGAGCTTCATGCCGTGGGTGAGGTGGCCACCGTGCGACAGCTCGAGACCGAGAATCGTGTCGCCGGGCTCGGCGATTGCCGAGAGCACCGCGGCGTTAGCCGAAGCGCCCGAGTGGGGCTGCACGTTAGCGTATGCGGCACCGAACAGCGACTTTGCGCGATCGCGTGCCAGGTCCTCTGCAACGTCGACGTACTCGCAGCCACCGTAGTAGCGGCGGCCGGGGTAGCCCTCGGCGTACTTGTTGGTGAGCACTGAGCCCTGCGACTGGAGCACCGCGCGAGGCACGAAGTTCTCGCTTGCGATCATCTCAAGCGTTGAACGCTGGCGACCGAGCTCGTTCTTGAGAACTTCGGCGATCTCGGGATCGACGACCTCGAGCGGCTCGTTAAAGAATGCTGACTGGGTTGACATGTGTGCTCCTCGTAGCTCAACTCCGCACTGGGGCGCGCGAAAATGGATTCGGATTCGGCCCAGGCGAGCGGCCATCCCTGACGGGAAAGGTAATTTCGTCGTTCCCCGATGGTGTCCCATCTGCACGCCAGTCACGACGAAGTTAGTTTACCAACTCTCGGCAAGTGTGACGCCATATTGCCTTCTGTCTCGGCGCGCGCGTCGTCGGAACCTCGCGCTGCGCGGTCCCCCTCGCCGCTGCCCCGCTCCCCTTCAGCCCACATCCACTACCCTTAGTGCTCGTGACCAGTCTCGTAGCGAACAGCACCAACGCCCAGTGGGTTCTTACCCTTTCCTGCATTGACGGCCCCGGCATCGTGCACGCGATCAGCGGTGCGATCGTCGCCGCGGGCGGCAATATCGCCGAGAGCCAGCAGTTCGCTTCGGCAGACACGGGCCGTTTCTTTATGCGACTGCAGGTTGAGGCCGTCGCGCAGCCCGAGACCTTTGACGCGCGCTTCGCCGCCGCGCTGGCGCCGGTCACCGAGCGCTACCACATGGCCTGGCGCCTCGACCAGGTGGGTCGCCCCGTGCGCACCCTGCTGCTCGCGTCGACCGCCACGCACTGCGTTAATGATCTGCTGTACCGCCGCCGCGGCGGCCAGCTGCCCATCGAGGTGCCGCTGATCCTCTCGAACCACGAGACCGTGCGTGACATCGCCGAGTTCTACGACGTGCCGTTCGAGCACCGCGCCATCAAGGGCAAGGAAGACAAGGCCGCCTTCGAGGCACGCGTGCTCGAGGTCGTCGAGGAACAGAATATTGAGCTCGTCGTGCTCGCCCGCTACATGCAGATCCTCTCACCCGATCTGTGCGAGGCACTCGCGGGCAAGGCGATCAACATTCACCACTCGTTCTTGCCCGGCTTCAAGGGCGCGAACCCGTACAAGCAGGCACACCAGCGCGGCGTGAAGCTCATTGGTGCGACGGCGCACTTCGTGACGACCGACCTCGACGAGGGCCCGATCATCGAGCAGGACACCGTGCGGGTCGATCACTCGTATTCGGTGCGCCAGCTCACGCAGCTCGGCCAGGACATCGAGTCGCGCGCGCTACGCAACGCGGTGAACTGGTTCGCCGAGAACCGCGTGCTCTCGGACGGCGACCGCACGATCATCTTCCGGTAGGTCGGAGCACCTACCCCGGACGCCTACCGCGAGGCGTCGAACTCTGCCTTCAGGCCAGCGACCATCGCGCGCAGCCCGAGCTCGAACGACGCATCGGCTGGCCGAGTTTCGCGCGCGCCGAGCGCGGACTCCCGCGCACGGTAGGCCTCCGCAAAGGCCACTGCGGCCGAGTCATCGCTGGGTTTCATCATGTCGTCGGGAGCCGCAGCGTCGAGTGCCGACCCGAGAATAAACGACTCAAGCGCCACTATCGCCACCAGCACCTTGCTGGTATCCCATCCGGCGCGCACGAGCGCATCGACCACACGGTCATACATCAGCGTCGTGGCCCCGGCCCCCTCGATCGGCACCACTGCGAGCAGCGCAATCGTGGACGGGTGTGCCACAAACGCCCGCCGATATACCTTGGCCCACTCGGTGAGCGCCTCATCCCACGGGAGGTGATCAAAGGCTTCGGTCGGGATCCGGTCGCTCACGAGTTCTCGCACGCCGGCAATGAGTTCGGCCTGGCCACTCACGTGATTGTAGAGCGCCGAGGGCCGCACCCCCAGCCGCTTGGCAACGCTTCGCATGCCCGCGCCCTCGACTCCGTGTTCATCGATGAGCGTGAGGCCGGTCTCGATGATGAGCTGGCGCGACAGCACGTTTTTTCTGGGTCTACCCACTCGCCGCTTGGGCGCGTCGAAGGCGTCGGAACCCGCGGAAACCGCGGGCGCCTCGGCGCTTTGCTCGATCGTCGTCATTGACCCTCCTGGTTGCGTCGCGCGCGCAGCGCGCGTGATCCGGCATCTCCACAGTATCCCCGATTTCACGACGCATCTTGTTCGACGTCGAGCGAATTGCGCCCTCCCGCGGAATCGGCTACTGTCGTCACGATGGTTAAAAGAACATTGTTCATTTAACTCAAGTACACCCTGCATCAAAGGAGATCCACGTGAGCGCGACGACGGGCAAGGCCCACTTGAAACGAGAGCTCGGCCTCGGCGGCCTCGTACTGTTTGGCCTGGCATACATGGCCCTGGCTACCGTGTTCACCACGTATGGCATCGTCAACCAGATCACCGATGGCAAGCTGCCCCTCGCCTACGTGGTCGCGCTGCTCACCATGCTCTTCACCGCAAACAGCTACGCGTCGATGGTGCGCCGCTACCCGGTCGCGGGCTCCGCTTACACCTACACGCAGCAGGCCTTTGGCGGCGGCGCGGGCTTCCTTACCGGTTGGGTGCTGCTGCTCGACTACCTCTTCATTCCGATGATCAACTTCATCATTCTGGGCCTCTACGTCAGCACGCAGTTCCCGTCGATCCCAGCAAAGGCCGTGTCCATCGTCACGCTTGTGGCGGTGTTCGTGTTCAACATCCTCGGCATCAACCTGGTCAACAAGCTCAACATCTTTGTGGTCAGCTTCTCGGCCGCCGTCATTGGCATCTTCGCGATCTTCTCGATCAAGATGGCGATCGCAGACCCCAATGCCCCCAGCATGATCGAGCCGTTCATTCCCGGCGCGGAGGGCTTCAGCCCCATCTTTGCCGGCGCCGGCGTGCTCGCCCTGTCGTTCCTGGGATTCGACGCCGTCTCCACGCTGTCCGAGGAAGCCAAGCACCCGCGCCGCGACATTCCCCGCGCCATCATCCTCACCGCCGTCATTGGCGGCGGCCTCTTCATCTTCGTCTCGTGGGTGGGCGCCATCGCCTACCGCCCCGAAGACTGGAGCATGATCCCCCGCGAGATGATCGACGCCGCAGGCATCGTCCTCGCCAACCACGTAGCGGGCGAGTGGCTCGGCATCCTCTTTGTCCTCTTCACCATTGCGGGCTGCTTCGGGTCGGGCCTCGCAGGGCAGGTCTCGGTCGCACGCATTCTGTACTCGATGGGCCGCGACGGCACGCTCCCCAAGCCGCTCGGCCGACTCTGGTCGCGCTTCGGCACCCCCGTCGTCGCTGCCTCGACAGTGTCGGTGTTTGCGCTCGCAAGCCTGTTCCTGACCCTCGAGCAGGCCGCCTTCATGATCAGCTTTGGCGCGCTCGCGGCCTTCGCCATGGTCAACCTCTCGGTGATTCGCGTGTACCTGTTCCCCAACGACGGCCAGTCTCCTGCCCGCACTCCGAAGGACATCGTGCTGCGCGGCGTCTTCCCCGGCATCGGCCTCGTGCTCACGATCTGGCTGTGGACCTCCCTCGAGGGCATGACCTGGATCGTCGGTAGCATCTGGTTCGCGATCGGGCTCGTGATCCTGCTCGTCAAGACCCGCGGGTTCCGCAAGCCGGTTCCCCGCATGGACTTTTCCGAGGGCCCCGAAACCACCGCTGTCGATGCGATGGGCGAGGCCGTACCCTTCAAGTAGCCTGCGACGGAGTGTCCTGCACGCGCAGGGCACTCCCCCGCGCTCCTTCTCACCCGTCTCACTGCCGCACCGAGCGTTAAGGAATCAATCATGACCCTCACAGTTTTCATCGATGGCGACGTCGTCATCTCGACCGACGGCGCTCGCACCGACGCGCTCGCAGCACAGGACGGCCGCGTTGTCGCCCACGGCGATGACGCCCGTGCACTCGCGAGCGATAGCGGCGCAGTCGTCGTCAATCTTGCGGGCGACACCCTCGCCCCCGCCCTCGGCGAGGGCCACGCGCACCCAGTACTTGGCGGCCTCGAGGCCCAGGGCCCCGCGGTGCGCGAGGCGAAGGACCTCGACGGCATTCTCGCCGCGGTCGCGAAATGGAAGGCCGAAAACCCCGAGGCAGAATGGATCGTCGGCGCAAGCTACGATGCAACCTTCGCGCCCGGCGGCCGCTTCGATGCCCGCTGGCTCGACGAGGTCACGGGTGACACCCCCACCATTCTGCGGGCCTGGGATTACCACACGGCCTGGGTCAACACCGCGGCACTCAAGGCAGCTGGCATCACGGCCGAGACGCCCGATCCCGCGCTCGGCCGTATTCTGCGCCGCGAAGACGACACCCCGCTCGGCACGCTGCAGGAGGCCGCCGCGAATGACTTCTTCGCCACCATCGTGCCGCCGTTTTCGCTCGAGGATCGCGTTCGAGCCCTCGAGGAGGCCACGCTCGCCTACGCCGCGCAGGGCACGACCTGGGTACAGGACGCCTGGGTCGACGCCGCCGATATTGAGGTGTACCGTGCCGCGGCCGCCGCGAACCGGTTGCACACGCGCGTCAACCTCGCGCTGCGGGCCGATCCTGCGACCTGGCGAGAGCAGCTCGTCGAGTTTTCAGACGTGCGCCAGGAGTTTCGCACGCTTGGCCACCCGCTCGTCACCGCCGAGACGATCAAGTTCTTCGTCGACGGCGTGATCGAGAACCACACGGCCGCGCTCACCGACCCCTACAGCGATACGCCCGAGGACCGCGGGCTCCCCAACTGGACCGAGGACGAGCTCATCGCAGCCGTCACCGCGCTCGATGCCGCAGGCTTCCAGCTGCACCTGCACGCGATCGGCGATCGCGCAGTACGCATCGCGCTCGACGCGCTTGAGTCGGCTCGCAACGCTGCTCCGGATCACGTGCGCGCTCACGTGGTCGCCCACGTCGCGATGCTCGCCCCCGAGGACATTGAGCGCTTCGCGAAGCTCGACGTGATCGCCAATTTTGAGCCGTACTGGGCCCAGTGCGACGCGGTGATGCGCGCGCTCACGATTCCCCACATCGGACACGACCGTGAGTCGTGGCAGTACCTCATTGGTTCGGTCGCCCGCTCGGGCGCAACCGTATCCTTCGGCAGCGATTGGCCTGTCACCACTAAGGACTGGCGGCCCGCGCTCGCTACCGCCATTGCGCGCCGCGACGTCACCGACCCGTCAGACCCGACCTGGCTGCCCGACGAGTGCGTGTCACCGGCCACCGCCTACTCGGCCTACACGACGGGCATCGCCCGCCAGGCGCTCGCCCCCGACCGCGGCTCCCTCGAGCTGGGTCGCGTGGCTGACCTCGTGCAGCTGTCGGCGAACCCGCTCACCACCACACCCGAGCAGATTCCCGCCATCGAGGTGCGTGGCACCTGGCTCGCGGGTCAGCGCACGTTCTAGGGCTCGCGCCCCAGCACCAGCGTCGGAAAGGCCACTAACTCCGGAAGAAATCGCGCTCCGCGATCCGGAATTAGTGGCTTTTCCGTTTCTAGTCAGCAAGGACATTGCCCCGCACACGCCACGAAGAAGAACAATGTTCATTAATGCTCCAATTCCGCGCTAGGCTGCATATCGCGGGTGGGTCACAATTGGAGTGACCACCGTGCACCAGCATCGAAGGAGATACTTTGAGCGATTCAGCTAGCCCCCACCTCAAGCGGTCCCTCGGCCTCGTCGGACTGACCCTGTTCGGTGTCACGTACATGACCGTCATCACGGTCTTCACGACGTACGGCATCGTAAACCAGGTCACCGATGGACACCTACCGGCAGCGTACGTCGTTGCCGTCGTGGCGATGCTGTTCACCGCGGCCTCCTACGGTGCGATGGTGCGACGCTACCCGGTCGCCGGGTCCGCCTACACCTACACGCAGCAGTCATTCGGCGGCGCGGCGGGCTTTTTGACCGGCTGGGTCATGCTGCTCGATTACCTCTTTATTCCGATGATCAACTTCATGCTCATCGGCATCTACCTCAACACTCAGTTCCCCGCCGTGCCCGTGTGGGTGTTCACGCTCGCCGCACTACTGCTCGTGCTGATGTTCAATATCCTGGGAATCAACCTCGTCAACAAGGTGAACTTCGCGATCATCGCGCTCTCGGTCGTGCTCGTGGTGGTGTTCATGGTCCTCGCGTTCAAGAGCGCCTTTGGCGGCGACGCGTCGGTGAGCCTTATCGAGCCCTTCACATTCGGTGAGGGCGGCATCGGCGCCATCGCTTCGGGTGCCGCGATCCTCGCGCTGTCGTTCCTCGGCTTTGACGCAGTGTCGACACTGTCCGAAGAGGCAAAGAACCCGCGCAAGGACATCCCCCGCGCGATCGTGCTGTCCACCCTCGTGGGCGGACTCTTCTTCATTCTGGTCTCGTGGGCCGGTGCCGCCGCGTTCTCGCCCGACTGGTCAACGCTCAGCGACGTGGAGATCGAAGCCGCGGGCGTCACCATCATGGACAACATCGGCGGCGACGTGTTCACCGCGTTCTTTGTGGCCGTGTACGTGGTCGGTGCCTTCGGCTCGGGCATGACCGGCCAGGTGTCGGTCTCACGCATCCTCTACGCCATGGGCCGCGACGGCATGTTGCCGCGCCCGCTCGCACGCTTGCACCACCGCTTCGGCACCCCCATCGTCGCGGCGTGTGTCGTGTCATTCTTCGCGCTGTCGGCGCTGTTCCTGTCGCTCGACGTTGTCGCCTTTATGATCAGCTTCGGCGCACTCGCGGCATTCGCCATGGTGAACCTGTCGGTGATTCGTACCTACGTCTTCCCCCGCGGCGGCCGGCGCGAAGCGCTCACCGCACGCCTCGTGCTCACCAAGCTCGTCGCACCGCTGATCGGCTTCGCCCTTACTATTTGGCTGTGGACTTCGCTTCAGGCCACCACCTGGATCGTAGGCGGTATTTGGCTCGCGGTCGGCGTCGTGATCATCGCAATTGTGACGGGCGGGTTCAAGCGTCCCGTCCCCAAGATGGACTTCTCGGAGGCCGACCCGACGACCGAGCAGATCGATCAGATGGGTGAGGACTACCCGCTGCACGGAGGCCGCGGATAACAGGTAGCCGGGAGCGCCAGCAGCCGCGGGCGCTCCCGCTTTACCGCAGGTGCTCGACGTCGCCCGCGCTCACTGTGAGCTCGCCGCCGGTCGGCAGATCGACTACGAGCGAACCGTCGGCGGCGAGCGCACGGGCCCGGCCATCGACGATCCCGCCCCCGGGCAGGTGCACGCGCACCTCGGTGCCGATCGTGAGCGAGTTGCGCAGCACGCGATTGCGGGCGGCGCTCGGGTGCGTGCCCGCGAGCTCGGCGAGCTTCATCAGTTCGCTGGCAACTCCGGCGAGCAGTCGGTCAGCGAGTTCCGCCCCGGCCGCGTCTGCAAAGCTCTCCGCCTCGCCGACGGCCGCCCCCGCAGCGAGCAGCGAGGTCGCACGGTCGGTCGGGAGCTCCCACTCGGGAATCAGCACGTTGATACCCATACCGACGATCGCGCTCCCGTCGGGCAGCAGCTCGCACAAAATACCGCAGAGCTTCTTGCCCGGGCGGCCGGCGATCGCATCGTCTTCGTCGCGCACGTGCACGTCGTTGGGCCATTTCACGCCCACGCGCAGCACCTCGCGCTGCTCGAACCCGACGAGTTCATCGTCATAGCCGTCGGTCTCTCCATCGCAGGCAGCGGTAAAGAAGGGTTGCAGCGCGCCCTGTACGGCCGACCCAGCGATGAGCGGCAGCCAGGCCGGCCCGAGCTCGCCCCAGTCGGGTACGTCAGCGGTAGCCGCGCGCACGCCGCTCAGCGTTGTTCCGAACCCCCTCACGAGCACGGAGACAGCAAGCGCCGTGCCCGGGGGTGTGAGCCAGCTGCGGTCGAGCCTGCCGCGCCCCTCAGTCTGGTTCGCGGTTGCCAGCAGGGCTCCGTGCGGAACCGGCGCGTCGGCCTCGACTCCGCGCTGAACCAGGTCCCGCAGCTCGGCGTTGGTCGAGGCCGACGCCTCGCGCCACATGACTTCGGGCAGTAGTTCGCGCGTTCGCTTGAGTTCCACGCTCTGAGGCTACTCTGCGTTGACGCTTTCGGCTCGTATTCGGTGCCACGGGCCGCCCGATTCCATTTGGCAGAAGTTGTGGCGTTCCGGCCGCGAACCCACCATTTCCGACAACTCGATTGCGCACACCGCACAAAACAGCCACACGTGACACTTAGTTCGCGAAACTCCCGCAAGCAAAGCACTAAACCACGAGAGCCGTAGGGTATCGACCAAGGATCCGCGATTCCGTTGTTGATTATCTGAGGCCATGTGCATGTACCCCGCGCTAGGCTGGCATGCGTGACTGGAGACAATAACGACCTCGCTACGACCGCAGGTCGCATCGCCGACCACCGCCAGAAGTACCAGGAGGCAGTGGGCGATCGCGACACCGCTGCGGCCGCTAAGCAGCACGCCCGCGGCAAGATGACCGCCCGCGAGCGCATCACTGCCCTGCTTGACCCGGGCTCGTTCGTCGAGTTCGACAAGTACGTGAAGCACCGCACCCACGGCTTCGGCATGGAGAACTCGCGTCCGTTCGGCGACTCGGTCGTCACGGGTGCCGGCACGGTCCACGGCCGCCAGGTCGTCGTGTACTCGCAGGACTTCACTACGTTCGGCGGCTCGCTCGGCGAGGTCGCCGGCGAGAAGATCGTCAAGGCCATGGAGTTCGCGCTCAAGACCGGCGCCCCCTGCCTCGGCATCCTCGACTCGGGCGGAGCTCGCATCCAGGAAGGCGTCGTGGCATTGAGCCAGTACGCCCGCATCTTCAAACTCAACACCATGTGCTCGGGCGTGATCCCCCAGATCTCGATCATCATGGGCCCCTCGGCCGGCGGCGCGGTGTACTCCCCCGCCCTCACCGACTTCGTCATCATGGTCGACAAGACGAGCCACATGTTCGTCACCGGCCCCGACGTCATCAAGACCGTTACGGGCGAGGACGTCGGCTTCGAGGAACTCGGCGGCGCGCTCACGCACAACCAGAAGAGCGGCGTCTCCCACTACCTGGCGAGCGACGAGCACGACGCGCTCGATTACGCCCGCGCGCTGATCGGTTACCTGCCCGACAACAACCTGGCAGAGACCCCCGTCTACGACACCGACACCGCACTCGAGATCACCGATCTCGACCGCAAGCTCAACTCGGTGATCCCCGACAGCCCCAACCAGCCCTACGACATGAAGACGGTCATCGAGGCGATCCTCGACGGCAGCGACTTCCTCGAGGTGCAGCCACTGTTCGCCCCCAACATGCTCATCGGTTTCGGCCGCGTCGAGGGCCGCACCGTCGGCATCGTCGCGAACCAGCCCAACCAAATGGCGGGCACGCTCAACATCGACGCGAGCGAGAAGGCGGCACGATTCGTGCGCTTCTGCGACGCGTTCTCGATCCCCATCCTCACCCTCGTCGACGTGCCCGGCTACCTGCCCGGCACCGACCAGGAGCTCCAGGGTGTCATTCGCCGCGGCGCAAAGCTGCTCTACGCATACGCAGAGGCCACCGTGCCGCTCGTGACCATCATCACGCGCAAGGCGTACGGCGGGGCATACATCGTCATGGGCTCGAAGCAGATGGGTGCCGACTTCAACATCGCGTGGCCCACCGCCGAGATCGCCGTCATGGGCGGCTCGGGCGCCGTCAACATCCTGTACCGCAAGGAACTCAAGGCCGCGGCAGACGCTGGCCAGGACGTCGAGGCGCTGCGTGCCGAGCTGACCGCCAAGTACACGGCCGACGTCACGAGCCCGTTCCTCGCTGCCGAGCGCGGCGAGCTCGACAACGTGCTCGAGCCCGCGGGCACCCGCCTCGCGGTCATCAAGGCGCTGCGCGGCCTCCGCGGTAAGCGCATGGAGCTGCCCGCTAAGAAGCACGGCAACATCCCGCTGTAAGGCAGGGAGCGCACCATGACTGACGAGAATTTGATTCCGGATCCGGCCCCAGCCGACCTGCTGCCTCCCGACGCGACCGCACGCGATGCGGCACGTCGGGAGGAGATCGGCGAGCCCGACGACACGATCACGGGCGACGACATTCGCTTCGTCACGAAGCAGGTGTCCGACGCCGAGCGCGCGGCCGTGATCTCGGTGCTCACCCAGGTGCGCACCGAGGAGACCGAGCGCGTGAAGCGTCGCGAACGCCGCGAGCGCGAGCCGTGGGCTCGGTCGCAGCGGGTGCCCGACGGCATCAGCGACCTGCTGATCGAGGGGTAGCCCACCCCCAGGCGTCCTTCACTGAAGGCCTGCGCTGCTTCGCTTGAGTTCAAGTCGTGCAGCGCAGGCCTTCGGCGCATCCGGGCCACGTCAGGCGCATCCGGGCCACGTCAGGCGTATCTGGGCTACGTCGCTGCGCCCGCGCTAGGCTGAACCGCATGAGCCCCACTCCCGGTGATGCGCTGCGCGACCTGCGCGCGCTCATGGCTCGCGGCGTGACGCTCGACTTTCAGCCCCAGGGTCCGCTCGCCGACCGCCCGCTACGTCGATCGGCGGTGCTCATACTGTTCGGTGCGCTCGATCAGGTTCCCGCCCACGCCCCGTACACGGTCGCGCCCGAACTCGACGTGCTGCTCACCCGGCGTGCGACCGGCATGCGTCACCACGCCGGCCAGATCGCATTTCCCGGCGGAGGGTGGGAGCCCGGTGATGCCGACTCTGCGGCGACCGCGCTGCGCGAGGCGCAGGAGGAAACCGGGCTCGACCCGACGGGTGTCGAGGTGCTCGGCGAGCTACCCGAGATCCACCTGCCGGTGAGCAACAACCGCGTCACCCCGGTCGTGGGCTGGTGGCACGCGCCCAGCGAAGTGTCCGCAGATCGCACCGAGTCAGTCGATGTGTTTCGCGCGCCCGTTGCCGAGCTGCTGGCCCCGGCGGCCCGCGGCACGTCGGTGCTCAGGCGTAAGTCGGCCACCGGGCCCGCGATCACGCACCGGGGTGACGCGTTCAGGCTCGCGCCCCGGCTGGGGGGCCACATCGTGTGGGGGTTTACCGGGATCCTGCTCGCGACCCTGTTCGATGAGCTGGGCTGGGCGCGGCCGTGGGATCCGGATCAAGAATTCCCCGTGCAGCCATAGCCCGGGCCCGATTACGCGTGCGTTGCGTCGCCCGCGGGGAACACCGTGTCGGTGTCGCCCAGCTGCAGCGCGAGCGCGGTGGCCTGCGCGGCGTCCTCGAGGTTGAGCGCGCGACGGTAGGCCATGCTCACCGAGTCGGCGACGACCGAGCAGCCATGGTGCTGCATGATGACGCAGTTGTGTTCGCGCAGTGCCTCGGCTGCGGTATCTGCGAGCTCGTCGGTGCCGTTGTGATAAAACGGCGTGACCCCGATCGAGCCGACGTAGTAGGCATGGTCGAGCGTGAGCAGCCGCACAGGCTTGTCGAGACTCGCCATGACGACCGCGGTGCGCGGGTGCAGATGCAGCACGCACGTGATGTCGGGGCGGGCGAGGTACGCGCGGTGGTGCAGTTTCCACTCGCTCGAGGGCTTGGCGCCGCCGTCCCGAATGGCCCCGGTCTCCGCGGGATCCAGCGAAAGGACCGCGAAGTCGTCCTGCGTGAGCTGGTCCAGCCAGGTGCCGCTGCCCGACACTGCAAACTCAGTTTCGCTGATGCGCACCGAGAGGTTGCCCGCGCTGGCGAGCACGAGGCCGCGGTTCACGGCGTCGCGGCCCACTTCGATCAGTTCTGCGATGAGGCCTGCTGCTGTCTGTTCTTCACTCACGTGTTCTACGGTAGCGCAGCGGGCCGATGCCTACCCCGTGATTTCGCCGCCCAGCATGCTGCGGTGTGCGGCTACCGCCTGCTGGTCGCTCAGCGAGGCCACGTAGTCGAGAATCGCGCGTGCACGCCCCTGCCGCCACAGCCCCGCGTCGCTCGTGTCCCCCAGCAGCAGCTCGGGCCGCGCCTGACGAAGCGCAAACGTCGCCTCAGTTGACTCGGCCACCCATTCGGTGAGGCGGCGGGGCGCGCGGCCCGCGTCGTCGGGGTCGGCGAGCCAGTCGTCGAAGCCGAGCGTGAGCTGGCTCACGATGCGTGCCATGCCACGCTGCGGCTGGGCGAGCTCGGGCCGCTCGAGCACGAAGTGGGCGTGCACGAACTTGAGCACGGCGACCTCGTGCCAGGCCTGCTGGTTGAGCCGCACGGGCCCGCTGCGCACGTGCGGCTGCTCTTCGACGACGATGGAGGTGCGCAGGTGATCGATCCAACGTCGCGTGAATTCAGACACCGCGCGCTCTGAATCGATGCCGCCGTCGTAGGGCACCGCGAGCAGCCCCTCACCCAGCTCATCGCGTACCCGCAGCACCGCGGCTGAAAAGGCCCCGCGGTCTGCGATCCAGCCATCCTTCTCGCTCAGGCGCCGCCACAGCAGCTCGAGCGCGTGGCCCGGCGTGCGCCAGCTCGCCGCGAGTTCGCCGCGGTGTTCCTCGGCGAGCTCACGCGATCCAGCCAGCCAGGCCCGCAGTTCGCCGGCGACAGCGGCCTGCTGCAGCACACCGGCCCGGGTGAAGTCGTCGAGGTCGTGCACGGCGTAGGCGATGTCGTCGGCGAGGTCCATGACCGCGCACTCAACGGTCTGCATGCCGCGCGCGATGCGGGGAAAAGCGGCCAGCACTTCGTCCATCTCGTCGGCCTCGAGCGCGTAGGCCGAGAACTTCTCGGCGCCGTTCAGCGCGTCTCCGCCCACCCCTCGGGGGCGTTCAGAGGCGGGCACGGGGTGCGCATCTGCCGCGAGGCCGTTGGCGGGGGCGGCCCACTCGCCCCGCGTCCACGGGTACTTGAGGGTCGCGGCCCGGCTCGCCGCCGTGAGGTTGAGACCCGGAAACTGGCGGCCCAATGTGTCGAGCTTGGTGAGAATGCGAAAGCTCTGGGCGTTGCCCTCAAACCCCTCCGCGAGCCCGAGCTGCTCGCGAGCCACGCGGTCGAGCACCCGCTCCCCCAGGTGCCCAAACGGCGGGTGGCCGAGGTCGTGCGCGTGCGCCGCGGCCTGTGCCACGATCGTGTCGCAGCCGCCGAGGCGCGCAATCATCGCGCCGGTTTCGTCGTCAGCCGCCGCCTCTCCTCGCGTGAACGCGACGTGCGCGGCCTCGTGCCCCGCCAGATTTGAGGCGATGACCCGGGCTACCGCGCTGACCTTAAGCGAGTGCGTGAGCCGGTTGTGCATCACGGGCCCCACGCCCGACTGCGGCATCACCTGCGTCACGTCCGACAGTCGAGCGAAGTATGACGAGAATCGAATCCGCTCGAGGTCGATGCGGTATTCAAGTGGATCGCGGCGCCCCGCGGCCGCCCCGTTCTCGACGGGCTCAGGCAGCGCCCCGGCGGGCGGGCGGTGCTGCGACGCCTCGACCTCGGTGTAACGGCGCGATTCTCGCGCGGCACTGACTTTCGGCTCACCCACTGCGGGCGCGTGAGAATGATCCGGATCATGGCCTTGATGCCGCCCACCTAAGGCGCCTCGCGTCAGCATGACCCCATTCAAGCATGTCTGATGTGCCCGTTAGTATTACGGACACGAGCAAGGGAGGCTCTTCATGACGATTTCAACGAGCGACGCAGCCCGTGAACCAGCGACAAACACGACGCGTGCCACCAGCGTGCCCGGGATTGAGCGCGCGACGGAGCGCGACTGGGCGAGCTGGCTCGAGATTTTCACCGCACACGACGCCGTACACCTCACGCACGCACAGATCGCGAAGATTGCTCGCGATCATGTCCCCGATGCGCTGCAGAGCCCCGATTGGTGGGCGCAGGGAATCGCGATCGCATTCGAGCAGCACTCCGGCCTGCGCGTGCCCGGGCAGGGATCCGACGGCCTGTTTCGTGTGAGCGCGAGCCGCACGATGCCCCTCGACCGCGACGCTGCGATTGCCGCGTGGGTCGCCGCTCACGGTGACGCCGCCGAGCACCGCGGATGTGCCGTGTTAAAGCCGCGACCCTCGCGCACCGAGAAGCGATCGTTTTGGCGGTTCGACCTCGAGGGTGCCGGCCGGGTAGAGGTGTCGGCTACTCCCAAGGGCGACGACAAGGTAACTCTCGGCGTCAACCACGACGGCATGCCTACGGGCGAAGAAATCGAGGAGTGGCGGGCCTACTGGAAGTCATTGCTCGCTGCGCTCTAAGCCGCTTCGCGGTTCACAGCCCGTTCCCGTGTTGGTCGCGTTGAATCGGCAGCGCACGACCTCAGACCGCAGGCACATCCTCGCCCTAGGGAGTCCCCTTCATGAGCAACGCAATCGGAATCGTTTGGAACCCATCGAAGACCGACAAGGGTGAGCTGGGCGCCGCGTTCGACGAGGCGCTCGCCGGCACGGCTGGCGATGCCTCACGCGAGGTGCTCTGGTTCGAGACCGCGGTGGACGACCCGGGCCGGGGCGCCGCAGCCTCCGCCGTCGAGCACGGCTGCACCCTTGTGATCGCTGCGGGCGGCGACGGCACGGTGCGCGCGGTGGCTGAATACCTAGGCGGATCCGGATCCCCCAAGGCCGACCTCGGCATTGTGCCGCTGGGCACCGGCAATCTGCTGGCGCGCAACCTCGGGGTGCCGCTGGGTAGCCCGCGTGCGGCCATTGAACTTGCGCTGCGAAGCGAGGGCGCACCGCTGGATCTGGGCCAGGTGGAGTTCACCACCTCTGATGGCGCCACCCAGCAACTCGGGTTCGTCGTCATGGTGGGCTTTGGTATCGATGCTCAGATGATCGTCGAGACTGACGACGAGTTGAAGGCCAAGGCCGGATGGCTCGCGTACGTAGAGTCGCTGGGCCGAGCGGCCTCGGGCACCGAGGTCGTCGAGTTCGCATTCACGCAAGACGAAGGCGAGACGGTGCAGGAGCAGGCGCACACGCTGCTCGTCGCCAATTGCGGCAGCATTCAGGGTGGCGTCACGCTCCTCCCCGATGCCCGGCCCGATGACGGCGAGCTCGACCTGCTCCTTTTGCGCGCCGACGGTGCGGTGGCCTGGCTCGACACCATGCGCAACATGACCTGGGACAACGGGCTCAAGCGGCTATTCACCCGTGCGAGCACCGCCGAGAGTTCAGAGTCGACGGCGCACCTTCGCGCCCGACGGGTACTCGTGTCGCTGCCGGTGCCACTCGCCTTCGAGGTGGATGGCGAGGATGTCGGCGAGGTGAGTTCCTTTGAGGCTACGATCCTGCCCGGCGCACTGCGGGTGCGGGCCTAGCCCGGCAGTTGCTCCGTAATCGCGCGCCGCAGCTCGCCGATCCGGGTGCCCGACCGGTCACACACGACCAGGGTGTCGCCCTGCAAACGCACGCTGTGGACGCCGCGCAACCAATCGTCGACGCCGAAGCAGGCCTTCAACGTCGATACAAACATCCCGATGACCGCCCCATCGTCAGTAGCGGCATAGGTCGAGAAGATGCCATTGCAGCCGTCGCTGCCCGTCACTGCGCCGTCTACCGTGAACTCGAGATGCGGGTTGCCAGGCTCGTTCGACTCCCACCGCCCGATCAGCGGTTCGCTCTGGGCATTGGACATATGCACAGCGTAGTCCGGTCCGCTGTGTGGGCGGCGCGGTTCTGGCTTCCAAAATCTTGCCCCCTGACCAAGTTCACGCTACGTTTATTCGGTGTGTGGCGATTTCTGGCGCCACGATAGTGACGCACCGCCGCGCTTCGCGCGCATCGACATTGGGGGCCCTCGTTATGCTGCACCGTTCTGCCTTGCTGTTTCGCAAACCACTCGCGATCGGCGCTACGCTCGCGATCGCGCTCGGTGGTGCAAGCGCATCCTCTCCCGCGTTTGCGGAGGAAGCCCCGCCCTCCGCGGTGGCACAGCTCACCGACGACCCCGGCACAGCCACTATCGAACAACCCGAGACGGAGAACCCTGCTGACGAGTCGGCACCGCCGTCGCAGGCCGACGAGCAGGCGTTCGAGGCCGCGGGCATCGACCTCGTGGGTGTGGGTGTGAACGCCGCGGGCGAGACCGTTGTCGTGACGACCGGCGGCGACATCGATTCGCCAGCGGGGCAGGCAGCAATCGAAGACTTCGCAGACTCCCATGGTGAGCACGACGAGATCACCACACTCCAGCTGGAAGGTCCCGTCAACGCCGTCGCAGCTAACGATCTCGTCGGCGGCGCAGGGTATCTCGCCGCCAACACCAGCACCGGGACAACGGGATACTGTTCACTCGGTTTCGCCGCGTGGAGCCCCTCTCGCAAGCCCGCCTTCATCACAGCTGGTCACTGCATGAGTGGCCCGGAAGACACCCTTGCAGTTGCCGTTACGCCCCAGGAAGAGCCCGCTGCTGGCGGCCCCGGAACAGTGCCCGACCCGGGTCTCCCCCTCATTGGCTGGTTCGGGTTTGCGCAGTATGGCGGCGTGGGCGGCACCACCGGAACAAACGGAGATGCTGATTCGATCGATATCGCAGTGATCGATGTCGACGAGGACGAAGACTGGAATCTGCTGCCAGAAGTCACCGACTGGACTACGCCCGGCCTGACGCCCGGTTCCCTTGCCGAGAGCACGACCAAGGTGGAGCGCGTCGGGCTGCCCCAGCTCGGGCCCATTGCCCGCAGCGGCCGCACGACGGGCCACGAAGCGGGAACCGTACGGCCGATCGACATCCTCGATGGCTGGATTCAGGTGAGTGGCCGTTGGGTACACGGGTTCTCCAGCGGAACGTACGCAATTCCTGGAGACTCCGGCGGCTCCGTGGTGCAAGGCACCACGGCGGTAGGCGTCGTGAGCGGTGTTGCCGCAGACGTGTGGGGCGGCCCGTTTTTGTGGTCCTCGCTGCTGCAGGACTCACTGCCCGCCACGGGTGGCTACGAAGTCGCGCTCGACATCGCCGCCCCCACCACCGGCACGAACAACGCGACCATGGGCGACGGCATCGCCGTTACAGTGCCGACAAACGCTACCGGGCTCACAGTGGCCCTGAACGGCCAAGAGACCGCCCTCACCCCGGTCGACGGCGTCGCCACCGTGCCCACCCCCGCGGCAGGCGTCTACGACTACACCTTCACCGCCACCAATGGCATGAGCCAATCGGTGCCCACTGCGGCGACCGTCACCGTCGCTCCCCCCGCCCCCACTGTCACATCGATCACGAACGGTGAGACCTTCAAGGACGGCGCAACACCGAAGAGTGTCTCGGGCACCGGCATCGAGGGCGCAACGGTCGAAGTAGCGCTCACGACCCTCGCAATCGCCCTCCCCGGAACGTCAGGCGCACCGGCGAACCGCACCCAGCCCGATGTGACTTACACCGCAACGGTACAAAACGGGACATGGTCTGTCGACCTGGAACCATTGGGCGCGGATGATAATGGGTCAGTCAAAATGGAGCTCGCGGCCACACAGACGGCGAACAAGGTCTCGTCGGCCCCAACTACGCTGGAGTTCACGGTGTACGGTCAGCGCAAGCCAATGCCGCCCGAGACGACACCGACGCCCGGTGGTGAACCGGCCAAGGCGCTCGTCAACACCGGTGGCCCGAGCGTCGCGCCACTGGGCCTCGCTGCCGGTGCGGCTTTGCTGCTCGGCGCGTTGGCGCTCGGCGCCGCAGCGATCCGGCGCAGAAACCAGGCCACGCGCTAACGCTCGCGGCAAGACACTACCGCAGGAGCTCGCCGAGTTAGCCCTCGGCGAGCTCCTGCGCCTCGGGCGGCAGTTTGCGCACGCGCGCCCGGCGGCGCTTCTTCTCGGGGATCATGCCGCGCATCTCCTCGAGCTTGCCGAAGCACAGCAGGCGGTCCTCAGCCTCGAGTACCAAATGCTTGCGCGGGTTCGGAATCACCTGCACGCCGCGGTGCAGCGTGAGCACAGTGACGTCGCGATCCCACAGCCCGAGGTCACCGAGCGTCTTACCTACGTGCTCTGAGCCGTGCATCGTGAGCTCGGCAACCCCGTAGCCCGTCGACACCGACAGCCGCTGACGCACATCGATCTCGGGAAAGTTCACCTGGCCCGCGATGTAATCGATGATCGCGCCCGCGACATCAAGCCCGGTCGCGGCTTCGACGCCCTGCAGCCCCGGCGACGAGTTGACCTCCATGACGAGCGGCCCCTCGTCCCCCTCGAGCATGTCAACGCCCGCAACTCGCAGACCCATGATCTGCGCGGCGCGCACGGCGGCCTGTTCATATGCCGGATCGAGGGTGACGGCCTCCACGGTTCCGCCACGGTGCACGTTGGAACGAAACTCGTCTCCCGCGGCGGTGCGGCGCATGGCGGCGACCACGCGGTCGCCCACCACGAGCGCGCGTACGTCTCTGCCGCGGCTCTCGGATACAAAGCGTTGAATCAGCACGTTCTGGCGCGTGGAGTGCAGCGTCTCGATGATGGCCTCGGCGACTTTGACCTGCGGGGCGAGGATCACGCCAATGCCCTGGGTGCCCTCGAGGAGCTTGATGACGACGGGGGCGCCACCGACGCTCTCGATCGCGGGGCGCACGTCGGCGCGGTTGCGCACGAACGCGGTGGCGGGCATATCGATGTTGTGGCGCGAGAGGATCTGAATGGCGCGCAGCTTGTCGCGCGAGTTTGAAATGCCGTTCGCAGTGTTGGGGGTATAGACATCCATCTGCTCGAACTGGCGCACCACCGCCGTACCGAAGTAGGTGATGGAGTTGCCAATGCGGGGCAGGATCGCGTCGTAATCGCTCAGCAGCTTGCCACGATAAGCGAGGTCGGGTTCGTCCCCTGCGAGGTCGATCGAGAACCGCAGCGTGTTCAACACGCGTGCCTTGTGCCCTCGCTGCTCGGCTGCGGCCAGGAGTCGCTGGGTCGAGTACGCCTGCGGGGCGCGCGAAAGAATCGCGAGTTTCACCGTGAATACCTGCCAAGATAGAAGTGTGAACGGACTCCCCTATTCAAGCACCCTTACGGGGTGGCGGGAATGGGTACGCCTTGAGGGACTCGGCGTGCCCTGGGTGAAGGCCAAGATCGACACTGGCGCACAGACGTCTGCACTGCACGCCACCGAGATCGTCGAGTTTGAGCGTGACGGCGTGCCGTGGGTTCGCTTCCTGGTGCAGCCGTGGCAGGCAGACGAGAACGACGCCGTATGGGTCGAGCGGCCGGTACACGACCGGCGCCTCGTGCGCAGTTCGTCGGGGCACGCTGAAGCACGCCCCGTGGTGCTCGCCACGCTCAATTTAGTGGGCCGCGACATCGAGGTTGAGCTGACGCTCACGGACCGCGAGGAGATGGTGTTTCGCATGCTCGTGGGCCGCGAGGCGCTGGCGCAGGGGTTCGTGGTCGACTCGAGCGAGTCGTTCCTCGGGGGCCGCCCGCCACGCGCGGTGCGCCGCCGCAACCGCGGGCTCGTGTAGTTACTGGGCCCCACCACTAAATGGGTCAGGCCGGTCTAGTCCGCTTGCAGTAACTCCGGGACTTTCACCTATTCCGGATGCAACCCCCGCAAACTTTCCGAAACTAGTGAAAGTTCCGGGGCTAGTCAACTGGCCCCCTACTCCCCTCACCACCTCCACCTAAGCTGAGAGGGTGAATGAGCGATGGCGAGACGTAGCAGCGGCGACCGGACTCCTGGGGGCGAACGGTGAGCCGGCGCCCACGATCTTCGCCGAGATGACGGCCCTCGCGACCCGCACGGGCGCGGCGAACCTCGGCCAGGGCTTCCCCGACGCCGACGGCCCCGAATGGGTGCGTGAGGCCGCGGTCGAGGCGATCCGGAGCGGACAGAACCAGTACCCGCCCGGCCGCGGCACCCAAGAGTTGCGGCGCGCCATCGCGGCGCACCAGGCCCAGCACTACGGGCTCACGCTTGACCCCGAGACCGAGGTCCTCGTGACAGCTGGCGCAACCGAGGCGCTGGCAGCCGCGATCACCGCGCTCGCGGGCCCGGGCGACGAGGTCGTGACGCTCGAACCGTTCTACGATTCGCACGCCGCCGCGATCGCGCTTGCGGGCGCGACGCACGTCACGGTGCCGCTCGTACCTGCTGCGGGCTCCGGATCGGGGTTTGAGGTCGACCTCGCCGCGCTCGACCACGCGATAGGGCCGCGCACCCGTCTGATACTCGTGAATTCGCCGCACAACCCAACAGGCACCGTGCTGACGGGCTCCGAGCTGGCGGCGATTGCGGCCGCGGCAACGCGAGTCAACGCCGTCATCATCACAGACGAGGTGTACGAGCACCTCACGTTTGGCCCGGCCCACACCCCGATGGCCACACTGCCGGGCATGGCCGAACGCACCCTCACGATTTCATCGGCGGGCAAGACGTTCTCACTCACCGGCTGGAAGATTGGCTGGGTCACCGGGCCCGCATACCTGGTCGACGCTGTGGCGACCGTCAAGCAGTTCTTGACCTATTCGGGCGGGGCTCCGTTTCAGCCGGCCATCGCGCGGGCGCTCACCGAGGGCGAGGGTGACATTGCTGAGCTGCGCGCGGGCCTCGCGGCGCGCATGGAGCTGCTCCTCGACGGGCTGCGAGCCGCGGGCCTCGATCCGGTGCGGCCCGGTGGCACGTACTTCGTGTGCGCCGATGCGTCGCCGCTGTTCGACGCGGTCGCAGCGCTCGCCGGCACGACCATCACCGATGGAGCCGCCTTCGCCCGGGCCCTCCCCGTCGCAGTAGGGGTTGCGTGCGTGCCGGTGTCTGCGTTCTGCCGCGAGGGTTCGGTGACCGCGCACGCGCTGCGCAATTGGGTACGGTTTACGTTTGTGAAGGACGAGTCCGTGCTGCGCACCGCCGTCGAACGGCTCGCGACGCTGGTCACCCCAGCGCAATAAGAAATCCGGCCGACGGTTTCGCGTTCAGACCCTGTGGTGAACGGAAATCGTCGGCCGGATTAATCGGCTGCCGCGAGTCAGGCGGCGCGAGCCAGTCGCACGAGCTCAGCGGTGTGCTGCGAGGTGCGAATCTGAGCCGTCACGAACTCGAGCCCGATGCGCAAGAAGATGACATTGAGAACCGCAGGGATCCAGCCAAAGATCAGGACGAGCACGCCCCAGATCATGAAGATGCTGCCGCCGTCACCTCCGAACGCCGAGTACGCTGCGTTCTCGATGCCACCCAAGATGAAGAAGAACAGCGCGGCGCCTAGCCAGCCCAACACCGATAGGGCGATGCCGAGTACATAAATGACCTTCACAAAGCTCGTGGTGACCGAGCGCTCAGCGGCAAAGCTCAGATCGAACAGGCTGCGAAAGAAGCCGGCCTGGGCCGAGTGAGCATACTGCTGGTGGGGCAGCTGCTGGCCTGCCGCCTCGCCGGGGACCTGACCGGTGGCCTGACCTCCGGCCTGCATCCCGGCAAAGCCTGCGCTGTGGTTGCTGGTGTCAAGGTTCACCGTGTCACCAGGAAGTGCGGTGCTCTGCTCCTGTGGACGCAAGTCCTGGGTCCACTGCTCGCCATCCCAGAAACGAAGCTGACCGCTCCCACTCGGATCGGGGTACCAGTTGGCAGCAGGCTTCTGCGGGGTTGCATCGGTCATATCTGGGTCCTTAAGCTCTTCAAACAATGTGAGAGCACCCCATAAATGACAGGTATAACCTAGGCACTCTCTAAGCGACGGTACCAGAGCAGCTCATGACGGCTCCAACACAATGAGCCTCCCGCTCAAGCGAAAACACTCGAGCGGGAGGCTCATTTACTGCGGAGGATAGTTTTCTTCAACCCGCCACCCCATTTGGCGTTGATTTCATGCCATTTTTGAGCCTACAGGTGGGTCTGATTTTCAGAAATACAGTCGCAAATACTGTTGCAGATACAGCAGTATGGCTTGCGAACCCCGTCATAATGCCTGATCACATATTCCCACAGGGACTCAATCCACCCCATTTTCGGGGCCTATTTGGACTGTTTTGGTCGAGTGTTTACAGTCCCGCTCTTCGCAGGTAGCCACCTCCGGGAATGAGCCCTTCGGGTAGGGCCGGACAGTTATCGGCGACCGTACCGGCCCAAAAGTCGGTGATGGTGTCGAGGTCATCGTCGGTGTACTCAATGTCACCGTCCATGTAAATCTCCTTCAGCCCCTCCCAAAGCTCGTTCACCTCATCGGCGCAGCGACCACATTGCATCCCACTGTGGGGAGGCGGCTCCTCACCGGCTTCGTGGAAAGCTAGATCGAGGTCTTCCATCCGGGTATCAATGTAGGACTGAGTCCTCTCGGACAGGGCCGCATCAAGGAGCTCTGCGGTGAGGGTGCCTGTACGGGCGGCAGGAATGAGCCGGTCGAGTGTCATGCTTTCACGCTAGTACGGAATCGGGGTTAATGGAGAACGACTCTCACCTGAAGGGTGACGTACGGGTGAGAGCATTCATTTTTTGGATCACGAAGAGCGTTACGCCACACCCGTCACCGACACAGGTACTCTTCTTAGTGTCCCTCCTACTTCCACATAAGGAACTCAATGATTTCTAAAGCTCGACTAACTGCCGGAGCTTCACTGCTCATAGCAGCCGCACTCTTGACGACAGGATGCTCTGCAGTCACAGAGCTTGCCTCTAAAGTGACAACACCGAGTGACGCTGAAGTCACGACGGAGATGCTGAGCACTGCTGCCCCTGAGCCACTGTGGACTGCAGACGCTCAAAGCGTTGGAAGAGGCCCGATCATTGTGGGCGAGACAGTAGTCAGTCACATCTTTCGAGATGGCAGCCTCACCCTTGTGGGATATGACCTACTGACCGGTGAAGAGAAGTGGGCACATGCAGGGGTTACCGGCTCCGTTAAACCGGAGGCCGAAATCAACCCTCGACTGATTGAGGCTGAGGACGGTTCAGTAGTTGCAGTGAACATTCTTACGCCCGTCAATGAGGACCTCCCTGACGGACAGGGGACAAGGTGGCGGCACCCCTATCAAATCATTGATGTGCAGACCGGTAGCGTTGTCGCGGATAAGACTGAACAAGTAGTCTTTGGTGCCCCCCTCGTAGCATGCATCATCGAGAACGTGTACTGCACTTCCGGCATACACAATGGTGGGGATTTTAACAAGATGGCGATTGATAGCCAAGGAAATCCGATTGACGATCCCCAAAGAACCGCCGCACCTGAGTTCAACTTTGCAGATAGAGCGTATGAGGGTGGAATCTTTATGGGTGAAGCAGGGGGTGGGACTCCTGCTGTTGCTCGAATGAGTGAGGGCGAAGTGCTTTGGAGCGTTCCGCTCTCTGAGCTTGGAATCGCCGAACCTAAGCGCACCTCGGAGTGGGAAGGCTATGAAGGATTCGCGACCGGTGCTGAATGGTATGAGGATGAGAACATCGTTGTCATTGGTGGTGGGAACCGCATCCCCAACGCAGAAGGTTTCGCGGCAGGTACAGAAACTTCTGCCGGTCTGAACGCTGAAACCGGAGAGATTCTTTGGACCGCTGAAGGTGCCACCTGCTTTGAGGGCGTCATGTGTCTCGGAGAAACGACCGCCAACGTCAAGGACCACGTCTACTCCTACATTCCGGCAGACATGCCGCTCGCAGGCTTTGACCCGAAGACCGGCGAAACCACTTGGACTACCGAAGTGGAGGGCCTCGAACTATATAACAAGGATGCATGGCAGACACCCGGCTCAGCCGTGCACCTAATCAACGTGGCCGAGGGCGCACGCCTCCTCAATATCGAGGATGGATCGCTCACTGCACCCACTGAAGATCAACGATTCGCCTGCCGACAAACCGGGCCTTCATACAGCGCCCCCAAGTTGTCCAAACCCACCGAAGCGAACGTGGATTGGACCGGAAACTATTTCACCGGTGCATGCACTGCAGGCAGTGATGAAGCCGACTTGGACCCCACCAACTTCACTCAAGGGGTCGTTGCCGCTGCTTCCTTGAAGCCTTTCACTGCAGCTACTCAGTGGAATGCCCTTGAGGAGCAGGTCCGAGTTATCGCCACTGAGGAAGGCTTCGCAGCCTACAAGTTCTAACGGCCCTTACCTACAAACAGCTCTGCCCCCTTCTGTCATTTGAGACGGAAGGGGGCAGAGCTGTATTTTCGGAGGTCACACGGTGAGGTATGAGACCTGACCGAATGCCTCCACGCTTGTGCGGTCGTAGGAGCGGAGAATGTCGAGGGATGAATGCTGTGAGATGCGGGCGATGTTTTCTGCACTGATTCCCTGCTGTGATGAGAGGGTAATGAAGGTCGCACGAAGTGAGTGCGAGCTGTAAGCAGCTGAGCCCACCTCGGTTGTTATTCCTGCAGCGGTCAAGCTGTCACGTACGAGCTTTGTGATGGTGATGGCGGGGTGCTTGATCGCCGTGTGCTTGATCTGCTCACCGCGCATGGTGGGAAAGACGGGAAAGTCGGGGTGAGTTTCTTTCGTGATGCCCTGTGAAGCGAGCAGAGACAGCCAAGCATTAAGGGCACGAACCGGGTCAACGAGAGCCTGCGGGGCGGCTTTGACAGGGATAGATACGCCTACTGCTTCCTGATCGGTCTTCGAGAATCGCACGGTCAGGAGGATTCCGTCATAGGTGCGGGTCGAGCTAATGTCTTTTAGCTTGAGTTCCGCGATGGAGGATGAGCGCAGGGCTGCAGCGATCCCAATGGCGATGAGGGCGCGATCACGTACAGCGCGCACGGCCCCCTGCCGCTTCAAGTGGCGGTGCAGCGCGGTGATCTGCTCAGCTGTGAGTGCTTCAGCCTTCTGCGGTGTTTCATTCCTGCGGTGCGTACGCGTGAGGCCCGAAACAAACTGCGCGACAATCTCACTGTTGAGGAGCCCGAGCGCGTGAGCATTCTTCCTTGATGCGTCGTGCTTGATCGCAGAGAGGGTCTTCGTGATGGTGCTGAGAGTGACACCCCCACTCTTCCGCTCCTGCAGGTAAGAGAGTACCTGCTGCGTGAAACGTGCAGCATCGAGCTGACCTGACTCCTCTTGGGGGTAGAGCGCCCATCCGCGCGATGCGAAGTGCACATCAAGAGTCTTCATCTCCTGCGCGTATGCCTTCACAGTGGTCGGAGCCAACGCTGATTCGAGAGTCGTCAGAACTGCGTCGATGTTTGTGATGGGGGCGAGAGTGGTTTTCGTCATGAGAGGTGCTCCGTTTCGGTGTTGAGAGGAGTATCTCTTGCGCCTCGGACAAACTTGAAGAATGAGCCGCCTCGCCTCGCAGACTCGCGCGTTTAGATAGGCTCAGTTCTATGACGACTGACGTAGCTCAACAGAGGCTCGCCGCCAAAACGTTCGCTGACAAGTGGGCAGCGGTGAAGAACGAGAAGCAGTATGGACAGTCGTTTTGGACGCGCTTCTTCACAGAGATAGTTGGGGTTTCTGACCTGCTCGTGGCAGGTATCGAGTTTGAGTTCCCGGTTAAGAACGTTGAGACCGGGAAAACGCAGTTCATAGACGTGCTGTGGGGCGGAATCGCCCTCATCGAACACAAATCTGCAGGTAAAGACCTCGACAAGGCAGAGGTACAGGCGCGGCAGTATCTAGTCTCCCTCCCTCATAAGCTCAGGCCGCCGTATGTGGTTCTTTCAGATTTCGCGCGCTTCCGAATCATTGACGTCCTGCGGGGCGAGTCCATCGAGTTCACGTTGGAGGAGCTACCGAAGAATCTCGACCGCATCAACGCAGTCTTCAAGGACTACTCCAAGCGGGCCACCATCAATGAAACGGTCGCTGACAAGAAGGCCGTTGAGAAAATGGCGACCCTCTACTTAGAGTTTGAGAAAGCGGGATATGAGGGGCACGACCTAAGCGTTTTCCTTGTACGTGTGCTCTTCCTCTTGTTCGGTGATGACACCAACATGTGGGTGCGCCCGAAAGCGTTTCAGCAGATTGTTGAGGACAGCGACGAGAGCGGCTCCGACCTCGGCGGCCTGATTCATCAGCTCTTTGACGTCCTCGACCGAGAGAAGGAGCGACGACCACAAACGCTGCCACCTGAGTTCTCGCTCTTCCCTCACGTCAACGGTGGACTATTCCAAGAGTCCCTCCCCATCTTCTACTTCAACAAGCAGATGCGGGACGCCCTCCTCGATGCTTGTTACTACGATTGGTCGTCCATTTCCCCCGCGATCTTCGGGTCGATGTTCCAAACCGTGAAGAGTCGCGAAGACAGGCACCAACTCGGTGAGCACTACACATCAGAAGCGAACATCCTCAAGGTCATTCGGCCTCTGTTCCTAGATGACTATTTGGAGCGAACCCGCACTGCATGGGACGACCCCAAGAAGTTGTCTGCTCTCCGTGACGAACTCGGCACCCGTAACTACCTAGACCCCGCCTGTGGTTCAGGAAACTTCCTCATCGTGGCGTACCTACGTCTACGCGACATCGAACGAAAGATCATCGCCCGTTTGCAGGAGCTCTCTCATGGGCAGGGACAAGTAGGCCTTTCAGGGCTTAGCGAGTACGGCGTCCGAGTCAAGCTCACGCAGTTTCACGGGATTGAATATGAAGAGTGGTCGTCGCAGATCGCGACGGTGGCGATGTTCTTGGCTGATCGTCAGGCCAACCTCGCACTCTCCGAGATTATTGGCGAGCCGATTAACCGGTTCCCGCTGAAAGAAAGCGCGACGATTGTTTGTGACAACAGCCTGCGTATTGATTGGGCAGATGTCTGCCCAATCAACGACAACACCGTCATCATGGGAAATCCGCCATTCGTCGCCGCGCACGACCTTGATGATGATCAGAAGAATGACCAAAAGCTCGTATGGGGAAAAACGAGCGGAGTCGGGAGTCTCGACTATGTCGCTTCATGGTTCTATATAGCCGGGAAACTGATCCACAATACGAATGCCGTCGCGGGCTTCGTTTCAACCAACTCGCTTACGCAGGGCCAACAGCCCCCTGTGTTGTGGCGAGAACTGTATAGGTTCGGGATTGGGATTGACTTCGCCCATCGCTCATTCGCATGGTGGAATGATGGCGGTAAGGTCGCATCAGTCCACGCGGTGATTATTGGTTTCTCCGCCCGCACAAAACCCGCTACACGGTCAATGTGGATTTACGAAACGCCAAAGGGCGAGCCGGAACTCACCAAGGTCAAAAACATCAACGCATATCTCTTGGATGCGGAGAGTGTGCTCGTCGGAGCCCGCACCAAACCGTTGAACCCCCTTGTCCAAGAAATGGATTATGGAAGTAAGCCCACAGATGGGAAATATCTCTCCAACATTTCTGCAGCCGAGGCCGAGAGAATCCGCGCCACTGATCCACTCGCCGCGAAGTACCTGCGCCGGATTGTCGGAGCGCAGGAGCTCATCGACGGCGCGGAACGTTACTGCCTATGGCTCGTTGACGCGAACCCGACCGACGTCAACAAGTCTCCGGAGCTGCGCCAACGCATTGAAGGTGTCCGAAAAATGCGACTCGCTTCAACCAAAGCTAAGACCGTTGAAGATGCTAAGCGCGCCTCCGAGTTTCAAGAAATCAGGCAGCCGCTAGTTGATTACATCGCGATTCCGCTACATACGTCTGAGAACCGCGAGTACATCCCGATGGGTCTCCTCACCTCTGATGTCATCATCAATAACGCACTTTCTGCTGTTCCCGACGGGTCCCCGCTGACGTTTGGTTGGCTAATGTCTCGCCCATTTAATGTTTGGGCTCAAGCAGTCTCAGGTCGGATCAAATCTGACCCTCGGATTTCCAACACCATCACATATAACAACTTTCCCTTCCCCCATGCAGAAGAAAGCATCGAGAAATCCATCTCAGCTGCAGCCCAAGCAGTTGTTGCAGCTCGCGACCGTTACCCCGAGGCATCCCTCGCAGACCTTTACAACCCCTCGTCTATGCCTAGCGCCCTGCGGGATGCGCATAAGCAGCTCGACCGGGCGACGCTGAAAGCTCTAGGGTTGAGGTCCAATGCGTCAGATGATCGAGTACTTGAGGAGCTTTTTCACCGTTACTCGCAGCTGACCGGTGGTTTCCTCGCGGAGCTTGAGCCGCGCAAAAGACGACGCTAAGGATCGACTCGTAAATCCTTCGAGTTCTACAGAATCACGGCTAAAACCTAAAACCTCACCCACAGTTTTAAGAAAGGACGCGGGTGTACATCAACGACTGGATGTGGCTTGACCTTAGTGCAGCACCAAGTGTCTTGGATTTGGTGGCATTCGCTATCGGAGCAGCTGCCCTTGGATTCGCGATCTGGCAGCTCTCGAAAACTCAGAGTTCTTTTGTAGCAGCGAAGAATGCGCTAGACCACACGAGGAAATCACTCATCAAGAACCGAGTGCTGACAGTCCTGTCAGGGTTTGAGAGTTTGCTGAACCGAGTTGACGCAGCTTCAGCTGCGGACAACCGGCATGCACTTGGCGAAGAGCTCACGCAGTTTAGCTTCAGGGCCCATGAAGCAGTAGCGCTTCTAAATGAGATAGACGAGGACACCGCCGAGATTGAGAGAATGTTGGACAACCTAGCTGACAACGTCTCTGATGCGCGCTCAAAACTATTTGAGTCCCCCGACGTGCAACTGCAGGTCCTCGTAGGGATACCGGTTGCACAGATTCGCATTCTGCTACCCCGTGTGAACGCCCTCGGAATCACTCTCCAAAACAAGTCCATTGAATCCATTGCGAATCAGAAGGAAAAGTAATGTCTCTAGATCATGACTCCTGGGAGCGTCTCCTAGCTGCCACAATCAAGGCCACCGAGACAAGAAAGCTCGTCTGGCGAGAAGAGCCAATCGTAAGAGGAGTAGGTCTTGATGGATTCAGACAGACTCTATTGAGCCAACTAGGTGCACCGAAAAAGTTCTACGCTGTCACAACTTCGTTCAGTTACGAGCTTTCTGCTGATGTTTATGGTCGCGCCCCCTATGAGTTGACTATTTGGAATCGTGGCGGCCCTAAGCCCGATGTTCTCGCAAACTTCAAGTCTTCATCTGCATTCAACGAACCGTCAACGATTGAGATCAATCAAAAACTCGAAACACTTTTCCGTATCGTCAACGGATCTAGTGAGCGAAAGATGAAGGACTTCGAGAAACTCCTTGATGAACTAGGCGAGTAAGTGTCTAAAGTCACGCCTCTCGAGAAACTTAAAGAATGAACTTTTAAGAATGAAGATTCTTTGAGTTTGAGCCGCTATTCCACACGCAGGAGACTTCACCCCTCAGCGGCACCTTCAAGGGCGTTACAGGCCCGCAGGAGACGAGAGAGGGCCGCTCTGAGGCCGCTGCAGTAGGAGATGTGGAAGGTTTAGAGTCGAAAGGATTTCTGAAACCTGCTCTGCCGCGTTTACTCCTCCTGCTGCTTCCTTTATGAGTGAGACAAGGTCCGGGTACTGCTGCTGAAACTTGCCCCATTCTTTCTTGTCGATGGCAGCGAGAACCTCCACAGATTCGATTCGTGACGAGGCTTCTTTTTTTCGCGCAGCCCGTAGCTCACCAACGCCGTAAGCCCTTTTAAGATTTGGCGTGAGTCGATAGAGATGTAGGCCGCTCAGGAGCCCTTCAAGATTTTTCCAAAACGTTTCCGCACCGCGCGGAGGCTCAATCCCTATAGCTTCCGCTTCTGCTGATTCGATCAACGGCGCGAACATCGAAACCGAGCGTGAAGGGGAAGTCTCTTCCTCGCTCTCAGGACGTTTATCGTGCAGAGACCCTTTCGTGACGTATGACGAAAGCTTCATCGCTGCTGTGTCTACAGGGTCAGCTATGACGAGCTGTTGATGGGTCAGCCGTGAAGAGTGGCCGTGCATTTCAGCTGCGCGCTTCCATCGGCTATGTAGGGATCGCTTCAAGGTTGCGACATCGGAGGGTACTTTGAGGGGCTTCTCTGTGAAGAGTAAGAAGTGGACGTGGATATGAGCTTGAACGCGCGTGTAGGCCACAGCAGGGTTCGCGTCAGGAGTGAGGAGCACCTCGATAGAAGTCGCCCTGCCGATGATGCCAAGCTGCTTCGATTCTCGGGACCAAACATTCCCTGCGAACATGCGCTGCAGCGCATACCTCACCGCTTCAAGCTGTGAGGCGATCTTCCACCCTTTCGCCCATGTATCGACTTCAGCTACACGCTCAAAATCATCTCGCAGCTTTTGGATCATGGCTTTCTCATCCGCCTTCTTCGCTGATAAAGCCTTGATTTCTTTGTACTGCTTGAGTGACCGGAGACCAATCTCTTGTGAGCTAAATCCCACCGGACTGAATGCAGGTGAGGAAGAAATCGTGAAGGTGCCGAAGAGCACCCCACCCCCTGCCGCAAAATGTTCACTCATCACATGCTGCAGCTCGGCTTGATGATTTGAGGCTGCGCGAGCATGCCCCCGAGGACAAGTCACAGGACTGCATGACTGCGTCTGTGACAGCCCACCGAAACTCTTCCGCTCCGTAGTCGTGATCCTTTTAACTAACTGCGCACCACCACCGAGACCGGCCCTATTGCACCACCGCCCCTGCACTGACCCGCTATGGGCGTTATAGAAACGGTGAAGTTCAGTCGGCGTGAGTAGGGGTGTTGATACAGAGGTAGGGGTGGGCATGGGGACGGGTGACTTTCATGGGTATCTCGGTGGGGGTCTCCTTTTCTGTCGGGAGCGGACATGGGGGCTTAGGGACGGTGCAGCCGGGCTATTTACTCAACGGCAGGCTCCACTTTCTTTCGAGGCGGGCGAGTCTGCAGTTCACCCTCATTAAAAAATGATCGGGTCGCGATCTTCACGGTCATCGTGTCGGCATTGAAGGTCACGATTTCACTGAGTGGCATGTCCGGCAGCTGCTCGACAGCATGCGCGAGAGCTTCGCGAAGATCGTCAACCGCGAGGGGCTGAGCCTCACGCGTAGCGGGGTCTTCTAATACCGCGTTGCCGAAGCGCAGGTAGGCGACGGGCTCACCGCGATTCGCGAAGCTTGGGGAGCTCCTGCGTGCAGATTCGTTGTTGTACCACACCTGAAGATTGCGGATGATGAGCCCCTGCTCCACAAAGAAGTCTTCGATTTCGAGGCGGATTCTCTTAACGGAAGCGAGGACTCCGGCAGGGGTGAAAGAGTGACTTGTTGGGCTTGGGTTTGTCATGGTGATTCTCCTTATAGATAGTGGAGACGCGCACGGATTGCAGACGTCTCCATTTCACTATCGGTACATCCACTCCCGTTAGGTCACCCATTTCGAGAGACCGCCCTCAGGACGGTGATCTTGGGCGACTTGGAAGAGCCGCAGGAGGCCGTATCGGTCGCCCATACGGTCTGCACTCCTGAGCTCAATGAGCCCTGTTTTTTCACCTTGAAGTCGCCCGTAAAGCGGTATTGGGAGCTGAAGTGGAAGGGCCGCTCTTTCTCGGACGCCCAATGGAATCGAATGTCACTCGACTCTTTTTTCACCCATTCACCCCACGCCCATGAAGCATCAAAATACTGCTGCTTCGAGTTCGGGTCAGAAACTTGAGGATTGATGGGCGTCGAGCCGTCAGCGAGGGTCACTTTCACCTGCTCGGCTCTCACTTTTTTGAGGACGTCACCTGTGATGGTGAGTGGGGAGAAGCCCACTGCGAGTGGCTCACCATTTCGCATGACTGAGAGGGGGCCGGTCTGCCCTGAGATTTTGATCTTGCTCTCTGTCGAGCATTCCCACTGCCCGTTTGTGCAGGCGGCAGGGTCAAAGAGTGCGCCTTCCCTCAGTCCTTCTTGCAGGGGTGGCGTTGTGTCGCAGGCGTATGTGTATCCGGTGAGTGAGGTATCTGCGCCTGCTCGTGAGCAGTCATAGGAAGGGGGTTCATTCACCCAATCTTGGTAAGCCCATGTCTCGCAAAGCCGATAATCCATCTTCCACGAGAGCCCATAAAATCCGTAGAGAGGGTCACCATTTGCGGTGGTGCCCGTCGAAGCGTCGAAGCGTGGCGTCCATGCTCCTGCAAAATCGCTAGGCCGTGTCAGGTCAGCGCCTCTATCGACGTACCCGGTCGTATCAGTGAGGGTGCCGCCCCCAAGTCGTGATGCTGTGGCGATGCTGCGGGACTGCCTGAAATCGCCCTGTGCGCCGGTGTAAATCTTCGCTGATGATTTGAGGCTGCGCTCTACCGACTCTGTGGGGTAGACGCAGTAGCTACTGATCTGCTTCGAGGTGGGCTCCCCGAGGATGATCGTCCAACCATTTTTCCAAACGTTAATCCATCCAACAGCAGACCGGTCAGGTAGCGCGGGGCAGAGGCTCGCGTACGGGATGGCACCACATGAGGAGGGGGTGGCGGGATACCCGGATTTACCGAAGCCGCTGTAGAAGCCGCATTGAATGAAGACTGCTTCGATGGAGGGGTCGATGACGCCACCACCGGGCTGAGGTGGACTACTCACGATTTCACTACCGTCAGAGTCGACGTAGCTATTTGTGGGGGCAGTGCTGCTTACGCTGCAGGAGGGGGCAGCTCCGCACTCTATGGCGTAAGCATCAGAGGTAGGGAGGAAGAGCAGGACGCAGACAGCGAGCGTTGACGCGGCAGCAGTTAGGAGCGCATACAGGAGAGGCACCTGTAGACGGGACAGCTTAAAGCTATTGAGTTGTGTAGACATGGACGGGTGGACAGTAGAGCGGGAGTGCGCTTACAGCTTGCCTTCCGCTTCGAGAAGCTTCATGACTTCGTCAGAGACGGGATAGGCGCATGTGTAGGTGAACCACTCACCGGTGTCAGTAGCGACTGCGTTAGGGGTGCCCTCAGGAACCGGGACAGTACGAACCGACGTGGCTGCACCCGTCTCCGGGTCAGGCTCACAAGTGATTTCAGCACCCTGCACAGTCATAGTGCTTTCCCCCTCAGGGAAGGCGATCCGCTCCTGCACAGGCTCCGAGGCGGGCTCTGTGGGCTTCTTAACGGTCAGCTCTGTAGGAGTCTCTGCAGGCTGCTCGACAGCAGGCTTAGGGGAAGGCTTAGGGGCAGCTGCTGTACTGCAGGAAGTTAGGGCTGTGATGGCGAGGGCAGCAGCGGTGAGGGTGGCTACTGCGCGGCCTCGAAAAATGTTGGTGGTCATAGTGTGTTTCCTATCTGTGTTTTAGAAGTGTGGCAGGGACCGAGGACGTTTGTGCCAAATACCCTGTTTTGGAGGCTCTCGACATCTGAGCCTCATCTTGAGTATCGGTCGGAACAACTGTGCCCTCTCGACTGAATGTTGGTCGAGAGGGCACAGGGGGCGAGGGCAGGCTGTTAGAGGATGGTGCCTTCAGGGAGAGTCGGAGGCTTCACATTCAGCAGCTCCTCCGGCGTATACATGAGTCGAATCTTTTCCTGCAGGTCGTCGTCTGTGTGGAACGCTCGGACCATCTCGAAGGTGTTCTTCTCCTCTACGAAGATGTATCCCACGCCTGCAGACTTATAGCCGTTGTTGACGTTAGCGAGGGGGATGTTGTGGGGGCGCACGTCGGCCGCTTTCAACGTTTCCTGCTCTTTTCCGAACAAAGTTCCGGCGTCGGCTTCTTTCTCTTGGCGAAGTGAAACTTTCGTCATGAAGGCATCCCTGAGGGTGAAATCACTTTTGACGGAGCTCTGCACAAAGGCGATTATGTATATTCCAAGACTTCTGCCCTTTCTCGCCACATCTTCGAGCTGCTGTGCGGTTTCTTTGCTGAAGGCTTTTGCTCCGACCTGAATCTCATCGAACATCAGCAGAACGAGAGGCTGAGACGGGCTGATTTGGAAGTCACGATTTTCGGAGTATTTGATCCTTTTCTCCATCCGGTCGTGTACAGCGGAGATGGTGGCCGCGATCTGCTCGGTCGTATGGGCGACCCTCCACTCCTCGCCACCGCTACGGACGGTTTCAAGGAAGATAGTGTGGTGGTACGCCTTGAGCTCGGCGTTCTTCGGGTCTGCGCCGTAGATTGACACGAGTCCTTGGTCGAAGAAGCTGTATTCACCTTCGGGGGCGAGAGTGAAGTGATTTATGTAGGCATGGAAGAATGAGCCTTTTCCGGAGCCTGACGCTCCCGCTACGAGCGTATGGGACACAGCGATGGTGGCGACTTCACGCTCTTCATTCATGCCGACGCAGATGTTATTCCATGACCTTTTTTCCATCGGGTAGGAGGTGTAGAACTCTTCTGCTGAGTAGTAGTCATAGATCGGGTTGGAGTCCATACTTGGGGTGATAACCATTTTGTAGAAGCCGCCCTCCATGAATCCGGCATCCTCTTTTATGCGAGCGAAGCCGAGGTCGTACTGAATATTGGTGATCTGTTTCGCGAGGGCTTTGGGATCCTCTTGGATGCGGAACGTCACTTCATACGACGGGATGAGGGTGTCTCTTTTCGTCGCCTCAACAATAAAAGCTTCGACGGAACGAGCGCGAGCCTTCTCATCAACGATTTTGTTTTCATCCGTGTAGTCACGAGCCGGAGCATAAAGGTCCTTCAGGTGGCTTGATGAGGAGAGCGCAGCGATGACCTGCTTCACGCCTTCATCCTGCTTCGGCTTCCGCGAGCGGATGAGGTGTGCGATATAAGGAATCGTTGCGACGTTGCCTGCAGTGATCAGGATCGCGAAGATGATGCCCCAAAGCCCCCCGTTCGAGATGAGCTGCTTAAGGACAGGCAGACTGAGCAGCACGAGGACGACGCAGGTGCTCACTATAGGGAAGCGCTTGAAGGCGAAGATGATGCCTTGGAAGATGAAGCGACTCACCACGGCTATCACGGTGCCGACGGCGACGAGGATTGGTAAGTATGGCATTTCGGGTTCTCTCTCTTTCAGTATGTAAATGCGACCCCTCTCGGTTGATGTGAGGGGTCGCATTTACATATCGGTCAGATGAGAGGTCGGCAGTCGATATTGAGACTCCGACTTAGCGGGGATGACTTAGCCTTCGCGTGAAGCACTATGCAGCGAGCTCACAAAACCACCATCAGAGGATGGGGAAGCGCTTTGAGCGAGACCTGCATCGGCGAGCAGAGTCTCAATGCCTCCCGCACTTCCCCACGAGATGAAGGATGCGACGAGGATCAGCGCGAGGGCGATGAAGATGAAGATTTTGTTGGTGATGATTTCGGTAAACATGTTGGGATTCTTTCTCTTGGCATCTCTCGGTATGAGATGCGGGTTATGACTTATAGCTAACAGCGCGATAGTTCGCGGCGTACAGTTTTGAGACTTTTCCGGGAATGCACTCAATCAAGGGACCAAACGTGGAGAGAGGGAGGGCGTTTCGGTCCCCGCGATTGTGTGCATGCTTAGAGACAAAAAACGCCCCCACTCTTCGCGAGACCCGTATGCGAGAGAGAGGGGGCGTTGGGTGAAGTATCGGCCTACTTACTTCTTTCGGCGGCGAGGAGGTGTAATCCTTGGCAGTTTCTGAGGCTTTTTCGCTGAAAGCTTCGGCGGTGCTGCAGGGGCTTCGGCTCCCTTCGGCTTTCCTTCACGGATGCGCTGCATTTCTCTCTCACTCGCAGCGAGCTCGATCTGCTCACGCCTTTCCCTCATAAGCTTCGCTTGTGCCTGCCGAGCGAACATTTCACGGCCCTCTTTCTCCATGTCATGCACTTCCTCTTCCTTATTGATGACGGGCTTCGGCTTTGCGAGGCGTTGGCGGAGAGCAGTTTCATCGGCTGTTGTAGCTTCATCTGCTTCTTCTATGACGGGCTGACCTGACGCGAGACGAGCACGAATGCCGACCTCATTTTTGTCTGCGTTAGGGTGACGGGCCTGAACTTTTGTGAATGCTTCCGACACGGAGGAGGCGATGGGTTTGCCTTCAGTGAGTTCTTTCTGCGCGGTCGCGAGAATCTCCGCCTCAGCCTCTCCATACTCAGCAGGCGCTTGATCGCGGAGGAGCTTCATCAAAGCCACACGAGCATCATTTGAGGGCGGCAGAGCACCCTTTGAGCGAAACTGCGGGAGCGCTTTCTTCGCTCGAACCGAAGTTTTCAGGAAGCCGTAGTAGGAGGGATTTTTTGTTTTGATGTCGGTCACGAGCGAGATGATTTCGCGCGCTTCTTTCACCGCTTCAGTTTCTTCTCCGCCCTGCTGCTCAAAAAGAGTGAGAGTCGATTTTGCAGTGGCCTCTTTCGATACTGCCACTTCGTGATACTGAATGCTGCGCTTCTGCAGTACTGCCGTCGCAGTAAAGAGCTGACGCTGAAGTGCGGGCGGCACTTCCTCATCATTTGAGGTGAAAGAACTTTCTTTCTCACGAGCGACGGCGAGAGCTTTAGTAGCTTTCGCGAGGTCTTTACTTGCATGATTTTGGCATCGGAGCCCCGGTTTCTTCTGACACATTTTTTCTGTTTCCAATCGGTGATGTGCAGGACGAGTTCCTGCAGCTACATACATAGATCGGTCAATCTGTCCTTGAGCGTCTCAAATAGATGCACCATTTTGGTGGCTCAAAAACTTCCAAAGTTTTTAGCGAAGGTGAGCGGGTACTAAATCCCATGCTTCTTCGGTAGTGAGGAGGAGGCGGTGGTGAGGTGACGGAGGCGTTATGACCCCGTTGGCGGGGATGACGTACCAATAAACAGTGGTCTGTGTCCGCTTCTCTGTGGCTGTCACCTTATTGAAAAGAGCCCGACGGTCGCGGGTGAGGAGGGGATTCTTGTCGCCTCCACCCTTGAAGAATGACGCCGGTTTGACCTGCACGAAGTAGTCGCCATCCTTTTTCTGAAGAGGATTCTCAATCAGCATGTCTACCCCTAGAGCGCGATCCTCTTTACCTGTCATGAAGGTCGCCCGTGCATAACCGTCGTAGTGGCTATTTACGAAGTCGAGGAGCACGGTCTCATCTGTGAACCCTGCGAAAGTGCGATCACAAAGCATGTGGATAGTGATGAGGTGGGCAGTCGCGAGGGGACTGTGATGCGGGTTGGGCGGTAGCAGGGGCGCGAGAGCAGTTGCGCAGTAGGCGATGTGCTGCAGCTTCACGGAGGCATATATCTCTGCGAAGACATCAGGGGATGAAGGCAGGTGCTGCTTATAGAAGTCCCCCATGGAGCCCGCCCTGTGTGATGCTTGGCTCCTGAAGTCCGTGCGGCTATTCCATGTCTGCTCGAAGTGGCGACGGTTGGTAGCGAAGAATCGCGCGCGATACTCGGCAGGGAAGAGCGTGTAAAGCTGAAGGACTTGCTCTAGCGACGGCGATGGGGCTTGGGGGTTCGTATTGGTGGTCATTGGGTTCTCTTCGGTATGAGGCTTACTCTCCCCTATACCTAACGGCTCATCAGTGCCGGAGTCTCGATTTGAGGCTTTCTCGGCTCCCTCCTCTATCGGCAGAGATTTGTCCCATGCTCGTGCACAGTAATCGAGGACAAAGCTTCGCCCCCGAGCTCAAGAGAGACCGGGGGGCGAAGCAGTTAGGTGATCGCTTAGACGTCAGCGTTACGGCGACGAGCAGCAGCCACGCCACCAAGCCCAAGAGCGCCACCAAACAGCATCACGCCTGCGGCACCGATAAGCAGCGGGGAGACCTCGCTACCGGTCTGCGTGAGCTCATCAGGAGTGTCTTCAGCGGGGGTGTCTTCAGCGGGGGTGAAGGTACGAGTTGTCGTCTTACCGGGCGTCCCATCCTCGATACTCGGTCCACCGGGATTCTTTGACTTCTTTGGCTCCTCAGGCTCCGGCTTTTCGGGAGTCTCCGGGTCCTCCGGCGTTACAGGAGTCTCCGGGTCTTCCGGCTCAGGAATGACAGGAGTCTCCGGGTCGGGGTCAGTGGTCGGCTCTTCAGGATCAGTCGTCACAGGTGGAGTACATCCACCCTGCTCATCGGGCATCCCGATACTCCCATCGTCAAAGGTGCAGACGAACGCCTCGTAGAAGTTCAGGGGCATCTGCAGGTAGCCATCCATATCTATCGCCGTATCATTTCCGTACAGGAAGACAGACTTGTCATGAACAGCTTGGATCGAAGCGGAAAAGCTGAAGCCGCCGAGGCGGTAGTCCTTAGTCCTTTCCTGCGAAAAAATGTTGGGCGCGATTTCTTCCCATCCGGGTACGAGCCATGTGATCCTGTTGTCATTTGTCAGTGTCATCACTGCACGTACGGTTGCAGCTCCGGTCTCGCGGTCGAGATTCACAAAATCGAAATCGAGTAGAGGCTCGTGGACGTTGATGACCTCGGGAGAGAAGAAGAAGACGTACGGCTTTTCTTTGATGCCCCCATAGAACATGCTTCCGGGGGCAGCGACTGCGAGAGCCTCGAAGCGGTATATAGGGGCTCCGGTCATGGAGTCATAATCTTGATCCATGGAGACTTCCTCGAAAGAGAATCCATCCTGCGGGCCAAAGACGACATCGTCCCACGAGGGTCCGTATGCGGTGGGCACTTCCGGTTCTTCAATCTCGATGAGATAGTAGTCGGATTCGTACGAGCCCGAGAGGTAGAAGGGCACCGCCGTCTCGCCATCGCCGAGGAGGTCAGGGTTGAGGATGTAGCCGGGGGCTGCGGAAGCTTCTACGTAGAAGTCGTAACTGATGAGACTCGCCCCGTTGGAGTTGCTCCCTGAGACTCGTTCATAAATGACGCCTTCAATCTCGGGCAGATGAAGAATCGCCTGCTCAGGCGCTTCCTCTACCCATGGCTCTTGGATGTAGGAGACTACGATGAGGTCTTCTCCGTCTGCGGTAGGAGCGGCTACAGGGGCGCTCGCAGGAGCAGAGCTCATGGGAGCCGGCCCACCAAACGCAGCAGGCATGACACCTCCAAGAGCGAGCGATGTGCTGACGATGAGGGCGGCAGCGGTGGTAGTGAGTGATGACATATTTTCTCCTTTGTCGGTATTTATGGGGTGAGTTCGTGATGAACTCTCGCCCTCAAATATCGGCAGAATGAGACCCATCAGACATTCCGATTTCAGACACCAAAAAGCGCCCGTGCAGGGATGAGCTGCAGGGCGCTAAGGAGTGCGTCAGAGAGGCGTAGGCGGTCGCCGTGTGAGGCTGCTACGTGAGGGCGAGCACCCACAGGAGGCGTGCAGTCGCAGCGAGAGAAATCGGCAGCGCTACTGCACAGAAGAGGACAAACCATCCGCGTGAGCTGCCCCCAAGGTCTTCTTCGATGATTCCGAAATCTCCCCCATGGTGATTGTGCACGAAGATGGTCTTCCATCCCGAGAGCGTCAAAAATATGCCGAGTCCGAAAAGCACGGGAGCAGTCGCGGTCGGGAAGAGGAAGAGGGCGGCGATTAGTGCGGCGGAGATGATCAGCACAGCGAGAGTCCTGAGAGAATCCTTCCGCCAAATCGTGAAGAGGTGCGTCCACGCCCCCAAGACGAGGCACACGAACACGGCTCCTATGATGGCTGCGCCTGCCTGCACGCCCGCGACACTGCCGTGGTTCTGCATCAACTCGGGTGGTGCGAGGAGCAGTAGGACGACACCTATATGGAAGGCGAGTGTGATGATGACTCTCACTGCATAGAAGAAGTGCAGCATGACCGCCATGAGTCCATACAGCGCTATGAGGACGAGCAGCAGGAAAGGCACCTGAATCGTAGGGGTGAGCGAAAAGAGAAGAAGTGCAGGCCCGACGAGCACCGGGAAAAGATAGCCACCATACGCGGGCATCAGGTAGGTGACTCCCCGACTTTCAGAGAAAGTCAGGCTGCTTACTTGGGCTTCGGCCTTACTGAAGAAAGTCGTCCGGAGGGGTAGCGATTGCATGAAAGCGACACCCATGAGGGTGTGCCCTGCCTCATGAAAGATAGTCTCGACCGTCTCGGGTATTTGGCGGAGACGGTCATTGAAGATGAGGGCTGTGATGGCGACGGCAGCAGCGAAGATGAAGGCGATGATGGTGGCGACTGTCATGGCTTACTTGCCCTCCTCCTGTGCGGTCGGCTCATGGTTGAGAGTAGTGCCCCTATCCGTCACAGCAGAGCTCTCAGGCTTACGAGTAGGAATCAGCAGCACCACAAGCATGAAGATGATGAGGGTGCCTCCACCCCAAAGGAGTGTCGTGGGAGAGGTGAGGAGGTCGAAGACGTAGCCTGCGCCTTTCACCTGCAGTACCGGCTTCCATATTTGTGAGTGAATCAGGTACGTCTCCCCGTCAGCAGTGGGGTTCGCGTCCCCTTGCATGCGTACCGCGATGTCTGTGGGGCCATAGAGGAGTCCCGCTCCACCGGTCAGCTCTGCGGCAGGGGTGTCTTCCTCGATCACGGTGCGGGTGTAAGTGTCGCCGCCATCCTCAGAAAGAAAAACCGTCTCCCCCTTTGCCACAGTGTCAGAGACGGCGATAACACGGTGCATGACGAAGCGTTCGTTACCTTTCTGCTGCGCGAAGAAGACATCGCCTTCCCGGATCGTTTCGTGATCGACTGTGACAGCGAGAGTCAACCCCCCTGTGGGATAGCGAGGCTCCATTGAGGCTGACTGCGTGCTGAAAAGTGCGACGGTGTGGGATTGTGTCAGTGCAGTGAGCAGGGCCCCGAGCACAAGCATCACCATGATGGCGGTGTAGATCAGCCCTCCTATCGCTTTCAGGAAAATCTTCATGTCGTGTCCTCTCTCTTTGATGCCGTCGCCTGTGACAGTGGCGCGGCGCTATCCATAAAGATCGGCATCTCAGTACAAGATGCGCGAAGGAGAAGAAAGAAAGCGCGAGAGTCCGCAAAAAAGTAGGGGCCTAAGTATCCATGTTGGTGAATGCTTAGGCCCCTACAGGTGCTCAGGAAAACCCTAGATTGTGTACGTCTCCACTTCGAGATTCAGGATCACTTTGCCGGTGCTTCCGGCATAGCTGTCATCCATGCTGTCAGGAATGCTCACTGCCAAAGTAACGGGCATTGCTATCCCCGGTGAGAAAGGAGCAGCAGAGGTGTCAGGATCGAGCGCGCCCAAATCCACGGAAGCTTCTGCAGGCGTACTGCCCTCAAAAACGTCACCCTCTGTATTGAGCGTCGCGGAAGCGAGCTTGACGATAGGAGCTATCCCATCGCCAAGAGGGTTGACTTGACGAATCTGCAGCACCTCGGTGTCGTATATTCCTGTCGATGCGGAGGCTCCGGGCGTCAGCCCAAGCCATCCGTCAGAGAAGCCAAGCCCGATGGATGCTGTAGTGCCATCGAAAGGCACCCACGTAGCGCCATTGTCGATGGTGTACTCCATCTGTACGGCTTCAGCGATAGTGACTTCCTGCTCGAAGCCCTGAGAGGCGGTCCACGAGGCATAGGCTCCGCCCCCAATGACGCCGAGCGCGAGGGCGGCTGCGGCCGATCCGGCGATGAGCTTTTTCTTCGCGGTCTCGGTCATACAGAAGCGGGTTGTAGCTGCAGATGTGTTCATTTCTTTCTCCTTTGTGATTGATTGAGGTGACCCTTCACGAGCGAGCTCGCTAGATCACACCTCTATGTATCGGCTTTCCATTTCGAGATGTGCAGAAATGGTCACCTTGATGCGTGACAGCGGGGTGGCGGAGAAAGAAAACCCCCACACTTTCAACGAAGTGCAGGGGTTCTATTGAGGTGGGGAGCTGCCCCGGAATCTTTCAGCGGCGACGTCCGAAGAGGGTGCGACGTGCTCCTGCTTCTGCTTGTACAGCAGCGAGCTCTTCGCGAGTAGAGGCGAGCTGCGCTTCGAGCTCTGCGATTCGGTCCTGTGCGAGGTCGAGCGGTGAGGGCTTTACTTCTGCAGCTTGAGCGGGGGTGAGCCATTCCATCTTCACGAGGGCGGCGAGCGGGATGGCCCAAGATTTTTCGGTGATAGTCGCACCGAGCTCCTGCAGGCGGGGGCGGTTGTAGCGGAAGCGTCCGAGTGAAGAGCCGGTCAGGTGAGCTGCTTCAGCGAGGGAGACCATGCCGCGAACGGTGGTGATGGTGGCGGGGGTGAGAAGTGTGGCCATGAGGTTTCCTTCCGTGGGCTCATATAGCGGTTTTGTAGGTGATGGGTACATCTTCGCGTCAGCCACCGACATTGCAATAAGGTGGGGTTTTGCCTGCTATTGCTTTTCCTTATGTCTCAAATATCTCAAAACAGGGTCCCAAACGCACACAGGGGCCGTTTTAACGCACTTTGGGGCGGAAGTGGCACACTCGGACACCCCCGCCCATGAAAGTGTCTCAGAATCCATTTTCCGGGGTTTTTGGGAAGATGGCCCGTTTTGCACCCTTGGGGTACAGATTTGGGGGCTTGGTGGATCGGGCGCTTTCACGCATCGAGGGGGCCTTGGGGGATTTGTACCTCGGGGGTGCAGGGTGCGCGAGAGGGCCCCACTTTTGTCCCGCCATATGTGTGCATGGATCAGGGGACAAAATGAGTTTCCTCATCCATGCACGGTATCGAGAGGGACCAATCTGCCGATAACTACTTGCGAGGCCGACACGAGCTTCGCAAAAAGTTAGGACAGAAAAGATGTGCAGATCAAAAAGTGATGGAGGACAGCGGTGCCTCCCCCACACAAAGCAGAAGCTAGAGGCAGCAGAGAGGCGAGAAGAGAGGGCGATACAGCTGCTCGAAAAGATGGAGCAGCAGCTGCAGGGAGAGCTCACCCCGGCGCAGCGTGAACGCCTTGAAGAGAAGAAGGCGGCTGCAGGCGGAAAGCTTGAAGAGAATCGCGCGTGGATCGCCGAGCTCGCGGGCAGTATCGAAGAGATAGGGCGCAGGAAAACCGAGCGGGCTGAAGCCGCTCAAGCTCGCCGCGAGGCAGAGGAAGCCCGGAAGGGTATACGAGAGGACATGAAGCAGGGCGGTGAGGGTACTCCCCCGCGCATTCATCCAAAGCATCAGCGCTTGAATCTCACTGAGTCGGAGATGGGTGACCTGCGGGAGCGGGCTACCGCTGCAGGTAAGAGCGTGACCGCGTTTGTGGAGGACCTCCTGACTCGCCCTCCACTCTTCACCGCTGTATCCGCAGGGGATGAGACTGCAGGATTCATTCGACTACAGAGTGGAGCGCAGACAAATGTGGGGCGTCGGCCGCAGTCTTCAGAGCGGACCATAGCCTCCTCCCCTACTGTGAGTCTTTCTGATGAGGCACGAGAAAGGGCTGAAGCGGAGGCAGAGGTTTTCAATCTCACAGTCGCTGATCTGATCAGGCGGCGCGTGCTCGGGATTGATCCGCGTCAGCGCGGGAGCCATATGGCGAAACCTCGACAGAAGTCAGAGGTGGAGACTTTCGCGCAGATCGAGCATGCGGCGCAGATGCGAGGAGCTGTCACGAGCGAGAAGCTCACCACCCTCTATGAGGGCCTCATACAAACGCAGCTGCAGCGCACGCGTAAAGCTCACGGGAAGAAGGTCAGCGGTGAGGAAGCGGCTTGACCCCCCTTGGTGATGAAAGCACAACGACGCCCCCACTCAGATTTATTGAGTGGGGGCGTCGTGTTTGTGAGGAAACTATATTCGTGACTAGTGCTGTACATCAGTAAGTATTTTGATGACCTTACTGACTGTCTCATCGCTCACCTCCTCCATCTCCCTGAGGCTGTCGTCTGTGGCAGTCGTGGTGGCGCGCAGCAGCTCAAAAACTTCAGGAGTCGGAGCGCCTACGGGAACCGGGTCTGTGTGGGTGCCCACTCCATCACGAGCGCGAAGCAGTGAGAGGGCTACAGCGTCCACTCCCACGTAGGGGTCATCAGCCCCTGAAGCGGTCGTGACTTTCACGAGATACATGCCGTCAGCGTCGAGGTCGGCATATTCGTCTGCGCCTGCGGCTGCTCCGGCTTCGGTGATGAGGGTGTTCATGCGGGCGGTGTTGTCGTCAGTGGGCTGAATAAAAAGAGTGCAGGACGGGGTTCCCCATGCGACCTGTTCGCCACCGTTAGAGAGGGCTGCTTTCTTGGTCATGGGAGCCCACAAGTCTTCACGCTTCGGGGCGGTGTCACTCAGAGTGATGACCCCTTCCGCCGAGAGGCAGGTCCATGAGGGTGCTTTCTTGAAGCCCTGACGGAGAGTGATGAGCTCCTCGATCAGGGCGGGCTCCTCAACCGTTGGGGTGGCAGGCTTCGGTGCGGGCTTCACAGGGGCAGGCTTTGGAAGCAGCGAGATGAGAAGCGCGAGGATGCCTGCCGTTATGAGCAGCAGGATAAGGGCGATCACTGCTACACGCTTGGGAGTGGCTTTCGGGTCCTGCTCGGTAGTGAGGTGGACGGGTGGTGTGGGGTAGCTCATGAGGGTTCTCCTTGATATCTGTGGGGGTCACGGATATATATCGGGAGATTGGGCTCATGCGTGCGTCTCAGACTGAAGAGTGGCCTGCAGCAGTTTTCAGCTACGTCCCACACGCACGCATGAACCCCCTCACCGGGCCGGGAGGGGGTTCATGCGTGCGTGTGCAGTTAGTCGATTTCGACACTGATGATGAGGCCATCCGCGTCGTAGGTTGTGATGCTCTGCCACTGAATGTCTGCGACAGGGTCGAGTACAGTTTCGAGCTCAGTATGTGACGGATTCATTTCTTTCCACCTCCTCTATTTTCGTTACGAGTAAAAGTGATGGTGGCGGGCTTCCGGTCTTCAAGACATGGGCGGCAGCTATAGCGACCTGCCGGTTTGCGTCCACGAGCATATGCGTGCCCTTGAGGGCATGTCCCCTGCCATGGGGCGTTCTCTCGCTTTTTCTTGGCGGCGGCGAGCTCAGCGGCGTACTCAATGTCTGTGGGGGTGTGAGTAGAGGTTGAGGTTTCAGGCACCTGAAGCGCGGCCTGTGTGAGGCGAAACATTTTCACCCACGTCTCACCATGTGCAGCACTTGGGGGCGCGAGGGTGTGGGCGAGTTCATGAGCGAGGAGGATGGCGAGGGTTCTCGGCTCTGCATAGCGTCCCCGCTTGTCTGATAGTTCGATGGTGCGCGTGAAACGGTGGGGTGCAGCTGTGTAGTAGCTCAGCCGAGCCTTTCCGAGAGTGGTGGTGGATTGACTCCATCTGTCGAATGTGGGGGCAGAGTCATACACATACCCGGGGCCTTCATTTTTCACGTCAGGATGCTCCATGAGGATTTCCACAGCTTCACCAAGTGCATCTTCGATGATTTTCTTTCGCAGCTTCCATGGACGGGCGAGCCACTCCTTAGGGTCAGCTGTGAGGAGAATGTTAAAGTTCTCCGTCTCCGGATTTAGTGACGGGGCAGACTCAGGCGTTGGCGAAGTGGGTGGCGAAGCTGTCGAGGGTGGGGCGGTATCAACTCCCACCCTCGACAGCTTCGGGGCAGAGGCGAGGGGTGTGTCCGATTTTGCCGGTCCGGTTCCCGGGCATCGGCGGCCCCCATCAGCGATTGATCTACACATATTTGTAACCTTCTTTCTTCATTCGGTAAGTGCCTCCCCCTACACTCAGGACAGAGGGGGACATCGTTCGTGAATAAATATCGGCAGATAGGAGGGTCTTGAGCGCCCCGATTTCAGACACCAAAAACGCCCTACAGCGAGTCAGGCTGTAGGGCGTCAGAAGAAGCGGCAGAGCAGTCACCTGCAGACAAAAAGAACCGCCCCCTCCATGACGACGAAGAGGGGGCGGTTCTTTTGATACCGAGAGATAGAGGAGAAAGATTTCCTCATACTTAGTATCGGCTGATTGATGTGAGGCGTTCAGGTGCTTCTCCGCATTTTTTTGAGCCGCTCTCGCGCAGAGTAGTAAAGCGGGTGGAAGTAGTCCTCACTGAGGCGCTCAACGGTGTCGCGAGAGATGTGGCGATTGGCGAGGGCGGTCTCTTGGATCGTGACGAAGCGGGTGTGCTCGATGAGGTGGTCGAGAGTGTCAGCTGAGGTTGAGGTTTCCGCGAGATGCAGGAGCTCAATAAGGTCGAGGTTACTCAAGCTATCCATGATTTACATCCACCCTTCGAGGGCAGTGAGGGTCTCTGCGTCGAGGCAGGTCATCGAGAGGTGTGCAGCTTCAGCGATGAGGCGAGCCTGCCAACACTCAGGCAGGGGCACGTCGCGAGCAGCGAGTAGGTGGCACGCCTCAGAGAAGTAGTAGCTCTCGACACAAGCTTCAATGAAGATGATGGAGCGGACAGTCCGGGTAAGCTCCCTCTCCATTAGGTCTGCGAGCAGCTCAAGACCGACTGAGGGGTGCTCTGCGATTACTGCAGCTGCGACGGAGCAGTCTTCAAGACGGGACCCTACTTCGCGCAGCACTGTATTCGTGACGGAGGGGTTTTGGGTGTTCTCTGCGATTTGGAGGAGTGCGTAGACCGTCGTATCCTCACGCATCGCAAGAATGAGGAGGCTCGTTTCCGAGACTGTGGGGTGCTTTGCGATCAGGCTCTGATCACTGTAGGTGAGGGCGTCATCGAAGGTGAGGTCCCACTCCGGGAGAGCGAGCTTCTCACGGATATTGAAAGGCTCGGCGACTTGGTATCCAACGAAGCCTTCATCGAAGTCGTGGATGAGGTCTTCGCTGAAGCGGTCTGCGGGGGTCAGGGTGGCGATATTCATTTTGTGTCTCTTTTCGGTAAGTAAGCCTGAATGGGGGCTTATTTACATACCTAACGGCGGTCGATTTTGAGACGCACAAAACGAAACTTTGCAGGCTTTCGGGGTTTCGGGTGGTGGTGGATGAGGATGGCACTATCCGGTTTCCGGGTGTGAGCCTCGTTTCTGTCCCCGTTAAATGTGTGCATAGTCGTGGGGACAAAAAACGAGCCCCGCCCAACTCGGTTTTGACTGAGCAGGGCGGGGCGGTGGTGAGTGGTGCTATTTCACCCACATGCACCATCATGCACTCGTATGAGTGACTGTCATTATGAGCACAGGCTCGCCCTGACTGCCCTGCCCCCATATGGTGTAGTCGGCAGGATCATGAAGGCTATGGTTTTCGCTTGATTCCTCTGTAGCTACGGGCGGGTAGGTATCAAGGTTGTTGTTCGTGTTGGCGGTGGTCTCTTCGGTGTTCATTCTTATTTCTCCTTTGGATTGTGATTTTTGGGGTGGGCTCCTCTCGACAGTTGTTCGATTGGTTACCTGATATATATCTAACGGCTCGCGTCTCAGAAGCAGACACGAGCGGGGTTTTGCAGGCTTTGAGGGTTTAGATAACCTCAAAGCTTTGCAGGATGCGCTGAGCGACAAGCACCGAGCGCATGGGCGGTGAGTTGGGCGGCATCTTCGTGTGCAGCCTTGAGGGTTACTCAGCCGTTCACGGCGTGGGCGGGATCATGATTTGTCCCCATTTGTGCACGCTTATTCAATGGGATCGAAGTGGGTCGGGCACGATTAGTCCCCCATTAATACTGTGCATGCCTTTCCTACTTACCCCCGGCATGTATCCATCAAGATGTCCGTGAGCTCAACGCCATGCGCGGCGTACTCCTCTTCAAGGCCAAAGTTGTCAGCGAGCTCCACGAGGATATTGTCAAGAACCTCGTGGAGGCACCCTTCGTGTTTGTCGTGGTTAGAGTCAGGGCAGTTCTCGTCGTAGTGCTGTGCGAGGTCGTCAATGAAGCTCCACCATGCAGGTAGCCCGAGCGCTTCCTCCACAAGGGGGAGGGGTAGTTCTTTCCCTAGAGCTGCGAGGGAGAGTATCGCGTTGAAGCATGCGCGGGGAGCGGCAGCAGGTGCGAGAGCTTCATATAGGTCGCTGAGCTCGCAGTCATAGTAGTACTCGCTAAGCACTTCCTCAGGAGCTGTAAGGACTCGCTGCCATATGCCAAGTGCACTATCGGCGAGCGGGCGTGGGATGCTGTCTGCGGATGAAGCGTCAAGCGCGGTCAGCACGATGAAAGTGAAGTCCGGGTCGGCGAGGAAAGCTTCGCTACTGCAGGCCCTCTCTATGAGTGAGTAGGGGAGCGGCAGGTCGGCCTTGATGAGCTCACGCAGTATCGAGAAAGAAATGTTCGGGTCAGCGGTGAGGAGAGCATCACTAACGCTTGCGCTCTCAATCAGTGAGAAGGGGAGGTCTAAGATTTCTTCGATTCGCTCACTCACCACTGCGAAAGAAGTGTTCGGGTCAGCCGCGCGAAAAACCGCCTCCGGTACGTCAAACCCAAAATCGTCGGGGACATCGCTCCCCCACAAAGTAAGCGCCCTTTTGGCGAGTGGGCGAGGTACGGGTTGGTCTGAGAAGCCAAGCTCAGTCAGCACGTCATAACAGGTCTCAGCATCAGCAGACCGGACCACCTCCTCAACGCATGCCCGCTCAAAGAGTGGGTATGGGAGACGGTGAAGACCTGTCGAGATGAGGTGGGTCAGAAGCTTGAAGCATTCGCTCGGGTCAGCATTTTGCGTCACTCCCGGATCATGCATTTTTTCAAGCAGCGAGAAAGGAACTTCGTCATGTGAAGCAGCTAGGGACCGGATCACCTCAAAGTAGGTGCTTTCATCTATGGCATCAATAACCTCCTTGAGAAGAGCGCTCCTGAAACTGCCTGCTATGTCTTCAAGCTTAAAAATGTAGGTGATTTCTGCTGCTGCGGATGATGCTTTGGTGAGGTTGGTGGTCATGTTTTTGTTTCCATTTCTGTTTAGGTCTGCTGTGGTTCCTCCTCCGTTGGGTTGAGGTGGACGGGCTGACATTTACAGAATGACAGAAGTCGAAAGAGCCCACGTCGAAAGGGCCGTTTTGAGCTGTCTCAGTGGGAATCTTTTTGTGACGGTTCCATGATCCGCATGTTTGTGCCGTTTTTTGTCCCTTGCTCGTGCACGCTATTAGCAGGGACGGAAGAGCGGATCACACACCCCCACCCCCACGATCCACGCCCTCAATCCGCCAAGGGCTTATCTCGTAGAGGTCTCAAATCTCTTCGCCGTGAGTGGGGATACAAGAAACGGTCCTGCAGCTGTTCGTATGCTGCAGGACCGTTTGGTTAGCATGTCGGGTGGGTGTGGCCTACTCCCCTTCGTGGATCGTCAGAGGTAGTGAACTTCATCGGGCTTCATGGTCGATGAGTAGCCCTGTGGCTTGTTCCACATTTATGCGCTGAGGTTTGAGCGGCCTAGCCAATCGTTGTACGCCAACTCATAGGCTAAGGATTCAAGGGCGCTGTCTGTCACACAGTCCCGCATGCCGTACTTATCTGCCTTCTCATGGAGCACGTCGAGGAGCTCGAAGTACTCGCATTCACAACCGCCATACTGCTCATTGCATTGATAGATACTGAGTATGGTGGCGATGGCACGGAGCTCATGCTCGTCCGTAGTGTGCTCCCCGAGCTTCTCTTCAAGGAAGTAGATGAACCTTTCGTCCTCTATAGCTTTCATCCGCTCATCAAAATCGGATCGAGGGCCGAGAACCCTCTCAGCGAGAGCTTCAGGAATCTTCTCACCTGCAGCATTCAGCTTGAGCATGACCTCGAAGCATGTGCTCTCACAAGTGGAGGTGAGGGCTTTTGTGATGAGGGTGCTCATAAGCTCAGTCGCTTCAGGCGTTGTCTCGGTGAGGGTGACATTAGTGATCGTCATGTTTTCGTTTCCGTTTCTTGTTGGGGTCTGCCGGGCTCCTCTCTTTTTTGTTTGAGGGGTTGACGTGCTGACATTTACAGAATGACAGGACTCGAAAGAGCCCACAGAAAGTGCGTTGTTTTTGACCGCTTCAGTGGGAATCTTTTTTGTGGCGGTTTCATGATCCGCATGTTTATGCCGTTTTTGTCCCTCTCGTTTGCACGCTATTGATGGGGCCGGAGGAGCGGGATCAGGCAGCAGCGCCCCCGCGATCCACGCCCCCAATCCCCCAATCCCCCATGGCTTACTCAGTCATCTCTAGGCCACCGAAGTCAGTCACACGTACAGGCACCCACACACAGAAAAAGGGGCGACTCGTACAGCTGTGGTGTGCTGCAGGATCGCCCCCAATAGGTGCGGTGGGTTAGTTGTTTGGGTGGTGAATCTCCTCACAGACCTCAACCCCGTTCGGCCATGCCCACACGTCCACCATCATGCGGAGGAGCTCTACAGTCGTCTCCCGTGAGAGATTCGGCTCCACCCCACAGCCATGCAGCAGGACAGCGTTGAGGGCATCCCCATACTTCGGGTGTTCCTGTGCCGTTTGAGCCACTTCTTTATTGCCGTCCAAGGAGAGTGCGGTGATCAAGAGAGCAGGGAGCATCTTCCGGTCTCTTGCGATCATCAACCTGACCGAAGCTTCACGATCCGCCGCGAGGAGTTTCAACTGTTCGATGGAGACGGCAGCGTTGACGCAGAGCGTCTCCCTAACCTCCACCTCTTCGTCACTGAGGAGGGTGAGGATGTCGGCGGGGGTGAGGTCAGGGTTGGAGGCAGCAGCGATGCGGTCTTCTACCTCGATAGAGCCGACAAGCTCAGAGAGGTCTTGAGGGTGCGAGCTTTGAGGGGATGATGTGGAAGCCATGGGTGACACTCCTTCACTGTGGGAGTTGCAGTGTCTCTTGCACCTCGGACATGCGAGCCCATCCGAACAGTGATCACTCCCCCTATATACAGAAGCCGCCCCACAGAGAACCGAAGCTGTCCATGGGGCGGCGAGTGAAGCGGGATCAATGAAGTGGGTCACCCGGCACGAGCAGAAATGCTGCCGTCCTGAGTGATGATGATCACCGACAGAGGAGTCGAGATGACCGTCTCAGTAGGCGACGTGAAGAGGTGCGCCTCACCGGGGCCACCCGCGAACGAGGACAGGGCTCCGTCCTCCGTGATCGTGATGGTCGTCGCATAGCCGGAGTCTGTAGGCGTCTCAATGGCATGCGCCACATCCGAAGAGAGTGGGGCGACCGTAAGAGCGAGGACAGCTGCAGCGGTGAGGGTGAAGGTTTTAAGAAATGACATGAGAGTCTCCAATCGAGATAAAGGGGTGATGCCCTTAGTATCGGTCGCTCACCAAAAAACAGTTCCTCGAATAGAGACACCTGAAGGTCACCTCAGACTCAGGTGAAGAGAGACATCCCCACCCCCAATACAGCAGGGCGGAGCCACGACGGAGCCACAGCAGCGATCACGACAGGACGGAGCCACACACCGAACGGAGCTCCCAAGCTGCGAGAGCGGAGCGGTAGCAGCGAAGGGAGTGGAGGAGAGGGGTTGTGGTGGAGTCTCGACGGGGTTGATGATGTGGTGGAGATTCGTGGGCGGACGCTTCGCTGTATTGGGGGTGGGGATGCTGGGCTCTTTTGGGAGTGTGAGTTCTTTTCTTTTTTCTTCTGAAAGGGGGTGTGTGTTGGGTGGAGGTGGGGAGTTGGGTGGAGGTGGAGTTCTTTTCCTTTTCTCTTCTAAATAAGGGGGAACTATTTGCTGATGACGAATGAGGTTTGAGGTGAGTGGTGGGGATTGATGAGTATGTGGGGATGGGGATGGGGGTGGAGAGGTGAAGGGTGGCGTCTCAAATCGAGATAGGAAAAACCGTTACAGGGATACCTAGGCGTGGATCGTGGGTGGGCGCGATGTGAGGGTGTGTTTTTGGTCCCCCGCGATTGTGTGCATGATCTTTGGGGTGGTGGGACAGGAACCCCCTCCTGCGCCCTGGTTGATCTATAGGCGCGAGGAGGGGGTTGGTGTGGGGGTTATTCCTGAAACAGGTTGTGTGAGCTTGTGGGGGCTTGTGTGGAGGCGGGGAGGGCTTCTGTGTCGTATTCGCTCCACGGGTCTTCGTCCGGGTTCCATGCGTCTGTAGGGACGGGGGTGCTTTCCGGTAGGGGCTCTATGAGGTCATCTTCGTGGTCAAGCTCTGAGCGAAAAGTTTCGAGCCATTCCCAAAACCTTGTCCGTTCAGCATGTTCTTCCTCTGAGAGGGTGTCGTCGTCGTGGTTGAAGTTGAGGATGTCGCTGAATGTTGTTGTGAAGTTGTTGAGGGCTTCACTGGTATCGAGGAGCTCGGTCATCGTGTCGGCTGCGTCGGCGCTGTCTTCGAGGTGGCGGTGCTGGCGTTCCCATTGCTCTTGGTTGGCTTCGTTGAATCCCCATGCGGCTGCGTAGCGCACGAATGCGCGTGGGTCGTTGTGGAGGCGGTCGAGGAGCCGTTCGGTAGCTGGGGCGGCTGCGAGATGGCGGAGGGTGATGTTTTTGGCGGCGGCGAGGCGGGTGGTTCCCCATTCGTCCCACTCGATGAGTGTTTTGAGGGCGGTGAGTGGGGTGGCGGGGTTTTCGGCGACGGCTGCACGCACTGTAGGTGTGGGGTCGGCGCTGAGGGCGTGCAGGATGTGTGGTCGGGTGGTGGTGCGGGCGGTGAGGACTCTGATGCTGTCGGTGGGGTGTTGCGCGAGGATCGTCTCAATGGCTTCGGGGTGGTGGGGGTTATTGAGGATCGCTTGGACGAGCTTTAGCGCTTGGAGCTCTGCGAGTGGGGTGAGGTACTGCACGGATGGGTCTGTGATACCGGTGGCGTGGAGCAGGGTGGTGAGGGCGTCCGGGGTGGTGTGGGTGGCTGCTTGGTCGAGATGGTGGGCGGTGATCCGGTTGGGGGTGGCGTTCATAGTTGTGGTCCGTTCTGTGGTCACTCTCTACTATCTGACGGTGTGACGGTGGCGCACACGGTAGGGGTGACGATGCAGGGTTTGGGGTTATGCGTTGGTGTCGTCGGTGTCGTCGTTGTCTTGAGCGTCGAGCAGCGCGAGCGCTTCCATGGAGCCTGCTGGGACCGGGAAGAGGGGCGTAGCGGGTGCTGTGGTGCCTTGTGCCGCGTTAGGGGCTGTGGCGTCGTTTGACTGCATGCGCAGCTCTGAAGCGTTCAGGTGAGGGACGAGGGACTGCAGGTTTCGGTGCTGATAGAACGCGGTCATCGCGGTAGTGGAGTGCCCCATGATCTGTTGCGCGATTTCGATGGGGGTGCCGTTACGGGCGAGGAACGTGGCGGAGATGTGGCGTTGGAGGTGGCCGCGCAGGGTGGGGATCGTTTCTTTCCCGGCTTCAGTGAGGCACGCGTTCGTGTTGGTGATGAGGGCGTGCCACCTCGCGTTGTCTGTTTTTTGGCGGATGGGGGTGCCGTCAGGGTGCGTGAAGACGAGCTGATTGAGCTTCTTCAGGCCGAGCCCTGTGTGGGGTTGTGGCGTGAAGGTGGGGAGAGTGCGAAGCTTCCGCTGCTCTTTCAGATGCTTGGAGGCGAGCGTCACGAGGAGCGGTGTGAGTGGGATGCGGCGCACGCCGCCGTTTTTGCTGCGGGATGACTTGGTGAAGCCTTCAATGAAGGGCGCTCCGGTGCCGACGGCTTGGGGGCATTTGTCGGCGTACTTATGGCCGCACTGCCATGTTTTGTTGGTGTTTTGGTCCCCGCAGCCATGCACACGAATGTCGAGGGCGAGCACTTGACGAATCACCACATGGGGTGGTTGACCGGTCGTGGGGGTGAGCACGAAGGAGTCATCGGTGAGGCCGATCACTTCGGACTGTCTGAGGCCGAGGGTGAGGCCGAGATTCCATCGGAGTCGGTCAGCGACCTTCGGGACGGTTTCGGGCATGTAGTCGAAGAGGGCGGTCACCCACCAATCTTCAACCTCCACCTCGGAGACCTGCTTCGCACCGACCGTGATGTTTTTGGTGACGTTCTTGGTGAGGACGTCAAGGTCGATGCCGTGCTGCAGCAGCATGGAGAGGGTGTCCTTGACGGCTTTCACGGTGGTGGGTGAAAGCTTCGGGAGTGTCTTCAGGTATGCCTCATAGGTGAGGCCCTCTTGGCGGGCGCGTTTCCGGAGCTGTTGTGGGGTGGTGCGGCTCATCACGGCAGGCGTTTCGAGGAGCTGTCGGGTGAGGAAATCTTTCACTTTCAGGAGGGTGAGCTCCTGCACTCGGTTCGTGCCTGCCCACGGGAGGATGTGCGTGTTGATGGTGGCGCGGTAGGTGTCGAGGGTGGAGCCTCGGAGGAGGTCTGATCGGACGGCGAGCTCGCGGTCGCGCAGCCATGAGGAGCACAGCTCTGCGACGGTCATGGAGGCGGAGCGCAGTTCCGGGTCTCTGATGTCGCGGTCGAGGCGCTCTTGCGCTTCATACGTGTAGATGCCTTTTTCGCGGCGGTAGGCGGCGACTTTGGCGTTGCGGCGGGCGACGGCGATGTCGGGGGTGGGGCCGTAGGCGGTGACGCGCTTGAGCGTTTTGTAGGTGATGGGGTCTTGGATGGGGATGGATGCGGCGTATCCGAGGGACTTTCCGTGGACGATGCGTTCGTAGACGGAGCCTTCGCCGTTGGCGCGGAGCTTGGGGGTGCGGGCGGGCGTTGCGGGGGTGGCGGGTCGCATGGGGGCTCCGGGGGTGCAGGGGTGAAAGTGAGTACAGTTGCATCTACAGTAGCGAATACAGTTGCGGGCGGGTGAACCCTTTTTGCGGGGCGCGGATGGCGGGTAACGAAAATGGTTGCTGATCAGGTGTTTTGATGTGTGGAGGGAACAAAAAAGCCCCCTACCGAAGTAGGGGGCTTTCTCTGAAGCGGAGGATAGGGGATTTGAACCCCTGAGGGCTTTAACACCCAACACGCGTTCCAGGCGTGCGCACTAGGCCGCTATGCGAATCCTCCTGACTGGCAGAAGCCAGCGCGCATCAGTCTATCGCGGAACGCCCCTCAGCCCGAATCGACACACTTCGGGCGCGTAATAGCCACGGCCCTCTACCTGAAAATTTCTCCAGAAACTTGAAAGTAACGGAACGGTAACGCATACTGGGTGAGGCGCTCGGGCCCAAGGCCCAGCGCTTTCTGTTGGAATCAAGGAGAGTAGTACGTGAATTTTTCCGTCACAGCCAAGGCTGCGATTGTGGGCTTCGTTGCCTGCATCACCTTCGCATTCGGGACGGCCCCTTCGTACGCTGAGACCCCCATCACCGACTTTTCGGCCGCAGCAGCGCAGCCCGCTTCGGCCGCAACACAGACGCTCGCGACCACGAACGACGCCCTCGCCGGCGTTCCCGTCGACGCAATCCTGGCGATGGAAAAGATCGCAAACGTGCCCTCGGGCTTTGACGTAGCCGCTTCAATCGCACTCGCCGAGGAAGAGATCGGCACGAGCCGGCCCACCGGCTGGAGTGCCCCCGGCGAGTGCATCATGTCGGCACAGCGATGGATCGTGAAGGGCGGCGGCGCGTGGACCGGTGGCGGCGACCCCGTCTCCAACTACGACAATGCAACTCGCATGACCATTGCCACCGCGGCTCCCGGTGACATCATTCAGTATGAGTACATGGCCTCACCCTCATCGTGGGTGACGGGAGTGCACACCGTGATGATCACCGAGGTCAACACTGACGGCACGTTCACGATCATTCAGTCGAACAGCCCCGGCGGCTCTGGCCTCGTTACCAAGGAAGAGAATTGGGTACCTCAGCCCCCGCGGGCTTTGAAGCCGCCGTCTGGCGCTTCTAGCATTCCTCCCGACCCCTCTCGGGGCCGGAAAACCGAGGGCCGGTGCCTCACCATCTGGTGAGGCACCGGCCCTCGGTCGTTGCGGCTAGCGTCGTGCCTTCAGCGCGCGCTCGTACACGGTCACAAGCTCTGCCACCCTCGCGGACTGCAGAAACCTCGACGCGGCGGCCTCGGGCACCCGGAGCGAAACTGTGTCTCGGCCGTGGAGCGCCGCGGCAAGCTCCCCGACCGCGCACGTCAGCGTCTCCGCGAGCGCCACGACGCTCGCATCGGCAACGCGCCACTCAGGGGTGACGGCGACGTCGTCAGCAATGCCCGCATCGCAGAAGATCGTGGGGGTGCCGAGTGCGGCGGCCTCGAACGGTGTGAGCCCCTGCGTTTCAAACCCCACCGAGGTCTGCACGAGCGCATCGGCATCGCGCATGGCCGCCAGCGCTTCGGCATAGGGCACTGGCCCAGGGATCGTCACGCGGTCCCCCAGCCCCAGCTCCTCGATCCGGCGCTCGATCTTGGGGAGCAGGAGGCCTGCGCCGTGCAGCGCGATGTCTGCATCGATACCGGATCGCCCGATCGCTTCAACGAACTCGAGTACACGCTTCTCCTGGCTCATTCGGCCGAGCCACACCAGCTTGGGGCGCCGGCGCTCGCTGCGCGGCTGCGCGCGCACCGCCGCGATCGCATCGTCGTCCACCCCATTGGGGGTGACGAGCACGGAGCCGGCGACGCCGTGCGCCTGCAGTGTCTGGGCGAAGTGCGCTGACGGTGCTGTGACGAGGTCTGCCTGTGCGGCGAGCTCGGCCAGGTAGCGCCAGGCACCGCGAGAGCGATCGTCGATCGTTCCGCGCACCCGTCCGAGAGTGAGCCCCCGCCAGGCCCGGAGCCCAACGAACGCCACCCTGGCAGCGCCGGGCACTGGGGCCACGGCTCGGGTGCCCTCGTCGACGTGGTTGTGCATCGTGTGCACCACCGGCAGCCGCAGGCCACGCGCCGCACGCAGTCCCGTAAGCGCACCCCAGAAGTCGCCCTGGATATGCACGAGATCGACTGGCGGAAGCCCGCGCAGCCCCCGCGCGAGCGCACGGTCGGTGCGCGCACCCGGCCACGAGATACCGTACTCGCGGTCACGTGTGATTGCCCGAGACGGGAGATCGATATAGGCGGCGCGATCCGGAGCAGCGGTCTCGTAGCCCGCCCGATGCAGGGCGGGTGCCGCGATCGTCACCCGATGCCCCAGCCGCTCGAGGAACTTGCGCTGGAGGCGGATCGCCACCTGCACGCCCCCGAGCGACTCGGGATGCTGGTCGGTGACGATCAGCACGTGCATTAGCGCGTGACCTGCTCACCGCGGTACAGCGCCTCGAATGTGTCGAGCGTGCGATCGATGTCGTGCACCTTGACGGCTTCGAGCGACGCAAGCTGCATCGCCTCGAACTCGGCCGGGGCGAAGTTGAGCACCGTGCTGATGCGGTCAGCGAGCTCGCGGTCGTTGCCGGGCTGGAACAGGAAGCCGTTCTCACCCTCGTGTACCAGGTGCGGCAGTGCCATCGCGTTCGCGGCAACGATGGGCAGACCAGAGGCCATCGCCTCCATCGTGGCGATTGACTGCAGCTCGGCGATCGAGGCGATCACGAACACGCTTGCGTCCGTCAGGTGCGCGCGCAGCTCGGTGTCGGTGACGCGGCCGGTGAATGTCACACGGTCAGAAATGCCCAGTTCGCTCGTGAGCTTCTCGAGATTCTTACGCTGGTCGCCGTCTCCCACAATCGTGAGGGTCGCACCTAGGGCCGGATCCAGTCGCGGCAGCGCACGCAAGATGACGTCGATCTCTTTTTCGAGGGTCACTCGCCCGACGAACACAATCTTGTGCTCGGCGCGCGGGCCAATCTTGGCCTCGTAGTCCGAAGCGCGCAGCCCGCAGCTCACCGGCAAGACACCGCGGCGGTGGGTGTTGCGCTCCAGGAAGTCTGCGGCGCGACGCGTGGGGGTGGTGACTGCGGAGGCGAGGCGCAGCACGCGGTCGGCTGCACGCCAGGCCCAGCGCACGAACACGCGCTTGGCCCGCTCGGGCAGCAGCGTGAAGTCGAGCACATTCTCGGGCATGACGTGGTTCGTGGCAACGATGCGGATGCCCCGTCGACGTCCCTCGATGGCGAGTGCACGCCCGACGATAATGTGCGACTGAATGTGAATCACGTCGGGGCGCACGCGGTCGAGCAGCTTACGTGCATGCGACCTTGCGCGCCACGGCAGTACGAATCGCAGCCAGTCGTGCGGATACCAGCGCCAGCTCGCCCATCGGTGAACAGTCATTTGCTCACCCTCGATGGTTTCGAGGAAACTCCCCGAGGTGGCGTAGGTCTTCGAGGGCGCGACGACGTGCACATCATTACCCCGTCGCACGAGTCCCGCTGCGAGCCGCTCTGCGAACCTGGCTGCGCCGTTGACATCGGGGTAAAATGTGTCGCACCCGAGCAGAATGCGCTGCGGTTGCGGGGAGTCAGCTTGGCTCACGAAGTCTTGGATCCTTTGTCGAGGCGGCGCGCGTAATTTTGGACAGTTCCCAGTGTATTCAGGCCCCACTCGGAATCTGCGCAATACCGGGCGAATGCTCGAGGATTGGCGACAAATCTACGGTTCACCGTAATAATGACCTCTGCTTCACCCCCCGAAACTAGGTGCAAACATACTGTATGCACACGCGCTGGGTGCAAACGTTCTGGCTCAAATCCATTGTGCTCGCCAGTCTTAAGGGATGCCCAAAGTCAAGTCTGTCGCCGCGATAAAAATCGGCAAACGCATTCGAGCGGTGCGTCGACAGCTCGGCATTTCACTCGAGGACCTCGGTCAGCTCTCGGAAATCAGCTGGACCAACATTGGCAAGATCGAGCGAGGCGATTCGAGCCCGACGGCCGAGTCACTCGTGCGGCTCGCCACGGCCCTTGAGGTTGATCCCGGAATGTTCCTCACGGGCATCTCAGCCGATGACTACGGACGCCGGTCTCACCGATTCACCGTCGGCGACCTGATTCGGGGGCGCGACCAGCACCTTTCGAAGGGTGACGAAGAAGACCCCGAAGTCGTCGGCGACTCCGCCGCAAGCTAACCGAGAGGTCCTCGAGCCTACGGTCGCTTCGTCCCCGCCAGCACCGTGAACGTGCGGTCGCGCGCAACCTCGCGAGTGGCTCCGATCACCTGTGTCACCAGCGGGCGGTAGCGCAGGTGGGAGTTGAACACGATGCGCAGTTCGCCGCCCGGTGCGAGCGCGCGGGTACACGCCTTGATCAGACGGTGAGCCACTCCGGCGTGCACTGTCGCTCCTGTGTGGAACGGCGGGTTCAGCAGGATCAGATCAGCCCAGCCGTCGGGCACGGCCTCAAGGGCGTCTCCGCGGTGGACCTCGACGCGGTCATTCACTCCCGCCGCATCCGCCGTAAGTTCGGTGGCCAACGCAGCAGCGGCAGACTGGTCGGTGGCGATCACTCTGGCCGCAGGCCACAGCCGGGCCGCAGACACCGCGAGTACGCCGTTGCCGCACCCGAGATCGACAATGCGCGCGGGCGCTCCTTCGGCCCGCTCGCCCGGAGGATCGCTCCGCAGCGTCTCCAGCAGCAGCCGGCTGCCGTGATCGAGCGTGGGCCCGCCAAAGGTTTGGCCAAAGGCCGCCACCTGAAACTCGAGCGCGGCATCGCCGCCCCACTGGGGAAACGGCGCGGGAGCGCCCGCGGCCGGCGCGTCAGCGGCGCGCGTGGCCGCGGCGGTCAGCACGCGCGACTTGCGCCAGCCGAGGCCTGCGGTCACCTCGGCAAAGTGTTCGGCCAACAGCTCATTCATGCGTCGGCTCATGTGCTTGTCCCGCCCGCCCGCGTACACAACCACGGCGGGGTCAGCGTGCTCCGCGATCGCCCACACAATCTCGGTGAGCGCCTCGAGGCTGCGCGGCAACTGCACCAGCACCACGCGCGCACCCTTCAGCAGTGACCCATCGAGGGGACGGGAGACATATGCCTCTGGGAGCCCCACGCGATGTGCATTCAGTGCGAGCGCGCGCTCGGCAAGCACCGGGTCCTGGTGCGTGCGGATCCGGATCGCACCGTGTAGCTCCGCAGCGCCCAGCGTCAGCGCGCCGTGACGGTCCCCAATGATCGCGAGCTCGCCGGGCCCGATGGCGCGGATCGCCTCGGCGGCCCGCTCGAGCAGCAACACATCGGTCGCGTCGTACGCGCGCAGCTCAGCCGCGTCGAAGTCGGGTTCGCGCGAGAGGCGTTCGCAGAACGCCTCGATGTCAGGAAGCGTGGGCAACTCTCCGGTCACGGCTTCCACACCACGACATCCGCGGTGCGACGCACACGCGTGCCACGATGCAGCGTAATAACCTCGCCACCCGAGGAACCCGCGGCGAACACGCGCCGATCGGGGCGGCGTAGCTGCTCCTCGGCGAGCGCGCGTTCGAGATCCCGCACGCGGGTTTCAAGGTCGTGTACCTTGCTTTCGAGCTGAAACACGCGCCGGATCCCCTCGAGGCTAAGGCCCTCGGCAGACAGCCGGGCCACCTCACGCAGCTGCGCAACGTCGTGCAGCGAGTATCGGCGGGTGTTCCCGCGCGTGCGCCCCGGCGATACGAGCCCGATGCGGTCGTACTGCCGCAGTGTTTGCGGGTGCATCTCGGCGAGCTCAGCGGCCGCGGCAATCGCAAACACCGGGGTGTAGCGGTCTAGCTGCGCGTTGGCCATGGGCTCTCCGTTCGTGCGTTTCATTTCCGGGCGCCATTGGCCCCGGGCTGGGATGAAGATTAGGGGGTGCGGGCGGCGCATGCGCCGCCCGCACCGGGTCGCTTACCCGCGTGAGCGGGCGAGCAGGTCCTCGCGAGGATTCTCGTCGGACTCGGCCTCACGAAACGCCTCAAGCGCCTCGCGTGCTTTGTCGGACAGATGGCTCGGGACGACCACCTGGACCTCGGCGAGCAGGTCGCCGATGCCCTTTGCGCTGTTGACACCGCGGCCCTTCACGCGCAGCACGCGGCCGCTCGGGGTACCGGGCTGGATCTTCAGCTTGACGGTCGAGCCGCCGAGGGTCGGCACCTCAACCGTTGCCCCGAGTGCCGCCTCCGAGAAGGTAACGGGCAGCTTGAGGCGCAGGTTCTGGCCATCACGCTCAAAGACGGGGTGCTTGCGCACCGCGACCGTCAGAATGATGTCGCCTGCGGGCCCGCCGTTGGGGCTGGGCTCGCCCTTGCCGCGCACCTTGATCTTCTGGCCGTCTGAGACGCCCGCGGGGATCTTCACCTTCACGGTGCCCGTGGGTGCCTGCAGCGTGACGGTGTGGCCGTTGACCGCAGTCTCGAAATCGAGCGTGGTCGAAGCCTGCACGTCACGGCCGGGCTGGGGGCCACGTGCTCCCCCACCGAACATGTTGAAGATGTCTTCGAAGTTCTGGCCGCCTTGGGCGCTGTACTGGCCGCCCCGGCCGCCACCGCCACCGCCACCGAACATTCCGCCGAACATGTCGTCGAAGCCCTGGCCACCGCCGCCGCCCGAGGTGAACCTCGCGCCGCCGGTGCCCATTGCACGAATCTGGTCGTACTCAGCGCGCTGTTCGGGGTCAGAAAGCACCGAGTAGGCCTCGCTGATCTCTTTGAACTTCGCCTCTGCCGCAGCATTACCCGAATTGGAATCGGGGTGATACTTGCGAGCAAGCTTGCGATAGGTCTTCTTCAGTTCAGCATCGGTGACGCCTTTTGAGACGCCGAGGATCTGGTAAAAGTCCTTCTCAAGCCAATCTTGACTAGCCATCTGCCCCCACCGCCACCGCCACCTTGGCGGGGCGCAGCTCGACATCGCCGATCCGGTAGCCCCGCTCGATTACGTCGAGCACCGTGTGCACCTCGGTGCCGGGAACCGGCACCTGGGCAATGGCCTCATGGCGCTGCGGGTCGAAGGGCTCGCCCTTCACTCCGTGGCTTTCGAGACCGAGCTTCTCGAGCGAATTGCGCAGCTTCTGCGCGATCGCTGCGAAGGCCGAACCTTCAACGAGATCACCGTGCTGCTCAGCGCGGTCGAGATCATCGAGCACCGACAGCAGCGGCGAGACCGCGGCGGCCACGGCACGCTGCTTGTCGATCACAACGTTTGCCTCGGTGCGCTTGCGATAGTTCGCGTACTCCGCGCTCAGACGACGCAGGTCCTCGAGGTACGGGTTGTCGGCCTCTGCCGACTGATCACCCTCGGCAGCTTCGGCGTTCTGCTCGGCTCCCAGGATGTCTTCTACAGTGAGATCGCCCTCCTGCGGCGCAGGGCCGGAGGCATTCGCCTCCGGCCCTGCAGCAGGAACCTCACTGCCGAGCTGCTCGCCCTCGACGTTGTCGTCGCTGGCGCCGGGCACGTGCTGTTCCTTGTTCGTCATGCTTACTTCTTCTCCTCGTCGTCTTCAACGACCTCTGCGTCAACAACGTCGTCTTCGTTCGACTCTTCAGCGCCACCCTCGGGGGCCTCGGCCTGGGCAGCGGCGTAGATCGCCTCGCCGAGCTTGCTCTGGCTTTCGCCCAGCTTGTCGGCGGCCGTCTTCACGGCGGCGTCATCTTCGCCCGCGAGCGCCTGCTTCAGCGCGTCGAGGTCACCCTGTACCTCGGTCTTGACGTCCTCGGGGAGCTTGTCCTCGTTCTCCGAGATGAGCTTCTCGACCGAGTAGGCGAGCTGCTCAGCGTTGTTACGCTGCTCAGCGGCCTCGCGGCGCTGCTTGTCGTCTGCAGCGTGCTCCTCAGCCTCGCGGACCATGCGCTCGATGTCTTCCTTCGAGAGCGTTGAACCACCCGAAATGGTGATCGTCTGCTCGGTGCCGGTGCCCTTGTCCTTGGCCGAAACCTGCACGATGCCGTTAGCATCGATGTCGAACGTGACCTCGACCTGCGGCACGCCACGGGGGGCGGGAGCAATGCCGGTCAGTTCGAAGGTGCCAAGGTTCTTGTTGTCGCGGGTGAACTCGCGCTCGCCCTGGAACACCTGGATCGCGACCGAGGGCTGGTTGTCCTCAGCGGTCGTGAAGGTCTCGCTGCGCTTAGTGGGGATCGCGGTGTTGCGGTCGATGAGCTTCGTCATGATGCCGCCCTTGGTCTCGATACCGAGGCTCAGGGGGGTCACGTCGATGAGCAGAACGTCCTTACGCTCACCCTTCAGTACGCCAGCCTGGAGGGCGGCGCCCACGGCAACAACCTCGTCAGGGTTGACACCCTTGTTGGGCTCGCGGCCACCGCTGAGGCTCTTGACGAGCTCCGTGACGGCGGGCATACGGGTCGAACCACCGACGAGCACAACGTGTGCGATCTCGGAGACCTTTACGCCTGCCTCAGCGATAACATCCTGGAACGGCTTGCGAGTGCGCTCGAGCAGATCCTTGGTGAGCTCCTCGAACTTGGCGCGGGTAAGCGTCTCGTCGAGGTTTGCCGGGCCGTTCTCGGTGAGCGAGAGGTAGGGCAGCTGAATCTGGGCGCTCATCGAGTTCGAGAGCTCCTTCTTCGCCTGCTCAGCAGCTTCCTTGAGGCGCTGCAGTGCAATCTTGTCCTTCGAGACGTCGACGCCGGTCGAGTTCTTGAACTGTGTGATCAGCCAGTCAACGACGCGCTGATCCCAGTCGTCGCCACCGAGGCGGTTGTCGCCCGAGGTCGCGCGCACCTGGATGGTCGAGAAGTCGTCGTCCTTGCCCACCTCGAGCAGCGAAACGTCGAACGTGCCGCCACCGAGGTCGAATACGAGGATGAGCTCGTCTTCCTTACCCTTGTCGAGGCCGTATGCGAGAGCCGCAGCGGTGGGCTCGTTGATGATGCGCAGAACATTGAGGCCTGCGATCTCACCGGCTTCCTTGGTGGCCTGGCGCTCGGCGTCATTGAAGTATGCGGGGACGGTGATGACCGCGTCGGTCACCTTGTCGCCCAGGTAGGTCTCTGCGTCGCGCTTCAGCTTCATGAGCGTGCGCGCGCTGATCTCCTGTGCGGTGTAACGCTTGCCGTCGATCTCGTCGGTCTTCCAGTCAGTGCCCATGTGGCGCTTGACCGATGCGAGAGTGCGATCGACGTTGGTGACGGCCTGGCGCTTGGCGGTCTCGCCAACGAGCACCTCGCCGTCCTTGGTGAATGCAACGATCGAGGGAGTCGTGCGGAACCCCTCAGCGTTTGCGATGACGGTGGGCTCGCCGCCCTCAAGTACTGCAACAACAGAGTTCGTGGTGCCGAGGTCAATGCCGACTGCACGTGACATACATTTCTCCTTTGTGTTGAACAATGTGGCGCGAGCTTCGCGCCTGGCTTACGGGGCCAACTCTTGAAACCTCAAGATTGAGCCTGATGGACTCAAGTTTACTAGACACCCCTCGAGAGTCAAGTCCGATTAACCAAACTTGAGCGCCTTTCACTCAACTTTAAGGTTCGGGCTCACAATGCCACCAGCCGGTACGCTTGCAGCCATGAGCGAGCACGCCCCCGAGGCCCCCGTCGACCCCGGAGCCCCCGCCGGATCCCCTTCCGCCCACATCAAGAAGCGCACCGTCTTCGCCTGGTCACTGTGGGACTGGGGGTCGGCCGCATTCAACGCGGTCGTCACCACTTTCGTGTTCAGTGTCTATATCACCCAGTCCGCGTTTGGCCCAGAAGCAGTGGTGTCGGCCCAGCTCGGCACCGCCCTCATGATCGCTGGCATCGTAGTCGCGCTGCTTGCCCCAATCACAGGCCAGCTCTCGGATGCTGCCGGGAAACGCAAACTATGGCTCGGCATCAATACTGTCGTCGTCGTGGCGTGCACGGCCATGCTCGTGCTCGTCGCTCCCGAACAGCAGTACCTCATGCTCGGGCTCGTGCTGCTCGCCGTTGGCAACGTCGCGTTTGAGTTCGCGAGCGTCAGCTATAACGCCATGCTGTCTCAGATTTCAACGAACAAGAATGTGGGACGAGTCTCTGGGTTCGGCTGGGGCATGGGATACCTGGGCGGCATCGTTCTGCTCGCTATTCTGCTCGTCGGCTTCATCTTCCCCACGGAGGGCTGGTTCGGGGTGACACCCGAGGACGGCTGGAACGTGCGCGTTGCCATGGTGATCTCGGCGCTGTGGTTTGCGGTAAGCGCAATCCCAGTGTTCTTCGCGGTGCCCGAGATCAGTGCCGATCCCGCTCGCAAGCCGGGCCTGCGCGGCGTACTCACCGCCTACGGCACACTCTTCCAGCTCATCCGCGAGCTCTGGACCAACGAACGCGAGACGCTCGCGTTTCTCGTCGCGAGCGCCGTGTTCCGCGACGGCCTCGCGGGCGTCTTCACCTTCGGTGGCGTCATCGCCGCGCTGAGCTTTGGCTTCGACCCCACGACAGTGATCATCTTCGCAATCGCCGCCAACGTCGTCGCGGGCCTCGCCACGATCGTCGCGGGCTACGTCGAGGATCACATCGGCGCAAAGCAGATCATGGTGTGGTCGATCCTACTGATGGTGGTTGCGGCGATGCTCGTCTTCATTCTTGCGCCGCTTGGCAGCTGGGTGTTCTGGGTCTTCGGCCTGGTGCTGTGCGTCTTTGTGGGGCCGGTGCAGTCAGCCAGCCGCTCATTCCTCTCACGGCTCATCCCACCCGGGCGCGAGGGCGAGCTCTTCGGCCTCTACGCCACCACGGGCCGCGCGGTCTCATTCATGGCCCCCGGCGCATTCGCGCTCGCGGTTAGCCTCGGCGGCGCAGCAATCTACGGCATCCTGGGCGTCGCACTCGTACTGCTCCTCGGCCTGCTCCTGCTGCTGCCCGTCAAATCACCCCGCACCGCCAAGGCCTAACTGCCACCCCGGGCTAAATGCCAACAAATCGCGATCCGGATCACCCAGCGGCCGGGCCCAGCCCGCGCCGCGCGGTACCCTGGTCTGGTGGCCCGCCCCTCCCTCTCTTCTGAACAGCTCGACGTCTACGAGCGCCTCGAGCTGACCCGCGAACACGTGTTCGTGACCGGGCGCGCGGGCACCGGCAAATCGACGATTCTCAACCACCTCGCGTGGAACACGAGCAAGACGATAGCGGTGTGCGCGCCGACGGGCGTCGCCGCGCTCAACGTAGGCGGGCAAACCATCCACTCGCTGCTGCGGCTCCCGACCGGCATCATCGCTGATCACGAGCTCGACCAGCCCGCCGAGCTCAAGAAGATGCTCGCCGCGATCGACACGCTCGTGATCGACGAGATCTCGATGGTCTCGGCTGATCTCATGGATGCGATCGACCGGTCGCTGCGACAGGCGCGCGGCAAGCGGCACGATCCCTTCGGTGGCGTACAGATCATCATGTTTGGCGATCCGTTTCAGCTGCCGCCCGTGCCGCCGCGCGACCCGCACGAGCGTGCCTATTTTCACGACACCTACCGGTCGCTGTGGTTCTTCGACGCGAAGGTTTGGCAGCAAGCAGACCTCGGCGCGATTGAGCTCACCGAGGTGCATCGGCAGAGTGACGACCGGTTCAAGCAGATTCTCGGTGCAGTGCGCCACGGCGTCGTCGACGTCGACCAGGCGGGCGAATTGAATGCCGCGGGGGCGCGGCCCGCGCCTCGCGATGTCATCACGCTCGCGACCACCAATGCGACCGTGAACCGGATCAATGCCGCGCGGCTCGCAGAGATTCGCGGGTCTGCATTGAAGGCGGTCGCCGAGGTGACGGGCGAGTTCAAGGAGAACACGTACCCAGCCGACGAGGTGCTCGAGCTCAAACCGGGCGCCCAGGTAATGTTTTTGCGCAACGACCCCGATGGGCGTTGGGTGAACGGCACGATCGGCACCGTCTCTCGCGTCAAAGGCACCGTGTGGGTCGCGGTCGACGATGAGGAGTTCGAAGTCGAGCCCACCACATGGGAGCGGTTTCGTTACCGCTACGACGCCGTCACCAAGAAGCTTGAGAAGGAGGTCGTGGCCGAGTTCGAGCAGTTTCCGCTGCGGCTCGCCTGGGCCGTCACGGTCCACAAGTCCCAGGGCCACACCTACGAAGCGGCCAACATCGACCTCGGCCCGCGGGCGTTCAGCGCTGGCCAAACCTATGTGGCGCTCAGTCGAGTGCGCTCGCTCGACGGCCTGTACCTCGCCCGCCCGCTGCAGCCGCGCGACGTGATTGTCGACCCCAACGTGGTGCGGTTTATGCAGGAGCGCGCCGCTCGCGCCTCCGACATGGCGCTGCCGCGCAAGTCGGCTTCGGCAAAGACGTCGGCAAAGACGTCGGCAAAGACGTCTACGAAGAGCTAGAACCGAGCACCCCAGAAACGACAGCGGCCGGGCCGAAACCTCCGCGAGGGAGGTTCGGGTCCGGCCGTGTAGTGCAGGCGGGGTTAGATGGCCGCGGCGGCCTTCGCCTTGCCAAGGTCGACGAACACTGCCGTGTTGAAACCGTACGCCGCACGCACCTCATCGAGCATGCGCTTCTGCTCGTCCTCGGAGAGCGTTGCGCCGAGAGCGTCGAGCGCCCCGCGGTACTCGTTCTTGAAATCCGTGAGCGAGCCGAGCGTGGTGAAGTCGTAGAACGCGACACCGGCGTGCTCGAGATCGTGCTGCTTCGAGACACGGCGGGCGATGATCTGGCCACCCGACAGATCGCCGAGGTAGCGGGTGTAGTGGTGCGCGACGATGCCGGCAACCCAACCCTCGGCCGCGCACTCGCGAATGCGCGCCGCGTACTCTGCGGTTGCCGGCACCGGGGCGACCTTGTCGGCCCAGTCTGCACCGATCAGGTGCGCGAGATCCAACTTGAGCGCGTCGAGGCGCTCAAGCTCCGAGCGGTGGAACGAGGCCATCGTGGCATTGTCGGCGAACTGTGCGGTCGCGGACTCGAGCGCCTCGTACATGAAGTAGTGCTGAACTGACAGGTCGATGTAGTCCTGCTTGGTGGCCTTGCCGCGCATGATGTCTTCCATGAACGACGCCCCCTCGCTGTCCGAGTGATCGCCCCAGGAGCTCTCGCGCATGACCACCGAGAACGGCTTCTCGCCTTCTGCGTACTCTTCGGTGCTCGCGTGCGGGTTGCCGCCGCCGTGACCGCCACCGTGTCCGTGGTGGCCCTTCTCACCGTGGGCGCCATGCGCGCCGTGCGAGTGGCCGCCCTGAGCCGCGTGATCGTGCGCGTCGTGCGCGCCGTGCTCACTCTTGAGCTCGGATTCGTGCTCCTGGCGGGCCACGACCCCCAGCGTCTTGCAGGCCGCGCGGTACACGAGTACAACGTCACGGCGAATCTGGGCACGCTCAGTGAGCGGCGCGCTCGGCCATGCCACCGACAGCTCGTGCTCACCCGAGGGGTCAGTCACTCGCCAGATACCGGCTTCTCCAGTGACGCCTACCATCGTGCTTGCCGTGGCTTCGGGGTAGCCGAAAGCACGAGCGATCAGGAGACTGTCCTCCTGATGGTCGACATTCATGTGGCCGGTCACTCCGGCGATTACGTCTTCAGCAAAGTTCGTCACACCTTATATTCTAGGCGCTTTGCACGGCCGTTCTTCAATGGATCGACCGAATCCCCGCGGAGCGGTCCGTTCCTCTCAGCCCTGACCAGTAGAATCCCGTTGTTTTGTCTTTATTCACCTGGCGTGGATTCGAAGCGTTGATTGGCGGACGAGTTTGCTTTCAAACCTTGCACATCGAGGCCGTTTTGCTGCGGTCGCCCTTGTCGCGTCGGCAGCACTGCTGCTCACGGGCTGCACCGGCGACGCCGGAGCCAAGGACGCGGTTGATGTAGCCACCGTTTCTGACTCCACAGCGACCCGCATTGACGATGCGATTGCGTCGGCGATGACCCAGAGCGGGTCGACCGAGGCGATCGTGGGCGTTTGGGGCGAAGGCGACAAGTCGTATGTACGTGGGTATGGCGACGGCATCGGTGCCAACACCAAGATTCGCGGCGCCCAGGCAACACAGCCCGTCATGTGTGCGCTGCTCCTCGACTTGGCCGCCACGGGACGCATCGACCTCGACCGCGAGATCTCAAAGGACCTCACCCGTCAGGCCGACATCGAGGGCGTCACGTACCGCCAGCTGTGCGACATGCGCTCGGGCATCGCTGACTTCAAGAAGGCGTACACGGACCTCTTTGCGAACAACCCCACGCGGTACTGGCCAGCACAGGAGCTGCTCGCCGAGGGTTTTGCGCACTCGCCCTTGGCTTGGCCCGGCCTCAACATGAACCAGTCAGACACGAACATTCTGCTGCTCGCCCGCGTGCTCAAGGTCGAAACTGGCGTTGAGCCCGCTGAACTACTCAAGGAACACGTGTTCACCAAGGCTGGGATGGGCGCGTCCTATTTCCCCAGCCTCGACTCAAACACGATTGCTGGCTCAACGCTTGCCGGCCTCACATATCCGTCTGCGGGCGGCAAGCCGGTCTGTGACGTCGAGCCCGTCGCTGTTCCCGAGGTGTCGCCGTCAATGCTCGGGGGCGCGGGTGCCACCGTGACCACGGTCACCGATCTGAAGAACTTCTACGAGAACTACCTCGGGGGCACGTTTGGTGGCGAGGAGTATTCCGCGCTGACGACCGATGCGTTCCCCACGACGAACCCCAAGCGCGACAAAGAGGGCAAGCCCACTGAGGAGCCCGCCGCCGAGGGCCGCCAGTGGACCTTCGGCACTGAAAAGATGGGACCGCTCTATGGCCGAGCCGGTGCCATCACGGGCACGCTGACCGCCGCGTATCACGACCCCGCCTCGGGCTACTCGGTCGTTGTCACCGTCAACAACTCGTCGGCTGGCGCCGGATTCATCAAGGCACTGGCGTTCGAGATCGCTGCTATCTCGGCGGAAGAGGGCATCGGCCCCGAGCTGCCGTGGACGGTCGACGAGCAGGTTGCCGAGCTGGGCAAGGCTGCCGTCTGCCAGTAGTTTTACCTCGATCTCGGGGGTGCGCGAGGCACCGCTCCTAACTGCTATAGTTGGGGCGGCGCCAGCGCCACTCCCGGTTTCGGGATCGTCGTCTAGTGGTAAGACATTTGCTTCCCAAGCAAAGAATGCGGGTTCGATTCCCGTCGGTCCCTCTGAACAGAAAACCCCCGCGCTCGCGGGGGTTTTCTTGTTTTTGGCTACGCGCATGGGCGTTCGGCTACGCGCCCTCAAGCTCCTCTGAGCGCTGCACATTCGCCGCGAGCGCCCGATCAAACAGGGCACCCCAGTCGTCGCCCTGCAGCACCTCGATCGCTCGCTCCGTCGTCCCCTTTGGGCTCGTCACGTTGCGACGCAGCTGCGCTGGGCCGTCGTCGCTGCGGGCCAGCAGCTCGGCCGACCCCACGAGCGTCTGCTGTACCAGCAGCCGGGCCTGCTCGGGAGTGAAGCCGCGGCGCTCGGCGGCTGCAATCATGTGCTCGGCGTACAAGAAGACGTACGCCGGGCCTGATCCGGATACCGCAGCAACGTCATTGATTTGCGCTTCGCCCACCTCGATTACCTCGCCCACGGTGGCGAAGAGCGCCCGTGCGAGTTCGACGTCGGCGGGTGCGGCGGTCGCGCCACCAGCGATGCCGGTCATGCCGAACCCAATGTGTGACGGCGTGTTGGGCATGGCCCGCACGACCGCAATGCCCGCGGGCAGGAGCGCCTCGATGCTCGCACTCGTCACGCCGGCCGCGACGCTCACGAGCACTGTGCCCGGCTCGAGATCCGCGGCGATCTCGCGCACGACGTCGTGAATCAGCCACGGCTTCACCCCGAGAATCACAAGCCCCGCGCCGCGCACCGCGTCCCGGTTCGCGTCGGGATGGGTCTCTGCGGCGAGCGCGACCACGCGCTCTTCGACGGCGCGCGAAGCGGCGCTTAGCGCGGACTGGGTGGTCACGGTGATGGGCAGGGCGATCCGGATCCCGGGGGCCATGAGGCCCGAGAGGATCGCGCCACCCATCGAGCCGACCCCAATCATGGCGGTACGGGGTAGCGAGACGGCGGAGGGCGCGGAGGCAGTTGATTCGGTCACGCCCCCAGTTTAGGAGTGGCCGCGACACCCCGCAGCCGAAATGGTGCATGCCGCCGTGCACAGCCGCTGCGTCGTAGACTGGCCCCATCGAGGCAGTATTCAAGGGAGCATCTGAATCATGAGCGCGTCAGGCGGCAGTAAGGCAATCATCGCGGCGTTTCTCGCGAACGTGGGTATCGCGATCGCGAAGTTCGCGGCGTGGGCGATCTCTGGTTCATCTTCGATGCTGGCCGAGGGCGTGCACTCGCTCGCCGATTCGGGCAACCAGCTACTGCTGTTGCTCGGTAACAAGCGCGCCCAGCAGCCTGCAGACGCGGCGCACCCCTTCGGGTACGGCCGCGTGCGCTACGTCTACGCGTTTGTCGTGGCGATCGTGTTGTTCTCGGTCGGTGGCGTGTTCTCCATCTATGAGGGCATCGCGAAGATTCGCGAACCACACATGCTCGAGATGTGGTGGCTGCCGCTCGCTGTGCTCGTTATCGCGATCGTGCTCGAAAGTTTCTCGCTGCGCACCGCGGTGCGTGAGAGCCGCCCGCTCAAGGGCCGGCGTTCGTGGGGACGCTTCATCAAGGAATCGAAGGCACCCGAGCTCCCCGTCGTGCTGCTCGAGGACTTCGCGGCCCTCGTCGGCCTGACGATCGCATTCTTCGGGGTGGGGCTCACCGTGCTCACCGGCAACGGCCTGTTCGACGGCATCGCGACCGTCGTGATCGGCGTGCTGCTGATCGTGGTCGCGTTCGTGGTGGGCATCGAGGTCAAGAGCCTGCTCGTGGGCGAGGGTGCCAGCGATGAGGATGTCGCAAAGATCGAGGCCGCTCTGGTCGATTCGAAAGACGTCGGTCGCGTCATCCATATGAAGACGCTGTACCTCAGCCCCGACGAGTTCATGGTGGGTGCGAAGATCGACGTCAACCCGCTCGCCACGATGAGCGAGGTGTCGGTCATCGTGAACCTCGCCGAGCGGCGCGTGCGCCGCGCGGTACCGGCAGCGAAGGTCATCTATCTCGAGCCCGATATCTATCTCGACCCCAACGCCGACACCCCCTCGACGAGTTCGATCGTCATGCTCTCGAGCGACTGACCCTTTGGTTATCTGAGATCCCCGGGCGCGAGCGACGCCCGGGGATTTTTTGTGCCACCTGGCCGCTACGGACAGCACCGAGCCGTGACCTTCCCGTGATCTTGAGTTCAGGTGTGCGTAACCCAGTCGTTACCATCTGATTCCTTGCAAGTGTCGCGCCGGTTGCTTTACGTGGTTAGGCTCTGAAATAACGCCCCGGTTGCATTGTTGGCAGTGCCGCCGTGGGTTGTCCCATATCCCTTTAGAAAGGAATTCACCGTGAAGTCACGTGCAATTCTCCGTTCTACCGCCCTCGTTGCTACCGCTCTTGTGCTGGGAGGCTCGCTCATCAGCTGCTCGAGCGGCGGCTCAGGTGACACGGGCGGTTCGGGTGGCGATACCAGCGTTGACGCCGCCACCGCCACGAGCGCCAAGGACTTCGGGGGCCTCGACGGCCTCGTCAAGGCGGCTCAAGATGAGGGTCAGCTCAATGTCATCGCGCTGCCCGACACGTGGGCGAACTACGGCAAGATCATCGCCGCGTTTGAGGACAAGTACAAGATCACGGTGAACTCGGCGTCACCCGACGCTTCGAGCGCCGAGGAGATCCAGGCTGCCGACAACCTTAAGGGCCAGGACACCGCCCCCGACGTCTTCGACCTCGGTACGGCAGTCGCCCTCGAGAACCTCGACATGTTCGCGCCGTACCAGGTAGAGACCTGGGCCGACATTCCCGACACCAACAAGGAGGCCACCGGCCTCTGGGTGAACAACTACTCGGGCATCATGTCGCTCGGCTACGATTCGGACAAGCTCCCCAAGCCGACGGCGCTGACCGATCTCACCGGCGCCGACTACAAGGGCTCGGTCGTACTCAACGGCGACCCGACGCAGGCGGGCGCGGCCTTTGCCGCCGTCGGCTGGCTCGCGGCCCTCAACGGCGGCAGCATGGACGACTTCGGCCCCGGCGTCGACTTCGTGGCAGACCTCAAGAAGGCTGGCAACTTCCTGACGCTCGACCCGACGCCCGCAACGATCGCCTCGGGCGAGACCCCCGCGGTCTTCGACTGGTCGTTCAACAACGTGGCGGCGAAGGCCGACAAGCCCAGTTGGGAGACCATGGTATTTGATGGCCCCGCATACGTTTCGTTCTACAACGAGGCAATCAACAAGGACGCCCCGAACCCGGCCGCAGCCCGTCTGTGGCAGGAGTTCATCTTCTCGGATGAGGCGCAGGCCCTCTATCTCGAGGCCAACGCAGTGCCCGTGCGCGTTGACGCGCTGAAGGCAGCAGGTGCCGCAGACGAGAAGCTCATCGAGCAGGCCACCTTCGGCACGGACAGCGCCGACTGGGTGACGCCCGATCAGAAGCAGACCGAAGCCGCCAACGCTCTCCTCGCAGAGCGCTGGGCAGCGGTTGTTAAGTAGCGTGCCAGGTGGGCACGGGGTTCGCCCCGTGCCCACTCACGCTGTGTGATTGTGAAACGGTTCTCTGCGGCGCTCGGGCTTGCCCCCTTCGCCGTCTACATCCTGCTCTTTCTCGCCGTCCCATCGCTGCTCGCGGTTGGGAGCGGCTTTTTCAGTGACGGCACTTTCTCGCTGACTCAGCTCAAGGTGCTCGTCGCGCCCGAGACGATCTCGGCGTTTACCGCGAGCATCTGGGTGAGCGCGCTCACCGCCGTCATCGGTGCCGCCGTTGGCGCCGTATTGTGCTGGGCGCTCGCGGCGCTTCCCGAGACCGCAGCGCTGCGCCGCGTGGTCGACTCGGCGAGCTCGGTGCTCGCCCAGTTCGGTGGCGTTATGCTCGCATTCGCGTTCATCGCGACGATCGGCATCCAGGGCCTCGTCACCGTGATTTTGCGCGACACCTTCGGAATCGACATCTTCGCCGAGGGCGTGTGGCTGTATGAGCTGCCCGGCCTGATCCTGCCGTACCTATACTTCCAGGTGCCACTCATGGTGATCACCTTCTTACCCGCGGTCACGGCGCTGAAGCCGCGCTGGGCCGAGGCCGTCGCCACCCTCGGCGGCTCGAGTCGCGCCTACTGGACGAGGGTGGGCCTACCCGTGCTCGCCCCCGCTTTTCTCGGGTCGCTGCTGCTGCTCTTTGCGAACGCGTTCTCGTCGTACGCGACCGCCGCCGCCCTCATCAGTCAGGGCTCGCAGATCGTTCCGCTGCAAATTCGCGCCGCCCTCATCGGTGAGACCGGCGCTTCGTCCGCATCTACCGCGGGCGTACTGGCGCTCGGCATGATCATCGTGATGACCATCGCCATGATCGTGTATGGTCGGCTCATGGCGCGCGCAGCAAGGTGGCAATCATGAGTGCCCGCGTTCCCGGTCGCCCCTCGCGCCGCATCGCGTACACCGTCATCGGCATCATCGGCGGCGTCTTTCTGATTCCACTACTCGCAATGCTCGAGTTCACGCTGCGCCAGACTGCGGGCGGATACGGCCTCGAACACTGGGCCGCCCTCTTCGATCCTGAGCAGGAGCGCAAGTATCGCATCCTGTTTCAGGGCCTCACGAACTCTGGCATTCTCGCCGCGGTCACCCTGGTCATCATGCTCGGGCTGTTCTTTCCGACGATCGTGTGGGTGCACCTGCGCTTCCCCAAGCTGCAGCGGGCCCTCGATCTACTCACGGTGTTGCCCATCGCGATCCCCGCGATCGTGCTCGTCGTCGGGTTCGCCCCTATCTACCGCGTGATCGGCCAGACCATCGGCTCGGGCGTCTGGACGCTCGCGTTCGCCTACGGTGTGCTCGTGCTGCCCTTCGCGTATCGGGCGATCGTGGCCGACCTGCACGGTATGGATGCGCGCGTGCGTGCCGAGGCCGCCCGATCGCTGGGGGCTGGCTGGGGCACGGTGCTCGTGCGTGTGATTGCTCCCGGCGTGCGCCGCGGCCTGCTCGCGGCCTCGCTCCTCACGATCGCGATTGTGCTGGGCGAGTTCACGGTGTCGTCGCTGCTCAACCGCACGACACTGCAGGTCGCCCTGCTGCAAATGTCTAAATCTGACCCGTTCGTCGCGGTGATCGTCTCGCTGCTCTCACTCATTGGCGTGTTTGTCTTGCTGCTGCTCGTGAGTGCGACCGGATCCGCAGGAGGATCCGGATCACGGCGTGCCAAGCGCCGCGCCAAGCGCGCGGACCCCGTGCCGAACACCGACGCTCTGACCCTGAAGGACCTTACAAGTGCCCAGTAACCAGCCCTACTCCCCCGCGGGATCCACCGTCGAACTGCAGCAGGTTGTGAAGGCGTATGGCTCCACGACGGTGCTGCACGGCGTCGACCTCGCGCTCGAGCCCGGCGAGCTGGTCTGCCTGCTCGGCCCCTCGGGATGCGGCAAGACGACCGCACTGAGGTGCATCGCCGGCCTCGAGGACGTCTCGGGCGGGCGCATTCTGATCGGCGGCGAGGACGTCACGGGTGTGCCCGTGAACCGCCGCGACATCGGCATGGTGTTTCAGCAGTACTCGCTGTTTCCGCACCTGACCGTGACGCGCAACGTCGAGTTCGGGTTGTCGATGCGCAAGATCGCCAAGGCGGAGCGCACGCAGCGCGTCGGCGAAATTCTCGAGATCGTCGGCCTCGATCACCTCGCCGAGCGCTACCCGCACGAGCTGTCGGGCGGCCAGCAGCAGCGCGTCGCGCTGGCACGCGCACTCGTCACCCGCCCGCGCGCGCTGCTCCTCGACGAGCCGCTTTCGGCGCTCGACGCGAAGGTGCGCGTGCGGCTGCGCGACCAGATTCGGGCGATCCAGACCGAGCTCGGCATCACGACCGTGTTCGTCACCCACGATCAGGAGGAGGCGCTCGCCATCTCCGACCGCGTCGCGGTCATGGAGGGCGGCCGGATCGCGCAGCTCGGCACTCCCGAGGAGCTGTACCGGCGCCCGGTGTCACCGTTTGTGGCGGACTTCGTGGGACTTTCGAACCGGATCGCCGCCACCATCGCGGGCGATGACGTCATTGTGCACGGATCGCGGCTGCCCGCGCTCGGACTCGATGCGGTGCGTTCGCACCCGAGCGTGACCGCGTTCGTGCGGCCCGAGCATGTGCTTCTCGAGGCTACCTTGGGCACCGCCGGCGAGCTCGATGCGGTCGTGCTGACGAGCGGCTTCCTGGGCTCGATTCGTCGCACCGTGGTGGTGCTACCCGACGGTACGGAGATCGCGTCGCAGCACGATTCGGGGCTCACTTTCAGCCCCGGAGAGACGGTGCGCGTCAGCTTCACCCACACCCCGGTGACGGTCGCTGCGCTGAGTTAGGCCCGCACAAGCCGGCCAGTACGCAGTCCGCTACCGCATCCGGGCGAAGAACTCCTCGAGCAGCGTCGCGCACTCCGCCTGCCGTACGCCTGCAATCACCTGCGGCACCGGGTGCGGCAGGCGGCCGTCGCGCAGCAGGTCGTAGACGCTGCCTGCGGCCCCCGCCTTCGCGTCCCACGCACCGAAGATCACGGTGGGTACGCGCGCCGCGAGCATCACCCCGGCACACATCACGCACGGCTCGAGCGTCACGACGAGCGTGCATCCGTCGAGTATCCTGTCGCCCCGCGCGGCGCAGGCCGCCCGAATCGCGAGAACCTCGGCATGGCCGGTGGGATCCGGAACCTGCTCGCGGGTATTACGGCCCCGCCCAATGACGTCACCGCCTGGTCCCAACACGACCGCTCCGATGGGCACCTCACCCGCCGTCGCGGCCTCTCGGGCAGCGTCGAGGGCGAGGCTCATTGCAGAGAGCTCAAAAGCTGATGGAGGGATCAAGGTCACGGCAATAGAATAGGCGCATGCGAGTTTTCGTGGCGGATCATCCGCTCATCACCCACAAGCTTTCCGTGCTGCGCGATAAGAACACGCCGCAGCCGACGTTCAAGCTGCTGATCGACGAACTCATGACGTTGCTCGCTTACGAGGCGACTCGCGAGGTTCGAGTTGAGCCCTTCGAGGTCGAGACGCCCGTCGCCAAGACCATGGGCGTGCACCTGAGCGAGCCGCGGCCGCTCGTCGTTCCGATTCTGCGCGCAGGCCTCGGCATGCTCGACGGTATGGTGCGTCTCGTGCCGACCGCCGAGGTGGGGTTCCTGGGCATGGCGCGCGACGAGGAGACCCTCCAGCCCACTACTTACGCCGAGCGGCTGCCCGACTCGGTGGATGGCCGGCAGTGCTTCGTGCTCGACCCGATGCTTGCCACCGGTGGCTCACTCGCGGGCGCGATCAAGTTCTTGTTTGACCGCGGCGCCGACGACGTGACCGCGATCTGCGTGCTCGGTACCCCCGAGGGCGTCGAAGCGATTCGCGAGGCAGCGGGAGACCGCAACGTCACGCTCGTACTCGGTGCACTCGACGAGGGCCTCAACGAGAAGGCCTACATCGTGCCCGGCCTCGGCGACGCCGGCGACCGCCTCTACGGCACCGTCGACCACTAAGTCGTTTTGTTACGGGCCGAGGGTTGCGCCTCGGCTATGCGCCCTCGCCCCGTGAATATGCGCGGGTTTGTCTGCTTTACATCACGTATTGAGCAGACAAACCCGCGCATTCTTATTCCCCGGGGTCACTCACACTTGACACACGGCGCAACACTTTGATTTACTGAGCAACATGCATGAGATCACTCGTACCCTGTCAGCCTTCGAGGTGACTATTGGGGAAACCGGCATGATGATGGCCGGGATGAGTGGCATGCGATGCCGAATGTGCATGTAACGACCCACCAGTAATTAGGCAGTTTCGTTTCATTTGCGCACACCCTGAGGGTTGCGCTCTCGTGAGCTTCTGAGCACCCGCTCGCTCACATCTACACTTCGCATCCCGCCAACATGGCGCAACGCAGCTCCAAGGACATCATCATGGCTACCATCACTCAGCCCACCACCCAGACCATTGCTCGCCCCGACCTGTCGGCGAAGCTTCCCACCACTCCCGCCCCGGAGCGCAACGTGCCCGAGGGCACCGAGGTTCGTGGTTTCGCGCTCTACGTCGGTCTCGCCGAAGCCAAGCTCGACGAGACCGACCCCAAGCTCGGCGCCATCGTCTCCAAGATCAAGCAGCTCGTGGCACAGATTGCGCCCGCCGCCGAAACCTACGCGGCGGTAGCGCTCGCCCCCGAGGGCACCGGTGGCCGCGACGTCGACGTCGTACGCCTCGCGCTCGGTGATCCGGCAGCGCATGCTCGCCAGAAGCAGCAGGCCGCTTCGGCCGAGGACCGCGCCGAGAGCGGCGTGATCCTCGATCTGTCACGCAAGCGCGTGCTGCTCGACAACGTGGCTGCCGCCCTCACCTTCCGCGAGTTCGAGCTGCTGCAGTACCTCGTGCTGCGTGAAGGCCGCACCATCAGCCGCGAAGAGCTCATCACCGGCCTGTGGGCTGACGCCCAGGGCGAGGAGATTCCGAGCGAGCGCACGATTGACGTACACATTCGTCGCCTGCGCGTGAAGCTCGCCCAGTACCAGGACATCGTGCGCACGGTGCGCGGCACGGGCTACCGCTTCGATCGCCACGCTGATGTGCAGGTGCTACAGACCTCGGCTCCCAGCCCCGACCTGTTCTAAGCCACCCGGATTCTACTCGCCAGGATTTTCGCTGGCACCTCATTAGTTTTAACGTACGCAGGTATTCGCGCCTTCTTCACTTTCGGGAATGCACTTGCTGCGGTAACGTCTAAGTCAGCGCTCTATTCATAAGGAGATCAACATGACTACGCTTCCCCCAGAGGGCCAGAACCCTCAGGTGCCCGGCGGTCAACCGTCGAATGATCCTGTCGCGCCTCCAGCTCCACAGGCTCCCGTGCCGCCCCAGCAGCCACAGGCACAGGCTCCGCAGGCACCCCCGGTTCCTCCGCAGCAGCCGCAGTACCAGCAGGCTCCGCAGTATCAGCAGCCCGCTGGCGGCCAGGTGCCCCCCGGTGGCGGCTACCAGCAGCCGTACGCGCAGCAGCCTGTCACTGATCCCGTCAGCAACATCACGCTGAACTACTGGTTGTCAGTATTCTTCAGCTGGCTGCCGGCCCTCATCTTCTTCCTCATCGAGAAGGACAAGGGCAACCGCCAGGCTTACGAGTTCCACCGCGACAACCTGAACTTCTCGCTGTTGCGCGTGATCGTTGGTTTCGTCGCGATCATTCCCTACATCGGCTGGGCTATTGCGGTTCTCGGTGGCATCGTGCTGTTCGTGTTCCACATCATCGCGGCCGCGAAGGCAGCAGAGGCGTACCGCACCGGTCAGAAGCCTCCGTTCATCTTCAACGTCCCTCTGATCAGGTAACGTTTACGCGCGACTTTTTCACAGAGAAAGGCCCGCTGATGCAGGGCCGCCGCCTTTCTCTGTGTCGGCTAGTTCTCTCGGTCGCCTAGTCCGCTTGGGCCTCGCGCTTTGCGCGCCGGGCAGCGCGCCACATGTTCCAGCGCTCCCAGAATCGGGCAAGCACCCGGCGCAGCCAGCCGAGAAGTCTGCGCGCCCAGTGATACTCGGTGCCCAGCAGCGTCAGACCTATAAACACGATCAGCCAACCGGGCCCCGGCAGCGGCACGAGGATCAGACCGATCACGACGATGAGGCCGCCAAACGTCGTAACGAGCACCTTGTAGACCGTGTTCAGCCAGGGCCTGCGCCGGATCCTGCCGCGCCATCGCTCCATAAATTGGGCGACCCGGCGACTCAAGCGGTGTGCACGCTCTGCATCGTCGGCATATGGATCAACCATATTCAGAGAATAGGGGAGGTGCCTGAAATCACACAGCCAGAAATCCCAGATTTCGCCCCGAACGAACCTTCACGTCGCGCGATCCAGGTGTTACATGACGTTGCCTTACTTGCCGAGTCGCGCGGTTGAGCGGCAGGGGCCACCATGGAGACATGAGCGCAGGCGATTGTTCCACCGTCACCCCCGATGTCGATCCGGGCGGTGTCCCGTTCGCGCAGCTCGATCCGGCTCTGCTGCGCACCCAGCGCACGAGTATCAAATGGACCCGCTTTCCCGCCGATGTGCTGCCGCTCTTCGTCGCCGAGATGGACTTTGCCCTCGCGCCAGCGATCCGTGAGACGCTGATCGAGCGCGTCCAAGCTTCAGACACCGGCTACCTCGACTCGGCAGGCCCGCTTGCCGAGGCCTTCGCCGGGTTCGCCCGCGATCGCTGGGGCTGGGAGGTGCCGCACGACCGTGTTCACCTCGCGACCGACGTCGCCACCGGCATCGTCGAGGCGCTGCGCGTCGGCCGCCCCGCGGGTGGCCGCATTGCACTCACCACCCCGGTCTACCCAAGTTTCTTCGAGATGCTCGAGGAGGTGCCCTTCGAGGTCGTGGAGATTCCGCTCGCAATTAATGACCCGGATCGCGCACCGCAGGCCCGCCTCGACCTGGCGGCGATTGAGCGTGAGTTCGCGAGCACCCAGGGCATCGACGCGTTTCTATTGTGCAACCCGCATAACCCGCACGGGATCGTGCACTCGACCGCTGAGCTCACCGAGCTCGCCCGGCTGGCCGCCAAGTACGACGTGTTTGTCGTCTCTGACGAGATCCATGCGCCCCTCACCCACGCCGATGAAGCATTCGTGCCGTTTGCGCCGCTCGCTGCCGCGGCAGGTGCACTCTCAGTGACGACGACGTCGGCAAGCAAGGGCTGGAACCTCGCTGGCGCGAAATGCTCGGTGATTGTCGCCGCCGATGAGGCCGCCAACCGCGTACTCGAACAGCTACCCCCCGAGGTCGCCGTGCGCGCGAGCATCCTGGGCCTGCACGCTGGCGTTGCCGCCTTCTCGCAGGCACGCGACTGGCTCGATCGGGTTGTGGCGCAGGTGCAGGCAAACGACGAGCTGCTGGCGGGGCTCGTCGCCGAGCAGTTGCCGGGCGTACGCTACACCCGGCCGCGCGCCGGATACCTCGCGTGGCTGGACTTTCGCGGTGCCGGGCTCGGTGAAGACCCTCACGGTCGCATCCTCGAAGAGGCCCGGGTTGCGCTTAACAATGGCGCTGCGTTCGGGGAGGGTGGGGCCGGTCACGTGCGTCTCAACCTCGCTTGCGCGCCCGACACCATTGTCGAGGCCGTGCGCCGCGTCGCCGCGATCCTGCCGAGCGCACGTTGACCGCCCCCTCGGCGCCGTCGGTGCCACTCACCACAGCCACGGCCGCCACCGCCAGCTTGAATAACAACAATCTTGAACTCGACAGGAGCCCAGCGATGACCGGTTCTCGCGCAGCCACGCCCATCTCCGAGTGGGGCGGCTTCGACTTCGACACCCGTCAGGTGCACGCGGGCGAGTATGCCGACCTGAACTCGGGGCTTCGAGTGCCCTCGATCGCGGTGTCGGCCGGCTACGTCTTCGAGGACTTCGATGACCAGGTCGACCGCTTCGCGGGCCGCTCCACCGACCCCATCTATTCGCGCCAGGGTAACCCGACGAACTCCGTGGCCGAGTCACGCCTCGCCTCACTCGAGGGCGGCACCGCCGCTGTCGCAGTGTCGAGTGGGCAGGCCGCGATCTCGTCGGCGCTGTTCACCCTCGCCGGTCAGGGCGACCACATCGTCTCGACCGCATCGGTCTACGGCGGCACCCGCATCCTCTTCGGCCGCAGCTTCAAACGCTTCGGCATCGAGTTCGACTACGTGTGGGACGCTGCGGACGACGCAGAGTGGGAGCGTGCAATCCGTCCCAACACAAAGGCGATCTACACCGAGACGATTCCCAACCCGCGCAACGACGTCACCGACCTGCGCCGCATCGCCGAGGTGGCCGCGCGCTACAACCTCCCCGTGATCGTGGACAACACCGTCGGCACCCCCGCACTGATTCGCCCGTTTGAGCACGGCGCCAACATCGTGGTGCACTCCACGACCAAGTTCCTCACCGGCCATGGCGCCGCCGTGGGCGGCGCCATCGTCGACGGCGGCAGCTTCGATTGGGCGGCGGCGGAGCTGGCCGGGCGTTCGTACCCGCTCATCACCCAGTCCTCGCGCCCCGGCCTCGGCTCACTGCTCGAGCGCTTCGGCGACGCGGCCTACGCTCGCGCCGCTCGCGAAGCCGTCGTGAACGATATCGGCCCGACGCTGTCACCTTTCAACGGATTCTTGCTGCACCAGGGCATGGAAACGCTGTCGCTGCGCATGGATCGCCACGTCGAGTCGTCAATCACGATCGCCGCGTGGCTCGAGCAGCAGCCCGAGGTCGAGTCGGTCGATTTCGCGGGGCTGCCGTCGAACCCGCTCTACGAGCTGGCCTGTCGCGACTATGGCACCGATGCCAACGGTTTTGCCCGATCCGGATCGGTGTTCGGCGTCACCGTGCGCGGCGGCGTCGACGGCGCTCGCGCATTCGTTGATGGGCTGCGCGTGTTCTCGCGCATGACCGGCATCGGAGACACCCGCTCGATGGTGCTGCATCCGCAGACCTCCACGCACGCGACGTTTGCGCCCGAGGTCAATGAGAAGCTCGGCATCACGCCGGGGCTGCTGCGCCTCTCGGTCGGCCTCGAGTCGGCGCGCGACCTCATCACCGACCTGCGCGCGGGCCTCGACCGGGTCGCGGCCCTGTAGCCGCCCAAAATATGCGCGACTACTTCCGCTTCTCAACGAGTCATAGACGGAACTAGTCGCGCATCTTTGCGCCGGATCGGTGGGCCCGGCGGCAAACCGGCCCGGTCCGCCTCAGATTCCGAGCGCCGAGCGCGCGGCCGCGACCGCGTCCTCGCCCGCCGCGTACTGGTGCTCGGAGCCGGGGAAGACCCCGTCGCGGACCTCGGCGGTGTAGGCCGAGATCGCGGCGACCGTGTCGTCCCCGATCGTGCCATACTGCTTCACAAATTTGGCAGTGTGCCCCTCCGTGACTCCGAGCAGGTCGTGCAGCACGAGGACCTGACCGTCGGCCTCACCCGCGCCGATGCCGATGATCGGAATCGTGAGTACCCCACGCAGCAGCTGCGTGATCTCGGAGGGCACCGCCTCGATGACCAGGCAAAACGCCCCTGCCGCCTCAACGCCGAGGGCCTCACGTACGAGCCGCTCGGCGCTCTCGCGCGTGCGGCCCTGGGCGCGCAGTCCACCGAGCGCGATCGCGGTCTGCGGGGTCAGCCCGATGTGCCCGACGACGGGGATGCCGGCGGCGACGATCGCACGGATGCGGCTGAGCCGGCTTTCGGAGCCGCCCTCGAGCTTCACGGAGTCGGCACCGGCTTCCTTGACGAAGCGCACCGACGTCGCGACGGCCTGTTCATCGCTGAGCTCGGTGGAGCCGAAGGGCACGTCGCACACCACGAAGGCGCTGGTGGTGCCGCGCCGCACAGCGCCCGCGAGCACCAGCATTTCGTCGGTGGTGACCGCCACGGTTGAGGAGTGGCCGAGCACGACCTGCGCACCCGAGTCCCCCACGAGCACCATGTCGACGCCGGCCCGTTCGGCGGCGCGCGCGCCCGGGTAGTCGTAGGCCGTGACCATAACGATCGGTTCGCCGCTGCGCTTCTTCTGCTGCAGCAGGGGAATCGTGATCTGTGACATCTCAGGGCTCCTTCGAGGGAACTGTTAGGGAAATTGTCGAGTGAAAACTGGGCGAAACCTAGCCGCCAGCGGGCACCAGGATCTCATTGTCGATGAGGCGCACATCGCCCACGCGCGTCGCGATCGCGCACAGCACGGGTGCTTCTACTGTAACCCTGCGGACCAGGGTCTCGGGATCCACAATCGCCACATACTCAGGCTCGAGCCCGGCCTCAGCGAGCACGCCGGTCACGGTCGAAACGAGAGCCGAGGCGCGGGTCTCCCCCGCGGCGAGCACGACCGCCGCCGCGGCAAGCGCGCGCGGAATCGCGAGCGCGACGGCCCGATCCGGAGCGGACAAGCGCTCGTTGCGACTGGAACGAGCGAGCCCATCGGTCTCCCGCGAGGTGGGGCACGGCACGATCTCGGTGGGGAGCCGCAGGTCGCGCACGAGCCGCTGCACGACGAGCAGCTGCTGGGCATCCTTCTGCCCGAAGTAGGCCCGGGTCGCCTGCGCCGCGATGAGCAGCTTCGCGACGACGGTCGCGACGCCGTCGAAGTGGCCGGGCCGCGACGCACCTTCCAGCACCTCAGTGATGGGGCCCGTGACGTGCACGGAGGTCGCGTGCCCCTCGGGGTACATTTCGGCCGCGTTGGGTGCGAACACCAGGTCGGCGCCGGCGCTCGCGGCGAGGTCGGCATCGCGTGCTTCGGTGCGCGGGTACGCGGCGAGGTCGGCGGGGTCATTGAACTGGGTCGGGTTCACGAACACCGACACCACGACGAGCTCGTTCTCGGCGCGCGCCGCCCGCACGAGCGAGAGGTGCCCCTCGTGCAGCGCCCCCATCGTCGGCACGAGACCGATGCTGGCCGCGCTCCGCGATGCGTCGCGCAGCTCGTCGATCGTGCGTATGATCCTCACGCGGGGGTCTCCTTCTGGGGTGAATCCGGATCCTGCGGGCCCGGCCCGCCGTCCTGCTTACTGCTCTGTTCTTGGCGCTGCTCTGGGCGCAACGCTCGAGTCTGCTCGCGCGTCATGAGGGCGCGGGTCGCCGCGGTCAGCGCGTCGAACAGCGCGAGGTCCTGCGGTGCAAGATGGGTGGTGCCAGCACACCGGGCGGCGAGCGCGGCACGCTGCGCCGCGACGGTCGCCTCGTCGCCGCGGGCGATCGGCCCCGTGAGCGCGGCCGCACCGTCGCGGGTCCAGCCGGTTAGGGCGGCCTCGGCGAGGGGCGCGAGCGCCTCGCGCGGCACCCCCGCGGTCGCGGCCAGACGCTCGGCGAAATCCTCGATCGTCACGAGAAAGTTTGCGGCGATCGATGCCGCCGCGTGATAGGCGACCCGATCTGCTGGGGCGACGTGAAACGTGCGCAGTCCAAGCGTCGACGCCAGTGCTTCAGCCGCCGCCGACGCTCGCCCCGGCGTCGCGTCGATCGCGGCGTACGCCCCCGCAAGGTCGGTGTTCGCGCCCGTCACCGCGAGCAACGGATGCAGGCTGAATGCGTCTCGCGCGCCCAGCACCTCGAGCCCGGTCGCGCCCGAAAAGTGCGCGACGATCGGGCCCGGCACGATGAGGGCGGCCGCGGCGGCAATCTCGGCGTCGGGAACGGCGATCAGCACCAGATCGCACCCCGTTCCCGTCGCGCCACGGCCGGCAGTCTCCGCGGTGGGAAGTGCACGGGCAAGCGCCGCACCCATGCGACCGCGGCCGACGATCAGTATGCGCATCGCCTGCCGTTACACCTCGAGGCCGTACAGCCGGGGCTCGGGCACCAGAACGACGCCGAACTCCTGCTGCACCCGCTGCACGACAAACCGGGCCAGCTCGGCGACCTGCGCCGCCGTCGCCCCACCCTGGTTCGTGAGGGCCAGGGTGTGCTTTGACGAGATGGCCGCGCCCGATCCGGGAAGCCGAAACCCGCGCGGCACCCCGGCGTGCTCGATGAGCCAGGCCGCCGACAGCTTGACCTGACGCTCGGCGCGGCTCGCAGCAGCGCTCGCCTGGGGCCTGCGCAGCGGCACGCCGGCCGCCAGCTCCTCCAGGCTCGTGATGCCCGGGGCTGGCTCGGGAGCCTGCAGCGGGAACCGCGGCGCGTTCTCGGGCAGCCCGCTCGCAAAGCTCGCGCTCACAATTGGGTTCGTGAAGAACGACCCGGCGCTCCACGTGTCGTGGTCGACCGCATCGAGCACCATGCCCTTCGACGCGCGCAACCGCAGCACAGCCGCGCGGATCTCCCGAATGGGCACGGGCGCACCCAGCTCGACACCGAGCGCACCGGCAAGCTGCGAATATCGCACGGGAGCGACCGCCTCAACCTGATCCGGATCGGTGCCTTGCGCAGCAGCCCGGTGGGCGCCGCGAGCGGGCTCGCGGTCCGTGAGCACCAGGTCGATCGAGAGCACGACGCCCTCCATGCCCTGCTTGATTGCGGAGTCACGGTAGCCGAGCTCGAGCTCGGCCGCGCTCAGGCGGCGGGGCGTACGGTCGCCGCGCTCCAAAAACTCGATCGAGTGCAGCACATCTGACAGCTCGCAGCCGTAAGCGCCAATGTTTTGCACGGGAGCGGCACCCGCGAGGCCGGGAATGCCCGACAGCGCTTCGAGGCCAGCTAGCCCGCGATCGACGGTGGCGGCGACAAGTTCGTCCCAGTTGTGGCCCGCCTGCACGCGCACGCGCACCTCACCCGCCGAGAGTTCGGCGTCATCGATCGCGTCGATGCCCGTGTTGCGGGCGAGCACGATCGTGCCGGGGAAGCCTTCATCACTGACGACGGTGTTCGAGCCGCCACCGATGAGCAGCCACGGCTGGTCATCCCCCCAGAGTGCAGCCGCAAGACTCGCAAGCTCCTCGCTGGTGTGCGCCGTGAGGGTGCGCTCGGCCGAGCCACCCACGCGCATGGTTGTGAGGTCTGCGAGCGGAGCATTCGTGTCGTGAGACTCGGATGCCGGGGTGGGTGAGGTCACGCGAATGCCGCCACGAGCTGCGATTTGCCGAGCACCGTGGCGCCGTCGAACACGACGCGCAGGTCGATGCGCGCGGTGCGGGCCTCGGGGTCGAGTTTGCCAACGGTGGCCGTGATCGTGATCGCGGCGCCCTCCTGCGCGTCAACCGGTACCGGGCGGGTGAACCGCGACTGGAAGTCCTGCACCCAGGCGTTGGGGGCGTACTCGGTGAGCCAGTCGGTCGCAACCGACCCGGCCGTGCCCATGGTGAGCATGCCGTGGGCGAGCACGCCGGGAAGCCCAACCTGCTGTGCGAAGTCGTCGCGGTAGTGGATCGGGTTGAAGTCACCCGAGGCACCCGCGTAGCGCACCAGGTTGTCGCGGGTGAGGACCAGCTCGCGCTCGGCAACAACGGCGCCGGCCTCGAGTGCGTCAAATGCGTTCGTCATGGGAGTTCCTTAGCCTTCTTCGCCGCGCACTACGAGAGTCGAGATCGCGGTGACGACGTGCTCGCCCGCGGCATCGGTGATTGCGCTCGACGCGGTCACCATCGAGTGGCCGCCAAGCTGCTTCACCGCAGCGATCGTGAGCGTCGCGGTGAGCTCGTCGCCCGCAACGATGGGGCGCGTGTAGCTGAAGCGCTGGTCGCCGTGCACGACGCGTGTGAAGTCGACGCCGGCCTCGTCATCGGCGAGCAGCTGCGCGAGCGTCGCCTCCTGCACGACCACCGCAAAGGTGGGCGGCGCGATGACGTCGGCGTGCCCGGCCGCGCGGGCGGCCTCAGGGTCGAGGTGCAGCGGCGATGCGCTGCCCACGGCGCGCGCGAACTCGCGCACCTTCTCGCGGCCGACAAGGTACGAAGCAGTGGGCGGGTATACCCGGCCCTGGATCTCTGGATTCACCACGGAGGTCAGTCTACCCAGCACCCCTGACCGTGCGCCTCTTGTGAGCGCAACCGTGCGCCGGTGGCTGCGACCGCGGCGTCTCCTGGTGCCCTACTTACCGAACAGGCCGCCCAGGAGCCCGCCCAGACCGCCGCCGCCGGAGTTCTTGCCGCCACCGCCCAGGAGGCCACCGAGCAGATCACCGATATCGCCGCCCGCGGGTTCAGACTTCTTCTTCGTGCCGGAGTTTGAGCCGCCACCCACCAACCCGCCCAACAGGTCTCCGAGCACGCCGCCGAGGCCTCCGCCCGAGCTCACGGTGCCACCACCACCTCCACCGATCTTGCCGGCAAGAAACTGCATCACGAGCGGCGCGAGTAGGGGCAACAGCTGAGGGACCAGGTCGGCCACCGCTGAATTGCCAGCCTGTGAACCGAGCGCCAGGGCAACGTCATCCTTCTTGTCACCGAGCACGTGCTGAACGATCTTCTGACCGTCTTCAACATCGATCGCTTGGAGCGTCGGCTTCCCGCTCGCGGGCTGATGCTTCTGCACCGCCGCCTGTAGCTTCGCCGCGCCAGTCTCGTCGCTCGCGTTCACGGCCATGCCGCCCACGAGCCCCGGCAACGCCTGCCGCACGGCCGCCGTCACGGTTGCTTCGTCCACACCAAACTTCGCGGCGAGGTCGCCCACCGGCACCTGCCCCAGCAGCGCGTTGAGTTCAGATTCACTGGCCATGGAGCCCTCCATCGGGTTGCAGGTTGGGTGCGTGAGAAGTCGCACCGGTTTCAGATTATCGGCGACGTGCGCGTTCGCATAGGGCGAGGTTGCTCGGCGCAATGATCCGGCGTCCAATAGTGCGTCGCGAGCCCGCTCGAGCGCCCCGCACTGTGCATACCGGCAACGAAGCCGAGAAAGGTTTGTGCGATATATCCAAGGTACGGTCACCTCGCTGGAATAGGCTGGAGCGCATGTCGCGTATTCGTAAAGTCCTCATCGCCAACCGCGGTGAGATCGCTGTCCGCATTATTCGTGCCGCCGCTGACAGCGGCATCGCTTCGGTGGCGGTGTACGCCGATCAGGACCGGGATGCCATGCACGCGCAGCTCGCCGATGAGGCTTACGCCCTCGGCGGCACCACCAGCGCCGAGACCTACCTCGTCATCGAGAAGTTGCTGGCGGTCGCACGCCGCTCGGGCGCCGATGCGGTGCACCCCGGCTATGGCTTCCTCGCCGAGAACGCCCAGTTCGCCCAGGCAGTGATCGATGCTGGTCTCACCTGGATCGGCCCGAGCCCCGAGGCCATCGAGCGTCTCGGCGACAAGGTCTCGGCCCGTCACGTGGCCGAAAAGGTGGGCGCCCCCCTCGCCCCGGGCACGAGTGACCCGGTGAAGAACGCCGAAGAGGTGCTCGCGTTTGCCGATGAGGTGGGCCTGCCCATCGCCATCAAGGCGGCGTTCGGCGGCGGCGGCCGCGGCCTGAAGGTCGCGTACGACCGTGAAGAGGTCGCCGAGCTGTTCGAGTCGGCCACCCGCGAGGCAGTAACCGCCTTCGGTCGCGGTGAGTGCTTCGTCGAGAAGTTCCTCGAGAAGCCCCGCCACGTCGAAACCCAGTGCCTCGCCGACGAGCACGGCAACGTCGTCGTCATTTCGACGCGCGACTGCTCGCTGCAGCGCCGCCACCAGAAGCTGGTTGAGGAGGCGCCCGCGCCGTTCCTCACCGACGAGCAGATCGAGCGCCTGTACTCGTCGTCGAAGGCCATCCTCAAGGAGGTCGGCTACGTCGGCGCCGGCACCTGCGAGTTCTTGGTCGCGAAGGACGGCACCGTGTCGTTCCTCGAGGTGAACACGCGCCTGCAGGTCGAGCACTGCGTCTCGGAAGAGATCACGGGCATCGACCTGGTGCGCGAACAGTTCCGCATCGCCGAGGGCGGCGTGCTTGATTACGCTGACCCCGTCGCGCACGGCCACTCGTTCGAGTTCCGTCTGAACGGCGAGGATGCAGGCAACGGATTCCTCCCTGCCCCCGGCCCCGTCGCGCTGTTCAAGCCCGCCTCGGGCCCTGGTGTGCGCGTCGATACGGGCGTCGCCACGGGCGATGTCATCTCGGGTTCGTTTGACTCGATGCTCGGCAAGCTGATCGTCACCGGGGCAACCCGTGAGGAGGCGCTGCAGCGCGCTCGTCGCGCCCTCGACGAGTTCGAGGTGCAGGGTCTGCCGACCGTGCTCCCCTTCCACCGCGTCATCGTGCGCGACGAGGCGTTTACCGCCCCCGAGGGCAATTTCGGCGTCTACACGACCTGGATCGAGTCAGAGTTCGTCAACAACATCGAGCCGTGGGAGGGCGAAGTACCGCCCATCGCACAGGATCCGAAGCGTCGCACGGTGACCGTTGAGGTCGAGGGTCGCCGCGTCGAGGTCACCATGCCCGCCACGCTGCTGCCGCTCGTCGACCAGGAGGTCACGCGTGGCCCCGCCCCGCGCCGTGCCAAGGGTGCAGGCGTGAGTGCCGCTGCGGGCGACGCGATCACCGCTCCCATGCAGGCCACCGTCGTAAAGCTCGCGGTCGAGGACGGCCAGGAGGTCACCGAGGGCGAACTCATCGTCGTACTCGAGGCGATGAAGATGGAACAGTCGATCTACGCGCACCGCTCGGGCGTCGTGGCAGGCGTGGACTCACCCGTCGGCCAGACCGTGCCCAGCGGCCACGTGCTGCTGTCGATCGTGGACGCAGACGCTACGGCCCCCGGCGCGTAGTCCCGCTTAGGCCTCAGGGCCGCTCTTCGGGGCGATCCGGATCGCACGCGCCCTGCCCCCGGGAATATCCGGGGGCAGGGCGCGTTGCATTTGTTATGGCACACACCCCGCTCTCCCTTTTAGACCTGGCAACAGTTGAAGAGAACGGAAGCATCGCAGACGCGTTCGCCCACTCCGTCGCGACCGCGCAGCTCGCGGAGGCGAGTGGCTACCAGCGCATCTGGTACGCCGAGCACCACAACATGCCGTCGATCGCATCGAGCGCGACCGCGGTGCTGATTGCGCACATCGCGTCACAGACGTCGACGATTCGATTGGGGGCGGGCGGCGTCATGCTGCCCAACCATTCACCGCTCGTGATTGCCGAACAGTTTGGCACGCTCGCCGAGCTACATCCCGGCCGCATCGACCTGGGGCTCGGGCGCGCGCCGGGCACCGACGGGGCGACTTTTCGTGCACTGCGGCGCACGCTGCAGGCCGCCGACGCGTTTCCGCAAGACGTGATGGAACTGCAGACCTACCTTTCAGACGAGCTGCCCCGCACCGCGGTCAACGCGTACCCCGGGCGCGGCACCAAGGTGCCGCTGACCATTCTGGGCTCAAGCATGTTTGGGGCGTCGCTCGCGGCCCAGCTCGGCGTTCCGTACTCGTTCGCCTCGCACTTCGCGCCGCAGCACCTGACCTCGGCCGTGGCGCACTACCGCGCGAGCTACCGACCGAGCGAAGCGCACCCCGAGCCGTACGTGAGCGCGGGCATCAACGTGGTGGCCGCCGAGACCGATGAGGCCGCCGAGACGTTGTTCATGCGCACGGAGGCGGACCGGGTGCGCAGGTTCCTGTCGCGGGGGCGCGCGCAGGAGCTCACAATCGACGAGGGTGCAGCGCTCATGGACACCCCCGCGGGGATCGAGATTCGCGGCATGCTGAAGTACACCGCGATCGGCGGCCCCGAGCGCGTGCGCGACGAACTCGAAGCGTTTGCGCGCTATGCCGATGCCGACGAGCTCATCACCGTCCACGCGGCGCCCACGCGCGCCGAGCAGTTGGAGTCGGTGCGGTTGGCAGCTCCGGGGGCCTAACGGCGGGCGCTGCCTCGCCCTTAGGCCGTTGGCCCTCGGCGCCAGTCGTTCATATACGCGCCATCGCCTGGCCCCGGTATGGCCAAGCACAGTCCACCCGGTGGTCTCTCTGGCCCCCTATTCTGCTGTGTTGGTACACCCATCGCACGTAGAGAGGCGCTGACCCGCATGCGCACACACAGCCGTCACCCCCGCCGAGTATCCAGGCCCAAAAGCGTTGTCTCGTTTGAGCGGTGCGGCGCGTGAGCATCGCGCCGCAGTTCGATCTCGCGGTCGTGGGATCCGGCGTCATTGGGCTCGCGCACGAACGCGGCATGCGCGTCGTCGTGCTCGAACGGACGGATCGGCCCGTAGGCGCTTCGATTCGCAATTTTGGGCACGTGGGCATCACGACGCAGGACGGCAAGGGGCTCGACTATGCCATCGCGGGCCGAGCCCACTGGCTCAGGCTCGCGGCGCAGGCCGGGTTCTGGATCAGGGAGGCAGGCACCCTCATCGTGGCTCGCGCCGAAGACGAGTGGACACTGCTGCACCGGTTCGCTGAGCTGCGCGACGGAAGCGTGGATCTACTGTCCCCCGATCAAGCACGAGAGCTCGCCTCGATCGCCGACCCCCGACTCGTCGGGGCGGCGTTCTGTGGCAACGATCTACGGGTGAACTCCCCCGAAGCGATTCCGGCGCTGGCACGGTACCTGGCTACGGAGGGAGTCGAGTTCAGGTATCGCACCAACGTCACTGGGGTCGAGGCGGGCGTCGTACACACGAGCCGCGGCAGCGTGTCGGCAGACAAGATTGTGATTGCTACCGGTCATGACCTCGATCTGCTTTTCCCGGAGATCACGGAGGAGGCTGGATTCAAACGATGCCTGCTGCACATGCTCGAGACCGATGCACCCGCCGGGAGCCAGTTCTCCCCTGTCGTGCTCACCGGCACCGCCGTGCTGCGCTACGACGGGCTGTCCCACCATGCCGAGGCCACAAGCATTCGCGAGCGCATGGCACGCGATCGGCCCGAGTTGGCGGACGCGTTCGTCAACGTCAAGATGTCGCAACGCCCCAATGGACGGCTTGTGCTCGGCGATACCCACGCCTACGCCCACACGCACAGCCCGTTTAAGGAGGAAGCGCTCGACGACCTACTCTTGCGCGAGTTCACGCAGTTGCTCGGCGTTCCGCTGACGGTGCGGCGGCGCTGGCATGGCGAATACGCGTGGGCGGCGACCGAGCCGTTCTTTGTGCGGGAGCCCGCGGCTGACGTGTTTATCGCCTGTGTCATGAACGGAACGGGCATGAGCACCGGCATGGGGTTTGCGGAGTCGGTGCTCAATCGCATGTAGCCGGGTACTTGAGCCGGCTGGCTCGTCTAGCTTCCGATGCTCGTGACCAGGTTCACGATGGTCGCCAGAATGACGGTGGCGAACAGGAACGCGAGTACGGTGTGCCCGATCACGATTCTTCGAATCTGGTTACTCGTCACGTTCGTGTCGGCCACCTGGTAGGTCATGCCTAAACCGATACCGAAGTAGATGAAGTCGGTGTACTCGGGTGGCTCAGTTTGGTTGAAGGTGATACCGCCAGCGTGGCTCGGTTCCTCGGCGGCCGGATCGTTGTCCGCAGCCGGGGCGTAATACACCCGGGCGTATCGCAGCACGTAGTTGAACTGGATCAGCGCCCAAGAGGTCGCCACACTCAGCACGGCGACACCGGCGAGCAGGTATTGATTCTTGGGATCGTGGGAGGCCTGGGAATCTGCGATCACGAGCGTCACCGCGAACAAGCTGATGAGGCTGCCCGCGACCGAGATGGTATCGGCGAGGTTGCGCCCCGGGTCTTCGGCCACCGCATGCGCGCGCGTCTGCTCAGCGTTCATCGGCCAGATAGTGAGCAGCCCCCACACGACGTTCACCAACGCCAGTACGCCCCACCCTGCCACGATGCTGGTCGCCAGGTCCACCGTGGTTGACATGACGATCCCGGTCACCCAGCCGGCGATGAGCGCCACGAGTATGCGCATGCGCACCTGCGAGCGAGTAGATAGGGCCCCCATGAGCGCATCGTATCGCGGCGCGCGCTGACGAGGGGATCCGGATCATTTAACGGGAAACGCAGAACCCCCGCATGAACGGGGGCATTACGCGACTTGCTCGTAGCTGAGGCGGGACTCGATCCCGCGACCTCACGATTATGAGTCGTGCGCTCTAACCAGCCGAGCTACTCTGCCAAGCCCCTCAAGAAGGAGGAGCTTGGCAGAGCATGTCTCAGGAGATGGGACCGGATTTTGCCCTGAATACGGGAACTCTTTGCTCCTGAGCTGATGAGGAGATCAAGAGATCCAATCTCTTCAACCTCGTTTCTTCTCGCTTCGCGCTCATTACCCACCAGACAGCGTCGCGTCTGTATGACGGCGCGAACCTCGAAAAGCTGTCCCAAGCTTGCTGATGCTCCTTGAATTTCTGTTCATAGGCAGGATGCAGGTCAACGTTTCGCGTTTCAGACGAGTAGCCTTGGGGGTCTTTTCGGCTGTTGAAAAGTTCGATGCCTTCGGGCCTCATTTTGCCCAGCCGCATCAACGCCTCAACCTTTTCCACATTTACGGAACTCAACACGCTACTTCGCTTGCGAGGCGTAAATCGCACTCGATAGCTGTCACTATCGACACGTTGTCTGAGCCCATCTATCCATCCAAAACACAGTGCGACGTCGACAGCTTCAGACCAGGTTTGGGTGACCATCCCAGAGCCTTTCTTGTGGAACAGCAGCCACGCTTCAGTTGTGTGGTTGTGGTGTGTTTCTAACCAGTCGCTGAAATCATCAGAATCACCGAAAAATAGCGTGTCAGGCATGTTGCGTCCTAGCTGGCGGGGGTCCGAGCCAGCCATTCAAGGATCGCACTCGTGGTTTCGGTGGGGCATTCCTGATGGACCCAGTGGCCGCTGTCAAAGCAGAGCTCTTCAACATTTGGCACGAATGCTGACAGGTTTTCCGAGCGGGCGACTGCGTCGCGAAGGCCGTAGATCATGAGTGCGGGCTGGTGGATGATGGGGTCGGCCTCTGCGAGCAGGTGCCAGTTGCGGTTGAGGTTGCGGTACCAGTTAATTCCGCCGGTGAACCCCGAACGGGTGAACGCGGAATCGTAGACTGCAAGCTCGCGTTCGGAGAGCAGGGGCTCGCCTAGAGGAGAATCGCTCTGGGCGATCTCGATGAGTGCCATGCCCGGCTTGGGCGGCATGAGTGGTTCGTCCCGACGGTAGAGGTTGTTGATGAAATTCGCGGGATCCGTGTCGAAGACGGCGTCCGCGACACCCGGCTGCTTATTGAAGTGCACGAAATAGTAGTCACTGCCGAACACTGCCTCCATGAAATCAAGCCATGGCATCTCGCCGCGCGCGAGGTAGGGCAAGCTGAGCGCCACGACCTTGTCGACCCGCTGCGGGTACAGCAGCGTGAGGCTCCAAACGATAAATGCACCCCAGTCGTGACCGATGAATGTCGCGCTCTCGTAACCGAAGTGGTCGAGCAGAGCCGTGAGGTCGCCCGTGAGGTGCTCAACGTCGTAGTCGACGATGTTGTCTGGTCTTGCTGAGTTGCCGAATCCCCGCTGGTTCGGTGCGATCACGTGGTAGCCGGCGGCGACGAGCGCAGGCATCTGAAAGCGCCAGGTGTACGCGAGATCGGGCCAACCGTGACAGAGCACGATCGGATTTCCCGCGTTCTCTCTGCCAGCCTCGAAAACTTCAGGATCGACTCCATTGACGGAAATAATGCTGGCTTCGGGGAATGCAATCTGATGAGTTTGTGTATCCATTTCTCCAAGGTAATTACCTAAATAGGTCACCTAGTGTCCGGTTTTTCTGGAAGTATACAAATCATGAAATCGGATCGTTTGGTTGCCATCCTCCTGATGCTGCAGCGACGCAAACAAGTCACTGCCGCAGAGGTCGCACAGGAGCTCGAGGTTTCTGAACGCACGGCACGCCGCGACCTGGATGCCCTGGGCATGGCAGGGATACCCATTTACTCGATCCAAGGTCGCTCCGGCGGCTGGCGCCTCTTAGGTGGCGGGCGCACCGACCTGTCGGGCCTCACTGAAAGAGAAGCTCGTGCCCTCTTTCTTGTCGCGGGACCGGCGGCCTCCGCTGATGCTGCCGGGCCTGAGTTGAGGGCAGCACTTCGAAAGCTGGTCCGGGCCTTGCCCGAGTCTTTCCGCACGCAGGCTGAGGCAGCGGCGTCTTCTGTGATCGTGGATTCGAAGCCGTGGGGCGCAAGAGATACCGTGAAACCGTCTCCGCGCTTCCTTGATGTTCTGCAGGACGCCGTGATTCAAGGCGTGCAAGCCCAACTTGGCTACATCGACAGCTCAGGTAAGGAATCCGAGCGGATCGTGCATCCGCTGGGCCTCGTGGCGAAGGGGGCGCGGTGGTACCTCGTGGCCCACACCGAAATGGGCCGGCGCACGTTTCGCCTCGACCGCATTACCTCCGTTTCCCTCGGCAATGACCCTGTCCAGCGAAGTAAGGAGTTCGACCTCGCGACAAGTTGGCGGGAGCTTACTGACGAGGCTGAGCGCCACCGTAACGCTGTGGAGGTCCACGCGACCTGCGACCCCGAAGGGCTCAGCTTTCTCCAAGTGGCAGTCGGCGACAACCTACAAATCGGCCCTGCTGCACACGATGGACGCATCCCAGTAGTGATCCATGCACCAAGTGAGTATGGGATTGCAGGCCACCTCGCAGGGCTCGTCGAGTGGCTCGAGATTACCGCTCCGCAAGGCGTGTGCAACCATTTGGCAGAGATCGGTGCAGCACTCACCGGCCGGTACGCCAAACGCGTCAGCACGGATACGGCGGCCATTCCCAACGGTGCATAACTCATCAGCGACCACGAGGAGCTGCCTCGGCGAGAGGTCGTCAGATACAACAAAACCCCCGGCTAACCAGGGGTTTTAGCTGCGGCTTGCTCGTAGCTGAGGCGGGACTCGATCCCGCGACCTCACGATTATGAGTCGTGCGCTCTAACCAGCTGAGCTACTCAGCCAAGTCTCTCGAAAGAGAAACAAGCCAGAGCCCCGACCGGGAATCGAACCCGGGACCCCTTCCTTACCATGGAAGTGCTCTACCGCTGAGCTATCAGGGCGAAGCCATCTCTCGATGACAACCGTTATAGATTAACAGCTATATGCGCGGGCAGGAAATTCGCCGCCGCATCGCGGGCGTGTCTCGCATATTGGCGCGGGACCACTGCCTCACCGCGAGTGCTGCGGTCCGCATTCCTTCAAGTCAGCACGGCTACAGTAGAGAGGAACAAGGGAGCGGTTGCAATGAGTCGTGTAGTCATGATTGTCGGCCTCGTTTTGGCACTGTGGATGTCCGCAGGCCGCTGGCTCTTTGGCACCGGCGGAAGCCTCACCTGGTGGTACCTCCCGACGATCGGCCTCACGTACGCGGCCGTGAGCTACTGGCTCGCACGCCGTGTGGCGATCACCCGCTCCCGCAACCAACGCACGGGCCGAGCCACCATCGTCACCCTTGCGCTGTCGTGGGTGTGCGCAATCGGATTCGGCTTCATGGTGCCCGACTACGTCAACGGCCAGCTGGACTCGATCATCAGCCACGCGGCGGGCTCGGCGTTCTCTGCCGAAATGACAATCGCGCTGTGCAACCCGGCGGGCATCATCGCGTTTGCACTCCTGGGCGCCTCGATCGCATTTGCTTACGCCGACGCCCGCGAAAAAATCGCCCCCGAGGACGAGGTCCACGAGGGCGAAGGCCAGATGTCACCGCACCCGTACCTCTAGGACCTCGATCACCGCACGCGCCCGATGGCGCGTGCGTAATGATCCGGATCCCCGGCGTCGCTAGCCAGCGACCTCATCGGGCAGCTGGTGGTTCATGCGGTCCCGCTTGGCCTCGAGGTACCCGATATTTTCGGGTCGCACACCAACAAGCAGCGACTCACGGCTGGCCACACACACGCCATAGCCCTCGAGCTGCGCAATCTTCTCGGGATTGTTCGTGAGTAGGCGCACCCGGTCAATACCAAGATCCGCGAGGATCTCGGCGGCCGCGTGGTAGTCACGGGCGTCTGCGGGAAACCCGAGCAGGGTGTTCGCGTCGAGGGTGTCAGTGCCGCCCTCTTGCAATCGGTAGGCGCGCATCTTGTTCGCGAGCCCTATGCCGCGCCCCTCCTGCCCACGCAGGTAGACGACGACTCCGCCGCGCCCCTGAATCAGCTCGAGCGCTGCATCGAGCTGCGGGCCGCACTCGCACTTGACCGAACCGAAGGCCTCGCCCGTGATGCACTCGGAGTGCACACGCACGAGCACACCGTCGGCGGGCACGGCCTCACCCACCGGAGGGTCAACCACCAGCGCCATGTGATCCACGCCAGCGAGCTCATCACGGTAGGCCACCGCACGAAAGGCTCCGTGAACGGTCGGGAGCATGGTTTCGGTGACACGTTCCACCGGAGTTGCCCGCACGCGCGGAGCCGCTGCGAGGGCGCCGCCCGCTACGGCTGGCTGAAACGCGGTGGTGGGCCGCTGAAACTGTGGAGCTGACACGATCGGTCTCCTAAGCAGTGGTGGGGCGAACTCTATAGTTGAGTTCAATTACTTTTAGAATAGCACCGCTTGGGCCTTCGGCAGCAACTCGGTGTCACCACAGACGTTGGCCCGAAACTCGCACCGAGCCTAGCCCCATGAAATACAAAAATGCCCGACCAGAATGAACTTCTGGTCGGGCATTTTCTCTAGAGCGGAGGGTAGGGGATTTGAACCCCTGAGGCTTTCACCTGCTAGTTTTCAAGACTAGTTCCTTCGGCCGCTCGGACAACCCTCCGCGAACGAGCTTAGCAAACCCTGGGCCGCGATAAGAAACTGGCGCACGAGCAGCCAAAAACTCCTAGGAGAGCGTCGCCAATTCGGGGAACCGCTCGCGCAGCGCGTCGAGCAGCCCCACGTCAGTGATCGTGCCGGTGACGCGGCCAGCCGCGGCCTGCACCTCGGGGTCAGCTTGGCCCATCGCCACTGAGTCGCCATGGCGGGCCGCCCAGCGCAGCATGTCGATGTCGTTGCGGCCATCGCCGGCCGCAAAGACGCGCGAGCGGGGCACATCGAGGCGCGAGGCGAGCACCTCGAGGGCGCTTGCCTTCGTCACCCCGTCGGGCGCAATGTCGAGCCACGACGACGTACCCACCGAGTACGACACGTGCGTCAGACCGAGCGACTCAACGACGCTCATGAAGCGCTCAAGCCGCTCGTCGGGCGAGAATACGATCACACGGCTCGCCTGCACCCCGAGGAGCTCTTCAAACGGCACGCGCCGCTTGCTCTGCGGCAGCGTGCCCGCCGGGATCTCCTCGGTGTAGAGGAAGCCGCCCGACGCCAGCTCGACCGCGTAGCGTGCGGTCGCGAGCTGCGTTCGAATCTTCTTCAGCGCACTGGTCGGATCAAACGCCTCCACGTACTCGTGCCGGTACGCACGCGCCGCGAGGGTATCGCGCTTCAGGGTCACGGCGCCATTGGCGGCGATGACCCACTGCGGCTTGATCCGGAGCTGCTCGACGATGGGAAGCGTCGCATCGACCGATCGTCCGGTCGCGATGATGACCTCGTGGCCCGCCTCGTGCAGCGCGCGAATTGCGCGCGCGAGATCCGGATCAATATACCCGGACTCGGGTATCTCACCGGCCCCGCCATGGTCGCCGTGATCGAGCACGGTTCCGTCGAGATCGAGCGCAATGATGTGGCGCTCGTGGGGCGCGACCTGAGGCAGCATTAACTCTCCGAGATTGGGGTGAGCACTTCAAGCCCACCGAGGTAGGGGCGCAGCGCCTCTGGCACGATGACGCTGCCGTCGGCCTGCTGATGGGTTTCGAGGATCGCAACCAGCCAACGCGTGGTCGCGAGGGTGCCGTTCAACGTCGCGACGGGCGCGGTCTTGCCGGTCTCGCCGCGGTACCGGGTCGAAAGGCGGCGCGACTGGTACGTCGTGCAGTTACTCGTCGAAGTGAGTTCGCGGTACGCGTCCTGTGTGGGGACCCAGGCTTCGATGTCGAACTTGCGCGCGGCGCTCGAACCGAGGTCACCCGCGGCAACATCGATCACGCGGTAATGCAGCCCCAGCGCCTGCAGCATTTCCTCTTGCCAGCCAACGAGACGGTCGTGCTCAGCCTCAGCCTCTTCGGGCGTCGTGTAAACGAACATCTCCAGCTTGTTGAACTGGTGCACGCGCAGAATGCCGCGGGTGTCCTTGCCGTGCGATCCGGCCTCGCTGCGATAGCAGGTCGACCAGCCAGCGTAACGCAGCGGGCCACGCTCAAGATCGATGATCTCGTTCGAGTGGTAACCGGCGAGCGCAACCTCGCTCGTGCCGGTGAGGTACAGGTCCTGGTTCGGCAGATGGTAGACCTCGTCGGCGTGCTCGCCCAGGAAGCCGGTGCCCTGCATGATCTCGGGCTTGACGAGCGTGGGCGTAATGAGCGGCGTGAAGCCGTGATGCAGCGCACGGTCGAGCGCCATGTTCATGAGCGCGAGCTCAAGGCGTGCGCCGACGCCGCGCAGGAAGTAGAAACGTGCGCCCGAAACCTTCGCGCCGCGCTCCATGTCGATCGCGCCAAGCAGCTCACCCAGCTCGAGGTGGTCGCGCGGCTCGAAATCGAACGTGGGCTGTTCGCCGACCTCACGGAGTGTGACGAAGTTCTCTTCACCACCCGCTGGCACGCCGTCGATGACAAGGTTCTCAATGCGCAGTGCGATCGCATCGAACTCAGCGTCGGCGACCTTCGCGCGGGCCTCGGCGGCCTTCACGCCAGCTGAGAGCTGCTGAGCCTGCTGGATAAGGGCGGGCTTCTCGTCCTTCGAGGCCGCCTTCACCTTGCCGCCAAACTCTTTCTGTTCGGCGCGCAGCGACTCAAACTCACTGAGGGCCTGACGTCTGGCGGCGTCTGCGGCGAGCGCCTCGTCGACCACCGCCTCGTCATTTCCTCGGGCGCGCTGCGAGCGCTTGATGGCATCAGGATCGTTGCGGAGAAGTACTGGATCGATCACGCCCCTAGCTTACCGTGGGGCTGCCCGGGAATGTTCGGGTACGCGTTTGTCTCGGTGCAGGAATCCACGGGGCGGGCATGGATTGCGCGGTACGCTGGGGCCATGAGCTCTTCCCCCGCGCGCCATCAACCCAGCGCGGCCGTGGTGTACCACCCGCTCAAGACCGATCTGGCCGCTCTGCGCGCGACGGTCACCGCGCAGGAGCAGGTCGCTGGCTGGGCCCCCACCCGGTGGTACGAGACTGAAGAGGCCGATGCGGGCGTGGGTGCGACTCGGCAGGCGATGGCTGACGGCGCGAGCCTGGTGATGGCCAGCGGCGGCGACGGCACGATCCGGGCCGCGGCCGAAGCGCTGCGCGGGTCAGGGATACCCCTCGCCCTCGTGCCCCAGGGCACGGGCAACCTGCTAGCCCGCAATCTCGGGGTGCCGCTCGGCCGTTTCGAGGACTGTGTGCGCGCCGCATTCTTTGGCCGCGGCCGCACGATCGACCTCGGCATCGCGACGATCGTGCGCGCCGACGATACCGAGGACGAGCACGCATTTCTCGTGCTCGCCGGCATGGGCCTCGACGCACGCACGATCTCGACGACGCAGGCATCGCTGAAGAAGCGTCTCGGGTGGCTCGCCTACGTCGACGCCGGTGTGCGCACGATGCTGAAGGAGCGGCCGCTCGAGATTCACTATTCGGTCGACGGTGCACCGGCCTCGCATCTCTCGGTTTACACGGTCATGATCGGCAACTGCGGCCTGATGCCCGGGGGCGTGCTTCTCATCCCCGACGCCAAGTTTGATGACGGCTTGCTCGATGTCGTGGCGCTGCGGCCGCTCGGGCCATTCTCGTGGCTCCGGATCTGGAACAAGATCGGCTGGGAGAATGGGGTGCTTCGGAAGACGAAAACGGGGCGCAAGCTCATCGACCTCGTGAACGACACCAAGAGTGTGACGTATCTACAGACGCGACGTTTTGCGCTGTCGGTGACGACCCCCGAGCCTGTGCAACTGGACGGCGACGACTTTGGGTTGGCGACCGCGGTGAACGGCGCCGTCGCGCCTGGCGCGCTCGTCGTGCGCGTGCTGCCCGAGTGGGTGGGGCACGGGTAACCTCGGCGTAGGCGCTCAGAACCCGGCTATCGCTCATTGGGGCCACAAGTGGGGATTATTAGGCCTCATTGCCCCCACTTGTGGCCCCACCGAACACGTCGGGCCACGCAACACACGTCGTCCCTTCGCGCTCGCTGCTGAGCGCCTTACTGAGGGTCAGTCCCGTCAATCATGTCGCTCAACCAATCGCGGGCCTCGCGGAACGTGTCGTCGTCGTGGAAGTCGCGGATGCTCGCCGAGACGCGGTCTGCGCGCGGGTACGATCCGAGGAAGACGACCTTGGGGCTGAATCGTTTGACGCCCAGGAGAGCGTCGGCGACCCTCTCGTCCTTCACATGACCTTCGGCGTCGAGCACGAAGCGGTAGCGTCCCATGCGGTCGCCCACGGGGCGCGAGGCGATGAGCGTCAGGTTGACGCCGCGGGTGGAGAACTGCTCGAGGAGCTCGAGCAACGCACCGGCACGATCCTCGGGCAACTCAACGATCAGTGAGGTCTTGTCTGCCCCGGTCGGCTCGGCGACGGGCACGGTGCGACTGACGAGCACGAAGCGGGTGACCGCGTCGGGGTTCTCGGCGAGCTGCTCCCCCAGCACGTCGACCTCGTAGTGGCTGTCGATGCCGGGGGGCGCGATCGCGGCGTCGACACCCTTGGCGGGGTCGAACAGGTCGGCCGCGGCCTGCACGTTTGAGGTTGCGACCCGGTGGGTGTGCTGCGGCGCGGCGGCATCGAGCCAGGCACGGCACTGCGCGTAGGCCACGGGGTGGCCCGAGACGACCCTGATGTCTTCGAGCCGGGTGCCTGGGCGTGCGACCAGCACGAAGTTCACCGAGACGAGGTACTCGCCCACGATGCGCAGGCCCGGGATGGTGGCCAGCGCGTCTTGGGCGACGGTCACGCCGCCGTCGATCGAGTTCTCAATCGCGATCATGGCGGCGTCGCTCTCACCCGAGACCACGTGGCGCAAAGCCTCACCGAGGTTGCCGACGGGGCACCACTCCTGACCGACCGCGTCGGGCACCTGCTTGAGCGCGGACTCCGTAAACGTCCCAGCCGGCCCCAGGTAGGAGTAACGGCGGAGCGGCACGGTGCTGTGAGTCATGCTCACCAGGGTATCGCGAGTGGAACATGCGACCCGCATGGCGCGGTAGCTCCAACGCGGATTGCGAAGTTGACCCTACGCCCCGAGCACCCGCTCCACGAGCGCCTGCGCCTCACGCTGCACGAGCGCGAGGTGCTGCTCGCCCTTGAACGACTCAGCGTAAATCTTCATGACGTCTTCGGTGCCCGAGGGGCGAGCCGCGAACCAGGCGTGCTCGGTCTGCACCTTGAGCCCCCCGATCTTCGCCCCGTTACCCGGCGCCGCGGTGAGGATCGCCGTGATCGGATCCCCCGCGAGCTCGGTCGCCGTGACGTCCTCGGCCGCGAGTGCACCCAGCGCAGCCTTTTGCGCCGGCGACGCGGCTGCGTCAATGCGCGCATAGGCGGGTTCTCCGAATCGATCGGCCAGCTCCCGATACCGCTCAGATGGGGTCTGCCCCGTGACCGCCAGAATCTCGGCAGCGAGCAACGCCAGCAAGATGCCGTCTTTGTCGGTGCTCCATGCGGTGCCATCGAAGCGCTGGAACGATGCCCCCGCGCTCTCCTCACCGCCAAACACCACGCTGCCGTCAGACAGCCCCGGCACGAACCACTTGAATCCGACGGGCACTTCCAACAGGGTGCGACCGTGAGCGGCAACCACCCGGTCGATGAGCGCCGACGACACGAGTGTCTTGCCAATACCGGCGGTCACGGGCCAGTCGGGTCGGTGCTGCAGCAGGTAGTCAATCGCCACCGCAAGGTAGTGATTGGGGTTCATGAGGCCGGCGTCCTTCGTAACGATGCCGTGGCGGTCGGCGTCAGCATCGTTGCCGGTAACAATGGGGAAGTCGTCGCGGTACTCCGTGACTGTCGACATCACATGGGCCGACGACGGATCCATGCGAATCTTGCCGTCCCAGTCGAGGTGCATGAACCCCCACTGAGGGTCGACGCCCGGCCCGAGCACGGTCAGGTCGAGATCGAAGCGGTCCCGGATCGCTGCCCAATACGCCACGCTCGCGCCACCCAGCGGATGCGCCGCCATGCGCACGCCCGCGTCGCGGACCGCATCGACGTCGATCACATCGCCGAGCGACTCAACGTACTCGCCGAGAAAGTCGTAGCGTCCGACTGGTGCGCCGTCGACCTCACCGCGGCCGTCCCGCGGCACCCAGGCGACGCCATGCTCGAGCAGCTCGTTGGCTCGCGCCGCGATCCAGTCGGTTGCGTCGGTGTCCGCGGGGCCGCCGTGGGGTGGGTTGTATTTGATCCCACCGTCCGAGGGCGGGTTGTGGCTCGGGGTCACGATGATGCCGTCGGCGCGGTGCGGATCATCCGCAGCACGGCCACGGTTGTGGGTGAGAATCGCGTGACTGAGCGCGGGAGTCGGCACGAACAACTCATCACCCGATCCGGATCGCGCGAGCACGTGCACCCCGGCCCCTGAGAGCACCTCGCGTGCGGTCAGCTCGGCGGGCAGCGACAGCGGGTGCGTATCCGCACCGATAAACAACGGGCCTTCGATGCCCTGCGCCGCGCGGTACTCGGCAATCGCCGCGCAGATGGCAACAATGTGCGCCTCGTTGAAGGAGTGCTTCAGCGACGAGCCGCGATGGCCAGAGGTGCCGAAAACGACCCGCTGCGCAGGGTCCGTGGGATCCGGAACCTCATCAAAATACGCGGTAACCAGCGCCTCGACATCAATCAGATCCTCGCCGCTCGCCGGCCGCCCTGCTCGCTCATGCATAAATCTAGTCTGCCAGTAACACGCGGTTCACACACCCCGGCTACGCTGAAGGCATGACGCATGTAGAGCCCCACCTTCGCCGCGAGACGATCGAATGCTGGTTGACCGACATGGACGGCGTGCTGGTGCACGAGAACCAGGCAATTCCCGGCGCCTCCGAGCTGCTTGAGCACTGGCGTGACACCGAGACGCCCTACCTCGTGCTCACGAACAATTCGATCTTCACGGCGCGCGACCTCAGCGCGCGCCTCGCGGCGAGCGGCATCGACGTGCCCGAGGACCGTATTTGGACGAGCGCGCTCGCGACCGCCGCGTTCCTGAAGCAGCAGAAGCCAGGCGGTTCGGCCTACGTCGTCGGCGAGGCCGGCCTGCACACCGCGCTGCACGACGCGGGCTACATCATGACTGAATCGAACCCCGACTTCGTGGTGATCGGCGAGACCCGCAGCTACTCGTTTGAGGCGATCACGAAGGCGATCCGGCTCATTATCGCCGGTGCCCGGTTCATCTCGACCAACCCTGATGCGACCGGGCCCAGCACCGAGGGGGTGCTGCCCGCGACCGGTTCGATCAACGCGCTCATTACGAACGCGACCGGCAAGATCCCCTATGTCGTGGGCAAGCCGAACCCGATGATGTTCCGCTCGGCGCTCAACAAGATCGGCGCGCACTCGCACAACACCGGCATGATCGGCGACCGCATGGACACCGACATTGTCGCTGGCATGGAGGCGGGCCTGCACACCGTGCTCGTCATGACCGGCATCGCCGACCAGGCCGAGATCGAGCGGTTCCCCTTCAGGCCCGACGAGGTGCTGAACTCGGTCGCTGACCTGATCTAGGGTTCTGGCCCAGCAGCTGCAAAAAATGCGCGGGGACTTCCGGTTAATGAGCTGTCATTAACGGAACTCCCCGCGCATTTTTGATCCGGATCAGTGGGCCCGGACGCCGCTCGCTATTTCGCGCGCTTCTTGAACCAGCGCACCATCATCTGGGCAAGGATGAAGACGAGGTAGAGCGAGAACGCGACGTTACCCCAGAACGGGTCAATCCAGCTGGCGAACAGCGAGCTAAACGGCACGAACACACACGCCGCCAACCCCACATAGGCGGCGGCTCTGAAGTCGACGTTCTGCCGACGCAAGTTGCCGAGCGTGCCCGAGATCGAGCCCGGGATCATCATGAGCAGCGACGTACCCTTCGCGACCAAGTCATTCGAGCCGAAGAAGAACATCAGCACGGGCACCACGACCACGCCACCGCCCACACCCAGCAGACCCGAAAGCACGCCGGTAATGAAGCCGGTTACAACGAGCAGCAGTGCGGTCCAGAAGGTCATGTCAATCTCGTCAGCGCGCTGAGGCACCACGAACCAGAGCATCACAATGACCACCGCGAGGAACACCATGAACGCCCACTGCACTACGTTGACGGGGAGCCTGTGCAACAGAAGCGCGCCCAGCTGCGCACCAATAATCATGCCAAGCGCTAGACAGATGGCAGCGATCCAGTCGACGTGCCCCTGGAGAGCATAGGTCGTCGCGCCCACGACCGCGGTCGGCAGAATAGCGAGCACCGACGTGCCCGCCGACAGCTTTTGCGGCATGGAGAGCCAGATGGCGAGCGCAGGCACGATGATCGTGCCGCCCCCAATACCAAAGAGTCCCGACAAGATGCCGCCTGCGATACCAATCAGGATCAGGAAAAATGCGCTGGGGCGGACCTCAGAGGTCATGAAGATACTTCTTTCGGTTGGTGCGAATGGAAATGCTTGTGCAGTTGCTGGCTGCCGCTACAGCGCCGCAGTCTGGCGTTCGTCGCGCGCTCCCTGAGCGCTGACGATGATCGCTGACCCGTCACTGCGGGGGTCACTTGCGGCGTCGTAGCCCGCGGAGGTCACGCGAATGAGGTTCGAGTGGCCCAGGTCCTCAGTGCGCGGCGGCACGATCTTAACCCTAAGCCCGGATCCCTCGAGCGCCGTGCGGGTTTCCAGCGGAACGTCTTCTTCCACCAGAATCGTGACGGTGCCATCGGCCGCAGGTTCTTCCACGATCCAGCGCGGGGCGTGTGTCGCCTCGTGCGGAGTGGCGCCCGCGAGCGAACGCAGCAGCAGCTGCGTGTGGATCTGCGGCTGCGCCGAGCCGCCCATTGTGGCGGGGACCCAGGCGAGTTCACCCTCGCGTTCGATCAGCACTGGCATCAACGTGTGACGCGGGCGCTTGCTCGGTTCGAACGCATTCGGTGCGTCGGCGTCGAGCGAGAACGACGTGCCGCGGTTCTGAAATAGGATGCCCGTGTCGGGGTCGAGGATGCCCGCCCCGAAGCCGTAGTAGACGGAGTTAATGAGCGAAATCGCCCACCCGTCTTCGCTGACCGCGCTCAACCCGACTGTGTCACCGCTCGGCTTGGGGACGCCCGGCTGCGGATGATCCGGAGCCTGCATCGCAATGAGATCAGCGCCGTTTGGTGTGCCGAACCCGGGGTCACCGAGGTGCGCCGCGCGCACCGCGTTCGCGGCGGCGAAGGCATGCGCGAGCTCGCCCGCGCCGGAGCCGAGCGGATCTTCGATGCCGTTCGCGATCTCCTGCAGCGCGCGCAGCAGCATGAAGCCTGAAGTGTTGGGCGGGCCAGTGATGACCCGGTGCTCCTCGAAGTCGGATTCGATGGGTTCATCCCACTGGGCGCTGTAGTTCTTGGCGTCCTCTAGGCTGAGCTTCGAACCGTGGGCCTGGAGGCCCGCAATCCAACGCCTTGCGAGCTCGCCCTCGTAGAATTCCTCCGAACCGCCGGTCGCGAGCGCGTCGAACGTCGCGGCGAGCGCGGGCTGTGTGAGCGTCTCGCCTTCAGCGAGGGGCTGACCGCCCGGGTAAAAAATCTCGCGAGCTCCGGGATCCTGTTCGAGGAAGGACCGCTCGTCGATCAGTGCCTGCGCCACCGACTTAGAGTTGGGGAAGCCTTCGCGGGCATAGTGGCGTGCGGCCTCAAAGTGGTCGGCCCAGGGCAACTTGGCGCCGATTTCGTGGAGGGAGTTCCAGCCGCAAACCCCGCCGGGCAGGCTCACGGAGTCGATGCCACGCAGGGGCAACTGCTCGCCGTGCTTCTCACGCAGCGCGTCAAGCGTCTGATCGGCTGCCGATGGGCCGGTTGCATTGAGGAAGTGAATCTTGCCTGAGGGGTCGCGCACGAGTGCCACCAGATCCCCGCCGAGCGCGACGTTATTGGGGTAGACGACGCAGAGCGTGGCGGCGGCTGCGAGCGCCGCGTCAATCGCGGTGCCGCCGGCATTGAGCGCGGCAGCCCCGGCCTCGGTGGCGAGGTAGTGCGAGGTGGAAATCGCGCCGCGGGGGTGGGTCTGGGTGTTGCTCGTCATGGTGTTACGGGCCCTCCATTGGGTTACTGAGAGATGTAGGAACGCGCGTCAGTTTGTTGCGCGGGCGATCTCATGGCTGATTGCGAGTACGTGGTCTCGCGCTTCCTGCTCGGCAAGGTCGCCATCGCCCCCCTCGATTGCTTCGAGAATGCGCCGGTGGGCCGCACTCGAAGCGGCTCGTCGCGCCTTGGTTTGGTACCGGCCGGCACGGCTGGGCGCGATCTGTTCAGCAATACGTTCGTTGATAAACGCAAGCAGGGGATTGTGCGCATACTGGGCGATGGCCTGATGGAATGCGCGGTCGAGCTCGGCGTACCGTTCTTTGGTGACGTCGCCCTCCATCGCCTCGACAAGCTCTCGCAACTGTGCGAGATCCCTCGTGGTGGCGCGCCCCGCCGTAATGCGGGCGATCGGGGGCTCAATGATTGCTCGGAGTTCCATGATGTCGTGCAGTTCAGGCTTCAGTGCAGCCATCTTCCCCAGAAGTTCGTCACCGACCCCAGCGCTCTCCCCCGGGCTCAGCACGATGGTTCCGCGGCCCGGCTTGCGATCGATGTGCCCGCGGTTCTCGAGCTCTCGCAGCGCTTCTCGGATGGAAGCTCGCGAGACCTTGAGATACTCAGCGAGCTCTCGCTCCGAGGGAAGCTTCTCCCCGACGCTTAGATGCCCTTCGAGAATCAACCGCTCAAGGTCGACCGAGAGCCGATCGGGCACGGAGAGCGAATCGGCTCTACCAAAGCTGTTCCAGTCCATCGCGTCCTTCCCTTACTTAATGTCGTCTGTGGCGCCAAGCATCTTCGGTCTTACCGACTCGCGCCGTTCAAGCTAATCACATATTAGTCCGACCAAAGACCTGCTTGTCACCAATGGCGACAGTTCGGCACAATCACGCAACTTGCAATTAAAAACCATTTCAAACATATTAACTTGGTCAGACGATCAAACTTGGTCTGTTGGGGGCAGGCTTTCACCCCCACTTCCCCGCACATCTCGGAGAATCAATGGCGAACACCCGGACCCCCACCCCTCAGCGCGCACCACGCGGCCACAAACCGTCATCACGCGTTGGCGAGACACGAGCACTCGGACTTGTCACCGAGGAGGCCCGCCCCAGCGGCCTCATCACTCTCGCGGGCACGGAGATGTGGGAGCGATTCAGCTTCTACGGCCTGCAAGCACTTCTCGCCTGCTATCTGTACTACTCGCTCGCAGACGGCGGGCTCGGCCTTCCCCAAGCGATTGCTCTTGGCATTGCAGGGTCATATGGTGGCCTGGTCTACATTGCCCAAATCGTGGGCGCATGGATTGCAGATCGGGTTCTCGCCCCCAGGCTGGTTGTCCTTATTGGCGGTGCAGCAATCATGCTGGGTCACCTCCTCCTCGCCTTTGTGCCTGACGTTGTCGGGCTCGTAGGCGGCTTGGCGCTCATCGTGATCGGCACCGGCGGCCTCAAAGTGAACACCTCAATGATGGTGGGCCAGCTATACCCCGAGGGCGGCGCAAAGCGCGATGCGGGCTACTCGATCTACTACATGGGAATCACCGTCGGCGCGTTCCTGGGCCCACTGCTCACCGGGATCCTTCACCAGCAGTGGGGTTTCCACGTCGCGTTTGGCGCCGCAGCTGCTGGCATGGCCGTCGGCCTTGTTCAGTATGCCGTCGGCATGCGGAAGCTTCCTGCGAGCACGGGGGTCGTCCCGAACCCGCTCAGCGCCCAAGCCCGAGTGGCGTGGACCGTCATCGCGGTCATCGCTTCGCTGATCACCGCACTGCTCATCTTGACCAGGGTCGTGAGCATCGACAACATCAGCAGCGTCGTAGCAATCGTCGTTGCCGCTGCAGCGGTCTTGATCTTCACAGCGCTGCTCACCAACCCCAAAGTCACTTTCAGCGAGCGACAGACCATCGTGCGCTACATCCCCATATTCCTCATGGGCCTCGTGTTTTGGACCCTTCTGTTCCAGCTCTTTACGGCCTTTACGGTCTATGCGGACACCAAGGTCAATCTCTCGGTGTTCGGCTTCACCGCACCCCCCTCGCTGATCGTCACCATTGAAAGCCTCTTCGTGGCCTTCATCACGGCCGCCCTTGCGCTGCTCTGGAGCCGTAGCCGAAACTTTCGCATGTCGTCTGTGTCGAAGCTCGTCTGGGGTGTAGTTTTCATGTCGCTCGGCGCCGCGGCCATCGTGCCTTTCAGCGTCGCCCCCCGGGGAATCGATGCCACTCGCCATTATTTTCGCGATCATGGTGCTCTTTGCACTGGGCGAAGCTCTCTTTGCGCCTGCCGCGCTTTCCGTTACCGCGGGCATGGCCCCGCGGGCAGCAAATGCTCAGATGACCGCTCTGTACTTCCTCACCATGGCGGGAGGCTCGACACTTGCCGGCTGGGTCGCGCAGGGTTATCAGCAGGGCGCCGAGGTGCAGTACTTCGGCACGGTGGCTGTGGCCGGTCTCATCGCAATCGCAGTTCTCGCCGTAGCCCTGAAGCTGATCACCAAGAGCCAACTCGCATCAAAGTAAATGTAGTTGAAGGGCGGCCCGATCCTCGGATTCACAGTACTGTCCGACCAGCCGAGCTCAGGATAACGTTCGGCAGCTCGTGCCGAAGATTGTGCACGTCTCACAGCAAAAGGCGGCGGGTGAGCATATGCTCACCCGCCGCCTTTTGAGTTGATCCGGCACGTTTGCCGGATCACACATCAATCACTACTGGGGCGCGAGCCCCAGGTCCTCGAGGCCGATCGCGAAGCGGTACTCGTAGCCCGCTTCCTCAATACGTGCCTTTGCGGGCGCCTGGCGGTCGACGACTACCGCGACAGCCACGACCTCGGCGCCGACCTTCTGCAGCGCCTCGATAGCGGCGAGCGGCGAGCCACCCGTCGTCGAGGTGTCCTCGACGACGACGACGCGCTTGCCGTCAAGATCCGGGCCCTCGACCTGGCGGCCGCGACCGTGGTCCTTGGGCTCCTTGCGCACGACGAACGAGTCGTACACCTTGCCAGCGGCCACACCCTGGTGCATGATCGCCGAGGCAATCGGGTCTGCACCCATCGTGAGCCCACCCACAGCGACGACGCCATCGATGTCGTCGATCAGGTCGAGCATGACCTGGCCGATCAGCGGTGCCGCACGGTGATCGAGCGACAGCTTGCGGAGGTCGATGTAGTAGGTGGCTTTCTTGCCACTGGTGAGCGTAAAGTCGCCGTGGAAGACGGCTTCGCTCTTGATGAGGTCGATGAGCTGTTCGCGCGCGGTGGTCATGCCTCAATTCTACCTGGCACGTAGGCCTCAGTTATTTGAGCAAGGTGAAGCCCGTTTCGTAGCTCGTCTTGCCGAGAGCAGCCATGATGATCTGCAGGAAGCCCATAGCCTCGAGCTCCCTCGCACGGGTCAGCGGGCCAACGTCTACTGCACGCATGCCTGCGGCTTCGATGAGCGATGTGACCGCGATCTTCGCGTCTGCGTAGTCGCCTGCGAACAGGACGGTCGTGGGCGTCGTACCGTTCGTGCCCGAGGCGAGCGTATCGCCGAGATTCACGTTGAACGCCTTCACGACTGAGGAGCCCTCGGGCAGCAGCTTGGCCAGCTCAGCGGCCGTCGAGGAGTCTGCCGGCGATTTCAGCTCATCGTAGGTCGAGAAGTCGATGGGGTTGCTAATGTCGATAACGACCTTCTTGCTGAGCTGATCCCGATAGTGCTCGAGAATGCTCGGGTAGGCCACGCTGGGAACAGCAAGCACCACGAGATCACCGGTAAGTTCATCGCCCAGCACGCCATATTCGAACCCGGGCCGGGCCGCCGACGGGCTGGTCGCGCTGCGCTTCACAATCTGAACGCCCGCCCCGGCGCGATCCGCGACCTCTGCAATTGCGGCGCCCATCTTGCCACTGCCAATAATGCTGATCGTTGTCATACGACTGAGATCCTCCTAAAACGGTTGAGTGCCTTCTCTGCGACCTTTTCCGCGTCATAGTCGAATACCGCGCTCCGGCGGAAGTCACGACCAACGCGAATATCAGCGTCACGCTTCTTCAGGTCGGCAAATTCATACTGCGCGTCAAACATGGCCCCTGACCTGCGCGAACCATTCTGCAGAATCGCCGTGCGCTGCATGCGGACGGCGGTATAACGCCGAAACGCCTCGGGAATGTCCGACACGTCGTCGGCCTCCGCAAGGAATGTCGCGAGGGCCATGCTGTCTTCAATCGCCTGGTTCACGCCCTGCCCCTGGTGCGGCAGCATCGTGTGGGCTGCGTCGCCGAGCAGCGTGATGGCCCCTCGCGACCAGTTGGTGAGGGGCTCGTGGTCGAAGAGCCCCCACCAGAAGGTCTTGTCGATCTGCTCGATGAAGTGCTGAAGCTTGGGGTCCCACCCATCACCGGCAAACTCGGCTGCGAGTTCACTTGTCTCGGCCGGGCCCGACCAGGGGCCGTTGAGGGGTCGGTCACTCGGAATACCGGCAACAAAGTTGAAAAGATTGCGCTGCTGCAGCGGATAGCACATGAAGTGGCGATTGTTGCCCATCCATACCTGGCTGATCATGGGCCAGCCCTCAGGCAGGCGAGATGCGTCGATGACTCCGCGGTAGACGATGTACCCGGAGTACACGGGCTCGAGATGTTGGTCCACGGCCTTGCGTACCACCGAGTGAATACCGTCTGCACCCACTACGGCGTCGAAGTCCTCGTGCACACCGTTGTCGAACTCGACCCGAACCCCCGACTCCAGCGCTTCAACAGACTTAAGGCGATGGCCGAGGCGAATCGTCTCGGGGTCGACTTCTCCGGCCAGCGCGTTGATGAGGTCCGGTCGATACATACCGACGTTCTGGTACTGCTTCGCCGAGTCTTCCCACGCCGCATCGGTGACCATGTTGCCCATGGAATCCAGATACACACCGTGCCCGTCAGGAACCGCTCCGAGCGCCTTGATCTTCTCGTAGACACCGAGTTTGTCGAGCACACGCGCCGCATTCGGTGCGACAGTAACACCCGCACCCACCTCGCCGAGCTTGCTGGCCTGCTCGAACACCGTGACTTGCACGCCGGCGATCCGGGTCAGCGCGATCGCAGCAGTGAGTCCGCCCATGCCGCCGCCGATGACCGCGATTCTAGTAGCCTGATTTGCCATTGTTTCTCCTTGCTGGACTGCGGCAGGAGGCCGTCGGTGCCCCTCGCGCCTGCCACCCCTTTCCGCGCGCGGGATAGGGCTGGCTACCTTCTCATCTTGGAGCCACTTCCTCTGCGTGTAAATCACAGTAATATGTGGTTGTTGTGCGGTTTAGCGAAAGAAGTTTCTCGACGAGGAGTCAGCCATGGTCGACGTGAGCCTGAGACAGCTTGAACTGTTCTCAGCCCTTCCAAATTTCACGACCCTCAGCGCCGCAGCGACCCATCTGCACATACTCGGAGTCTGCGCTGTCTCAGGCCGTGACCGGCATTGAAAGAGCCGTCGGCGAACAGCTGTGTGTGCGTCGCAAGGCCCGTGGCCTCACCCTCACCCCGGCGGGACAGAAGTTCGCCAAGCGCGCCCGCCAGATCGTCGCCGACACACAGGAACTGCTCCTCGGCATCGGTCCGGGGCAAGAGCTCCGAGGCCCGGTGAAGCTCGGCTGCTACTCGACGTTCGCCACGAACGTGGTGCCTGACCTGCTCGAAGGGTTCCCGAAGCGCTACCCCGGCGTGCACCTCGAGGTCACGGTGGGCACGAACGAGGAGCTGCTTGCTGCGCTCGACGCTGGCCATCTCGACGTGGCGCTCCTGTTTGATGTGACGCTGCCGGTCGGGTACCGACGCCGAGAGATCTACCCGACCGAGCTCGAAGTGCATCTGCACCCGGATCATCCGCTCGCCAAGGCCGCCTCCGTGGATCTCCCCGATCTCGCAAACGAGCCCTACATCCAGTACTACGCGACCCCCGGCACCGTCAATGTGCTGAGCGCCTTTGCCGCGCGAGGGCTCGAACCCAGCATCGAAGTCAGCGTTTCAGAGATCGGGCTCGTCGAGGCGCTCGTCGGCAGGGGTCTCGGCTATGGCCTCCTGATGTCACGGCCCAACAGGCTCCCAACGAGCCCCGAGGGTCGGCCCGTTGCGATCCGGCCCCTCGACCCGCCCGTCACGGTCTCGCACGTCGTGGGAATCTGGCCCGATGACATGGAGCTCACCCCGCGCGCATCAGCCCTGCTTGATTTCGCCCTCGAGAAGTTCGGCGGCTCGGGACCCGCTGGCTGACATGAGCACAAACAGTGCTACCCGGCGAGCCCGCAATGGGCTCACCGGGTAGCTACTTTTGCGCGCTGCTCCGGATCGCGTTACTTCACGCTCTCCAAGAAATTGCGCGTGCGCTGCCGTTGCGGGTTGCCCAGCACGTCCTCGGGAGGCCCGGCCTCGACCACCACTCCGCCATCCATGAACACGACCTGGTCTGCGACGCTGCGCGCGAACCCGATCTCGTGGGTGACCACGATCATCGTCATGCCGTCTCGGGCGAGCTCGCGCATCACGTCAAGCACGTCGCCAACAAGCTCGGGATCGAGCGCGCTCGTGGGCTCATCGAACAGCATCAGTTTCGGCTCCATGGCGAGCGCTCGCGCGATGGCAACGCGCTGCTGCTGCCCACCCGACAGCTGCGCGGGGTAGTGCCCGGCGAAGTTGGCGAGCCCCACTCGGTCGAGCAGGTCTAGCGCCCGCTTGCGCGCGGCCGACTTGCTGAGTCGCACCACCCCCACGGGGGCCTCGCAGACGTTCTCGAGCGCGGTCATGTGGGGAAACAGGTTGAAGCGCTGAAACACCATGCCAATGCCGCGCCGCTGCTTCGCGATCTGTCGCGGGGTCATCTCGTGGTTCTTGGTGCCTGCCTGACGGTATCCAATCAGTTCACCATCCACAATGATCCGGCCGCCGTCGATGGTTTCGAGGTGGTTGATGCATCGCAGCAGCGTGGATTTCCCCGATCCAGAAGGCCCCAGCAGCACCGTGACCGTCCCCGCTGGTACAGCGAGTGACACGTCGCGCAGCACCTCGTGCTGGCCGTAACTCTTGCGCACGCGTCGAATGTCAACGAGCGCATCCTGGGGGTTCCTCGGGGCCGACACCGCGGCCTTGCTCGTACTCATCAAGGTAGTCATGCCACTACACTCACAATCTCGGTTGGTGGGGCGGGCTGGGGGCCGGGCTTGCGCCGATCCATAGCGGCACGCACTCGCTGCCACGGCGTCTTTGGCAGATTGCGGCTACTGCCGCGGCCATAGCGCCGCTCAAGGTAGTACTGCGGCACCGACAGCACGCTCGTCATAAACAGGTACCAAATACTTACGACGAGCAGTAGCTCCACCTGCTTCAGGTTCGTCGACGAGATGACTGACGCCTGCGTGTACAGCTCCATGACCGCAATCACCGAGAGCAGCGACGTGTTCTTGAGCATCGAGATCAGCTCGTTGCCCATAGGCGGAATGATGACCCGCATCGCCTGCGGCAACAGCACTCGGCGGAACGTGTAGAGCGGCGACATACCCAGCGAGTAGGCGGCCTCTCGTTGTCCCTCGTCGACCGACATCATGCCGGCACGAACGATTTCGGATGAGTATGCTGCCTGGTTGAGCGTCAGGGCGAGCAGGCCGGCCACGAACGGGGTGACTAGCGAGTTCGTGTCCATCTGCCAGAACACCACATCGGTGAATGGGACTCCGAGGGTGATCTTGTCGAACAGAAGCCCCAAGTACCCCCACAGCACGATTTGTACCAGAACCGGGGTACCTCGGAAGGCCCACACGTAGAACCAGGCCACGCTCGAGAGCACGGGGTTTGATGCAAGCCGCATAGCCGCAATGATGATCGAGAGGATCGTCGAGACCACCATTGAAACCACGGTGATGACGAGTGTCAGCCAGACGCCCTCGAGGATGCGCGCGTCGAAGATAAACTCCCCGATCGTTGCGAAGTCGAGATTGGGGTTCGTGGCCACGACGTAAATGAAGCTCGCGAGCAGCGCCAGCACCGCGATGGCACTGATCCATCGCCACGGCCGCCGCAGCGGCACCGAAATGACATCGTCTTCTGTGGTCAACGGTTGCTGGTACGCAGGGTTTCCGGGGCGGCCACCGGGCACTGTGCTTCCTGGGGCAGACGTGGCGGCGTCCTCCGACACATCGTTGCTTCGCCGGCTCAGCGTGGCAGTTCCTGTCATTTCTTCTTTGCTCATGATGCGTCGGCTCCCTGGTTCACGGCTGCCTCGTCAACTGCATACGCGCCGATGTTGTTACGGTCGAGCACCTCCTGGTAGGTGCCTTCGGCGATGAGGGCTTGCAGGGCCTGGCGCACCGCCTCGGTGAGCTCGGTGTCGGTGTTCAGGATGCCGATGCCGCTAAACACCGGGTTGAACCCAGACGGGTTGATGGGGTCTCGCACAATGTCGAACGCGGCGCCGTCCTGGGTGGTGGCGACCACGTACTCGGTAACGACCGCGTCAGCAACGTAGGCCTGGCTCTTGCCCGCCCTCAGCGCAGTCTGCGCGTCCAGGTCACTCGGCAACTCCATCACCTTGACACCGCAGTCCATGGCCCGCAGCAGGTCGCCCTGCACCGTCGCCTTCTGGACAGACACGGTCAGCCCGCACAGGTCCTTCTGCGTCTTAATACCCTCGGGGTTATCCTTCTTCACCGCGACAGCAAATCCACCGTGGGTGTAGTCGACGAAGCTCAGCGTCTTCTGGCGCTCGGGGGTATCGTTCATGCCGCTCATGATGATGTCGTTCTTGTCGGCTTGCAGCGACGGAATCACCGAGTCAAACGCCTGCTTGTTGAGGGACACATCGACGCCCAGCTTCTGACCGATGAGGCGTGCGAGCTCTGGATCAAACCCGATCTCACGGTTCTTCTCGTCGTACATTGCCATGGGCGGGAATGGGATGTCGACGGCCACGTTGATGACTCCGGCATCGAGGATGTCCTGGGGCAGGAGCTTCGTGAGCTCGGCGTCCGTCGTGGTGCTGACCTCGTCACCCGTGGGGGTGTTGGGGCCGGCACCTGCGGATGCCGTGTCACCGCCGCCCGAGCAGCCGGTGAGCATGAGCGCGAGAGTCGCCGAGGCGGCGAGCAACATCAGGGGTGTCTTCTTCATCAGGTGTCCTTCGTCATTGGAGGGGAAGAGCGTGTGTGGTTGTGGTGGCGTGGCCGTTGTGGCCAGAATCTGGGCCGGGAGTTAGGGCCCCGGCCCAGTGGTCTCTCGTTTAGTACATCGCCGGTGCGTGCACGGCGAGGAGGTCGTCGTAGGTTTCGCGGCGGGCCACAAGGCGGGCCTCCCCGTCTGCTACGAACACGATGGCCGGCTTCAGCGCACCGTTGTAGTTGTTCGACATTGTGTAGGCGTAGGCGCCGGTGACGGGCATCACGACGAGGTCGCCCACGTGAGGTTCGGGGACCGCAGCGCCGTCAACGAGCAGGTCGCCCGACTCGCACTGGCGGCCGACGAGCTGCACCGATTCGGTCCAGGGCTCGTGGAGACGGTCTGCGATGATCGCTTCGTACCGCTGGTCGGTGAGGGCGATATCCATCTGGTCGGCGAGCCCACCGTCGATGGCGACGAAGACCTTGCCCGTGCGCTTGACCGAAACGACTCGGTACAGCGTGACCCCGGCACGGGCGACGATCGACCGGCCTGGTTCGATCATGATCTTGGATTCGGCCGGCAGGTGAGCACGCGCAGACTCCACGATTGAATCGAGGTACGCCTCGACGCTCGGGGCGTCCTCCTCATAGGTGTACTTCACCCCGAGGCCGCCGCCCACGTCGTAGGTCGCAAATGTGCCCACCGATGAGATGTTTTCAACGGCCTGTGCGAACTGGCGCGTGTTAAGAATCTGTGACCCGATGTGCAGGTGTACACCCTCGAAGTCGATGAGTGGGTGGGCACGCATGCGCTCGATAGCGCGAGCGGCCTGGTCCATCGGCAGCCCGAACTTCGAGTCGCTGCCCCCTGTGGCCTGCGACGCGTGCGTCTCGGCATCAACGCCGGGGATCACGCGCAGCAATACCTTCTGCGGGCGGCTGATCAACCGCTCGAGGCGAGCGATCTCGTCTTCGTTGTCGACGATGATCGTGCCGATGCCGGCTTCGAGCGCCATCTGCAGCTCTGCATCGGTTTTCGCGTTTCCGTGGAAATGCAGCCGAGCCGGGTCTACTCCCCCGGCCAGGGCCAGCTTGAGCTCACCCCCACCGGCGATGTCCACCGAAAGACCCTCTTCTTGCGCCAGCCGGTACATGCCTACGATCGGCAGCGACTTCGAAGCGAACAGCACCTCTGAGTTGGGCCAACGCTCACGCAACCCGTCGATGAAGCGCCTGATCTGGCGACGCAGCCCGACTTCATCCACGATGTGCAGCGGGGTGCCATAGGTTTCAGCCAGCTTGGCCACATCGACACCGCCGATAGCGAGGACACCCTCAGGCGTTGCACCCGATTCCTCGGGGAGCACATCCCAGAATTCTCCAAGTCGGGTGCCCTCGGGGGCAATCTGGTTGAGTGCATCAGTCATCTGCATGGCGTCTCCTATCGCGTCGTTGCGTCACAACCATACGTCGCAGGTCACTCGCATTTTTTGTAGTTTTCAGATAACTTGAGCGCATGAACGATGGTGTTTCCACAACGAGATTCGAGCGATCCGATGGCGAACCGCACAGTGAGCCGGCGCTCGAGTCCGTGCGTCTCAGCGAGCTCCTCACCACTATCGGCGAAAACGTCAGTGCCAGGATCGGGCCCGTTGAGCTCGCCCGCACGGTGCAGGGAGCAGAGTTCTACGATCCGTTTGATCCTCAACTCGACGACCAAGACATCCTGCTACTTGTGCCTTCTGTAGGGGACCCCAGCCCGGCCACACTCGAGCGGTTAGCAATGGATGCCTCCGCCATTGGCGCCCCCGCCGTCGCCATCAAATTTAGTGACGAGGCAATCGGACAGGTCACGGCGATGGCCGACAAATACAGTGTGTTGTTTTTGCGAGTCGCCGACCGAGTGGGCTGGCGTTATTTTGATGCGCTCCTCACGCACACCTTCGGTGAGCGTCGGCACAGTGAGGACGCACATCGAGACCGTGGCACCGAACCCCTCTTTGCCCTGGCGAACGAAATGGCGAGCTCGTTTGGCGGCTCGGTTGCCATCGAAGACCTCGGCCGACGCATCATCGCCTATTCCTCGGTGCCCGGGCAGCTCATTGACCCGCTACGCACCCAGGGAATCCTCACCCGCCGGGTACCCGATTCACCGTTCAATGACGATCAGTACCGCACTGTGCTCCGAGCGACCGCACCAATCAAGTATCCCCGCCTCGGCGACGAGGAACCACGCGTGGCCATCGCGGTGCGCGCGGGCACCCTGCCACTCGGCACCATCTGGGCCATTGACGCGTCTGGCCAGCCGGGCCTCTCGGAAGCCCAGCACGAGCTCATGCTCAGCTCGGCTACCGTTGCCGCTGCTCACATGCTTGACAACATTCAGGTGCGTAGGGCTACACAGATTCCGCGTGAGGCACGCTGCCGCACCCTGCTCGATGGGCATCAGGTCGCTGGGTCCGAACTCGCTGAGCTCGGCATCGCTGAAGAGCGTGGCGCGGCACTCCTCGCGTTTGCCCCCGGCAGTGACGAACACAGCACCGCGCTCTCACAGCTGCGATCGACAGTGCAGCGCCACCTATCACTGCACCATTCTGAGGTCGTCACGGTCACCAGAGGTGCTGGCGTCTACGCGCTCGTCACGCATGACCCCACTCGGCCGCTCGCCGACCTCGTCGAGCCGCTGCTTCCCATCGTCGATCGACTGATCGGGTCCGGCACCGTGGTGGCACTTCCCGGTGTCGCTCATCGGGCCAGCGCGGTCGCCGCGCTTCGCGAACTGGGCGATCGCCTGCTCGCCCTCGCCGCGGGCGACCCCAATTCATCGCAAGATGCCGATGCGACCCGCATTGCGACGGTTGACGAGCTGCGGCCCAGGCTCGTGTTCGAGCAGGCGGGGCACATGTTCGCAAACGCACCTGAGCTGCGCCACCCCCACGTCGCGGGTTTAGTACGGGATGCTCCAGAATTCGCCGAAACGATCGCTACCTGGTTCGCTCATTTTGGCAACATCGCCGGTACCGCCAGGGCTCTCGGCGTGCACGAAAACACAATTCGATATCGGCTTCGCAAGATCGAACACGATCACGATCTCCCGCTTGGCGACCCCGATATGATGCTGGCAGTGTGGCTCCAGCTGCGCTCAGACACCATAGGCCCGCAGCATTCCGCGTGAGCCACGATGTGGAGGCCACCGTGTCCGTTGATTCCAACACCATCGAACGCCTCGCCACCCTGCTCTCACACCATCCTGCGGCGGTGCTGACCGGCGCCGGGCTGTCGACGGACTCGGGTATTCCCGACTATCGCGGCGCGGGCACTCCGCCCCGCACGCCCATGAGCATCGGCCAGTTCATGAACGACATTGCGTACCGGCGCCGGTTCTGGGCCGGGGCGCGCGTCGGCACCGACCGCATGGCCGCACTCGCCCCCAATGCGGGGCATCTCGCGCTCGCGAGGCTCGAGATGGGCGGGCATGTCACGGGCGTTGCGACACAGAATGTTGACGGCCTACATCGCGCTGCCGGATCGCGCACCGTCGTCGAGCTCCACGGGCGCGGCAACGTCTCCAGATGCATCCGCTGCAATCGTGCCTATGACCGCGCCATGGTTTTGGCCGACTTCGACCGGCTCAATCCCGGATATGCCGAGGCCAACGCTGGCGCCGCGATCGCGCCCGACGGCGATGCCGCGGTCGGAGATATTGCAGGAGTCATCGTGCCCGACTGCCCCGAGTGCGGCGGCATTCTTCGCCCCGACGTCGTGTACTTTGGCGAAATGGTGCCGCGGCCCGTTTTCCAGGCGGCGGCCTCGCTCGTCGAGCATGCGGGCTCGCTGATCTTGGCCGGCACCTCGCTCACGGTCAACACCGGCATACGACTCGTGCACCGGGCCGAGCGGCGCGGCATTCCCGTTGTGGTGATCAACCGCGGCCCCACGCAGGTGGACGAGCGCGACTCAATCGCGTTGCGCATCGAGGGTGGTACGAGTGAGGTGCTCAACGCAGTCGCCGAGCACCTCTAGTCGAGTTATTCGCCGCGCGAGATGCGCGTCATCTCGTCGCGGGGCACAACCTTGATGCGCAGGCGGCCCTCGGCCTCACCGAGGGCGAGCTCGTGCTCATCGAGGCGGCGCCAGCCCTCCAGATCCGTGTAGGGCACGTTGCGCTCGGTGAGCAGCGCAGGGATAGCCTCGGTCTCGGGATACTCGGGGGTCCACCACGTGTCGCGGTCGGCCATGAGCGTCTCGAGCGTCTCCATGGCATCGGACTTCGTATGTCCAATGAGGCCGATGGGGCCGCGCTTGATCCAGCCTGTGGCGTAGACGCCGGGAATCTGCTTGCCCTCGAGGTTCTTGACCCGACCCTGATCGTTGGGGATCACGCCGCGGTTCTCGTCGAAGGGGATTTCGTCGACCGGTGAGCCGAAGTATCCGATTGCGCGGTACAGCGACTGCATCGGGATGATCTCGAACTCGCCGGTGTCGATGACGCCGCCCTCGCCGTTCGGGGCGGTGCGCTCGATCTTGAGGCCGGTCACGCGGCCATCTTCGGTCACGACCTCAACGGGCTTTGACCAGAAGTGCAGGTGCAGCTTGCGCGACGCGCTCTCGCCTGCCGCCTCGCGCTCCTGCTGATCCTTGCGCCACTTGTCCATGATGCGCGTCATCACGAGCACCTGCTTGTTCTTCGCGAGCACCTCGTCAGCGTAGGGGTCTTCGCGGTCGAAGTCGCTCTCGTCGATCACCATGTCGACGTCTCGCAGCTCACCGAGCTCGCGCAGCTCGAGCGGCGTGAACTTGACGTACTTGGGGCCGCGGCGGCCGAAGAGGTGCAGCTCTTCGATCGGGCTGCTTTTGAGCCCGTCGTAGACGTTTTGCGGAATCTCGGTGGGCAGCAAATCGTCAGCGTGCTTGATCAGCATGCGCGACACATCGAGCGCGACGTTGCCGTTGCCGATCACTCCTACCGACTGTGCCTCGAGCGGCCAGGTGCGGGGTACGTCGGGGTGGCCGTCGAACCAGCTCACGAAATCTGCAGCACCGTACGAACCCTCGGCGTCCACACCCGGGATCGTGAGCGAGGCATCACGGATCGCCCCGGTCGAGAAGATCACCGCGTTGTAGTGCTGCTTCAGGTCGTCGAGAGTGATGTCTTGCCCGTATCGCACGTTGCCGAAGTAGCGCACGCTGCCGCTGTCGAGCACGTCGCGCAGGGCGTTGATGATGCCCTTGATGCGCGGGTGGTCGGGTGAGACGCCGTAGCGCACGAGGCCATACGGTGCGGGAAGCTGCTCGAAGAGGTCAATCTCAACCTCGAAGTCGCGCTCCGCCTTCTGCAGCAGGTCAGCGGCATAAATGCCCGCCGGGCCAGCTCCAACAATTGCCAGTCGCATAGTTTCCATCGTTTCAGTCAGTTCCTTCCATTCCCGAAACGGAATAAGTTAGTGGGGCACAGCCCCGTGGCCTACTGAGGAAATTAGCCCTCGCGGTTGACGATCGAATCGGCCATGCGCTCGAGCGCACGCTTAACCGAAGACTTGGGCAGCACGTCGAGTGCCGCGACCGCGTCAGTGGCCCAGCGCCGTGCAGTTTCCTCGGTCTCCCGGGTGACTTCGTGCTCACGCAGTGCGGTGACCTCGGGGTCGAGCACCGACGGGTCCGCACCGTCGGCGATGGCGGCGACGCCAGCGTCGATGCGTGCCAGCAGTTCGGCATCAGCGGCGTTGCCTGCAGCTGCCCGCTCGCGCAGCAGCAATAGCGGCAGCGTCGCGACGCCCGCGCGCAGGTCGGTGCCCGCACGCTTGCCGGTCTGCTCCTTCTTGGGAGACAGGTCGATGACGTCGTCGACGAGCTGGAAGGCGACGCCGATGCGCTCGCCGTACTCCATCACGGCGTCAGCGTATTCGGCGGGAGCACTGCTGAACATGACGCCCATACGGGCGGCCGTCGCGATCAGGGCACCGGTCTTATCGGCGAGCACCTGAATGTAGTGCGGGATCGGGGCCTCATCGGGCTGCGGGCCGACCGTCTCGTGCAGCTGGCCCAGGCACAGCCGTTCGAAGGTGCGCGCCTGCAGCAGAATCGCTTCCTCCCCCATGCCCGAAACCAGCGTCGAGGCGCGAGCAAACAGCAGGTCTCCCGCGAGGATCGCGACGGAGTTCGACCACACGGTCTGCGTGGCGGGTACACCGCGCCGCAGCTTCGCGTCGTCCATGACATCGTCGTGGTACAGCGAGGCCAGGTGGGTCATCTCGACGGCCTGCGCGGCGCGGCGCACCAGCTCGTTCGGACCTTCGCCCAGCTCGCTCGTGAGCAAAGTCAGCATGGGGCGAATGCGCTTGCCGCCGGCCTCCATGAGGTAGCGTGCTGGCGCATCGGCCACCGGCGACGCAAAGTCGAGGTGCGTCATCAGCTCGGCCTCAATGAGCTCGAGCTGCTCCTGCAACGCCTTCGCGTGGCGGCGGTCCTGCGCCCCCTGGAAGAGCCGCATAGGCAGCGCCTGAGTAGCGGTATCGGCGGCACTAGGTCGAATCACTTGGCGTCTCCGGCGTTCGAGGGCTTGGCCGCTGGCTTCGCGGCTGACTTGGTTGCTGCAGGCTTGGCCGCGGCAGCGGGCTTCTTATTCGCTGCGGGCTTCGCCGCAGTAGGCTTCGCTGCCGCAGGCTTCTTCGCGGCGGCAGGCTTCTTGGCCGCAGCGGGCTTCTTCACGGCGGCAGGTTTATTCGCAGGCGTCTCGGCGGGCTTGACGGCCAGTGCGGGCTCCGAGGGCTTCACTTCAGCCTTCGGCACGAAACCGCGGTGCAGCGCCACAATGCCAAAAGTGAGGTTGCGATAGGCAACCCGCTCGAGACCCGCTTCGCGCAGCCACGAGGCGAGCTCGTCCTGTGCCGGCCACGCTTCGATCGACTCATTGAGGTACTTGTATGCACCCGCGGCTTCCCGGTTGATCACGCCCGCGATGCGTGGCAGCACGTGCTTGCCGTACCAGGCGTAGGGTGCACGCACGGCAGTGGCGGGAGGCGTCGAGAACTCCGCAATCACCACGCGACCACCGGGCTTCACGACCCGTCGCATCTCGGCGATCGCCTTGCGCGGATCATTCACGTTGCGCAGACCGTACGAAATCGTTGCGGCGTCAAACGTGTCGTCGTCAAACGGCAGCTGCGTCGCGTCGGCCCACACGAACTCAATGAGGTCGTTGCCCGCGTGGCGCTTGCGCCCCTCGGCGAGCATCCCCTCCGAGAAGTCAGCGGCGACGACGTGCGCGCCGTGAGCCGCGAGTGCGGCCGAAGAAGTGCCGGTGCCGGCTGCGAGATCCAGAATGCGCATGCCCTTGCGGGGGCCTATCGCCTTCGTGGTGGCGATGCGCCAGAGGCGGTCGTTACCCACCGTCAGCACGTCGTTGATCAGGTCGTATCGAGGGGAAACCTCGTCGAACATGGCCGAAACTTCGTCGGCGTGCTTTGTCGTGGTGTCTGGGCGAGTCACGTGCTCCATGCTATCCCGTGTTTCCGCGCGCGAGCTGGCCGCCACCTTGTGCCCAGGCCGCACGGGTAGATTAGAGGGGTGTCAACACCCAGCACACCCCGTCTTCACGCGGTGACACGTCCTCTTGCTAGCGGCGTCGATCTGCTGCCACTCGCCGACCCCACCGCGCCCCTCGCCTGGCTGCGTGGCGACCGTGGTGCCGTCGGAATCGGCGAGGCGCTGCGCCTCACCTTTCGCGGCCCGAACCGGTTTCGCGACGCGGCCGAGACCTGGCGTCGCGTCACCGATGCCGCCATCATCGATGACCCCGTCGCCGTACCCGGTTCGGGGCTCGTCGCTTTTGGCGCCTTCGCGTTTGCCGACGGCAGCGCCACCGAGAGCACTCTCATCGTGCCGCGCACCCTGGTGGCGCAGCATCGCGACGTGTGGTGGGTAACGACCGTACGCGAGCTCGCGCACGAGCAGGCCAATGCGGCGGCGGGCGCTGATCCGGATCAGCCCGCAGCCGAGCAGCCCACCCCTGAATTGCCCGAGGCCGTTGAGACCGGGGACTGGCCGGGCGTCGAATTTGCCGATCTGACCTCGCAGACTGCGCCGAGCGTGCAGGCCTATCTCGCGAGCGTGGCCGAGGCCGATGCGCGCATCGCGCGCGGCGAGCTCGAGAAGATCGTCATCGCGCGCCAGGTGCACGGGTCGCTCGCGGCCGGCGCCGACGTGCGCACCCCGATTGCGCGGCTAGCAGAGCGGTATCTGGACTGCTGGACCTTCGCGGTAGACGGCCTCATTGGTGCGAGCCCCGAGACACTCGTCCGTTCGACGGGCGGTAGCGTGTCAGCGCGCGTACTCGCGGGTACGCGCGGGCGGCATACGGAGAGCACGGCACGCGACGACCGCGCACGCGACGAACTCCTCACGAGCGCGAAAGAGCAGCACGAACACGCGTTCGCAGTGCAAAGTGTCGTGACCGCGCTCGCGCCGCACGTCACGGACCTACGCACGAACGAGGAGCCGTTCGCACTCGAGCTGCCCAATGTATGGCATCTGGCGACCGATCTGGGAGCAACCCTCGGGGAAGCCGGATCATCGCTCAGCCTGGTGGATGCGCTGCATCCGACGGCGGCGGTCGCTGGCACCCCCACCCGCGACGCCATTGATGCCATTGACGAGCTCGAACCGTTCGACCGTGGCCGTTACTCGGGTGCGGTGGGTTGGATCGACCATGCGGGGGACGGCGAGTGGGCGATCGCCCTGCGCTGCGCGCAGCTCGCGGACGTCGACCCCACCACCGGCGCTCGTGCCGTGGTCGCGAGCGCCGGCGGCGGCATCGTCGCAGGGTCTGATCCCTCGGGTGAGCTGCGCGAAACGGTGTCGAAGTTTCGCCCCGTCACGGAGGCGTTCGCCAAGTAGCCTGACGCAGCCGCGCTAGGGCCAGCGCAGCTCGCGCGTCGCATTGAGCCGCGAAATTTCTTCACTCACGTCGTACTCGGCGGCTGGCCAGTGGAGATTGAGCTTTTCTAGCTCCATCAAGACGATGCGCTGCACCGCAACCCGGGCGTACCACTTCTCGTTGGCCGGCACGACGTGCCAGGGTGCGTGGGGCGTGTTCGTGCGGTCGATCGCGATCTGAAACGCTTCCATATAGTCGCTCCATCGCGACCGCTCGCTGGTGTCACTCGGGCTGTACTTCCACAGCTTGTGCGGGGTATCCAGCCGGGCCGCAAGCCGACGGTACTGCTCATCGGGCGAGATATGCAGCATGATTTTCACGATCCGCACGCCGTCGTCCGTGATCCGGTGCTCGAAATCATTGATTGCGCCGTACCGGCGCTCGATCTCCTCGGGCGGCGCAAGCTGGTGCACGCGCTGCACGAGCACATCCTCGTAGTGCGAGCGGTCGAACAGGCCGATGCTGCCTGGCGCGGGGACGTGAGGCTCCACTCGCCACAGAAAGTCGTGCGCGCGTTCCTGGGCCGTTGGCGCCTTAAACGCGGTGAGTTCGAGTCCGTAGGGCTCGAGCCCGCCGAAGACATGGTTGACAAGCCCGCCCTTGCCAGCGGCATCCATCGCCTGCAGCACCACGAGCACGCGGTCTCGCGAGCCCGTCCAACTCAACGCGTAGAGTTGTTCTTGCAGCTCCCGCATATGTTGGGTGGCGCGATCTAGCTCCGATTGGCCCTCGCCTTTGGTGCCGGCCGTGCCGAGGGTAGCGGAGGGGTCGATATCTCTCAGGTCGAACCCCGGTCCCACGCGCAATAGGTCAGCGACATCGTGCTGCCAAAACCTGTCGGTCGATGTTCGACCGCCGATTTCCTGTTCGAGTGCGTGCGTCATTGCGACCTCCCTGTTAGCGGGATCAGCCTATCGGCGACGAGGTCAGCGCGCGATAGGAATCTCGATGAGGGTCGGCCCCGTCACCTGCGCGGTGAGGAGCTCATCGAGCTCACCCCGGGTCTCAACCCGCAAATAATCCCAGCCATAGGCCTGCGCCAGCTGTTCGAGCGACAGCTGCTGCGGCGTCGACATGACACGAACAAAGTTTGCCTCGTTCGTGGATTCTGCGACTTCCAGACCATCGAAGATCGAGCCACCGCCGTCGTTCGCCACAAACAGCTGCAGGCGGGGGCGGGGCTCACCGTCGGTGAGCATCAGCGATCCGGCGTCATGCAGAAGAGCGAGATCCCCAATCAGCACGCGTGTGGTCCCCGCCGCGAGCCGTGGATCCGCCGCGAGCTGGCTAGCCGCAGCGACGCCGCGCGCGGTCGCGACGGTGCCATCAATGCCCGCGAGCCCGCGGTTCGCGTGCACGTTGACTTTTCGAGGCTGGCCTTGACGGTCGAGCACTCTCACCAGGCTCGATGCGGCCACAACCAGGCGATCATGCGGCCAGCTTGCCCGCCAGACACTCTCGGCGAGCATCTCGCGGGTGACCGGCTCGCGCATGACCGCCACCTCGGCGCGGGCGTACGAGCTGCGCTCCTTATAGCCCGTCGCGAATGCGGCCTCGATGTCTCGTTCGTGAACCGTCGTGCGCTCGCGCTGCAGCTCTCGATCAGCCTTGAGCCAAGCGCCGAGCCAGCCACGCAGCGCGCGCGGCTCGTGACCTGCGCCCACGCGTGCCGCACGCACGACGCGTGCATCTCGTGAGGGGTCGTAGTGATCTGTGCCCGTGTGAGGATCGACCACTATGACCTCAACGTCATCGCGCTTGAGCAGCGCTGGAATCTGTCGCGTCAGCGTGGGGTGTCCAAACACGATGGCCTGCTCGATGAGCGCGCCAACGCTGGGATCGTCTATCAGGGTTGCATACCCCGCAATAGCTTCGCGCCCGTATCGGGATCCGCTCACTGCTTCGGCGAGCAGCGGCAGTCCGGCGGCATGCGCGAATTCCTCGGCCTCGGGTCCAGCTTCGGCGCCCGCGATCACCACGGCGAGGGCGTCCCCCTCATGCACGTATGTTCCTTCGGGCGCATCACCGGGGGCCTGCTCTAGTGCCGCCTTGCGCTGCTCTCGGGCGATCTGGCCCTCTGCAGCCGCAGCCACGAAACCCTGCGCGATCATCGCGTCGAAACCACGGGTTCCCGACAGCGGCTCCGTAAACGCGAGGTTGAGCTGCACAGGGCCAGCGGGCGCCCGGCCCGGCATGCCGAGCGAGGCGGCAAAAGCGAGCGGCGCCAGCGTCGCCGGATCGCGGCCATCCGTGCGTACCAGGTCACCGTTGGAGGCATATTCCGGCGGCGGAATGTCGAGCGAGAGACGTGCGGCCTGGCCGAGCATGTGGGCCTGGTCCGTGGTCTGGTTGGCGCGAATTCCGCGCATGTCTGCTGGCCGGTCGGCCGTCAAGAACATCATTGGCACGCGCGACTCATGTGCCTCGAGGGCAGCGGGCAGTAGGTGGGCGACGGCGCTTCCGCTCGTCACAACAACCGGCGCGGGCAGCCCCGTTTCACGTGCAACGCCGAGCGCGAAGAATCCGGCGGAGCGCTCGTCCACGCGCACGTGCAGCCTGATTGCTCCCGCCTGCTCCGCCGCGGCAGCGGCAAGCGCGAGCGCCTGCGAGCGCGATCCGGGGCAGACGACGACGTCTTGCACCCCGCGACGCACGAGCTCTGCAAGAAACTCAACCGCGAAGATCGAAGAGGCGGCAGGCGCGGTCACAGCTTGGCGTCCCCGTCGGGGCGAGTGCCCTTCGGGTCGTCAGTGCGCGAGTCGCCCGGGGTTTCGGGAGTACCCGAGTCGCCGGGGTTGCCGCCGTTCGGCTCGTTGCCTTCGTTTCCCTCACCGGGAAATACCTCGTCATCGAGTTCACGCAGACGCTTCTCGAGATCTGCCATGTGAGTGTTGAGCTCGCTGCTCGATAGCTTCGTACCGGTGAAGCGGGGGTCGTCATCGGGGGCGTTGCGGCGCACCTCGGAACCGTCACCCTTGCCGATCACAAACCAGAGGATTCCTCCGAGCACCGGGAGCACGACGATGAGCACGACCCACACTGGCTTCGCCACTCCACGGGCACGGTTGTGGTCAGTCATCGCCGCGTCGACGAGCGCATAAAGCGAAAATGCCACGGCGATGACGATCCCGATAATTGCGAATCGCACCATACCCCCATGTTACTCGCATGGAGGGGTGTGAGCGCTGACAGCCCTCCGCAGTTGCTCAGGCGGCGCGGGTAAACTCGGACGGGTGAAATCGAGCCGTTCTGCCTGGATCAAGTATGTGTCGTTGCGTCTGCTGTTTTTTGTGGTGCCCTTTGGCATCATCTACTGGCTCGGACTGCAGCTGCAGTTCTCACTAGCGCTCTCGGGCGGTGTCGCCGCTGTGCTGGCGGCACTGATTAGTCTCTCCCTGTCGGTGATCTTCCTGTCGCGCCCGCGCGCCGAGGCCGCACAGAGCATCGTCGACTGGCGCAACCGCGACCGCACCGAAGACGACATCGAAGAGGACTCAGCGCTCGACGAAGGCGCCGTCGACTCCGACGCCGCGCCGCGCGGCTAGCTCGGCCGCCATCGGCTACGCGGTCAGGCCACCCGCCATCCCAAAGCCGATTCCGAGCATCACGCCGTAGGCGAGTGCCGCCAGGCTGGTCAGCTGCAGCACGAGAACGAGCTCCTTGGGCGTCTTCGCGGTGAGCGCGATGATCGCGCACGGCACCGCGATGAACAGCACGAGCCAGACGAAGATCATGGCCGGGTAGACCATCACGTAGATGCCGGGCACCGCGAACGGCAGCAGCACGCACACCACGAACAGGATGCGTGACGCGCGGTCGCCCATGCGCACGGCGAGCGTGCGCTTGCCCGCCAGAATGTCGGTATCGATGTCGCGCACGTTGTTGATCACGAGCACGGCGACGGCAAAGAGCCCCACTCCGGCGCCCGCGAACCACACCTCCTGCGCCTGAATATCGGTCTGCAAGTAGACAGTGCCGACCGTCGCGACGAGGCCGAAGAAGATGAACACCATCACCTCGCCGAGCCCGGCGTAGCCATACGGGCGCTTGCCCCCGGTGTAGAACCAGGCCGCCACGATGGCGAGCACACCGAGCGCCAGGAACCACCAGCGGCCGCTCAGCACGACGGCAATGAGACCCGAGACCGCTGCCAGCGCGAAGAAGGTCAGCGCGAGCGCCAGCACCTTCTTGGGATTCACGAGCCCCGATCCGGTCAGACGCGCGGGCCCCACTCGATGCTCGTCGGTGCCACGAATACCGTCGGAGTAGTCGTTGGCGTAGTTCACGCCGATCTGCAGAAACACGGCGACGGCGAGGGCCAGGAGCGTCAGGGGCCACGAGAACCCCCGCAGCATGACGGCGATGCCGGATCCTGCCGCGATCGGTGCAATCGCGAGCGGCAAGGTGCGCAGCCGCGCCCCACCGACCCAGTTGCGCCAGGTGATCGTGGGTGCCATGCCGGCTTCGACAAGGTGTTCGGCCGCGGCCCGCACTGCGGGGTTACCCGAGTTACGTCGATCCTTCGGGTGACTCACGCCTGCTCCTTTGTGTGGTTGATCTGTGATGTGGGTACGGCTGGAGTGGACTCAGGGGCGCCTAGGCCGCAGCGCGCTGCGAGTGCCACGAGGTCAGGCTTCTCTCCGGCAAGCCGCGGGATCGCGTCCACAGTGCTTTCGCCCACGGGTACAGCGGCAACACCGAGCGCCGCCCGGATCCTCTCCCCCGCCTCCGCGAAGCTCGCGGTCGCGACCCCAGCAGCTTCCGCGCCGGCCTCGTGCGCATTGGTCGTGTTTGAGTTGGCGGAGATGGCGCGCACGAGGTGTACTCGCTCGCCCCAGTCGCGATCCGGAACTCCGAGCGCGACCGCTTCGCCCCACCCTGGCAACGCGCGCACGATCCGCTCGACCTCGTCGAGCGAGACGTTGATGCCACCCGAGATGATGACACGATCGAGACGTCCAGTGACGGTCAGCATGCCGCCGAGCAGTTCACCCGCGTCGCCCGTGCGGTACCACCGCTCGCCCGAGGGCTCGGTGATGAAGTGTTCGTTCGTAAGGTTGTCGTCGCCGACGTAGCCGAGCGCGAGCGCGGGGCCCGCGAGCTGCACCTCGCCACCGCGGATGCGCACGAGCGTGTCGCCGATCTCGACGCCGTCGTAGACGCATCCGCCGGCGGTCTCGCTCATGCCGTAGCTGCGCTTGAGGGCGACGCCGAGGGCGTGGGCGCGGCGTCGCAGCTCAAGCGTCACGGCTTGCCCGCCAACGAGTACCGCGTCGAACCGACGAAACACTTCTGCCGCGTCTTCGTCACGTTCAGCAAGGTCGAGCACGCGCGCCAGCTGCACCGGCACGAGCGAAATGTAGCGGCGCTCGTGCGTCATGGCCTCGGCAGTTTCGAGCAGCGCCTCGGGCACGAAGGGTCCATCAAAGAACACGGGAGACGTGCCGGCCACTGCGCTGCGCACAAGCATCTGGAGGCCCGAGATCAGCTGGGCGGGCAGCGCGACGAGCCACTGACCGGGCCCCCCGAGGCGTTCGTGAGTCGCCTCGGCGCTCGCACGCAGGGCGGCCGCGGAAAGCGCGACGGATTTGGGCACACCACTTGACCCCGAGGTGCGGATTACGACCGCGGTGCCGCCGGGAAGGTCGGCGCTGGGCCCGGTGTCATCGGCTGTGGAGTCGTCAGTGTGCGCGTCGTTCACCGGCAGGATCGGAGCGCCGCCGGCGAGTGCATCGCCGAGGGCAGCCATGAGCCAAGCACGATCAGAGACGGGAATGATGCGAAGCCCGTGGGGAGAAGTCACCCCTCTAGGGTATCGCTTGGGTCCTCAAACCGCCTTGGAGCCCCTTGGCCGCTCGGATAAGCTCGGCAACCGCAGTCCGCACGACCTCATCGGTCATGCGCACGCTGGGCCCAGAGATGGACACCGCTGCGGGTACATTGTGGCCCGGCACAGCCACGGCGATGCACCGCACCCCTACTTCTTGCTCACCGTCGTCGATCGCGAACCCCCGCCGGCGGGTATCCGCCAGATCCTGCAGCAGATCGTCGACGGTTGTGTGAGTGGTCGCGGTGTACCGTGGCAGCCCCGTGCGTGCGACGAGGGCGCGCACCCGCCCCTCGGGCAGCAGCGACATCATCGCCTTACCCACCCCACTCGCGTGCGGCAGCACACGCCGCCCCACTTCGGTGAACATGCGCATGCGGTGCCGTGACGGCACCTGTGCAATGTAGCTCACGAGATCGCCGTCGAGGGTCGCGAGATTCGCGGTCTCCCCCGCAACTTCCTCGAGTCGCACGAGCACGGGCGCGGCCCGCTCCGCCAACGCCGGCCGCGCACGCTCCCCCAAGCCAATGAGGCCCGCACCCAGCGCGTACTCCCGGCTCTCGAGCTGTCGCACGTAGCCGAGGTCATGCAGGGTACGCAGTAGCCGGTGCGCGGTCGGCACGGGCAGCCCTGCGGTGGCCGCAACGTCGGCAAGCGCCAGTGGCTCGTGTGCATCGGCGAGCGCCTCGAGCAGCCCGAATGCGCGCGACACCGACTGCACCCCGCCAGAGGCGGGTACGCGCTCTGGTGCTGAATCCATGCTGTGGTGCCTCCTCGCAACACGCCGACCACTCCGCACAATTCCACCATGCGAAATTCGCGCTTCACAAACGCGAGGCCCACCCTATCGTGAAGGCATTAGCCCAATACTTTTGCTGCGCATAGGAGCCCCGCATGACCGCTTACGTTGACCGCGCCAATTTGTCTGTCGCGAAGCCCATCGCCGAGTTCGCCGAAGAAAGCCTCGCTGCGCACGGCCTCGATGCAACCGCTTTCTGGTGTGGAGTCGGCGAGATCCTCGACGACTTTGCACCGCGCAATGCCGAGCTACTACTGGTGCGTGACGAACTGCAGTCGCAGATCGACGCTTACCATCGTGAGCACCCGGGCCAGCCTGATCCGGCGCAGTATCGCGAGTTTCTGACGCGCATTGGCTACCTCGTACCCGCGCCCACTGCGGTGTCGGTATCGACTGAGAACGTCGCGGCGGAGGTTGCCGAGCAGGCCGGGCCACAGCTGGTCGTGCCGATTCTCAATGCCCGGTTCGCGCTCAATGCCGTGAATGCGCGCTGGGGGTCGTACTACGACGCGCTCTATGGCACCGATGCGGTGCCACGGGAGGGCGATCTTGCGCCCGGGGCGGCGTACAACCCGGCGCGCGGTGCCGAGGTGATCGCGCGCGGGCGGCAACTGCTCGACACTGCGGCGCCCCTCGTGACCGACGGCGGCCAGCCCGCGAGTCACGCCGACGCCGCGGGATACACCGTCGCCGACGGGCAACTGCGCGTCGTCCTGATCGGTGGCCAGTCAGCCCACCTCGCCGACGGGGCCGCGTTCGCCGGATACACCGGCAGCGCCACGGCGCCCGAGAAGATTCTGCTCGTGCACCACGGCCTGCACCTCGAGATCGTCATCGATGCGGGCGGCCAGATCGGTGCGAGCGATGCGGCGGGGGTGCAGGACATCGTGCTCGAGTCTGCACTCACCACGATCATGGACCTCGAGGACTCGGTCGCGGCCGTGGACGCCGAGGACAAGGCGCTCGGCTACCGCAACTGGCGCGGGCTCATGGCCGGCACGCTCACCGAGGAGATCTCGAAGGCAGGCACGACCTTTACGCGCCGCATGCACCCCGACCGCGAGTACACCGCTGCCGCGGGCGGCACGCTCACACTGCCCGGGCGTTCGGTGTTGTTCGTGCGCAACGTGGGCCACCTGATGACCGGCGACTCGATCATTGATGCCGCCGGTGAGTGGGCCCCCGAGGGAATCGTCGACGCGATCATGACGGCACTCGGTTCGCTCGACGACCTGCGCGGTGAGCTTGCGAACTCGCGCACCCCCTCCGTCTACATCGTGAAGCCCAAGATGCACGGCCCCGACGAGGTAGCCTTCACGGCCGAGCTGTTTGCCCGCGTCGAGCAGCTGCTCGGGCTGCCGGCTCTGACGCTGAAGGTCGGCATTATGGACGAGGAGCGCCGCACCTCGGTCAACCTCGCGGCGTGCATCGCCGCGGTGCCCGAGCGCGTGGTGTTCATCAACACCGGGTTTCTCGACCGCACCGGCGACGAGATTCACACGTCGATGCAGGCGGGCCCGTTCCTGCCCAAGGCTGCGGTGCGTACCCGCCCGTGGCTGAGCGCGTACGAGGCTCGCAACGTCGCAATTGGCGCCAGTTGCGGGCTCACCGGGCACGCCCAGATCGGGAAGGGCATGTGGGCGGCCCCCGATCTCATGCACGACCTACTAGAGCAGAAGATCGGCCACGTGCGCACGGGAGCCTCGACGGCCTGGGTGCCGTCACCCACCGCCGCGACGCTGCACGCGACCCACTACCACCAGGTCGACGCGTTCGCGGCGCGCGCCGCGATTCCCGCGTTCGACGCGGCGGCGGACGCGGCCAGCCTCGCCGAACTGCTCGAGCTGCCGCTCGCGAGCCCGGGCGACCTCACTCCCGAGGTGGTCGAGCGTGAGCTGGCCGGTAACGCGCAGTCAATCCTCGGCTACGTGGTGCGCTGGATCGACCAGGGCATCGGCTGTTCCAAGGTGCCCGATATCGACGACGTCGGGCTGATGGAGGATCGCGCAACCCTGCGCATCTCGGCCCAGCTGCTCGCGAACTGGCTCGCGCACGGCGTCATCAGCGAGGCCCAGGTCGACGAGGCGCTGCGGCGGTTGAGCGCGGTCGTCGACCGCCAGAACGCAGGCGATTCTGGCTATGAGGCGCTGCTCGGGGCCGACGGGCAGTCGCCCGGCGTCGCGTTCGAGGCTGCCCGTCGCCTCATCGTGAAGGGCGCCTCGCAGCCCTCGGGCTACACCGAACCGATTCTGCACGAGCTGCGCCGCGCCAAAAAGGCGGGTGCGCGCTAGTCGTTCCGCCCGTTCGGAAACTCTTTGCGTTGACTTAGTAGTAGTACGGGAACGGACCCCAGTCGGGGTCGCGCTTCTCGAGGAACGAGTCGCGCCCTTCGACGGCTTCGTCGGTGCCGTAGGCGAGGCGGGTCGTTTCGCCCGCGAACAACTGCTGGCCCACGATCCCGTCGTCGACGGCGTTCATCGCGTACTTCAGCATGCGGATCGCGGTCGGCGACTTGCCGAGGATCGTGCGCGCCCACTCAATGCCGGTGGTCTCGAGCTCGGCATGCGGCACGACCCGGTTCACGGCGCCCATCTCGCGCGCCCGCTCGGCGTCATACGTCTCGGCGAGGAAAAAGACCTCGCGGGCGTTCTTCTGTCCCACCTGGCGCGCAAAGTAGGCGCTGCCGTAACCGGCATCAAACGACCCAACGTCGGCATCGGTCTGCTTGAACATCGCGTGCTCGCGCGAGGCAATCGTGAGGTCGCACACCACATTGAGTGAGTGCCCGCCGCCCGCGGCCCAACCGGGCACCAGCGCGATCACAACCTTCGGCATGAACCGGATCAGGCGCTGCACCTCAAGAATGTGTAGCCGCCCGGCGCGGGCCAGCCCCTCGGCTCCCACCACGGTCTCGGAATCCGAGTACTTGTACCCATCGCGCCCGCGAATGCGCTGGTCTCCACCCGAACAGAACGCCCAGCCGCCATCCTTCGCCGACGGGCCGTTGCCCGTGAGCAGCACGACACCCACGTGCGGGTTCACACGCACCCGCTCGAGCGCGTCAAAGAGCTCGTCGACGGTGTGCGGCCGAAACGCGTTGCGCACCTCGGGCCGGTTGAACGCGACTCGGGCGATGCGCCCGTCGAGGCTCAGGTGCGCCGTGATGTCGGTGTAATTTGCGGCGCCGGGGGCGACTTCCCACACGGCCGGGTCGAAGATCTCAGATACCTGCTGGGTCATGCCCTAAGCCTAGGCCCCGCGGCCGCACGAAGCCCCGCTCGCCGGGGCGAACGGGGCTGGGCGATCCGGATAGCGCGTCGCTAGCCGACGGCCACGCCGAATAGCAGACCGACGCCGTAGGTCGCGGCCATGGTCGCCGAGCCCATGAGCACATTGCGCAGGATCGCGGGGAGCCGCGGAGCTTGGCCGAGCGCCGCACTGATCCAGCCGGTGAACAGCAGCCCCACGACGACCGCAACGGCCGCGATCCAAACAGAGTGGGCGCCGAGCGGCAGCAGGATCATGATCAGCGGAATCAGCGCGCCCGCGGTGAACGCGACAAATGATGAGATCGCGGCCGCCCAGGGGCTCGTGAATTCGTTCGGGTCGATACCCAGCTCGATCTCGGCGTGGGCGGCGAGCGCGTCGTGTTCAGTCAGCTCCTGCGCGACCTCGAGCGCAAGGTGCGGCGAGAGGCCCCGCTGCTCGTAAAAGCCCGCGAGCTCCAGCAGCTCCTCCTCGGGCTGCTCGAGCAGCTCCCGCTTTTCGCGTTCGATCATGGCACGCTCGGTGTCGCGCTGCGTGCTCACCGAAACGTATTCGCCGCCCGCCATCGAGAACGCGCCGGCGACCAGCGCAGCCAGGCCTGCGGTCGCGATGGCGAACACGTTGCCGGGGGTGGCCGCGGCGACGCCGATGACGACGCCGGCCGTCGATACGATGCCGTCGTTGGCGCCGAGTACGCCAGCCCGCAGCCAGTTCAGCTTCTGCCCGATCCGGTTGTTGTGCGGCTCGTTCTCGTGCTGGGTTTCAGTAGGCGCTTCGACGTTCATGCCTCTGATTATCGCCCCGCATCAACCGTGGCGCAAGCAAGGTGAGGCTAGGCTTCATCAGGCCTTTAGGTGCCTATTGCTCCGAATTCTTCGGAGTTTTCGACTTCTTGGGAGTCTTCGGCTTGGGCGCCGGGAGCGCGGCCGCCGTGAGGTCAATGAGTGCAGCGAGCCACTCGCGGTCCTCCCAACGATCGCCGCTGACCCGAAAGTACATCTTGGATCCGGGGTAGGCCGGGGCCTCGTCGGGGGTGCCGAGGTATTCGCGGCCGGGTTCGGTCGGCTTCACAAACAGCTCATCGTCGCAGATAAACGCGACGGGCTTCTCGTCGTAGTACAGGCAATATTCGCCGAACATCTTGCGGGTGCGGATGCCGGGCAGCGCGCTGAGTTGATCGGTGAGAAACTCCATGGTGTCGGCGCGCGTGCTCATGTCGCCAGCGTAGTCCGGTGCCGAGTAGGTGTCACCCTCCACCGTCATGCTGCGCGAGCGAAGCGAGTCACAGTATCCAGCGTCCACCCACCAGGAGTGGCAAGATCAAAGCATGAGTGAATTCGCTGCAGGTCTCCCTCCGCTCGCAGAGGTGCTCGACCGCGCGCGCGTCGTCGCGATCCCCACCCGCACTCGGTTTCGCGGCATCAGCGTGCGCGAGGCCGTCATCATCGACGGCCCGGAAGGACCCACCGAGTTCTCCCCGTTTCCCGAGTATGACGACCGGGAGGCTGCCACGTGGCTCGCCGCGGCCCTCGACTTCGGCTGGAATGCTCAGCCGCCCGCACGGCGAGACAGAATCGAGGTCAACGCGACCGTGCCAGCCGTCGCAGCGGCCGAGGTCCCCGCGATTCTCGCCCGTTTTCCGGGTTGTACGACCGCCAAGGTGAAGGTCGCCGAACGCGGGCAGACGCTCGCCGACGACATCGCACGCGTGCGCGCCGTGCGCGAAGCGATGGGCCCCGCCGCGCTCGTGCGGGTCGACGCAAACTGCGGCTGGACCGTCGACGAAGCCGTCACCGCGCTCACGGCGCTCACCGCGTTCGACATCGACTACGCCGAACAGCCGTGTGCCACGGTGGCCGAGCTCGCCGAAGTGCGCGCCAGTCTCTCGGGCACGGTGCGCATCGCCGCCGACGAGAGCGTGCGCAAGGCGAGTGATCCGCTCGAGGTCGCGCGATCCGGAGCAGCGGACCTGCTCATCATCAAGGCCCAGCCGCTCGGCGGCGTGCGCCGCGCGCTCGCCCTCGTCGAGCAGGCGGGCCTCCCCGTCGTGATCTCGAGCGCGCTCGACACCTCCGTCGGCATCGCGATGGGCGTACAGCTCGCGGCCGCACTTCCCGTTGGAAAGCTCGCGGGCGCGTGCGGGCTCGGCACCGTCGCGCTGCTCGACGGCGATGTCACGCGCGACTCGCTCGTGCCGGTGGGCGGGGCGATCGCGGTGCGGCGGCCCGCTCTCGATGCCGAACTCCTTGCGCAGTATCGGGCAGATCCGGATCGCGACACCTGGTGGCGGGATCGCGTAGCACGGTGCTACGCCCTGCTCCGGCACGGGGATTAGGTGCAATCAAACTCACGCATTGGCGGCGCCGACTCTTCCGCATCTGCGATGAGCGCCTGAGAAGATGGGTGAATGGACGAGACAACCTGGCGACGGCGCACTGGACCCTACCTGTTGAGCGCCTCAATCGCCTTCATTATTGCCTACTCGTGGCGAGTCATCACCGATGCCTCAGGCGCAGCCGCCCTTACCGCCGACATTGTGATTCTCGTCACCTGGTGCATGTTTGCCATCGACTATATTGCCAAGCTTCGCCTCGCAAAAGGGCACCGGTGGCGGTGGTTCCGCACGCATCTCGGCGATATCGCTTTCACGCTCATTCCCGTGTTGCGCGTCGTACTTGTACTCCGCGTCTTTACCAGGATTCCCGGATTGCACCTCACAAAGGCGGCCGCCCTGCGAACCCGGATTCTAGTGTTCGGGGTCGGGTCTACTGCAATTCTCATCTACGTGGCATCACTGCAGGTGCTCGACGCTGAACGCCGAGCCGCCGGCGCCACGATCGTGAGCTTTGGCGACGCCGTGTGGTGGGCGTGCGTGACGGCAACAACAACAGGGTTCGGTGATTTCACACCGGTCACGATGACAGGCCGCGTCGTCGGTGTCATCGTGATGTTCGGCGGTTTGGCGCTGGCCGGCATTATTACCGCCACGCTTGCTTCCTGGGTGCTCGAGCGCGGCGCACACCGGGCCGACGACTCAGATCCGGCAGCCACCCGGGGAGACGTTCGCGCTCTGCGCGACGAGGTCGCGGCACTACGCAGTGAGCTCACGAACCGCGACGCTCCAGAACAGTAAGGCCACAAAGCAGTAGGGGCCGCCTCTCAGCGACCCCTACGAACAGAAACTCGCTAGACGACTAGACCCGCGCAGCAGCGCGGCGCGCTCCCTCGCCCAGCGCCTCGAGCTTCGCCCAAGCGATATCCGGGTGTACCCGTCCACCGAGGCCGCAGTCGGTCGAGGCGATCACGCGCTCCGGGCCGACGATCTGCGCGAAGCGCTCAATGCGGTCGGCTACGAGCTCGGGGTGCTCGATGAGGTTGGTCGCGTGCGACACGACGCCGGGCACCAGCACGAGGTCGTCAGCGATCAGGTGCTGGTTTTCGGCCCATACGCGCCACTCGTGCTCGTGGCGCGAGTTGGCGGCCTCGAACGAAATCTGCCCGGCGTTGACGCTGAGCACGGTCTTCAGAATCTCCTTGAGCTCAATGTCGGTGGAGTGCGGGCCATGCCACGAACCCCAGCACAGGTGCAGTCGCACGAGGTCGCGGGGCAGGCCTTCGACGGCCTTGTTGATCGCGTCAACGCGCAGCTGGATGAAGTCGAGGTAGTCACTCACCGAGGGCTCGGGGTTGATCTGGTCCCAGCTTTCGCAGAGCGATGGGTCATCGATCTGCACAATGAGGCCTGCATCGGTGATCGCTTGGTACTCGGGGCGCAGCGCGTCACTCCACGCGAAAAGGTGCTCCGCTTCAGACGCGTAGAACTCGTTCGGCACGCGTGCCGCTGAGCCCGGTGCGATCGAGGTAATGAAGCCCTGCTGGCCGGCCGCGAGGGAGCCGGTCAGGCTCGCGATATCGGCGTTAACTGCATCGTGCCCGAGGTAGCTCAATTCCCCCGTAGTGCTCGGCATGCGGGTCGACCACTTGCTCTGGTGCATGCCCCACTCAGGGTTCGCGTACATGTCTGCGAACCGCTTGCGGTCGCGCCGGTCAGAGAACGAAGTGAGCTGAATGTTGCCGGGCGTCGACACCTTCGGCTCATCGGTGAACGTGTTGCGGTCTGTCAGCGCGAGACCCGAGACGCGCTGGAACGAGTATCCCCACCACGCGCCGTAGTCGACCGCGCTCGACATGGCCTTGCCAAACTCGCCGTCGCCCGGCTGCGTGATACCAGCTTCGAGCTGCTGCTGCACCACTTCGCGCACGGCGGCGTCAACGAGAGCCGTGTGTTCGGGGGTCGAGACGAGGGTGAACCCGTCGTCTTCGAAGGTGCGCGCGGCGTTCGCCTCGATGAGTGCATCTGTGCGGGGCAGGCTACCGGCGGTGGTCGTCTGAATCGTGGTCATATGGCCACGCTATCCAACGAGCCACAGCTGTCACGCATTCGTGTCGAACTGTGTCAGCAACCAGTGCCGCAATCGCTCGCATCTTCGCGCCTGAGTCGGATAGATCGTCGCCACGCGCGACCTCATCCCTCGCTGGGGCCAACCGCGGGGGTAATAGGCGCCCATAATCCCCGCTCTTGGCCCCACCTCGCGAGTCCAACCTTGCGAGCCCAACCTCGCGAGCCCAACCTCACCGGCAGCACCCGCAAAACCGCACCTCGCAGGGCGAGGCAAGACACCCTACGAATAAATGCACGAGGGCCTCTGAGCGGAAGTGATCCCGGCCAGAAGCCCTCGTGCGTGCTCAACGTGCGTTAGATACGAGCACCAGCGATGCGCGCGCCCTCGCCGAGCGAGGCGAGCTTTGCCCAGGCAATCTGCTCGTGCACGCGGCCGCCGAGGCCACAGTCGGTGGCCGCGATGACACGCTCGGGGCCAACGACCTTGGCGTAGCGCTCGATGCGCTGCGCGACGAGCTCGGGGTGCTCGATGAGGTTGGTCGAATGACCGATCACGCCGGGCACGAGAATCAGATCATCAGGAATGAGGTTCTTGTTCTCCTCCCAAACGGTCCACTCGTGCTCGTGGCGCGCATTGGCGGCCTCGAACGAGATCTGTCCGACGTTGGCGCTCAGCACGGTCTTGAGAATGTGCTTGAGCTCGATGTCAGTTGAGTGCGGGCCGTGCCACGAACCCCAGCACAGGTGCAGGCGCACGAGTTCCTTGGGCAGGCCCTTAATGGCCTCGTTGATCGCGTCGATGCGCAGCTGCGTGAACGCAACGTAGTCTTCGATCGAGGGCTCGGGGTTGATCTGATCCCAGTTCTCAGCGAGCGAAGGATCGTCGATCTGCACGATCAGCCCAGCATCGGTGATCGCTTTGAACTCCTCGCGCTGCACCTCAACCCACGCGTCGATGTGTTCCTGCTCGGTCTTGTAGTACTCGTTCTCGATGCGCGCACCACAGCCGGGTGCGAGCGAGGTGAGGAAGCCCTGCTCACCGGGCTGCAGGGCAGCCTTCAGGTTGCGCACGTCGCTCGCGATGGCCTCTTGCCCAACGAAGCTGAGCGGACCGGTGGTCGCCGGGAATGCTGTGGCGGGTGAGCCGGTGCTGATGGGGTTGTCGGTGTCCTGGTACGCGGCGGCGAACGCGGTCCAGTCGCGACGGTCGGGGAATGACGTGAGGCGAATGTTGCCCGGCTCCGAGCGCTGAACCGGCGCGGTAAAGATGTCGCCACCCGTGAGCGAGAGGCCAGCGGTGCGCTGGAACGTGTAGCTCCACCATGCCGCGTAGTCGACCGAGTTCGACATAGCGTGACCGTACTCACCATCGCCCGGCTGCGTGATGCCCAGGTCACGCTGGCGCGCTACAACATCGCGCACGGCCTCGGCGACGAGGCCCTCGAACTCGGGCGTCGACTTGAAGGTGAAGCCGTCGGCCTCAAATTCGCGTGCCGCGTTCGCTTCAAGAAGTGCCTGCGAGCGCGGCAGGCTACCGGCGGTGGTGGTCTCGATCTGTGTCATAGCTTGAAGCTATCGGCGGCCCGCGAGCACCCTCAAACTAGGTGTCATCGTGTGACGACATGTGTCGCCATGTGACGGAGCCGCTGCGAGCGGCTCCGTCGACGCGCTAGCCCTTCAGGCCGGAAAAGTCACTTTCGCGCCACTCGCCCTCGACGCGTTCGCCCGCCGCGTGCGCGTCAACTTCGCGCTGGCGCAGCTCGACGCGGCGGATCTTGCCCGATGCCGTCTTCGGCAGCTCAAAGAACTCCACGCGCCGCACCCTCATGTAGGCGGGCATGGCCACCCGCGCGTGCGCCAGAATTGCTCGCGCGGTGTCGGCATCGGCCGGCACGCCTGCCGCCAGCGCGACATACGCCTTCGTGATGTTCAGCTTCGTGTCATCGGGGGCACCCACAACGGCAGCCTCAGCCACGAACTCATGCTCGATGAGCGCGCTCTCCACTTCGAACGGTGACACCTTGAAATCGCTCGACTTGAAAATGTCATCGGTGCGGCCGACGAACGTGAGTACGCCGCCCTCGCCGCGCACGGCGACGTCGCCCGTGTGAAAGTATCCGCCCTCGGTGGCGTGGGCCGTGGCCGCTTCGTTGCCGATGTACGCGGTCATCAGATTCACGGGGCGCGATCCGGATCGCGCAGTACCCGCATCGTCAGCACCCAGCGGCAGGCAGATCTCGCCTTCATCCGTTTCTTCCCCCGTGAGCGGGTCGACGAGCGCGATCTTGACGCCGGGCAGCGGCAGGCCCATGGCTCCGGGCACGACCGGGTCACCCGGCATGTTGCCGATGAGTGCCGTGGTTTCGGTCTGGCCGTAGCCGTCGCGAATCTCGAGGCCCCACCAGTCCTTGATGCGGGCGATGACCTCGGGGTTGAGCGGCTCCCCCGCCGAGACGACCTCGCGCAATGCGCGGGGCTTCGTGGTGAGTTCGTGCTGAATCAGCATGCGCCACACAGTGGGCGGCGCACAGAACGTGGCGACCTCGGCGCGATCGAGTTCGGCGACCAGGTATTCGGGGTCGAAACGGGGCGAGTTCGCGACGAAGATCGTCGCCCCCACGTGCCACGGGCCGAAAAAGCTCGACCACGCATGCTTGCCCCAGCCGGGCGCGCTGATGACGAGGTGGGTGTCGCCGGGGCGAATGCCGAGCCACGCGAGCGTGCTCAGGTGCCCGAGCGGGTAACTGACGTGCGAGTGTTCGACGATCTTGGGCAGGCTCGTCGTGCCCGACGTGAAGTAAATGATCGCGGCGTCGCCGCTCGCGGTGCGCTTGGGAATCAGCGCCTCTGAAGCCGCACGTGACTCCTCATAGCGATCCCAGTTGAAGAGCATGGCGCGCTGATCCTGGCTGCCGCTGTCGAGATCGACCCCAATGCCGCGGTACTTGCCGGGCACGCTCGCAAACTTCACGGCGTCATTCGGGCCGGCGAAGACCCACTTGACGCTGCCGCGCGCGACACGGTCTGTCAGTTCCGCGGCGCCCAGCACGACCGAGGTCGGCAGGATCACGACGCCGAGCTTCATCGCGGCGAGCATGATCTCCCACAGCTCGACCTGATTGTCGAGCATCAGCATTGCGACCTCGCCCTTGCGCATGCCAAGGCCGCGCAGCCAGTTGGCTACCTGGTCCGAGCGGCGGCGCATAGCTTCGAAGCTGCGCTTGGTGTCGGCCCCGCCACGCTCCGAGATCCACAGCGCGGTCGTGTCGTTGTCGCGCGCGATCTCGTCGAACACGTCGTGTGCCCAGTTGAAGCTGTCGCCGGGCTCGGGCCAGACGAACTCACGGCGGGCGCGATCCGGATCGCCAGCCAGGCTTAGCAGCTGGTCTCGGGCAGCAAAGAATGCACTCGTCGCGTTGCTCATGTGGTCTATTCTCTCGTGACTTTCGGATTTGCCCACTTCGCGGCGGGTTTAGTTCGAGAACACCGTGTGCAGTTCGCGCCCGCCCAGTGCTTCGCGACCGCCTAGCTCCTCGATCTCGAACAGTACGGCGGTCCCCGCAATCTCGTAGCCGAGCTGGTTCATTAGGTCATGGGCCGCGACGAGAGTGCCGCCCGTGGCGAGCACATCGTCGAGAATCAACACGCGGGTGCCCGGCGCGAAGTCGCCGTGGGCCTCGATCACTGCGCTGCCGTATTCCAGCGAGTACTCAACCTTTACGACCGGACGGGGCAGCTTGCCCGCTTTCCGGATCGGCATCAGGCCGGCCCCACTCGCGTAGGCGGCCGCGCTCGCGAACAGGAAGCCGCGGGCTTCAAGCCCGGCGACCACGTCGAAGGTGCCCTCGAACGGCTTGATCATCGCGTCGACCGTGGCCCGCAGCGCCTCACCATCGGCAATGAGCGGGGTGATGTCACGAAACACGATCCCATCGCTCGGGTAATCGGGGATCTCAAGGATCAGTGATTCTGCGCGGGCAAGGTCGTTCTGCGAGGTCATTTCGGTCACGCCTTAGACTACCGCGATCTGACGACCCGCCCGGGCAACACGATTTTGGGGTGCTGAATTTCCTTTCTTGAAACCCTCGTGTAATGTTTAACGAGTTGGCAAGCCAATGGCAAGCACAACAGGGCGCCCGTAGCTCAGCTGGATAGAGCGTCTGACTACGGATCAGAAGGCCAGGGGTTCGAATCCCTTCGGGCGCACAGTATGAAAATCACCCGGTGAGAATTTCTCACCGGGTGATTTTGTTTTTGTCGCCCAGCTGCTTTTGCGCACCGGCTCCCGAGGGGTGCCGTCGAGGTCCTAGCACTGAGGGCGGGTCGCCGCTTTCACCGCGTCAAAGCGCGCGAGCGCATCGATGCGACTGGCACGCAGGTCCACGATCGGCGGGGTGGCCATCGCATCAGTTGCCCACGTTCGCTGGTACTCCCCGTTCGCGTCAAACTTCTTTGCCTGCAGCTCGGGGTTGAAGATGCGAAAGTACGGCGCCGCGTCGAGACCGCATCCGGCGACCCATTGCCAGTTGAATGGGTTACTGGCCTGATCCGCGTCGACGAGGGTGTCCCAGAACCAGGCTTCCCCCTCGCGCCAGTCGATTCCCAGATTCTTGGTGAGCAGCGACGCCGTGATCATGCGGGCGCGATTGTGCATGGTTCCCGAATGCCACAGCTCCCGCATGCCCGCGTCCACCACCGTGAACCCGGTTTCCCCGCGCTGCCAGGCGGTGAGCAGCGCAGCGTGCTCGCTTTCAGGTCGCAAAGCCCAGGCGTGGGGATCAAACCGACCATCAAGGCTCTCCAGGTGCAGGTCGGGGTGGTGGTACAGCGTGTGCCACGCGAACTCTCGCCACCCGATCTCCGACAGGAAGCTGCCCACCGGCTGCCCCGAGTCGATGGCCGCATGCCACACCTGCCGCGGGGAGATCTCGCCCCAGCGCAGGTGCGGGGACAGCTCTGAGGTGCCCTGCACCCCAAGCTGGTCGCGCGCGGCATCGTAGAACTCAGCGGGCCCAGCCAAGAACGCTGCGAGACGTGCATGCGCGTGCGCCTCACCCGGTGTCCAGCGCGCACGCAGCCCACCTGCCCAGTCCGGCCCCTCGGGCAGTAGGCCCCACGCTGCAAGCGCGTCGTTCGCAGGGGTGCGATCGCTGCGAACGAGCACCTGTGGGGCGGCTGCCGGGGCGACGGGAGAGGGGAGCCGCAGCAGCTGCCGCCAGAACGCCGAGTACACCCGGTAGGGAGTGCCCGACTCCGTGGCGATGGTCCACGGTTCGTGCAGCAGGCCACCCCGGTACGAGTGAGCGGCCACGCCCGTGGCACGCAGCGACGCTTTGAGACGCGCATCGATGTCACGCTCGGCACCGCCGTAGCGACGATTCCAGACCACCTGCGTCGCCCGGGATTCTGCCACGACCTGCGGCACAATGTCTTGAGCGGCGCCGCGACGCAGAACGAGTGGCACACCGAGCTGCTCGAGGGCGGCAGCCAGCTCAGTCAGCGAGTGGTGCAGCCACCACTTCGCCGCACCACCGAGTGGCCGCACTCCTGAAGAGACCTCGTCGAGCACGAACAGGCAGATTACCGGGCCTTGCTCGGCCGCTGCGGCGAGCGCCGGATGGTCCGCGATGCGCAGGTCATCGCGAAAACACACGACCGTGGAGTGCGGTGCAGCGTCGCTCACGAAATGCTCGCCCGAATCGCGTCTCGTGCCGTCTCATGGCTGAACGTGAATCCCGTACGCGTGAGCACTGCGGGCTCGACGTTTGCGTCGGCGAGCAGCAGCGAATCGGTGGCGTCCCTGCTCAGCACCGGCCGCAGCGCAAACGCAGGCGCGGGAACCCAGAAGGGGCGGTGCAGCGCCCGTGCCAGCTCTCGCCCGATTTCTGCGTTCGTGGCAAGAACCGGGCCGGCGAGGTTCACGGGCCCCGTGATCCGGCGGTCCAGAATGTGCAGGATCGCGCGCACCTCGTCCTCGAGCGAGATCCACGGCCACACCTGCTTTCCACTGCCGAGTGGGCCGCCCAGACCTAGTCGCGTGAGCCGGATCATGGGGCGCAAGACGCCCTCGGGGTGCAAAATGGGTGAGGTGCGCAGCAGGGCGACGCCCGTCACGTCACTGGCACGGAGCGCCTCGGCCTCCCATTCCGCGCAGAGCCGCGCAAGGAAGGTGTCGCCCCCGGTGGATTGCTCCGTGAGCCGCGCGCCCGGCACCGAGCCATAGAAGCCACTCGCGGAGGCAGACAGCAGCGCGGGAACCGCTTCCCCGCGGGCAGCGAGCGCGTGCAGTGCGTCGACAATCGTGCGCGTCGCGTCGATGCGCGACCGCCACAGTTCGTCGCGATAGCGGGGGGTCCAGGGGAGCCTGCCGACGCTGGCGCCGCCGAGCGAGATGACGGCGTCGACGCCGCTGAGTGCGCCAGGGTCGAGGCGCCCCGTGGCGGGGACCCAGCTCACCTCGTTTGGGGCGGTAGCTGCCCGCCGCACGAGATGCACGACTTCGTCGCCGCGTTCGCGCAACGCTGCCGTAAGTGCGGTACCAATGAGGCCCGAACCTCCTGCGATGACGATGTTCATGGTGCTCCTCTCCCTACTGCATACGGTCAGTGCGCGCCGGTCGCCCAGGGCTCCTGTGAAATGTCGAGTTCGTTCGCCATATCGGACAGGAATCGGGTGACCACTTCGCGCTCGTCCGCGGTGAGTCGTGCCGCAGCCTGAAACCGCTTCGCCTGCTGGCGTCCGACGGTCTGCATTGCGGCTTCGTGTGTCTCGGGTGTGATCTCGATCGCAAATGCACGGCGGTCACGGGGGTGAATCGCGCGCGTGACATGCCCGCCCCGCTCCAGGCGGTCCAGAAGCTTCGTCGTTGAGGCTGTTGAAATCTTGAGGTGAGCGGCCAGCGCCCCCGGGGTCACCACTTCGCCAGTGTTGGACTTCACAATCAGAAAGTGGAGCGCCCGCATGTCGGTGCGGCCCAGCTTCATGTAAGCGAGGGAAGCCTCCGAGAGGCGGTCCTCGGCCGCCCGGAGTGCTCCCAGTGCAGCCATAATGCCACCAATTTGCCGCATCGAATCGGCATCGATGTGGGATCGATCGATGAGGCGGCTCTGCGGGTCATTAGCTTCGACGTCGTAGAGCCCCGGTGCGCCTTCCGGCGCTGGATCATGCTGGGCCATGGTGCTATATTAGCCGACAGAATATATAAACTGTTGGATATTAATTAACCTGGCTAGACAAATCGGAGGGTGTCATGAATCCGGATCCCGCAACCGCTCAGGCTGCACCACAACACGCGAACTCAAGACGTCGGCGCTGGGCCCGTATACTGATTCCTGCCCTACTCATACTCCTGTGGGTGGGTGCGGGGAGCGTGGGCGGCCCCTACTTCGGCAAGATCAGCGAGGTGTCGTCAAACGACCAGACCGCTTACCTACCGAGCTCAGCCGACGCTACCCAGGTGCAAGAACGGCTCTCGGACTTTCGCGATTCCGAAGCGATCCCCGCGGTCGTCGTCATCACGGGCGACGAGAAGCTCACGCCCGAGCAGCTCACGCGGCTGTCCGACACGGTTGCCGCACTGCCTCAGTCGGTGCCCAACGTCTCGACCGATATCTCACCCCTGATTCCCTCTGAGGACGGCAAGGCGGCGCAGGCGTTCGTGCCTATCGAGGGCAAGGACACGATTCGCGAGGCTACCACCGCCATCGGTGACGAGCTACGCGCGGCCGCCCCCGACGGCGTGCAGGTGTATGTCACCGGCCCCGCTGGCTTCACCGCCGACCTCGTGAACGGGTTCTCGGGCATTGACGGAATTCTGCTGGGCGTCGCCCTGCTCGCGGTCTTCATCATTCTGATCGTGGTCTACCGCTCCCTGTTGCTTCCGGTAGCGGTCCTCACCACGAGCCTCATGGCACTCACGGTTGCACTACTCGTCAACTGGTGGCTCGCGAAGTGGGGGCTCTTCATGCTCTCAGGCCAGACCCAGGGCATTCTCTTCATTCTGGTGATCGGTGCCGCCACCGACTACTCGCTGCTCTATGTCTCTCGTTTCCGTGAGCAGCTACGCATCACGCAGGATCGCGGTACCGCAACGAAACAGGCCATTCGTGGCTCATTCGAGCCGATCCTCGCCTCTGGCGGTACGGTCATCGCGGGCCTGCTGTGCCTGCTGTTGTCAGATCTCAAATCCAACAGCTCACTCGGCCCCGTCGCCTCGGTGGGCATCGTGTTCGCGATGCTCGCGGCACTCACGCTGCTGCCCGCGATCCTGTTCGCGTTTGGGCGTGCGGCGTTCTGGCCCAAGCGCCCCCACTACGAACCCGAGGCCGTGGCCGCAGAGCACGGGATGCCCAGGGGCGTATGGGCCCGCCTGGCCAAGCGCATTCGCGAGCGCCCGCGCCCGATCTGGATCGTCACGGCACTCGTGCTGCTCCTGGGCATGTTTGGTGCGAGCCAGCTCGACGCGTCGGGCGTACCGCAGTCAGATCTGGTGCTCGGTGCGAGCGAGGCACGCGACGGCCAGAAGGCGCTCGGCGAGCACTTCCCCGGCGGATCAGGTAGCCCGGTGTACGTGCTCACCCCCGAAGCCGATCTGCAGCGGGCAGCTCAAACCCTCATCGACACCCAGGGTGTCGACAGCGTCACCGTCGTTGCGACCGACTCCCCCAGCGGCACCGCCCCGGTCACCGCCGACGGCGTGCAACCGCTCGGACCTCCTGGGACCCCAGCCCCCGCACCCACGGTGTCGCGAGGAGACGTGCTGCTGCAGGCGACCCTCACTGACGCCGCAGACTCAGATGCGGCGGAGCAAACGGTGCGCTCGATCCGGAGCGAACTCGCGGGCACGAGCGCGCTCGTGGGAGGAGTGACGGCGACCGCTGTCGACACGAACGACGCCTCGATCCACGACCGCACGCTCATCATTCCCGTGGTGCTCCTCGTGATCCTGCTGATTCTGATGGTGCTGCTGCGGTCGATTCTGGCCCCGATCATCCTGATTGCCACGACCGTCCTGTCGTTCGGTACCGCGCTCGGCGTAGCCGCGCTCGTGTTCAATCACGTCTTCGACTTCCCCGGTGCAGACCCAGCCGTGCCGCTGTACGGCTTCGTCTTCCTCGTCGCCCTCGGCATTGACTACAACATTTTCTTGATGACCCGAGTGCGCGAAGAGTCGATCGCACACGGCACGCGCGAGGGCATTGCGCGCGGGCTCTCCATTACCGGTGGCGTCATTACCTCCGCCGGCCTGGTACTCGCGGCGACGTTTGCGGCCCTCGCCGTGATTCCAATCCTGTTCCTCGCGCAGATCGCGTTCATCGTCGCATTCGGTGTGCTGCTCGACACGTTCATCGTGCGCTCGCTGCTCGTGCCCGCACTCGCAACCGACATTGGGCGCAAGATTTGGTGGCCGTCCAAGCTGGCGCAAGGCAAGGAGTAGCTACAACTAGCCGAGGGCGGTGCACCATCCTGAGATGGTGCACCGCCCTCGGCTGCTTGATGGGGGGCTCAAGTCTTGTTGCGCTACTGGCCTGCCGGCGGCATCAGTACCGTGTCGACGAGGTACACCACAGCGTTTGCAGTCTGCACTCCGCCACACACCACGTTCGCGCCATTGACCTTCAGGTTGTCGCCCGATCCGGTCACCTCGAGCGCAGCGCCTTCGACCGTGTCGTGGCTGCCCGCGATGTCAGCGGGCTCGATCTGGCCGGGTACCACGTGGTAGGTGAGGATCTTCGACAGCAGGTCGCTATCGGTCTTCAGTGTGTCGATGGTTGCGGCATCAATCTTGGCAAAGGCATCGTCTACCGGCGCAAACACCGTGAACTCGCTGCCGTTGAGGGTGTCGACTAGGTTCACATCGGGGTTCAGCTTGCCGCTCACCGCCGTGACCAGCGTCGTGAGCATCGGGTTATTCGACGCGGCGACCGCGACGGGATCCTGTGACATGCCCTGGATCGAGCCGTCACCGGTGGGCACGGCCTCTGCGTAGGCGGCGCAGCCCGAGCCGACAAGGTTTGCGGCAGGATCGGCCATGGCGCCGTCCATCTCAGGCGTTTCCTGGGGCGCCGTTGATTCAGCTGCCGCATCATTCTGGGATTGCTTCGTTCCCTCATCGGCGGGCGCATCCATCGAGCAGCCAGTCAACGCAACTGCTCCTGCGAACGTCAAAGCGAAGGCCGCGCCGATCATCTTGCGGGTGGTAGTCATGATGTCCTCCTCATTGTGGAACCACGGTGTCCCGCGGCTTAACTCTCATTCGGAGCCCTCACGAAATCGGATTGCATGTTCTGAGAAATTTTTTTGGCACGGTATCCCGGCAATCCAAATCGCTTGCCGCTCCGAATACCTCGCAACAAGAGGAGGCACCATGGATACAGTGCTCATCGGCCTGCTGGGCGGGCTCATTACCGGCATTTCGCCGTGCATTTTGCCGGTGCTGCCGGTCATTTTTCTGACCGCGGGCGCGCAGTCCGCCCGCATTGGAGAAAGCCCCGAGGTCATTCCGGCTCCGCGCAGCCGCCCCTACTTCGTCATCGCGGGGCTGGTGGTGAGTTTCACCGCGGTGACCCTGGTCGGGTCGATCGTGCTCGGATTCTTCTCGTTGCCCCAGGACGCGATCCGCTGGGCGGGCGTCGCCGTGCTCGTCGCGATCGGTGTTGGCATGTTGTTTCCCCGCGTCGAGCAGCTGCTGGAGCGCCCGTTCCAATGGTTACCCCGCCGCAAGGTCAACGAGAAGGGCAACGGATTTGGGATGGGGCTCGCCCTCGGCGCGGTCTTCGTGCCCTGCGCCGGGCCAGTGCTCGCGGCCATCATCGTGGCTGGCTCCACCGGCTCGATTGGCGTCGGCACCATCACGCTCACCGTCTCATTCGCCATCGGCGTCGCGCTGCCGCTGCTCGCATTCGCGCTCGCTGGCCGCGGGCTCACCGAGCGGTTGCGCGCGTTTCGCAAGCGCGAGCGCGGGATCCGGATCACCGCCGCGATCGCGCTGCTCGCGCTCGCAGTCGGCCTCGCTTTCAATGTGCCACAGGCGATCCAGCGACTGATTCCCGACTACACCGCGGGGCTGCAGCAGGATCTTGCCACGAGCGATTCTGCCAAGCGGGCCCTCGATCTCGGCGGCCTCGTCACCGACGAGAACCGTGAACTCGACCAGTGCACAAACGGTGCCACCGAGCTTGAGAGCTGTGGCACCGCCCCCAGCATTCGCGGCATAGATGGGTGGCTGAATACCCCGGGCGGCGAAGCCGTAGATCTCACGGAGCTGCGCGGCCAAGTCGTGCTGATCGATTTCTGGGCCTACTCGTGCATCAACTGTCAGCGGTCGATCCCCCACGTTGTTGCGTGGGATCGCGCCTACCGCGACGCCGGGCTCCAGGTGATCGGCGTCCACTCCCCCGAGTATCCATTCGAGAAGAACGCGCAGAACGTCGCAGACGCGGCCCGCGGGTTCGGAATTGAGTACCCCGTCGCGCTCGACAACTCGCTTTCTACCTGGACCAACTACCGCAACCGCTACTGGCCCGCGCACTACCTGATCGATGCTCAGGGCATCGTGCGGCACATCTCGTTCGGCGAGGGCAACTACGAGGCCACTGAGCGCATGATTCGCGAGCTGTTGCAAGACGCGAACCCCGGCACGAAGCTCCCAGCGAGCACCGACACGAAGGACACGACCCCCGAGGTCGGTTCAACCACCCGCGAGACGTTTCTCGGCTACGCAAAGGACGTGAACTTCGCCGGCCCCGGCGCCTACGGTGCGGGTGAGCGGCGCTTCTCTCTCCCTTCGGCCCAGCCCGAAGACACCTTTGCGCTCAAGGGCGAGTGGAATATCCAAAGCCAGTTCGCGACACCGACCGCGCCAGCAGGCTCTGCAACAATCAGCCTGAGCTACCGCGCCACTGAGGTGCGCGTGGTGGTCGCGGGCGAGGGCCAGCTTAAAGTGCGCGACGACTCTGGCGCTCGCACCGTCGAGGTCTCAGGCACTCCCCGTTCCTACTCCTTGCTGGGATCCGGATCGCCTACAGCCGGACTGCTCGAACTCGAGGTGCCCGCGGGGGTGGAAGTGTATTCATTCACCTTTGGGTAAGAAACTCCTGCCAAGAAGACGCGGAAAGCGGGTGAGTACGGCATGCTGAGGGAGATGGTGATCGACGGCTGCGACATTCCCGAGGACGGGACAGGCGTTGACCCTGCCGACGGTGCCCTCGTCAGGGTGGCAGAGGGAGACCAGCGGGCATTCGCGTCGCTCTACGACATGCTGTCGGCAAGAGCGTTCGGCCTCATCAAGCGTGTGCTCGTCGACCATGCGCAGAGTGAGGAAGTGCTGCAAGAGGTGTTTCTTGAGGTCTGGCAGCGGGCTACCTCGTATTCGCCCGAGCGAGGCAGCGCACGTACCTGGGTCTTGACCATGGCGCATCGCCGATCTGTTGACAGGGTGCGTGCAGCCCAGGCCAGCGCGGGGCGCGACATGCGTGCCGGGCTCCGCGAGCTGTACGCAGCTCCGGTTCCAGTTGAAGAGCACGTCGAACTGCTGGTCGACGGCACCGAAGCTGCGGAAGCGCTTCAGCTCCTCCCCGAGGTGCAACGTGAACCACTCATGCTGGCCTACTTTGGCGGGTACACCCAGCAAGAAATCGCAGTGTTGCTTGGCGCCCCGCTCGGAACGATCAAGACGCGCATGCGAGACGGCCTGTCTCGACTGCGCGTGACCATGGAGGGAGCATCATGAATCTCCAAGATTTTCGGCAGCTCTCAGCTGGCCACGCGCTGCACGCGCTCAGCCCCGAGGACGAGATCGCCTTCGCTCACGCGCTCGTGGCACACCCCGAGTGGCAGCTCATCGTCGACGAGGATCTCGAGGCCGCCGCAACCATTGGCGACGCCTCGCCCAACGCGACCCCCGCCCCGAGCGTGCGAGCCAATCTCCTCGAACTGATCGGCAATATGTCGCAGCAGCCCGCCGGTGGTTCACCGGCTGCTGAGCTCGCTCCACCCGTAGTGTCTGCATCGCTCTCAGCGCCCGTCGACCACAAGTCTCGTGCGCCGAGGGCACGCCGGCGCGCCCTCTGGGTAGGAGCGTTCGCGCTTGCGGCGTCGGTGGCCGTGTTGACTGCCGTCACACTGGGGCCGCAGCTTTTCGGGCCAGGCCCGAGCCTCGCAAATGTGGCCCTCACCGAAGTGTCCCAGGCAAGCGACGCCCAGGAGCAAACCGTTCAGGTTTCTGGCGGCGGCAACGCGACACTGCACTGGTCCGACGAACTCGATCGCGCCGTACTCGTGGCTGAGCAGCTTCCGAAGTTGGCGGACGATAAAGACGTTGAGGTGTGGCTCGTGAGGGGCGAAACTCCCATCTCTGTGGGCGTGCTCGCGCCGGATGATGAGCCGGCGGTGCTCGATGGCTTCCGTCCCGGAGACGTGGTCGCACTGACCGTTGAGGCGGCTGGCGGATCGCCCAGCGGTGCACCGACCACCGACCCCATCGCCGCAATCACGACCGTCTCGTAGGCGGCCCTCTCACCGGCCAACAAAACGCAGGTGGCCCTCGAGGATGCCGTAGTGGTTACGGGACCTTCGAGGGCCACATGGAGCGCAGAGCGCTCGGGTGTTACGCGCGCGGCTGCTGCGATCCGGCGCCTTCTATGTCAGACGCGGCTACCGGAGTCGCCGCCGCAGATGATTCCGCCTGCAGCCGCTGGGCCAGCTCTGCCGCCGAGGGTTCGGGGAACGCGCGCTTCGCACGCACGCGTGCGAGCCGCTTGCGCACCGCAGGCCAGAAGATTGCGAGCACACCAACCGACACCAGGCTCGTCCACACCTGGGTGCGCGTGCCTTCGCCACTCACGACCATGATGACGATGATGCCCACCACTGACGCGATCACGAGGATACCGAGCCAGGGATGCAGCCACATCTTGAGCTCGAGGCCGGCGACCTCCTCCTTGCTCATGCGTGAACGCATGCGGATCTGCGTCGCGGCAATGAACGCGTAGACCAACAGTGCGACGAGGCCGGCCGAGTTCATGATGAAGTCGAAGATGCCCGAATCGGGGGCCGCGAAGTTCACGATCACGGCGGCGTATCCGCCGAGCGTCGAGGCGAGCACTGCCGCCACGGGCACGCCGTTCTTGGACCGCTTTGCCACGATGCCGGGGGCGTAGCCCTGGTCGGCGAGCGCTGCGAACATGCGGGCGGCCGAGTAGAGGCCCGAGTTGAGTACCGAGCAGACCGCGGTCAGCGTGACGGCGCTCATGATGACCCCTGCGGCGGGGATGCCGTACATCGTGAAGAGGTGCACGAAGGGGCCCTCGACCTGGGGGTCGGGCAGCTGGTTCCAGGGCACGATCATGACGATCAGGAACACGGCACCCACGAAGAACAGCAAGATGCGCCACACGACCGTGGTCGTGGCCTGGCGTACGCCCTTCGCGGGGTCCTCGGATTCAGAGGCGGCCATCACAGCGATCTCAGTGCCGAAGTACGAGAAGATCACGATCGCGACGCCCGCGATGATCGGCCAGACGCCATTGGGGGCGAAGCCGCCGTGCTGCCACAGGTTGGGCAGCGAGAACGAGCCGCCGGGCCAGAAGCCGAGCGCAAACAGGACGCCGACGCCGAGGAACACCACGATCGCGACGACCTTGATGCTGGCTAGCCAGAACTCGACCTCACCAAACGAACGCACTGAGACGAGGTTCGTGATGGTGAAGATGAGCATCATGGAGATCGAGAAGACCCACTCGGGCACTCCGGGCATCCAGCCGTGCAGGATCGAACCGCTTACGACGGCTTCGAACGCGATGACCCCCACCCAGAAGTACCAGTACAGCCAGCCCACGAAGTAGGCGGCCCAGTCGCCGAGGCCGACTCGCGCGTACTCCATGAACGAACCGGTGGACGGCCGTGCTGCCGCCATTTCGCCCAGCATGCGCATCGCAAGGAACACGAGGATGCCGCCGATGAGGTACGAAACGAGCGCCGCGGGGCCCACGTTTCGGATCACGTTGCCCGAGCCTACGAACAGGCTTGCGCCGATGATGCCGCCGAGGGTGATCATCGTAATGTGTCGAGAGGCCAGCTTTTTTGAGCCGCTCTTGCTCGACGGTGAAATCACTTGAGCCGCCGATGTGGCCGGTGAAACTGGACGATTGTAATTCGCTCGCATGCTGCCCTTCTTCGCGTCAGTGCGGGTGACCCAGACAGGCTACGGGCGGCGCGGCGCACAGCTCCACGCGGTATTGCACAGTCTTGTGCGCAGGGTTTGTGCACTTTTGCCAGTGCGATTGATTCGCTTGTCGGCGCTGCGTCACGCTCGGGTTTCGTGTCGCCCCGCGAACGCAAAAACCCCTCAAGACTCGCAGCGCATTGCGCGAATCTTGAGGGGTAAATCTGGCGGAGACGGGGGGATTTGAACCCCCGGTCAGGTTTAAGCCCAACACTTCATTAGCAGTGAAGCCCGTTCGGCCGCTCCGGCACGTCTCCTAGGTGTAAACACCATTGCCCATCCTAACGGACGGATCCCGCTCACGAGAAATCGTGAGCGGGATCCGTGTCGGCGTGTCTCAAAAGTCAACGCCCGTTCCGAGAATGTCGAGAATGGCTTAGAACACCGTGCGCCCGGCCGAGCAGGTTTCCTTACTGGCCTGCTGCCCGGTAATACCGTCGGGCAACTTCACCGGTCCATCCGTGGCAGCCGGCGGGGTTGCGCCTTCCTCTGGCACGGGCGCCACTGATGGATCAGCGGCTGGGTCGGTCGTCGGGTCGGTAGCGGGGTCGGCAGCCGGGTCCTCGCCCTCCGTCGCCACGCCTTCACCCACGGCCGAGACCTCAAATGGCTGGCCGCTCATGACAATGTCCATGAGCGCTTGCCCGTTGACATAGTCAGGCGTCAGACGCCCTTCTTCGTAGGGATGCGAGAACGACGGGTACTGCACAAAGTTGATGCGGTCGAGGTCGATGTCCTTGACCGTGCCTGCGATGGCCTGCATGAACTGCACACTCGCCATGTTCTTCGACAGCGTCATGTTTTCGACGCCCGCCTTTGCAAGGCCGTACACCTTCACCGGGTCCGAGAGCGTGTCTGCGCTCTTCAGCTTGCGCAGCAGGGCAGACATAAAGACCTGCTGGTTGCTGATGCGGCTCGTATCGCCGCCGTCGCCGACGCCGTGGCGCGTGCGCAGAAACTGCAGCGCCTCGAGGCCCTGGAGGTTGTTCATGCCGGCGGGCAGGTCGAGGTCCGCATGCGGATCAACGATGGGCTGCGCGAGACAGACTTCCACGCCGCCGAGCGCGTTCGAGACCCCGATCACGCCGTCAAACGAGATCAGCCCGGCGTACGGAATTTCCATGCCCGTGAGTGAAGAAATCGTGGCCGCCACGCACGGCAGCCCGCCGTACGAGATAGCAGTGTTGAGCTGCTGCTCGCTCATTGCCGAGTAGTAGTCGGGCTCCCCGTTCGGTCCCGGGCAGCCCGGGATCGGCACCATCAGGTCACGCGGAAAGCTAATAACCGTGGCGTTCTTGTGGTCTGCCGAGACGTGCAGAAGCAGGTTGACGTCGTTGAGCTCGCCCTCTTCACCATCATTGATGGTCTGGCCGGCACGTGAGTCCGTGCCCGCAAGCAGAATCGTGAGCGCCCCGTCAATCGACTGGCTGCCCGCTCCTACCGCGTCGCCGCTGTTGCCGAGATCGACCGTCTGAATATCCTTTGTGAGACCCCACACCGCATAGGACACTGTGGCGACTCCGCTGAGCACCACCACGATGGCAGTCGTCAGCAGGATGCGCAGCGCGTTGCTCCAGCTCTTTGAGCGGCGCAGCTTGCCATGGCGCACGAACGTCGACCGTTGTGATCCGTCAGCGAGTTTCTTGCTCATTCAGTATTCCCCGTGTCTTTTGATGCGCGTCGCGCACTTGACCGAGCCTTAAACCTACCCGAATCCACTGTGCAGGCCCTTGGAACAAACTGCACGACCACGGTGAGAACGCCGCGACCGTGCAGCTTGTGTCTTGCTCGTGCGACCACCGAGACGAGCTCGGGGCCGCACGACTCCCCGTCAGTCACGCACTACGCGTGCCCTGATCCGGCGGTGTCCGCTAGCCGCAGCCATGGTGACGAGGCCCGCAAGTACCACGGCCCCCGCAACTGCCATTCCCTCACTGCCACCGCTCGCACCGGTGACCGCGAGCTTGGGGGCTACCGAGGTCACGATGACCTTGGGCGGCGGAGTGTAGGAGGTGGTCACAACCGGAGGTACCGGTGGTGTTGGCGGTACTGGCGGTACTGGCGGTTCCGGCGGGCAGGGCGTCAGCTCTGCCGTAGCCGTCGCCACAGTCTCACCAACCGAGGCTTGTGCCGTGTACATGCCTGGACCGCTGAGTGGCACAGTCACGGCGAACTCGGTTGCAGTTGCCACCACGTCTTCCGACCAAGTCCCGTCGCTGCCCACGAGGGCACCGAGGGCACCGAGGGCCCCGGCGCTATCCTTCTGCAGTGTCACGTGATAGGTGGTACCCACCACCGCACCGCTGATGATCAGGGTGCCCGAAGTTGCCGGGACACCGCCTGGGGCTCCGCACTGATCGAATGCGATGGCCAACGCCAGCTCGGGCGGTATCGGCGGGCACGGCGTCAGCGTGGCCGTTGCCGTGTCGGAGTCGTCACCGTGACTCACCGTCACCGCATACTCGGCGGCTCCCGTCAGCGGCACTACAACGTCGAGCGTTATCGCGGTAGCGACCACGTCGTCAGACCATACCTCCGCACCGTCCTTGGTGAGGGAGAAATGGTAGCTCTGCCCAACCACCGCACCGAGCACGTGAGCCTTGGCCGTGGTTGCCATCTCGCCACCGGGCACCGTGCACTCATCGAGCGAGACAGCCACGCTGAGCGGCACCGTCGGCACCGGCTCGTCACACCGCACGATCACGAACGATGTGCTCGAGACCTGGTAGTGGCCGCCGTTGAACAGGGTGACGGTGTATGAGCCCTCGCCGTTCAGCGGCAGCTCATAGTCCCCACTCCCAGACACGAGCACCTCGGGGGCACTCCATCCACCAATCGAGATACCTAGCCAAAAGGTGCCCGCTGGCACCGTGACGTGCGCTGTGATGCTCGTCGGCAGCGGCGCATCGACCGCCACACATTCGGGCGGTGTGACGGATACCGCGGGGGTCACCGGCGGCGGATACTGCGAAGCCGAGCTTCGCGCCCCCTGGTCCGTGCGTTCGGGAGCCGCGACCTGCGGCTCGGGAGCCTCGATGACTTGAGCGGGTTCCGCAGCCGGCTTGGGGGCCGGCTCGGGCGCTGCCACGGGTTCCGGGGCCTCCGCCGGCTCGGGCACCGCCTCAGGCACGGGCACCGCCACGGGCGCCGGATCGGGAACCACCTCGGGAGCAGCCTCCGGATCTGCCGATTCGGCAGCAGTTACAGTGGCCGCCTGATCCGGAACGGTGGCCTGCGCCGCCCAGGCACCGGGCCCAAACGTGAGGACCGCCGCGAACAGGATCGCGGCGAGGCCGCGACCCCCTCGACGACGGGACGGGCCTTGCCCGCCGTAATTTTGAGAGTGCATCGACTTCCCCAATGCTCCAGCGCATCCCTCAGGCGCTCGGTGAATGCCGTGAACGCGCAACTGATTGAGTTGCAGACTATGACCGATCGCGGCTTTTCACATCGTGACGAATTACGTATCTATGCCGACGGCTAGGCTTAAGGCATGCGCATTGCCACTTGGAACGTCAACTCGATCCGTACCCGCGTCGGCCGTGTCGTCGACTGGCTCGTGCGCGAGGACATCGACGTGCTCGCCATGCAAGAGATCAAGTGCCGCCCCGACCAGTTTCCCGTCGAGGCGTTTGAGCGCGCGGGCTACAAGCTCGAGATCCACGGCCTCAATCAGTGGAACGGCGTCGCCTTCGCCAGCCGCCACGAGATGACCGATGTCGCGCGCGAGTTCGACGGCATGCCCGGATTCGGCAAGCCGATCAAGGGCCAGGAAGAGATCCAGGGCGAGGGCCCCAACGGCCTGCCGCTCGAGGCCCGCGCCCTCGGTGTCACCGTGGGCGATCTGCGGCTGTGGAGCCTCTATGTTCCCAACGGGCGCGGCATCGACGATCTGCACTACACCTACAAGCTCGAGTGGCTCGATGCGTTGCGTCGCAACGCTGAGACGTGGCTTGATGAGGATCCGGATCTGCCGCTCGCCCTCATGGGTGACTGGAACATTGCGCCATTCGACGCCGACATGGGCGACCCGTCGTTCACGGTGGGCAAGTCGACGCACGTGTCGGCCCCCGAGCGTTCGATGTTTGAGTCATTCGCGCCGCTTGTCGAGGACGTCGTGCGCCCGATCGTGCCCGAAGGATTCACCTTCTGGGACTACAAGGCTGGCCGGTTCCCCAAGGATGAGGGCATGCGCATCGACTTCATCATGGCGTCGCAGGGCTTCGCCGATGCGGTGACCGGCGCCGCGATTCACCGCGACGAGCGCCGCGGCGACGCCCCGAGCGACCACGTGCCCGTCGTCGCCGAGATTGACCCGTCGCTGCTCGGCGGCACGTTCGAGGATGATTACGACCGCCCGATGGTGTTCTAGCCGCACCCTCCCCTGACCCGAGTTCAACTCGGTAGACTGGCACGCATGGTCGAATCCCTGCGCGTCGCCTCAGTCAACGTCAACGGCATCCGTGCCGCCTACCGCAAGGGCATGGGCGAGTGGCTCGCGTCTCGCGACGTCGATATCCTCGCGATGCAAGAGGTTCGCGCGCAAGACGAGCACCTGCAGCAGTTCTTGGGCGACGCCGGCTGGCACTGGCTCCACGACCCCTGCGACATCAAGGGCCGCGCGGGCGTCGCAATCGCGAGCCGCGTCCCGTCACTCGCGCACCGCGTGGGCCTCGGCGCTGCGGACGCGCAGGTTCGCATCCAGTCGTCAGGCCGCTGGCTTGAGGCCGACTTCGAGCTGGGCGGCAAGCCGTTCACCGTCGTCAGCAACTACACCCACTCGGGTGAGGTCGGGTCGCCCCGTCAGGAAGCCAAGTGGGCGTTCCTCGATGCGATGGGCGAGCGCATGAGCGAACTCGACACCGAGGGCGCACTCGTCTCGATCGTCGGCGACTTCAACGTGGGCCACCGCGAGCTCGACATCAAGAACTGGAAAGGCAACGTCAAGAAGTCGGGCTTCCTGCCGCAGGAGCGCGCCTACTTCGACCGCTACTTCGGCCCCAAGGGCGAAACCGTCGTGGGTGTCGACGGATCAGAAGGCCCCGGCTTCGGCTGGGTCGACGTCGGCCGCCGCTGGGCCGGCGAGGTCGACGGCCCCTACTCGTGGTGGTCCAACCGCGGCCAGGCGTTCGACAACGACACCGGCTGGCGCATCGACTACCACGTGGTCACGCCCGCACTCGGTGAGCGCGTCGAGAACTACGTCATTGATCGGGCGGCCTCCTACGATGAGCGATGGTCGGATCACGCGCCCGTCGTTGTTGACTACCGCGTTTAGTTCGATTTCTGCCGCTGGGAGGCTGGGCTTTGGGCCCGCCGCTCTCCGGTCGCACGGGCTTCGCCGGTGCTCCTGCCAGGCCCGACCAATCGGCGGGCCCAAAGCCCAGCCTCCCAGCTCCCTAGGTCGCTAACGCGGTGGGCAGCAGCGGCGGGTGCGGCCCCGAATTTTTGAATTTCCCTTTTACCTTTAGCGAAGAAGCACCATCATGACTGAAACCTCCAAGCCCGTACTCTTCTCGGGCATGCAGCCCTCCGCCGATTCCCTGCAGCTCGGCAACTACATTGGCGCCCTGAGCCAGTGGACCAAGATGCAGGAGGACTACGACGCGTTCTTCTGCGTGGTCAATCTCCACGCCATTACCGTTCCGCAGGATCCGGCGGGCCTCGTGGCCCGTACGCGCCGTACCGCCGCGCAGTACATTGCTGCGGGCATCGACCCGGCGAAGTCGACCCTGTTCGTGCAGTCGCACGTGTCGGCGCACGCCGAGCTCGCCTGGGTACTGAACACGCTCACCGGGTTTGGTGAGGCTGGCCGCATGACTCAGTTCAAGGACAAGTCGCAGAAGCAGGGCACCGACACCGCTTCGGTCGGACTGTTCACCTACCCGATTCTGATGGCCGCCGACATTCTGCTCTACCAGGCCGCTTCGGTGCCGGTGGGCGAAGACCAGCGCCAGCACGTCGAGCTCACGCGCGACCTGGCTAACCGGTTCAACTCACGCTTCGGCGACACCTTCCTGGTGCCCGAGGCGCACATCTCCAAGGGCACCGCGAAGGTCTATGACCTGCAGGTGCCCACCGCGAAGATGTCGAAGTCGGCCGAGTCCGACGCGGGCCTCGTCAACGTGCTCGACCCCGCGAACGTGACCAAGAAGAAGATCATGCGCGCGGTCACCGACGACGAGGGCGTGGTGCGGTTCGACCGCGAGACCAAGCCCGGCGTCTCAAACCTGCTCACCATCTACTCGGTGCTGTCGGGGCAGTCGGTTGATTCGGTTGTCGCCGAGTACGACGGCCGCGGCTACGGCGACCTCAAGAAGGGTCTCGTCGAGGTCGTCGAGGGCAGCCTCGCCCCCGTCCGCGAGCGCACCGAAGAACTGCTCTCAGACCCGGCCGAGCTCGATCGACTGCTCGCACAGGGTGCCGAGCGCGCGAACGAGGTCGCCGGTCGCACCCTCGACCTCGTGTACGAGCGAATCGGCCTGATGCGCTAACCGCACGGTGAACTCCGCTCGGAGATCCCGCGTTTCTCGGATCAAAATCACGATTTTTGTTCGTTTGACGTGGGATCTCCGCATTTAGGCACACCCCGCCGGTGGCGTCAGGCTACAGCCGCGCCCCTAACTTCATAGACTGTGTGTATGAACGACACTGCGGTCAGCGAAACCAGCACGGGAGCCAACCCCGAAATCAAGGGATCCGGCCGCGCCACAGGCTTCGTTCGGGTGCTGCGACGCACGCCCTTTACCGCCGCCTTCGTGGTCGCAATGCTCGTTGTCGGAGTCGCCACGGGCAGCCTGTGGGCAGCCGCCGCCGACCAGCCGTGGTACCACGAGGTCGCAACCGGGCTCCCCGCGTTTGCTGAGGGCCGCTGGTGGTCAGTGTTCACGGCGCTGTTCTTCGTGGACCACCCGTGGGTCTACCTCACCCTGATGCCGCTCGTGATCGGCGGGCTCGGCTGGGCTGAGTGGCAGTTCGGGTCCCTGCGCACGGCCGGGCTCTTTCTCGGCGGCCACATCGTCGGCGTTGTTGGCGCGGCCGCCCTTCTCGCCGCTGCCTCCCAGTCGGGCTCGCACTGGATCGACCGGCTCTCCACCGTCTATGACGTGGGCCCGTCGTGCGGCGCACTCACCGCGCTCGTATTCGCCATCGCCACCCTGCCCTCCCCGTGGCGGCTTCGCGCTCGCATTGGCATCTTCCTGTGGACAACGATCTCGGTGTTCTATCTCGGCAACATTCATGACCTAGAGCACGCCATCGCCATGGCGGTCGCGCTCACCGTGAGCGGACTCATGCCCGCGTTCCGCCGCCCGGCAGGTCGCCCCAGCACGCGCGAGTGGCGGTTCCTCGCGTTTGTCGGCGTCATCGCGATCGGTGCGATCCAGGTGCTTGACCTCATCGTGCCCTACAACGGCCCGCTCGGGCAGAATCAGCCCATCGCCTCGTTCATCGACGTCGCCATCGACGTGGTTGTCATCGCGTTGATTGCTAACGGCTTGCGCGGCGGACACAAGGTTGCATGGGTGTTCGGGCTTGTTCTGGGCATCTACAACCTCGTCACCGCCGTGCTGGCCGTCCTCGCGGTGCCCCTCATGCTCAAGTTTGAGCTGATTGACACCCCGTTTGACATCATTGGGCTGGCCCTCGCCCCGAGCGTGCTCTGGGCCGCGATGCTCGTCATCCTGCTTGTTGCTCGTGGTGCCTTTCGGGTACCGCTTCGTCGTTCACGTCGTACCCTCTCGGCCGGGCGCCTCACGCGCGAGGAGCTGATTGCGCGGCTCGAACGGTTTGGCGGCGGCACGATATCTTGGATGACCACGTGGAATCTGAACCGTCGCATCAGCACCACGTCTGCGGGGGCCATCGCGTACCAGGCTCACTCCGGCGTCGCCATTATGCTCGGCGACCCGATCGTTGCAGCAGGTGCCGAGAGCTCGACACTCAAGGATTTTGCGAGCGTGACCCAACACGCGGGCCTCATTCCGTGCGCCTTTTCAGTGAGCGCGGCGGTCGCCGAGGCTCGCCCCGAGGGTTGGCGCTCGGTGATCGTCGCCGAGGACACGATCGTGGACCTTCCGGGGCTCCAGTTCAAGGGCAAGGTTTGGGGCGCCGTGCGCACCGCCATCAACCGCGCCGCCCGTGAGAACATCGAATTTCGCATGGTCACGCTCGCCGACGAGCCCTGGTCGACGCTCGCTCAGGTACGCGCAATCTCTGAGCAGTGGTCGGGAGACAAAGGCCTGCCCGAAATGAGATTTACACTCGGCACCGTCGATGAGGCGCTCGACCCCCGCGTACGCGTGGGCATCGCCGTCGACACTGACGGCAGCTTGCACGGCATCACCTCGTGGCTGCCGGTGTACGGCGTTCCCGACCCCGACACCGGCGAGCCCCGAGTGGCGGGTTGGACCCTCGATCTGATGCGCCGCCGCGATGGCGGCTTCGGCCCTGTGATGGAGTTCCTCATCGCCTCGTCCGCCCAGCATTTCTCCGAACAGGGCTACGAGTTCGTGTCTCTTTCGGGCGCACCCCTCGTACGCCCTGAAAACGCAGAAGCTGGCCCCATCGATCAGGTGCTCACGGGCGTGGGTGAGCTCATTGAGCCCCTCTACGGGTTCAAGTCTCTGCACCGTTTCAAGCAAAAGTTCAATCCCCGTCACGAGTCGCTACATCTCATTTTTCGGGACGAGGGTGATCTGCCCCGCATTGGCATCGCACTCACTCGCGCCTACCTGCCCGATGCAAGCCTGCGCGACCTGCTTTCTTCGGCCACCACCAAACCCAATACCCAGGGGAAGGCCGCGTGAGCCGGTCGTCTGCCCCCAACGCCGTATCTGGACGAGGGCTCGGGGAAGGTCGCGGCCCGGTCGCGCCCCGGGCCAGCGGGCCGGCACGGGGCAGATCCTCTCGGGTGCGCACCCCCGTAGCCTTCACCACCGCAATGATCGGGATCCTGATGCAGGTTTGGCTGGTCTGGGTCGGAGGCCACGTGTTGTGGGGCGGCGACAACCCAGATGATCCGAACGATCTGGGCCTGCTCTTAAGTTGGTGCCTCACCGCAACCGTCTACTTGGCCGCGACGGCACTCACCCTGACCGTCATCGCGCGCTCCCCGCACCCCGATTCACGCCTCACCCAGGCAATCGTTGGGCACCCACTCTCGCGCTGGCTGTCGATCATTATGTCCTTTGGAGCGAGCGGGATTGGACTCACAGTCGCAATCGAACTCATCGCCGACCAGACCCTCGACAGGGGGGACAGGGCGCTCGAGGGACTGGGAATGTGGGCAATGCTGCTGTCGTGGGCAATGTTTAACTGGGGTTACGCTCGTGTCTACTACTCGCGCTTCCTGCGGGCGCAGACCCCTCCCCTGGAGTTTCCCGGCACGCCCGAGCCACGACTCATCGACTTCGCCTACTTCGCCTTCACAAATGCTACGAACTTTTCGGTCTCAGACGTGAAGGTCGTCGATTCGCATATGCGGTGGACGGTGGTGTGGCACACCACCCTCGCCTTCTTCTTCAACGCCCTCATGATCGGACTTACGATCAACCTGCTCATCAATGGCAATCTGTTCACGGACATCTTCGAATAGCGACGGCCGCGATAATGCGTGCCGGTTCAGCCCGAATCGGGCTACGATGGGAAACGTGTTCCGGGGTCGGTGAGAATCCGAACCGGCGGTGATAGTCCGCGAGCGTCGCATCCGCGATGTTGAACCGGTGAAACTCCGGTACCGACGGTGATGGGCAGTTCTGCTGCTCTAGTCCGGATGAGAGGAATACAGAAGCCGCGGTGATTCGCGGTTCCTGGCGTACCCGGCACGCAGGAAACGGCGGCCGCCATGCTTGACGACTCACGCACCGAAGACACGATCGTTGCCGACGCGATGCACCGCGCGCTCACCATCGCGCGCCGCGGTCCCGCGCTCAACGCGAACCCGCAGGTGGGTTGCGTCATCATCGATGCTCGCGGTGCGATCGTGGCCGAGGGGTGGCATGAGGGTGCCGGATCGCCCCACGCCGAAGCCGCCGCACTCGCCCGGCTGCCCGACTCATGGCGCTCCCGTGCGGGTGAACTCACCGCCGTCGTCACACTCGAGCCGTGCAACCACACGGGCCGCACGGGCCCCTGCGCCGTCGCCCTGCGCGACGCGGGCATCGGCGCCGTCGCCTACGCGCTCGCCGACCCGGGCGGGGCGTCCTCTGACGGGGCCTCGGCCGGAGGCGCCGAGACGCTGCGCGCGGCGGGGATCAGCGTGCGCGCTGGCGTGCTGGCCGCTGAGGCCCGCGAACTGCTCGCCGGCTGGCTGGAACGACAGTCGCCCGTCGCACCCACCTCACCCGACGTGCTGGAGTCTGCAACTCGCACCTCGCGCGGGATGACAGGGGTGGATACTCCCCGCGTGATCGTGAAGTGGGCACAGACCCTCGACGGCCGCGCCGCCGCGGCCGACGGCTCAAGCCAGTGGATCACCGGGGCCGAAGCCCGCGCCGACGTCCACCATCGACGTGCGGCCGCCGACGCAATCCTCGTCGGAACGGGCACACTACTCGCCGACGACCCCAGCCTCACCGCGCGAGACGCCACAGGCGAGCTGCTCGTGCCCGCCGCCGAACAACCAATCCCGGTCATACTCGGCCGACGGGCAATCCCCACCCAGGCCCGCGTCAATAGCCACCCAGCCCTCGCCGCGCACGGCCTCGATGCGCCGCTGCACCTCACCGGCGAGGACCTCGCCACCGACCTCGAGGCGCTCGGGGCACGCGGGATCCGGAGCATTTTTGTCGAGGGCGGCCCCAGGGTCGCGAGCGCGTTTATTGCCGCGGGGCTCGCCCACGAGGTGCTCGTCTACGTCGCCCCGGCCCTACTCGGCGGGCCGATGCTCGCGCTCGGCGACCTCGGGATCGAGAGCATGGACGGCCTGAAGCCGCTGCGGCGAGCGCGGCTCACCCAGCTCGGCGCCGACTGGTTGATCGAAGCCGATATTGACTCCACAGCGAAGGGAATGTGATGTTCACGGGACTCATTGAAGAGGTCGGCGAGATCATCGCGATCGATCCGGTCGACGACTCACTCAGGCTTACGATTCGGGGGCCGCTGGTCACGAGCGATGCCGCACACGGCGCCTCGATCTGCGTGTCGGGGGTGTGCCTCACGGTTGTTGATCGCGACGATGCGGGCGCATTTACCGCCGACGTGATGGCGCAGACGCTGCACATGTCGACGCTCGGTGCGCTCGAGGTGGGCACGCGCGTGAACCTTGAACGGGCGGTGCGCATGGACACCCGCCTCGGCGGCCACATCGTGCAGGGCCACGTCGATGGCACCGCGCGCCTCACCTCAGTCACCGAGCACGAGGCGTGGCGGGTGCTGCGGTTCGAGGTGGCGCGCGAGATCGCGGCGCTGCTCGTCGACAAGGGCTCAATCACGGCCTCGGGCGTCTCACTCACTGTGTCAGACGTGTCTGATCCCGACACCTCGGGGGCGCACTGGTTCGAGGTCTCGCTGATCCCCGAAACCCTTACCGCCACCACGCTCGGCGCGCTCGTCGTGGGCGACCGGGTCAACGTCGAGACCGACACCCTCGCCCGCCACGTCGCCCGCATGCTGCGCATGGGCGTCGCCCCGCTGTCATCTACCCCGCAAGAATCTGACATTGCTGTCACCACCACTTCGACCGAAGGAATCGCATCATGACCTCATCAGGCATCTCCTCCATCACCGAGGCCATCGCCGCCATCAAGGCTGGTCGCCCCGTGATCGTCGCCGACGACGAGGACCGTGAGAATGAGGGTGACGTCATTCTCTCGGCAGAGCTCGCGTCCCCCGAGTGGATCGGGTGGGCCGTGCGCTGGTCGTCGGGGCTTCTCTGCGCCCCCATGTCAAACGACGTCGCTAATCAGCTCGACCTCCCCATGATGGTGGAGCGCAACGAAGACGTGCGGGCGACGGCGTACACCGTGACCGTTGACGCCGCGCAGGGCGTCACGACCGGCATCAGCGCGAGCGACCGCGCGACCACGCTGCGTGCACTCGCCAACCCCGACGCCGTGCCCACCGACGTACACCGCCCCGGCCACATCCTGCCGCTGCGCGCCGTAGACGGCGGCGTGCGCGCCCGCGCCGGCCACACCGAAGCCGGGGTCGAACTGATGAAGCTCGCGGGCCTCTCCCCCGTCGCCGTGATCGGCGAGATCGTCGCCGAGGACGGCGAGATGATGCGGCTGCCCGGACTCATCGAGTTGGGTGCGCAGGAGAACATCCCGGTCATCACGATCGAACAACTGATCGATCATCTCAATGAGATCGATCCTATTGATCCGGATCAGCAGGCCGCTGCCCCGAGGCAGCGCCGAGTCAGCGAGCGCGCCCGCACGATGCTGCCCACCGAGCACGGCGAGTTTCAGACGAGCGCCTACCGCGACCGCCGCGTCGGCGTCGATCACCTCGCGCTCGTCGCACCGCTCCCCGACGGCTCGATGCCGCGGGCTGGAGCGCTCGTGCGGGTGCACTCGGAGTGCATCACGGGCGAGGCGTTTGCGTCGATGAAGTGCGAGTGCGGGCCGCAGCTGCAAGCCTCGCTCGACCTGATTCACGCGCGCGGTGGCGTCGTCGTGTACCTGCGCGGGCACGAGGGCCGAGGCATCGGGCTGGCGAACAAGCTGCGCGCGTACCAGCTGCAGGAGCAGGGCGTCGATACGCTCGATGCCAACCTGCAGCTGGGGTTGCCCGGTGACGCACGCGATTACACGGCGGCGGCCGAGATCATCGCCGATCTGGGACTGACGAGTATCCGTCTGCTCACCAATAACCCCGATAAGGTGTCGCAGCTGCGCGCCCATGGTGTCGACGTTGCCGAGCGGGTGCCGCTCGTGGTCGGCATCACCGAGCACAACATTGGGTATCTCTCGACCAAGCGCGACCGCATGGATCACGAGCTCCCTGGCGACATTCAGACCCCGTAGTACTGCACCCTTCCCCGTTTCACCCCAGCCAAAGGAGTACCCCATGAGCGGAGCCGGAGCTCCAGATCTGTCCGTCGACGCGAGCGGTCTCGCCCTCGCCATCATCGCGGGCTACTGGCACGACGAAGTCCTGAATCCCATGATCGCGGAGGCCGAACGCGCAGCCATCGCGGCGGGCGCAAGCTTCGAGCTGTTTCGCGTGGCGGGGGCGTTCGAGCTGCCCCTCGCCGCGCAGGCCGCGCTGTCAGTGAGCGCGGGCGGCGCAGCGCCCCGCTTCGACGCGGCCGTCTGCCTCGGCGTGATCGTGCGCGGCGGTACGCCGCACTTCGACTACGTCTGCAACGCCGTCACTGACGGCCTCACCCGGGTGCAGCTCGACGCCGGGCGCCCCGTCGGGTTCGGCGTGCTCACCGTCGACACCGAGCAGCAGGCGCTCGATCGTTCGGGCCGCCCCGGTGCCCCCGAGTCCAAGGGTCGCGAGGCCGTCGAGGCGGCACTGCACCTCGCGGTGGCGGCCCGCGCGATCCGGGGCTAGATCAAGCGCTCGCACCAGAACGCACAGCGTCCATATCAAAATGACGAGTCCACACGGTAATCACGAAATTGTCGTGTGGACTCGTCATTTCGATATCCCCAGCGAGGCCTACTCCTGCGCGCGATCCGGCGCGGCAGGCCCTCAGGCACACAGACCTAAGCCAACTGTCAGGACGCGAGGCTTAGAGTAGGCCCGTGACCGGGCACCCTGAAGACGCAGCATCCACGCGGCAACGACGACGCACCTCGCAGCGGCAGGGGGCGCAGCATCGCGGCCCCCGCGCATCGCTGAAGCAGTTGCTTCCCTATCTCTTCGAGCAGCGCCGCCTGCTCACTCTCGCGATCGTGTTCGGCCTCATTGGCGCGGTCGCATCGCTCGCGCAGCCGCTGCTGCTCGGCCAGCTGATCACGCGCGTTGAGGGTGCCCAGCCGCTCGGCTGGCTACTCGCCGCGCTGTGCGCGATCGTCGTAGTTGGCGCGATTCTGGGCGGCCTGCAGCACTACGTACTGCAACGCATGGGCGAGGGCGTCGTGCTCGCGAGCCGCAAGCAGCTCATTGCACGTATGCTGCAGCTGCCCATCACCCAGTTCGACCGCCGCCGCACGGGCGACCTCGTGTCGCGCGTTGGCAGCGACACGACGCTGCTGCGGGCTGTCCTCACCCAGGGCCTCGTGGAGGCGATCAGCGGCATGCTCGTGTTCGTCGGCGCGCTCGTCGGCATGCTCATCATCGATCCGGTGCTGTTTCTCATCACCTTCAGCGTGATCGTGGTCGCGCTCGTCGTGGTCGTGCTGGTTTCGGGTCGCATTCGCCCCGCGGTCGCACGCGCGCAGGAGAAGGTCGGCGATCTCGCCGCCCAGGTCGACCGCTCTATCTCGTCGATTCGCACGATCCGCGCGGCGGGAGCCACCGAGCGCGAGCAACGCGCGACCGAGCGCGACGCCGAAGAGGCGTACGTGCTCGGCGTCAAGGTCGCCAAGATCTCGGCCCTCATCGTGCCGGTCTCATTCCTCGCGATGCAGCTGTCGTTTCTTATCGTGCTGGGGCTGGGCGGCTACCGCGTCGCCACCGGCGCCATTACGATCGCGCAGCTCGTCACGTTCATCATTTTCCTGTTTCTGATGGTGATGCCGCTCGGGCAGGCTTTCGGTGCGATCTCGGCCGTGAACCAGGCGCTCGGCGCGCTCGGGCGCATCCAAGAGATCACTTCGCTGCCTACCGAGACCGAGGGCGACGCTCAGCTGTCGCCTTCGGGGCGCATCGAGCCGCTACGCGACGTCGAGGCGGCTCCTGTGCCTGCGCTCGAGTTCACCGACGTCCATTTCACCTATCGTTCGGCGGCCCCCGCCCGCACCGACGCCCGCGAGCTCGTGCGCAGCAGCCGCGGCTCGCGTCGTGACGCCGAGGCCGCGCCCGCTGAGATCCTCGAGACTCCCGTGCTGCACGGGGTGAGCTTCACGGTGCCGCGCGGCTCGCGAGTGGCCCTCGTGGGCCCCTCGGGTGCCGGCAAGTCGACGATCCTCGCGCTCATCGAGCGGTTCTACGACCCCGAGTCGGGTGCGGTGTCAATCTTCGGCCAGGACCTGCGCACGCTTGACCGCCGTGAGCTACGCGCCCAGTTCGGCTATGTCGAGCAGGATGCGGCGGTGCTCGCCGGCACCCTGCGCGACAACCTGACGCTCGGGGCGCCCGACGCGAGCGATGCCGCGTGCGAGCGCGTGCTGCGTGCGGTGAACCTGGGTTCGCTGCTCGATCGATCCGGATCGGGCAGCACCGGGTCCGGAAGCACCGAATCGAAGCCTGCGGACTGGCTCGCGCAGGCCCTTGACCTGCAGGTCGGCGAGAACGGGGTGATGCTGTCGGGCGGCGAGAAGCAGCGCCTCGCGATCGCACGCGCGCTCCTCACCGCGCCCCCGTTCCTGCTGCTCGATGAGTCGACGGCGAGCCTCGACGGGGTCAACGAGCGGCTCATGCGTGAGGCACTCGACTCGGTGGCGACCGGGCGCACCCTCGTGGTGATCGCGCACCGGCTGTCCACCGTGGTGGACAGCGACAAGATCGTGGTGCTCGAGAACGGCCGAGTGGTGGGCGAGGGCACCCACACAGAGCTCATCGAGTCGACGCCGCTATACCGCGAGCTCGCCCAGCACCAGCTCCTCGTTCCCGAGGATAACTAGCGGGCAGGCACGCTCAGCCGCGCTAACCCGCGGTGAGCGACTCGAGCAGTGCCGACAGGGCCGGGCGGTAGGCGTTGATCGGGTCTGCCTCGCCGGTGCGCGCGTTTGCGTCGTCTACCGGGGCGGTGCGCGCGAGCACTCGCACCCGTTCATCACCCAGGGTCACCACTGCGCGGATCTCCCCGGGAGCATCAGCGTGGGCCAGGCCTGCGCCCGACGCGAGCGTCTCCTTGAGCACCGTGGGCTGTTGATCACTGCCCGCATCACTGGCAACATTTGCGAGCCAGTCCGCATCGCTCTCGACGGGCTCGGCAGCAGCAAAGAGTTCAATGCTGAGTCCACGGTCGGGGCTTAGCAACTCAATGCCGGTCTCGGAGCCCATCATCACGTTCACGTTGCGCAGGGGTGGCATTGGGGGCCACTCAACCAGGTTGGTGACGCGCGGCTGCGCCACCCAGCCGTCGCCCGGCACAACCTGTACGCCACTCCCCACGTCAGCGGTGGCTACGCCGTCGAGCTGTTCGGCGCGCGACTGGGCGTAGTGACCCGGAGCAAAGGTCACCGCGTAAGCAGCCGCAGCGAGCAACAGACACAGCGCGATCACCACCGTGGTCCTGACCCAGCGGCGCCGGTGCGAAGTGGTGTGAGGCGCGCCCACTGCCCCGTCTACCTCGGCCACGTCAACCTCACATGCGTCAGCCTCAGAATCGTTAATCTCGGCATCCTTCTTTTCGGTGACGTCAGCTTCGATAACCTGGACCGGTTCGGTGTGCAAACTCATCGCCCGAACACCCGGCCGCTCGGCACCGCACCCTCAAACAACTGCGTGACGGTGACGGGCGTAAATCCTCGGTTCTTCAGCGCCTCGAACACGTCGCCAGCGACATTGACGGTATCGGCATGCGTGTCGTGAAACAGAATAATGTCGCCGGGGTTCGCCGCCGAGGCCGAGCGCGCGATGAGCTCGGCCTCACCGGGCCCCTGCCAGTCCAGGGTGTCAATCGTCCAGAGGATGGCGGGCAAGCCCACCGACGACAGCACGCCGGAGTTGAGCGCGCCGTAGGGCGGGCGGTAGCTCGTAACGGGCTGACCCGTCACATCGGTGATCAGCTTGCCCGCGCCGAGCACCTCTTTGCGGGCGGCCTTTAGAGAGATTGAAGTGAGGTCGGGGTGGGTCATGCTGTGGCTTGCAAGCTCGTGCCCGCTCGCCGCGGCTCGCGCAACAATGTCGGCGGCGCCCGCCACGGCATTGCCGAGCATGAAGAATGTGGCGGGCGACTCGTGAGCCGCCAACGTGTCAAGCAACTCGGCGGTGTACCCCGACGGGCCGTCGTCATAGGTGACGGCGACGCAGGCGGCGATGTCGCAGTCGACGGCGTGCGCGGCGTTCCAGGCCGGTACGCCCGAGAACGGTGTGCCCCTGTGCGCCAGCAGCTTCTCACCCACGGGCGTCAACCAACCGGCGGGGGCGGTCTCCCCCTCGATAGTCACCGTAAGTGGAGACGACGTGGCGGGCACGCCCAGCCCCACAAGTTCCTCGGAGGTCACGCCAGCGGGCAAGGTGAACTGAATCGATGCCGCACCAATCCGTGCCGTCCCCAGCGCGGCACTTGCGAGCGCGAGCTGCTCATCGCTCGGCGGCTGCAACGCCGCTGCGCTCAGTGCACCAGCGTCGCGGTGCAGTGCCCGCACGGCCCCATCCCACAGCTCTGCCGCGGCCTCCGGGCTCCACATCACGGTGGGCTCAACCGCCGTCTTCGCCTCGAAGTCAGCAAACAGCACCACGGTTTGGTCGCTCGCGACCTCCAGCGTGCTGCCCGTCACCGTACGGAATGCGACCCCCAGCACTGACCCGAATGCCGACACGACCTCACACACGACGGCGGTGCCGTCACCGTCAGCAGGCCCGAACGCGGGGTCTGCCAACAGCTCTGCGGCTGGCAACGTCGTGCTGCCTGCCACGCAGCCACGGTCGGCAAGGCCCGCGCTGGCATCAAAGGCTTCGGGTGTGAAGTCCGACACCCCTGTACTGGCAATTGCAGCATCAATCAGCTCCGCAACGCGGCTGTTGAAGCCGTCAAGACCCTGCACCTCCACGTATCGGGCCTGCAGGCCGGCACCATCATTGCGAATACGACCGTCAATCAGGCCCGCGGTATCAATCTCGGCGAGCTCCGTGGCGGCCGGCACGACGGCAAGATCAGGGTCAGCGGCTTTGGCGGGGTCGGCAGTTGATCCGGATCGAGAATCTGGGCCAGCGAGCACCGTCGCGACAGAGGCAGTTTCGGGCCAAGCCGGTGGGGTCCAACCGTCGACCGCGGGCAGCGCAGCGCAGCCCGCCAGCAGGCCCACCACCGCCGTAACAGCCGTGACAGCGCCTAGTCCCCTGGTCTTCCCCGCGTGCCGCATCGCACCTCCTGAAATCGCTCCCACCCGACGTTATCGTGCGGAGTGGGCCCGGTCTACTTTTCTGGGCGCGATCCACCCTTTGTGGGCGCAGTGACGCCTGCGGGTTCGCGCGTGAAGAGCCAATCGATCCGGGGCTCGATGAGCGGGCGCGTGACGCGCGCGACGGGCGCGACGGAGAGCAGCACCGCAATCGCAATGCCGATCAAGATCAACAGTGTGACCCCGCCGATGCCGAGCGAGTAGATCGCGTCGATGGCACCGGTTTTGCGCAACACCCAGATGATGGGCGCGTGCAGCAGGTAGGCATAGAGCGTGCGCGTGCCCCACACTGTCAGCAGGCTGTGTCCGCGCGGCACCACAACCAGCAGCGCAAACGTCATGATCGCGGCAATCGCGAGCAGCACAGCTGTGATCGAGAGACCCGCGGCCGTTTCCAGAAGCGCGTTGGGCGGTTCCCACCCGTTCACGGGCGCGTGCTCCAGGAGCCAGGCGTCGTCGTCGCGCCAGGTGAGCCAGGTGTCGATGCGCCATTCCTTGCGCAGGTTCGGCAGCAGCACGAACACGAGACCGATGATTCCGAGCACCGCCCACGCAGCGGCGCGCAGCGCCCGCGTGGGGCGCAGAAACCAGTTGCCCGTGAGCCAGCCGCGCGTCCGTGCCAGCCACCCCAGGACGAAGAACGGCAGGAACGAAAGCGTGCGCGCCGCCGAAAACTCGGTGCCGATCGCCGGGGCGAGCCCGCCCACCAGCGCGAGCACGATTGAGATCAGGAGCGGGTGCCGCATCTTCGCGAGGTAGGGCAACAGAATGCGCATTGTCGCGAGGCTCACCAGGAACCAGAGGGTCCACGCGGGCGACACGAGAAACTTCGACCCCGGTTCCTTGCCCTCAACGCCAAAGTGAATGAGCGCCCAGATGCCCTCCCACAGCAGCCACACGACGATCAGCTGAATCGTCGACTTGACTGCCTTGGGTGTTACCTCGGCGTGCGCGAAGAACCCAGACAGCAGGATCATGGCCGGCATGTGGAACAGGTAGATGTAGGCGTACAGCCCGTAGGTGAGCGCGGAGTCGGTGCGCACCGTCGAAATCATGTGGCCGACCACGACGAGCACGATCAACAGGAACCTGGCGTTGTCCCACAGAGCGATACGGGGGCGGCCCGTCGCGGGGGCAGACTTCTGGGCCGTTTGAGTCACCGTAGACCTCCAGGGTGTGTGCAGTTCAGACTATCGAGCATCCAACGCAAGAAGCCCCCGCAGAGCGAGGGCTTCAACCGAGCCGCCTGCCAGAATCGAACTGGCGACCTATTCATTACGAGTGAATCGCTCTACCAACTGAGCTAAGGCGGCGTGGCACACGATCTCTCGTACACCAGGGAACACTTTAGCACGGGCCGAGCAGCTATCGTGACACGGGGCTGCAGCCCTCGCGTGTCCCACGCGCCTATTGGCTGCAGACCACCGGATTCGTGGGCGCTTTCCCGGTGAGCAGGTAGGTGTTGACCACCTCATCGACGCAGTTGCTGCCGCCGTAAGCGGTGTGCCCCTCTCCCTCGTACGTGAGCAGTACGCCGCTGTCGAGTTGCTCGGCCAGCGCTTCAGCCCAGCGGTACGGCGTTGCCGGGTCACCCGTCGTGCCGACCACCAAAATGGGGTCGGCTCCCTCGGCGCTGACGGGGCCGCGCTCGGTCTTGGCCTCAACGGGCCACTCCGCGCAGGCAATGTCACCGTACCCCTGGAATCGACCAATCGTCGGCGCAATTTTCTCGAACTCGGCGGCCTCGGCGCGTATGCGGGCAACGTCCACGTCGCGCTCGGGATAGTCCAGGCAGTTAATCGCCGAGAACGACTCCGTCGAGTTCGACAGATATTTGCCGTTCTCGCGGTCGTAATACATATCGGCGAGCAACAGCGCCACCTCGGCGTCGCCGTTGGATACGGTGAGGAACAGATCGTTGAGGAACCCCCAGTTACTCTGCGCATACAGCGGGGTAATGATCGCGGTGAGCAGCGTGTTCGCGGTGACGACCCGGCCGTCTTCCCCCACGAGTGGCTGCTCGTCGACCATGTCGAGCAGGCCAGAGATCTGGTCCATCGCCTGGTCGACTGAGCCGGTGAGCGGGCAGTCACGCCGCGTCAGGCAGTCGGTAACGTAGGCGCGCAGCGCCAGCTCAAACCCACGGGTCTGTTCGCGTACGACATCGCTCATCGTCGCGCTCGGATCCATCGCACCGTCGAGCACGAGCCTGCCGACCTTCTCGGGGTACGCGTCGGCATAGCGCGCCCCAATGTAGGTGCCGTACGAGAATCCGAGGTAGTTGAGCTTCGGGTCGCCAACGATCTCGCGCAGCATGTCGAGGTCTGCGACGGTGTCGCTGGTTGCAACGTGCCCGATCAGCGGCCCGGTCCGCTCGGCGCAGGCGTCACCAAACGCCCGCGACTCGGCCGCGGCAATCTTAAGCCACTCGTCGCTGCCGCGTTCGAGCCCCGCGCCCTCGCCCAGGCCGAACAGGTACTCGTCCATCCCGGCCGTGTCGAGGCAGGTCACCGGCGACGACGCGCCGACCCCGCGTGGATCCCAACCGATCACGTCGTACTCGCGCTGAATCTCGGCTGGCACCGAGTAATCGAGGTTGTTGGCGACGTAGCTGACGCCAGACGCGCCTGGCCCGCCAGGGTTGACGAATAGCGTGCCAATCGGGTCGCTCCCCGTCGCGGCGTGCTTCACGAGCCGCAGCGTAATGAGTTCGCCCGCGGGGTCCTGCCAGTCGAGCGGTGCATACACGTCGGCACACTGCATGCCGCCACTGCAGTCGCGCCAGTTGGGGGCTTGTGCGCCCATACCGGCCACGGTTCCCTCGGGCCGGTCGGGCAGGTCACTCGGCGTCAATCCGCCCGCCTGCTCGCTGCCTGAGCCGGGCGCCCCGGGCAGTAGCCCAGCAAGCGCGGTGCACCCGCTGAGCGCGAGGGCCGCCGCGACGACCGCCGCCACGAGCCCCAGCCTGCGGGCCCCGCGGCGCGGGATCCGGCGCGAGATCGCCTGTGCTCCATCAGTTGCCAGTTCGTTCACCGTTCGCTCCCCGCGGTCACGACGCTGGCAAACAGCGCCTCAAGTACGAGCCCCGGCGTGATTTGCCGCCCCAGTCGCTCACGCGCGGTCTCCACCGCGGCAACCGCCACCAGCGCACCCTTGGCGCGCCACCGGTCGGCCAGCTCGGCGATGCGGCGCGCGTGCTCGGCGTTCACCAACTCAGGCGTCGCGCCAGCGGCGGGGCTCGGCTCGCCGCCAGCACCGTCGCTCATCAGCGCCGTCAGCACCACGTCTCGGTACAGCGACAGCAGGTCGGTGAGAATACGGTCGACCCCGTCGCGCACGCCACGCTTGGCTCGCTGCTTCTGATCCTCCTCGAGCGCGCGCATCTGCGCTCGCATCTGCGGCGGGATCGCGGCCCCCGAAGCGAGCCCCAGGCTGCGCATCGCGTCATCGCGCTCGCTCGTTTCACGGCGTTCGGTGGCCGCCGCCGCATCGGCCTCAGCAACCTTCATGAGCGCGGCTGCGGTGCCCATCGCGTCGCCGAGGGTCTCGATCGCGAGCGCGCCCCGGATCACCCGCTCGCGACGCTCCATCGCCTCGGGGTCGCGGGCGAGGCTGCGCGCCATGCCGATGTGACTCTGCGCGAGCCGCGCCGCACGCTCGGCGTCAGCAAGGTCGACGCCATCTCGCGCGTGCAGCAGCGCGGCAATGTCTGCCACCTCGGGTGTGACGAGCCGCAACGAGCGCGTCCGAGACCGGATCGTCGGCAGCAGGTCGGCCTCACTCGGCGCGCACAGCACCCACACGGTGCGCTCGGGCGGCTCCTCGAGCGCCTTCAGCAGCACGTTCGAGGTGTGCTCGGTCATGCGGTCGGCATCCTCGATCACGAACACCCGGTAACGCCCTTCGGAGGGCGCATAATACGAACTCGCCACGACCTCGCGGGCCGCGTCGATCTTGATGATCGTCGTCTGCGTGGTCAGCACGCCCAGATCAGGGTGCGTGCGCGCGAGCACCTGCGCGTACACTCGTTCGCGATCGGCTTCGGTACGCGCGATGAGCGCCGCGGCGAACCGGTAGGCGATGTTCGAGCGTCCGGATCCCGGAGGCCCCGTGATCAGCCATGCGTGCGCCGGAGCACCGCCCGGCGCAGCCGCGCGTTCGAGCGTCTGTGCGGCGACGTGTTGACCGACGATATCTGCCCAGAACTCCATGCCGAAAGGGTATCGTGTGCCGCTGACACGAGACCCGGCGAGGGCCTCGACCTCGCCAGCAGCATCAATCTCGCGAAAACCATACAACCTGGGGATGAAATTGAAGCTTGACGCCGGATCGGTGCGTTTGGCGTTGTCGTATCGCGGCGCCCCTACACCAGGTCGACGTAGCGCGGCTCGCCGCTCTCGAGCGTCGCGGCTCCGGCGCTCAGCTCGGCGGCCAGCGCGGTCAGAGCCGCGACGTCGGGCTCGGCGACGAGGAACTCCTGCACCACCCGGTCAGAGTACTGTGCCTCCCCCACCACAAAGCCGCGGCGGCGGGCCTCCGACTCGATCTGGGCCGCCACGTCGTACGCCGACGTCACCGCGACGGGCACCCGGAGCCCGCGCCGCACCCGCGGCGCCACCAGCACCGCCTCTGCGACCGCGGCGCGATAGGTGCGGGTGAGCCCGCCAGCCCCGAGCAGCACACCACCGAAGTAGCGCGTAACCACGGCGACCACATCACTGAGTCCGGCCGACACGAGCGCGTCAAGCATCGGCGCCCCTGCCGTGCCGCTCGGTTCCCCGTCGTCGCTCGACCTCTGTACCCGGCCGTCGGGCCCCAGCACGAACGCGGTGCAGTGGTGCCGCGCTCGCGGCTCCTCCGCTTTCACCTGGGCGATGATGTCGCGCGCGGCCTGCTCGTCGCTGACCCGTTCCAGCCGCGTAATGAACCGCGAGCGGGAGACCTCGATCTCAATGTCGGTACGCCCCAGGACTGTCTCGTACTCTGCGCGACCCATCATGTGTCCATTCTCCCAGGTCGGGCAGCTCGCGCTACGATCGGGTCATGAGCAGCGTGCGCGTGGACAGTTGGGTGTGGGGTGTGCGGCTGGCGAAGACCCGCAGCCAGGCCACGTCGGCCTGCCGTGCCGGCCATGTGCGCATCAACGATCAGACCGCCAAGGCCGCACAATCCGTGAAGCTCGGCGACGTCGTCAAGGTGCGGCTGCACGGTTTCGACAAGATTTACCGTGTGACCGGGCTCCCCACGAAACGCGGCAGCGCCGTTGAAGCGGCCAAGCACTTCGAGGATCTCACCCCGCCCCCGCTGCCCCGCGAGGAGCGCCCATCCGAGATCTACCGCGACCGCGGCGCCGGCCGCCCCACGAAGCGCGAGCGCCGCGATATCGACCGCCTGCGTGGCCGCGATTCGGCCACCGGCGTTGAGTTCGGCGACGACGAAGACCTCTAGGCACGGCCGCAGCCACGCACCGGTGCCAAACCAGCCCCGGGGGTAGACTCAATCGGTGCACGCCATGACTTTTCCTGCGTGGCAGCAGGCCGCGCAAGCCCACACCGACCGCGCCACCGCTCTGACCGCCGAGCATCGCGCTCGCAATCAACGCGGCGAGAAGCATCCCGTCGAGGACTTCCTCTGGACCTACTACACGGTGCGCCCCCGTGAGCTGCATCGCTGGCACCCCGGAGCGGGCGTCACCCTCGAGGGCGCCGCTGCCGAGCGGGAGGGTTGGAAGCACTATGTTGCGACCGGCCCCGCCAACGCGGATGCCACCATCGACGTCGAACACTTCTTTGAGCGCCGCGCCCAGACGGCCGGCTACGTCGAGAAGCTGCTCACGATCACACTTGATCGCACGGCGCGCTACGGCTGCTTCGGGCTGCACGAGTGGGCCATGGTGTACCGCATGACCCCCGAACAGCTGCGGCACTCGGCCCTGCCCCTGCGCATCGGCCACGAGGCCACAAACGCGGTGGTCGAGTCGCACCCGATCGGCTGCACCCACTTCGACGCGTTCAGGTTCTTCACCCCCGAGGCTGCCCCGCTCAACACGATCGAGCTGAGTCGCGAGGCGCAGCACGAGACGGAGCAGTCCGGCTGCCTGCACGCGGGCATGGACCTCTATAAGTGGGCCGCGAAACTCGGGCCCATCATTCCCGGCGACATCCTGCTCGACTCGTTCGTGTTCGCCCGCGACATCCGCGAGCTCGACATGCGCGCTTCCCCCTACGACGTCACGGGCTTCTTCGGCGCGAGCGGCGACCCGCTCACGCCAGTGCCCATCGAAACCCCCGAGGGCAAGCGCGAATACGCGCAGCTGCAACGCGGCTTTAGCGAGCGCGGCAATCTGATCCGGATCCGGATCCTCGAGGCCATTGCGGCCGCACAGCGCGCCCGGTCGTAACGTCCCAAGACGCAGCTGGGGCCGCTATCCAGTGGATAGCGGCCCCAGCCGAGTTACGCGGCGCCCGGTTATGCCCGGCGCCTGCGGCTGAGCACGAGGGCTCCGCCGCCGAGGGCGAGCAGCACGAGTGCCGCGGCCACGATTCCGGCAATTTCGCCACCGGTGACGTCGAGTCCACCGGGGTTGTTGTTATTGGTGCCGTTGGGGCCGCCGTTCGCGCTAGCGTCGGTCGTGCCCTCAACACCGCCGTCGACTTCCTCGTCCTCACCCAAGAACCCGTTCGACACCAGCACGTGCTGGGGATCGTTGCCGATCACGATGTCGCCCACGTTCTTGGCTTCGACGGTGGTGTCGTTCACCGTGATCTTGACGGAGTTCGCGCCGCCATCGGTGAGCTCGGTGAGCTCACAAACCGCGCCCTGCGGCAGATCCTTCACGGCGTACTGCTCGCCCGACTTCAGCGAGAAGTTCTTCGTGATCGGATCCGCGGCACCCTTGGCAACACACGAGAGTTCGAAGTCGAAGCTCTTGTTGAGCGTGACCTTGTCGAGGTCGAACTCGTTGTCGCTGCGCACGCTCTTCTCGATGACGAGATCGCCGAGCGCATAGGTGTTCGTGAGGCCCACGACGGTTGCTTGGTCGGCAGTGCGCGGCTCGCGGATCTGGATCTGGGCGGTCTGGCCGTCAACCGAGGGGTTCACGCCATCACTGACCTGGAACGAACGGCCAATCTCACCGTGCGCGCCGAGCTCGCCCGTCTCGCTGATTTCACAGTTTGCACCGATCGGCAGACCGTCGACGCGCACCGGAGTGCCGTCGGCAGGCAGCGTCAGCGTCGCCTGCGTTCCCATATCGACCGCGACCCGCTCGGGGTCGGCTACGCCGCTCGGAACGGTGCACTCGAGCGCGACGTCGAAGGCTTCAGGGATCTGCGTGACCCCGTTCGCCTCGATCGTCTTCGAAACCTCGAGCGAACCGGTCTTAAGCGTGACGCCCGCAGGCTGCGGGGCCTTCACCAGGTTGATCGGGTTGTTCCGGGTATCCCAGGCAAAGACGCCGCTCTGGTTCCACGCAAACTGCGGGGTCTGGAACTGTTCGATCGTGGGCTTGAGGCCCTTCGCAGCCTGGTCAACAACGAGGTTCACGGTGTCGTAGCTGAAGTCGACCCACTTGCCGGGACGGAGCGCATTGGCTGTCATGTCAAAATGCACGCGGAATCCCGCGACGTCTGCGGCGTTACCGGTGAACGTCTCGAGGTTGGTCCACGATCCGTTCCCCGGGTTCGTAGTGGTGTTCTCACAGAACGGATCTGTACTCGTCCACTTCGAGGGGCCAGAGCCATCGCCCACACAGGCGGTAGCGTCAGTCGTGACCTGAATCTTGGTAACGGTGCCCGCCGGCATGTCATGGAACTTGAACGAGTCAAGGTCAATCACCGGCTGGAACGTACTGTTACGGGGTGCAGGGCCGCCGACGAGGAGCAGGTCACCGGGGGTCGGCAACATGTCGACAACCACCATCTGGCCGAGATCGTTCGTGCCGGCATTCGCCTGGCGCAGCAACCAGTTATCGGTTGCACCCACTGCCGTGTAGTCGGCGCACTCGGTGCGCGTGTAATCAGCAGGCGCACCGGGGCTGACGCAGTCCGTTACTCCAGGCTTCTTGATGTTCATTGCCCCCGTGACGAGATCCTCGCCGAGGGTCGGCTTGTACTCGCCGTTGACGAACTTCTGCGCACCAATCAGAGTGCCCGCACGCGGCGACACAAAGTTGGCGTTCGCGCACTCCGTGTCGCCCACTGCCGGCGCCTTGGTCGCATCCTGCCCGTTGTTGGTGGGCTGGATGCAACGATCAAGCTCGATCCCGGTCTCAACAACGACCGAGTTCCATGCGCGCTCAGCAGACTTCAGGCCGGGCTGCAGGATGAGACCAAGGTTGATCGGGATCTCCTCGCCCGGCAGCATGCGGGTGCCTGCTGGCCAGGTGAACACGAGATCGCGCTGGTTACTCGACAGCTCGACGCCAATTTCAGCGGGGTCAATCGTCGCGCCGTCACCATTCTTCTGCGAGAAGGTTGGCGCAACGCCGTCCCACACGATGTTCTCGGGCAGGCGGTCGGTGACCGTCTCAAGCGGGAGGAAGCCCGTGCCCGTGTTCTCGAAGACCAGCTGCCACGGCATGCTCACGAGCGGCTCAACCTGGTGAGTCGTCGTGTCGAGCGGTGCACGCTTCTGGACCTTGATCTGCGCGGTGCCCTGTTCGAAACCAATCGTGGCATCTGCGTCGTCAGTCGCCTTGGCACCATCGGTGCCGTAGGCCGTCGTCGACGCAACGTTCTCGATGAGGTCGCTCGCACTCCACACAACAGAGTTGTCCAGGCGCAGCTTCACCGTGAGCGGCAGCTCTGCGCTGCCCCAGTTCGACGACCACGAAGTCGCACCGAGCGGGAAGAGCTTCTGATCGGCACGGTCGAACGTGATACGAACGCCCTGCACCTCAGTCAGTTCACCGGCAAAGCCGGCCTCAGCGACCCACGCACCATCGACCCAGTAGTCGTAGCTGAACTGGTCGCTATCGGTCGGCCTCGCCGCGGGGGCTGGCAGAGCGACAAGCTCAAACGTGCCCCAGAACTCCTCCGTGGTGTCTTCCACGGTGAGCTTCGAGAGCGGTGTCTTCGTTTCGCCCGGGGTCGCCGTCATAACGACGTTTACGGGGGTCTGCGGATCAGCCTCGAGCACCTTCGTGCCGCCGCCGTCGATCGTAATCGCCTTGTTGAGCACGACGTCGATCAAAGCGTCGGTGAGATTCACGGTGGCTGTCTCAGTGTCGACGGGCTTTGCCAACGGATCCACGACCAGATCCTGGCCGAGGGCCAGCGCCTGGTTGCGAACCGGAATCGCGTTGCCATCGGCGCCACCGGTGACGGGGTCACCTGAAACGCGGTACTCGGCGCGCATCTGCACATCGATGCGCATCGTAAGCTTGTCACCCGTGATGATCCGGTTGCCGTTGGTCTCGGGGTCAGTGCCCTGGTAAGTCACCGACGCACCGATCGCATCCGCGAGCTGCGCGGCGGTGGGACCGCCCGGCACGGTGCCCTCGACCTGAGCGATCGAGAACGTCACCGAGTTCGAGGTGCCCTCGTTGTACAGCCACAGCTCAACCGTGCTCTGTGCACGGTCAATGTAGGCCGGCAGACCGGAGAAGCTGAGCCCGGTGATGTTGAGCACGTTGAAGTGTGCACCGTAGTCCGAGCCAGCCTCGTCAGCGAAGTCGCGACCGGCGAACGGGCTCACGCCCATTGCGGTGTTGCCCACGCCTGCGGTCGCGTCGTCCGTGACTCGAATCTTGCCAAGCTTCATCACGCCCTGGGACGTGGGAGCGACCGCTCCGGTGCCCGAGTCGTTGGTCACGGTAAGCGTGTACCAGGTCTTCGGGTAGTCCGAGGGGGCCACATCGCCGTGCTTGGGCACCGTCAGCGCAACCTCATCCTGTGAGGGAAGTCCACCGACGGTCTTATCGAGTGCGACCGACGGGGTGCCATCGAGCAGCAGAATGAGATCGCTAGCGGTGGCGGTGTGATCCTGTCCACCCTTGGTGCCCACGACGCTGAAGGTGTTATCCACGCACGCGGGATCGAGCGCAGGAGTACCACCGGTGGCGCAGTTGAACGTGGCGTTCGAGGTCACCCGCGACGATGGCCGCCGCGCGGGCGGTGTCGTTGGGTGCGAGCAGCAGCCGCACGCCCAGCCTTGTGTCCCGCTCAGCCGCGGTGAGGGTGTAGCCGGTAAAGCCGTTGGCGTTCATCCAGTTGCCACCGGCCGGCACGTTAGCGGGGGCTACCCAGGCAGCACCGTTCCACAGTTCGACACCGGTCACGGTGTCCCACTTCAGCTGCGGGTCCTGCCCAAACGTGATGGCATCAACACCGGTGAGGTTGAAGGCATCGAACACGGTGCCCGCACCCGTGGCGGTGGGGGTAGCCGGGTCGGTGAGCTTGACCTGGTCGAACCCGGTCTTGGTCACTGCCCAGCGCTGAGTTGTGGAGCTCGTGGTGCCCGACTGGGTGACGAGGTGATCGTCTGCCCAGCTCTTTGCTGCCCAGAGCCCGCCACCGACGCCGGGGCCCGTTGCCCACTCGGGGTTTCGGATCGCGCCTTCGATGTCGGCAGTGTCGGTCCCCTTGACCGGACGGTTCTCGAGCTTGCCGGTGGTATCTGCCACCACGGTGTTCTTGTACTTGGTCGGGGTGAAGGGCGCCGTGTTGTTGGGCGTAGTCGTTTCACCGCTGACGCGCAGTGTGTCGCGTGCCTTGAACTTGAGGTTCGGCTTCACCGACGTCGACTGGCCGAAGCCTGCATTGTTCGTGTAGGTGAAGCGCACGCCGGTGGTCGTCTCAGCCGGAGCCAGTGCGATGTCGGTCATCTGCGACGTCGTCAGAGTGTCAACAGGTACCCACTTGTTCTGGGCAGAATCGAAGCGCTCGATGAGCAGGGTGCTGCCGGTGGGAACGTCGATTGGGGCGAGCACGGCGGTTGCGTCGTACGCATCCCAGAAGGTGCCCTCGCCCGTGAACTCGTCAGTGACGACAATCTCGGTCGGCTTCGTGCGGTCGCCGCTGGCGGTTGCAGTGGTGGGCAGCTGCACGATCACGCTGTCTCCGGGAAGCACGACGCTGGGGCTGAGCTTCTTCTCAACCTTCACCTCAATTGCGGGCGAGACAACGGTGAGTTCGGCGCTGTCGTTGTCGGTCACGGGGTCGAGGCCGGGGCGGGCACCTTCGACGTCGACGACGTTCTTGAACGGTCCAGCGGTCCCGCCGTCAGGTGCGAGGGACGGGGTCGTATCGATGGCGTACTTCACCTGGCTCGTGCCGCCGGGGACGATCGCGCCGGTGAACGTGATTTCAAATCCGGTGATGTCAGCGTTGGTGAGCGGAGCAGGAACCACGGGGAGTGCTGCGCCTGCAGTGAGGGATACCGTCTCGGTGCCACCTGCGTGGTGCCAGGTGATGGTGCCACCGGTCGCGCCCGCAGGCCAGACCTGCGCCGTATAGGCAGCGTCGAAGCCGGCAAACTGCAGGTCGGAGGAGAAGTACTTAGCGTCGGATCCAACGCCCGGATCCTTGATCGTGAGCGAGCCGAGCGTCGCGCTACGCGGCGCAGCCTGGTTCTGAGCGGTCAGGAGAGCGTGCACCTGGTTGCCCGCGACCGTGCGCAGCGGGTCAACAGGCTCGCCCTTCGCGTTCAAGAACGCCTTGCCTGCTTCAACGGCAATCGTCATCGGCGTCACCGCGAACTCGGCCTTGGCGGTCTTTGTGACAGGCGGCTCTCCGGCCACCGTGACCGTAGCGTCAACCTTATTGTCGGTGTCGTAGCCCTTTGACAGGTCCTTGTTGAGACCGAGGCGATCTTCATCGCGCTGCGACACGGTGAACGCCTGGCTCACCGTGGCACCGGGCACGATCGCACCGGTGTAGCTCAGTCGCACGCCAGCGATGTCGGCGTTGTCGATCGTCGCGGCGTAGGTCACCCAGTTCCACTCACCGTTGGCAAATGCGTAGACCTCAATGGTCGCACCGGTCGCACCCGCGGGCCAGTTGGCCTCAGCAGCGGGGTCTCCGATGAACCCGGCGAAGTCGACGTAGCGGAACGGGTTGTCCGTACCCAGTTCGGTCGCACCGTTTGTCGCGGACGGGAGGTCCTGCAGCACGAGCGATGCGGCATCCACGTTGGAGGCCTGCGTGGCCCCGATGGTCACCTTCGACCGCGCACCGGGCTCGAAGCCCTGGCTCGACGGATCCCATGTCTTTGCGGGGGTCACGTCGACTGTGCGCTTCACATCCACAGAAATGACGGCGGTGTCGGTTTTCGAGATCTCGCCGTTCGTGGCACCGCCGAGGCCCGTGATCGTCGCTGTGTTGACGAGGTCGAGGCCGTTCGAATCCCAGTTGGGAGAGAGATTCTCGGGAACGGTCACTGTGTACGAGAGCCAGCCCTGCTGGCCGGTCGGCAGTCCGGTGAGACCGTCATCGGTGGGCGCCGTGATGTCGACCGAGATGGTGCGCTCGGCTTCCGTCGCACCAATCGTGCCGGCAGTACCGGGGGTGACGCCAGGAAGGGTCACCGCAACATCGCCTGCGCTACCGGGCAGCGTCGCGAAGACGTCGCTAATCTCCCAGCCTGCGAACGCCGCTGGCAGCATGTCGGTCAGCGTGACTGCGCCGTTCGCGCCAGAACCATCGACATCGTAGTTTTCGGCACTGAACTCAATGCGGTAGGTCACACTCTGGCCCGGAACCAGGTTGCGGTGAGCGTCTTGCTCGTCAACCTTCTTCACGAGCTGCAGTGCGGCGTTTGGAGCCGCCTCTACCGGAGCTATACCGAGACCGCTTGCTGCGGCGGTCGTGCCAAGCAGCAGCGCCGCGACACCTCCAGCAAGCCATCGTTTCAAGACATGGGCACGCTTAAAGCTGCGTTGCTGCACAGGAACTCCCAGGGTCGAATGTGCCTCCTGCTGCTCATAATCTTTTGGGTCCCATCCCAAAAGAAGCAAACAGGTAGCTCCATTACTCCCCCCGGGGAAGTGCGATACCAGACGTTTGTAAAAGCACAAACCCCCGCTGGTTCAGAATCATTTCTAAACCAGCGGGGGTACAAGACCTGCGAAACCTATCGATCTGCAGCGATCTCGGTGTGGTGCTGAATCACTTCGGCCACCACGAAGTTAAACCATTTCTCCGCAAACTCCGGGTCGAGATGCGCATCCTCTGCGAGGCTGCGCAGCCGTGCGATCTGCCTGGTTTCGCGATCCGGATCAGAGGCGGGCATGGCGTGCTCAGCCTTCAGCACCCCGACCTCCTGGGTGCAGCGAAACCGCTCAGCAAGCATGTGAATCAGCGCGGCATCGATATTGTCGATGCTCGAGCGCAGCCGGTCAAGCCGCGCCTGTGGCGTGAGTTCGGTCACGATCGCCTAGTCGAGCAGATCGTGGAGCACGACGACCTGCTCGCGCTCGGGGCCAACGCCCACAGCCGAGATGCGCGATCCGCTCATCTTCTCGAGCGCGACGATGTAGTCCTGGGCGTTCTGCGGCAGATCCTCGAACTTGCGAGCACCCGTAATGTCCTCAGTCCAGCCGGGGAACTCTTCATAGATCGGCACGGCGTGGTGGTAGTCGCTCTGGTTCACGGGCATCTCTTCGTGACGCACGCCGTTGACGTCGTAGGCCACACACACCGGAATGGTCTCGAGACCCGACAGCACGTCAAGCTTCGTGAGCACGAAGTCGGTGACGCCGTTGATGCGGGCCGAGAACCGCGCCATGGGGGCGTCGTACCAACCACAGCGGCGAGGGCGGCCCGTCGTGGTGCCAAACTCGAAGCCCTGCTTGCGCAGGAAGTCGCCCGACTCGTCAAACAGCTCGGTGGGGAAGGGGCCAGCGCCTACGCGGGTCGTGTACGCCTTGATCACCGAGATCACGCGAGTGAGGGCGTGCGGAGGCAGCCCCGACCCGGTGCTCGCGCCGCCGGCAGTCGCGTTCGATGACGTCACGAACGGGTAGGTGCCGTGGTCGATGTCGAGCATCGTGGCCTGGCCCGCCTCGAAGAGAACAGTCTTGTTGTCTTCCATTGCGTTGTGCAGCAGCAGACCGGTATCGCACACCATGGGCGCAAGCATTTCGCGGTAGCTCAGCAGGTCTTCGACGACCTCGTCGGCTGAGATGGCACGACGGTTGTAAATCTTGACGAGCACTTGGTTCTTGAACTCGAGGGCCGCCTCGACCTTCTGGCGCAGGATGCCCTCGTCGAAGATGTCCTGGATGCGAATGCCAACGCGGTTGATCTTGTCGGCGTAGGCCGGGCCGATGCCGCGACCGGTCGTGCCGATCTGGCGCTTGCCGAGGAAGCGCTCGGTGACCTTGTCGAGCGTGCGGTGGTACGCCGTAATGACGTGCGCGTTGGCGCTCACCTTGAGGCGCGACACGTCGACGCCTCGACCGCCAAGGGCTTCGAGCTCACCCTTAAGCACCTCGAGGTCAACAACCACGCCGTTCGAGATGACGGGGGTGACGCCCGGGGTGAGGATGCCAGAGGGCAGCAGGTGCAGCGCGTACTTCTCTTCACCGACAACCACGGTGTGGCCGGCATTGTTGCCGCCGTTGAACTTGACGACGTAGTCGACTCGGCTACCGAGGAGGTCGGTTGCGCGACCCTTACCTTCGTCGCCCCACTGGGCACCGGTGATGAGAACTGCGGGCATTTCAGCCCCTTCCTTTGCGGACACGGCACGTACTCCCCTAGTCTACCGGGCTCGCCGCAAATGGTGGCTTTGGGGCGACGTGAGCCCTCGCCCCGCGCCGGAGCGTTCTTTGCCGTTTGGGCATGGCGCGGCGTGGGTCAGATCGACTAGGGTGACGGGTATGGCGCGGTTCAGTCCTCTTGAGTGGCCGGTTTTTCGGCAACTGCGCTCGAACGACAAGTTCGGGCGAGGCGATGCCGTCATGTCGCAAAAGTCCCGTGACACCGTGCCCCGCACAGCAACCGCCGACCGCGTAGTGCAGAGCGTCTGCCCATTCTGCGCCGTTGGCTGCGGCCAGAAGGTATTCGTCAAAGACGAAAAGGTCATTCAGATCGAGGGCGACCCCGACTCACCGATCTCGCGTGGCAGGCTCTGCCCCAAGGGATCGGCGAGCGAGCAGCTCGTCAATTCGGCGACTCGGCAGACCGAGATTCTCTATCGTGCCCCGCGAGCTCGCGAGTGGCAGAAGCTGTCGCGCGGCACCGCAATCGACATGATCGCCGACCGGTTCATGGCCGCCCGCAAGAAGTGGTGGCAAGACGAAGACGAGCATGGCCGACCGGTGCGACGCACCATGGGCATCGCAGCGCTCGGCGGCGCAACGCTCGATAACGAAGAGAACTACCTCATCAAGAAGCTGTTCACCGCAGCTGGTGCGATTCAGATCGAGAATCAGGCCCGTATTTGACACTCCGCCACAGTTCCCAGTCTGGGAGCTTCGTTCGGCCGAGGCGGTGCTACGCAACCGCTGCAAGACATGGCCAATGCGGATTGCATTGTGATCCAGGGATCCAACATGGCCGAGTGCCATCCGGTTGGGTTTCAGTGGGTCACTGAGGCAAAGGCGCGCGGCGCGAAGGTCATTCATATTGACCCCCGCTTCACGCGCACCTCCGCGGTGGCTGACAAGCACATTTCGATTCGTGCTGGGTCTGACATTGTGCTGCTCGGCGCGCTCATCAACTACGTGATCGAGAACGACGCGTGGCTGCACGACTACGTCGTCGCGTACACCAACGCGGCGACCATCGTGAGCCCCGAGTTCCGCGACACCGAAGACCTCGAGGGCTTGTTCTCGGGCTACGACGCCGAGACCGGCACCTACGACATGTCGAGCTGGGCGTATCAGCGCACCCAAAAAACGGGAGACACCGCGCTGCCCCCAGACGAGCGGTTCCTGCGCGACGAGTCTCTCGAGCATCCGCACACGGTGTTCCAGATCCTCAAGCGGCACTTCTCGCGCTACACTCCCGAGTTGGTGCGCGAGACCTGCGGCATCTCCGAGGACGACTTTGCGTACCTCGCGCGCACCGTGACCGAGAACTCGGGCCGCGACCGCACCACCTGCTTCGCGTACGCCGTGGGCTGGACCCAGCACACGATGGGTGCCCAGTTCATTCGCACCTCGGCGATCCTGCAGCTGCTGCTCGGCAACATGGGTCGCCCCGGCGGCGGCATCATGGCCCTGCGCGGCCACGCGAGCATCCAGGGCTCGACCGATATTCCGACCCTGTTCAATCTGCTGCCCGGCTACCTCCCCATGCCCACGGCCGACAACACGTCGCTCGACCACTACCTTGATGGGGTGCGCTCGGACGATCAGGTCGGTTTCTGGAGCGAGGCGGAGTCGTACACCGTGAACCTCATGAAGGCCTGGTGGGGGGATAAGGCCACCGCTGAGAACAACTGGGCCTTCGACTACCTGCCCAAGCTCACCGGCCCGCACGGCACCTACCAAACCGTCGGCAAGATGATGGACGACGAGATCGACGGCTACTTCATCTTCGGCCAGAACCCCGCCGTCGGTTCGGCCCACGGGCGCATGCAGCGCCTCGCCATGTCACACCTCAAGTGGCTCGTCGTGCGCGACTTCGCGATGATCGAGTCGGCGACCTGGTGGAAGGACGGCCCCGAGATCGAGTCGGGCGAGCTGCGCACCGAGGACATCGAGACCGAGGTCTTCTTCATGCCGGCCGCGAACCACGTCGAGAAGTCGGGCACGTTTACCCAGACCCAGCGCATGGTGCAGTGGCGCCACCAGGCCGTGCAGCCCCCGGGGCAGGCCGAGAGCGAGCTCGATTTCTTCTACGATCTGGGGATCCGAATCCGCGAGCGCATCGCGGATTCGACCGATCCGCGTGACCGACCGCTGCTCGATCTCACCTGGGACTACCCCCTCGATGCCCATGGCAACCCCGACCCCGAGGCGGTGCTCGCCGAGATCAACGGGTTCCATCTTGAGGGCGAGAAGGCCGGCCAGCCGCTGTCGTCGTACACCGAGATGAAGGCAGATGGCTCGACGTCGGGCGGCTGCTGGATCTACACGGGCGTCTATGCCGATGGCGTGAACCACGCGGCGCTTCGGCCTAGAAAGGCCGACCAGAGCCCCGATGGCGACGACTGGGCATGGGTGTGGCCGTCGAACCGACGCCTGCTCTACAACCGCGCTTCGGCCGACCCGCAGGGCAAGCCGTGGAGCGAGCGTAAGAAATACGTCTGGTGGGACGAGGATGCGAAGCGGTGGGTCGGTAAGGACACCCCCGACTTCCCGCTGAATCTCGCTCCCGACGCGAGGCCCGAGGCCGGAGCGACCGGAGCCGCGGGGCTCTCGGGCACGGACGCCTTCGTGATGCAGCCCGACGGCAAGGGTTGGCTGTACGCCCCCAACGGTCTGCTCGACGGGCCGCTTCCGGCACACTACGAACCGCAGGAGTCCCCCGTCGCGAACCCGGTCTATGACCAGCAGCGCTCGCCTACCCGCATCACGATGTCGAGTCAGGACAACCTGAGCGCGGCGAGCGGCACCGAGCCCGGGGCACAGGTGTACCCGTACACGTTCACGACGTACCGCCTCACCGAACACCACACCGCGGGCGGTATGAGTCGCTGGCTGCCGTACCTCTCGGAGCTACAGCCTGAGATGTTCTGCGAGGTGTCCCCCGAACTGGCGGCGGAGTGCGGGCTTGAACCGTACGGCTGGGCTACGATTATTTCGCCGCGTGCAGCCATCGAAGCAAAGGTGCTCGTCACCGATCGCGTCAAGGCGCTCACGATCGGCGGCCGCACGATGCACCAGATCGGCCTCCCCTACCACTGGGGTGTTGGCAGCGACGCCGTGGTGCAGGGCGATGCCGCGAATGACCTACTCGGCATCGTCATGGATCCGAACGTGCTCATTCAGGAGTCCAAGGTGGGCGCCTGCACGATCATTCCGGGGCGGCGTCCCCGCGGCAAGGCACTGCTCGAGCTCGTCTCCGAGTATCAGCAGCGTGCCGGGCTCACCCCCGACACCGCGATCAGCGCCGCAGACGAGGGCCCGCACGCCCATGACCTCGATACCCCGCACGCGCAGGCTACGGTGGTCTCAGGAGCACAGGAGCTCGCCGGTTCGGGCGAGGCCAAGCAGACCGAGCACACGACCGACACGGGAGGGGTGACCTGACATGAGCGGACTCGTTGAGTCAGCCGGCCATCCAGCACGGCACGACGCCAAAGACCACAAGGGGTTCTTCACCGACACCTCGATCTGTATCGGTTGCAAAGCCTGCGAGGTCGCGTGCAAGGAGTGGAACCGCAACCCGGCCGACTCCGATTGGAAGCTGTCGGAGTCGTCGTACGACAACACCGGTTCGCTCGGCGCCGACACCTGGCGCCACGTCGCCTTTGTCGAGCAGGGCCGCGAGGAAATCGAGCAGGCACGCGAGAGCGGCCGCAAGCTCGTGAGCCTCGGCATGCCCTCAATCGGCGGCCCGAAGCCCCGTGGCACCAACGCGTTTCTGCAGCGCGGCGATCTGGGCGACGGTGACCTTTCGGGCAGCGACACGGCCCCACCAGACACCCCCGACTTTCGCTGGCTCATGTCGTCGGACGTGTGCAAGCACTGCACCTACGCCGGCTGCCTCGACGTGTGCCCCACGGGCGCGCTCTACCGCACTGAGTTTGGCACGGTCGTGGTGCAGGAGGACATCTGCAACGGCTGCGGCACCTGCGTCGCGGGCTGCCCGTTCGGCGTGATTGAGCGCCGTGAGGACGGCATCGCTCAGCCCAAGACCAACCGCGACTTCACCCCGGGCGAGCAGGCGCCTACGCCCAATGTTGGCGTCGCCCAGAAGTGCACGCTTTGCTACGACCGACTCACCGACGATCAGACGCCCGCCTGCGCGCAAGCCTGCCCGACGACGTCGATCAAGTTTGGCAGCAAGGAAGAGCTCGCGAAGATCGCTCGCGCTCGCGTGCGCGAGCTCCACAAGCAGGGTCTCACCGAGGCGCGGCTCTACGGCGCGAACGCCGAGGACGGGGTGGGCGGCACCGGATCAGTCTTCCTGCTGCTCGATGAACCCGAGGTGTATGGTCTGCCGCCGGATCCCCGAGTGCCCACGGCCGATCTGCCTCGCATGTTCAAACGGGCCGCCATCGCTGCGGCTGGCATGGTGGGCGTCGTCGCCCTCGCATTTATTTCAGGAGGACGCCGGTGACGGTCTCGGAGTTTGACGCGTATCGCCCCCCGGAGTCCCCGCGTAAGCGCGGCGGCAAGCGCAAGCGTCGCAGCGGTGGGCCTGGGCGCACCGACGGTTCGGGTGAGATGGCTATGGTGCCCGAGGTCGAGTTCACCTCCTACTACGACCGCCCCATCGTGAAGGCGCCGCCGTGGGAGGCGCCGATCGGCATCTACCTGTTTCTCGGCGGCGTCGCCGGTGGTTCGTCGCTGCTCGCAGCAGGTGCGCAGTTCACGAAGAACGAGAAGCTGCGCCGCAACAGCCGCCTCGCTGCCATCGGCGCAGCTGGCGCCGGTGCCGTGGCGCTCATCGTCGACCTGGGCCGGCCCGAGCGATTCCTCAACATGTTTCGTACGTTCAAGGTGACCTCGCCCATGAGCGTTGGATCCTGGATTCTGGGCGCGTTCAGTGCCGGGGCCGGGATTGCGGCGGTCGCCGAGGTGGACCGCATGACGAAGCGCAAGCTGCCGCTTGGCCCGCTGCGCCCGCTCCTCAAGTTCGCCGAGCAGCCAGCAGGCGTGGTCTCGGCCGTGTTCGCGGCCCCGCTCGCCGCCTACACCGGGGTGCTGCTGTCTGACACCGCCAACCCCACGTGGAACGCTGCGAAGGAAGACCTCGCGTTCGTGTTCGCGAGCTCAGCAACTCTCGCCTCGGGCGGCCTTGGCATGATCACCACCCCCGTCGCCGACGCGAAGCCCGCACGGATCATGGCGGTGACGGGCGCCGCGGCCGAACTCGTGGCATCGGAGCTCATGGAACGCCGCATGGATCCGGTCGCGGCCGAGCCGCTGCACCAGGGCCACCCGGGCACCATGCTCAAGTGGAGCAAGTATCTCGCCGCGGCGGGTGGCCTCGCCGCCCTCCTCGGCGGCCGCAACCGTGCGATCGCTGCGGCCTCGGGCGTGACGCTGCTCGCAGCCTCGGCGCTCACCCGCTTCGGCGTGCTTGAGGCGGGTCTCGAGTCCACGAAGGATCCGCGCTACGTGATCGAACCGCAGAAACGGCGCCTTGAGGAGCGCCGCCGCCGCGGCATCACCCACGACTCGATCACAACCGCGGGCTAACCGCGACGGCGGGGTCGCAGAATCCACCCGCCATGGATACTGCGAGTCGCAAGCTCCCGCAGCATGACCGGTTGGGGAGCGCTGTCGCCTCGTCGGTGCACCGATAGGTCATTGGCTTTGCCCGCAAATCGAAAAATGGGCGGGAGTATTTCCGCTTTACAGCGGTCCTTAAACGGAACAACCCCCGCTTATTTTCTCGGAGCAGCCCGGCAGAGGGCGACGGAGGCCCGACGAAGGCCCGACAGAGGCAGGCAGGGGCAGGCAGGGTGCCGGATGCCAGCGATGACCCCCTAGCGCACGTGCACGCCGGCCCCCACGGTGATTTCACCGATCACCGGGTGGCCGGGGATTTCGCCGACGATGAGCAAGCCGCCCGAGGTTTGCGCGTCGGCCAGCAGAATCAAGTCATCCTCGGTGATCGAGTTGTCGGCAGTGAGGTGAGGCCGCACCCAATCAAGGTTGCGGCGAGATCCTCCCGGCACGAAGCCCTCCTCGAGTGACGAGCGAGCACCCTCCACAAGCGGCACCGCGCTCATGTCGAGCGTCGCTGCGACGCCCGAGGCCCGGCACATCTTGAACAGGTGCCCCAGCAACCCGAACCCCGTGACATCGGTCGCGGCACGCACCCCGGCAGCGACCGCGGCCTGGGCGGCGTCACGGTTCAACTCGGCCATCTGTGTAATGGCGTGCTCGAATCGCTCGCCGGTCTGCTTGTGGCGGTTGTTCATAACGCCGACGCCGATCGGCTTGGTCAGGGTGAGGGGCAGGCCGGCGACGGCGGCATCGTTGCCCATGAGCTTTTGCGGGTCGGCGATGCCCGTCACCGCCATGCCGTACTTGGGCTCGGGGTCGTCAACCGAGTGTCCGCCCGTGACGGGGCAATTCGCCTCTGCCGCGACGTCGAGGCCACCGCGCAGCACTTCAGTGAGCAGCTCCATGGGCAGCTTCTCGCGCGGCCAGCCGACAAGGTTGATCGCGGTGATGGGGGTGCCGCCCATCGCGTAGATGTCAGACAGCGCGTTGGCGGCCGCGATCCGGCCCCAGTCATAGGCGTCATCGACCACGGGGGTGAAGAAGTCGGCGGTCGAAAGCACCGCGAGATCGTCGCGCACGAGCACCGCGGCGGCGTCGTCGCCGTCGTCGAGGCCCACGAGCACATTCGGTGCGACCTGGCCGACGAGCCCCTGCACCGCAGCCTCGAGCTCGCCCGCGGGAATCTTGCATGCGCAGCCGCCGCCGTGTGCGAAACCGGTCAGTCGTATCTTGTCCACGTCAACAGTCATGCTTCCGAGACTACCCCGCGCGAACATGTCTGCCAGCTTGTGTAGGATCCTCTGTGGAGGCGTCTGGTCCCTGGTGGTGCCCCCGGTCTTCAAAACCGGTGAGACCGAGCATCTCGGTCTGGCGGGTTCGATTCCCGTCCGCCTCCGCCAGTTTTCCTTCGGTTTGTGCGGCCCAGCCGCGCACACGTACCCCGCACGCAAGGTGGCGCCCATGAGCACGACAGACTACCGCCGCTTGATTCCACGCACCGACGATCTGCTCGCGATGCCCGGCGTGGCTGCGGCCCGCGAATGGCTCAGCGAGACCGAGATCCGGCGCGTCATTACCGAGGCACAGCAGCAGGTGCGAGACGGCGAGGGCCTCCCCCAAGACGTTGGGCGCACGATTCTCGAGCGCCTGGCGCGACGCGAGAGTGCGTCGCTCACCCCCGTCATCAACGCGACCGGCGTCGTAATTCACACGAACCTCGGCCGGGCACCGCTATCGGCCGGCGCACGGCGCGCGGTCGAGCGGGCGGCGGGCTACGCCGACGTCGAAATGGACCTCGCCACCGGGGTCCGCAGCACGCGCGGCGCGGGCACGAAGGCCGCACTGCTCGCGGCGTGCCCGGCCGCCGAGGACGCGCTCGTCGTGAACAACGGAGCCGCGGCTCTGCTGCTCGCGGTCACGGCGCTCGGCGCAACGAGCACCTGGGGCACCGCCGCGAACGACCGCGCACCCGGCGACATCGTCGTGAGCCGCGGCGAGCTCGTCGAGATTGGCGCAGGGTTTCGGCTCACCGACCTCATGGAAACGACGGGCGCTCGGCTGCGCGAAGTGGGCACAACGAACCGCACCCACGCCGCCGATTACGAGCGGGTGTTGGGCGCCACCGTGGGCTGCGTGCTGAAGGTACACCCCAGCAACTTTCGCGTCGAGGGCTTCACCTCGGGCGTCGAGGTCGCGGCCCTTCGGGCGCTCATTGACGCGCACGAGGCGGCGGGCGGGCGGCGCATTCCGCTCATTGTCGACCTGGGCAGCGGGCTCATTGATCCGGATCCCACGATCCCCGACGAACCCGACCTGACCGGTGCGTTACGGGCGGGAGCCGACGTGGTCATCGCGAGCGGCGACAAGCTGTTAGGCGGGCCGCAAGCCGGCATCCTGCTCGGCACCCGCGCGGCCGTGGGCGTGATTGCGAAGCATCCGCTCGCGCGGGCCGTGCGCGCCGACAAGCTCGCGCTCGCCGCGCTCGAGGCCACGCTGCGCGGAGGCCAAACCCCCGTCGGCGCCGCGCTGCACGCCACGTCCGAGGAGCTCAGGGCCCGCACCGATCGGCTGGCCGAGCATGTCTCTGCGGCGGCCCACACTTCCGCGTTTGAAGTGGTGCCGCACGACGGCCGCGTGGGCGGTGGCGGGGCACCCGGGGTGCCGCTGCCCGGGTGGGCGCTCGCGCTCCCCGAGGAATATGCGCCGCTGCTGCGCACCGGCAGTACCCCCGTGGTACCCCGCGTCAGCCAGAGTCAATGCTTGGTCGATTTGCGCTGCGTGGCTCCCGAACACGAGCAGGCGTTGGCCGAAGCCATCGCCGCCGTCGCCACGGCCCTCAGCACAGTCACCACAGTCGACTCGACCACCAAAGACGGGTTCGCCTAACCGTGTACGTCGTCGCCACCGCGGGCCACGTCGACCACGGCAAGTCGACGCTCGTGCGCGCCCTCACCGGCATGGAGCCCGACCGGCTTGCCGAAGAGCAGCGCCGCGGGCTCACGATTGACCTCGGATTCGCATGGACCGGACTGCCGTCGGGCCGCGGCGTCGCCTTCGTCGATGTTCCCGGTCACGAGCGGTTTCTCAGCAATATGCTGGCCGGGGTCGGCCCGGCTCCTGTGGTGCTGTTCGTCGTCGCCGCCGACAAGGGGTGGCAGGCGCAATCCACCGACCATCGCGACGCGATCGCGGCGCTGGGTATCTCTCGTGCGGTCATCGCGATCACGCGTGCAGACCGGGCACCCGACAACATTTCAGAGATTACGGCCGCGATCCGGAGCGAGTTCGCGGGCACTGCGCTCGCCGAGGCGCCGATCATCCCGGTCGCCATTCCCAGCGGCGGCGAGACCACAGGGCTCGCCGAGCTCGTGGCGCAGCTCGACCGCGTGCTGGCCGAGGCGCCCGCCCCCGACGCCGCCGCGCGCGTGCGGCTCTGGGTGGATCGTTCATTCACGATCAAGGGATCAGGCACGGTCGTGACGGGGACGCTCACTGCGGGAACACTGCGGCACGGTGACGCGCTCGTCGCGCTGGGGGGATCCGGATCAACGCCCACCGCCGTGCGCGAGATCCACAGTCAGAATTCTGCGACCGAAGCGGTGACCCCCACTTCGCGGGTCGCCGTGAACCTGCGAGACGTGCACGCCGATGCGATCGGGCGCGGCGACGCGCTCGTGACCCCCGAAGCGTGGTGCATCGTGTCGCAGGTTGATGTGCGGCGCACCACCGGCCGCGGGCTTCGCGATGCTCCACAGGAGTTTACGGCCCACATCGGCACGGCCGCGGTGACCGTGCGGCTGCGTCCCTTCGACGATGATCACGGTCGGCTCAGCTTCGCCCGGTCGCTCCCGCTCCAGGTGGGTGACCGGATCGTGCTGCGCGCCTCGGGCAGTCATGAGGTGTTCGCGGGCGTGACCGTGCTCGACGTCGACGTGCCAGCGCTCACTCGCCGCGGGGACGGGCGCAGGCGCGGCGCGGCACTGGCGCTGCTCCCAGAGACGGGAGACGCGTTCGTTGAGGTGGCCAGGCGGGGCGCGATGAGGCCCAGCCAGCTGCGCACGTTGGGCGTCGGCGGGCTCGAGCAGGTGCCCGACGGGCTCGTCGAGGTGCGACTCAGGGGCGGCGCTGCTGGTGGCGGCGGCTCTGGCGGCGGAGTTGCCAGCGAAGTCTGGTGGGTGTTGCCTTCGGCTATCGACCGCTGGGCGAAGGCCCTACGTTCAGCACTCAGCGCGAAGCGGCGGGCCGACCCGCTTGCAGCGGGACTCGCGCACGGAGCCGCCATCGATGCGCTGAAGCGGCGGAGCCCGGCGCTGCCCGACCCGGCCATGCCCGACGCGGCCATGCCCGACCCGGCGCTCCTCCCACTCGTGGTGCACCGGGCCGGTCTCGAGTCAGCACAGGGCGTGTTGCGGGAGCCCAACGCGCGGGTCGAGTTGGGGGCTGCCGAGGTCGGAGTGGCCGCCCTCGAGCGCCGTCTGCGCGACCGTCCATTTGCGGCTCCCGAAGCCGACGACCTCGTGGCACTCCACCTCGGAACAAAGGAGATCGCTACGGCCGAGCGGGCGGGCCGCCTGATCCGGCTTCGCGACGGGGTGGTGCTGCTGCCGCAGGCGCCCGCGCTCGCGATGCGCCGCCTCTCGGCGCTCGCGCAACCGTTCACAACGAGTGAGGCACGGCAGGCGCTCGATACGACGAGACGCGTGGCGATCCCGCTGCTCGAGCACCTCGATGCGAAAGGCTGGACTCGCCGCCTCGACGGCACCCGCCGAGAGATTGCGCGCTGAGCTCGCGCGGGAGCAGCCGCCGGCTACTGTGACTCGGTAGTTTCAGTGGCCTCGATGGCGGCGATCGTCGCAATCGCTTGTGGGTCTGCGCCATCAAGAAACTCGGTGAGTCGTTCGATCTCACCGCTCTCGCCAATCGCCATGGCGCCGCGGCGCAGCGCATACAGGGCACGCAGCACTCCACGGTTGGGCTCGTGCGACCAGGGAACCGGGCCCGCGCCGCGCCAGCCAGCCCGCCGCAGCGCGTCGAGGCCCCGGTGGTACCCCACGCGCGCAAACGCATACGCCTCGAGCTCGCGGCCCTCAGCGTGAGCCGCGTCGGCAAGCATCGCCCACGCGATTGGAGACTCGGGGAACTCGCGCACCACGGTCTCGGGGTCTGCTCCCGCTGCGAGCTCTGCCGCAGCGGGGTCGATGCCGAGCAGGGTGGGCTCAGGGGCCAAAAGATTTTTGCCGATCATGCGGCCAGTCTACGAGGCCAGCACCGCGAAGGGGAGCTGCGGGCCCGGTAGCGCCCTGATCCGGCCATTGATCAGGCGGGCGGCGGCTCGGCTAAGCCGCGCTCCCAAAAGCGTGCGGCCGCCGCTATCGAAGCGATCTCGCCCGCCCGGGGGCCGAGCGAGCGGGCGACGTCGCGCTTGAGCGCGTGCAGCTCCAACACGGCGGCGCGAGGATTGCCCGCCCGCCCCAGGGCCTCAGCCAGTTGGCCCCGGCCCCGCAGCAGGTCGGGATGGTCCTCGGCCAGGGTGCGGCGCATCACCTCGAGCACCGCACGAAACTCGTGCACCGCGGCCTGCGCCCTGCCCGCCTCGAGTAGCGCCAGCGCCAGGTTCATGCGGGTGTCGAGCGTGTCGGGATCGGTCACACCGAGCAGTTCGGCACGCTCAGCGGCCAGCTGCGCAAACTGTTCGACGGCTGCATCCGGATCCCCGCTGTCGAGCAGCATCACCGCGAGGTTGCTGCGGGTCGTGAGCACTTGGGGGTCGGCGGCACCAAGCACCTTGTCTTGGTCTTCGAGCAGCATGCGGGCCTGCTCCACGGCGGCGAAGGGTTGGCCGCTCTGGCTGAGAAATGCGGCGAGCGCGCCGCGCACCAGAAAGGTACCCGGGTGGGATTCGCCGTACACCTCGAGGTAGAGCGGGATCAGGGCGCGTAGCTCGGCGACCGCCTGATCGTATTGGCCCGAGACGCCCAGTGCCTCGGCAAGCCCGCCCCGCGCCTCCAGCGTCTCTGGTGAGAGTGGCCCCACCATGGCTGAGAGGTCGGCAATGACCGTTTGAAACTGGCCGATCGCCTCTTCAGCGATTCCCACCTCACTCAATTGGCGGGCCAGGTCGCGGCGCACCGAAAGGGTCGCGATGTGGTGGGTGCCCGCGAGTCGCTCCATATCGGCGAGCAGGGTGCGCAGCTCCTCGATGGCGTCACCGGCTCGACCCGACTCCCCCATCCACTCGGCGATAACGAGCTGCATAGCCCCTACGGGGGCGACCTGGTGTTGGGAGGCGGCTTTGCCGGGGAGGCGGTGATCGCGCAGGTACTCGGCCGGGTAGTTTTCGCCCAACACCTGACGCAGCAGTGCCCGGGCTCGTCTGCCGTGAGAGATCGCCTCGGTGTAGTCGTTTCGAGCGGCCGCATCGCACGCCATGCGCCAGTGCGCGGCGGCGAGCGCCTCGGTCGGCGGGGGCGCGGCCGTCGCAGCCATGTGCGGGCCGGGCACGGGGGCGGGCGCCCTCGACAGCGCGATATACCACCGCGCGAGGATGGAAGCCGTCTCGGTCGCCGGAAGCGTGTATTCGTCGTGGGTGGCATCGATCCATCGCTCGATGTGGCGCCGCACGATCGCTCGGAGTGCGGTTTGCCCCTCTGGGGCTCGCACTGCGGCGCGTGCAACATCGGCGAGGAGACCCTCGCGAAAGTACAGTACGCCGCCGTCTTCGCGGCACCAACCGGCCGGTTCCACGGCCGCCGCGAACGCCTCCTGCAGCCGCTCGGGGGTTGCCGCAACGCCCAGGAACTCGGCAAACGCGGCGGCCATCACCTCAGGCACGACGTGCACGAGCCCGTCAGCGGCGAGCCCATCGACCGCGACCGGCGCGGCCGAGCGCCGACTCGCTGCGTGCGACCTGGCCGCGAGCGGATTCGCGACCACCGCGCACGAGAGCACCGCCCGCACCACCTCGGGCAGCCCGTCCCACTGCGCGGCCAACACCTGAGCGGCATCGGCGGGCAGGCTCAGCTCACGCAGCTCCAGGGCGCCGCCGTGTAGCTGGATGTGGCGGTGCACGGCGTCCGAGGTGAGCCACAGTTTGAGCGAGAGCGGGCCGCCCAGCCGCGCAACCGTTCGCATCGCCGTCGCGTCATCGGTCCGAGGCGCGGCCTCTCGCAGCATCGAGATCAGGTCTGCGGCGGGCAGCTGCACCACGTCAATGCACTCGACGAGGTCACGCAACCTCGCCATCCACCGTACAAACTCGGGGTGCTGCGGCGCACCGGCCTCGACTGTTCCGATGATAAGGAGCGGCCGATCCGGATCTGGCATGCTCGCCTCCTCGACCAGCGCCGCAAGCTCCGCCCCCATGAGATGCGCGTCCTCAATCACGATCACGCCGGGCAGGCGCGGGTGGCTGAGCGAGCGCAGGGCGCGCCCCAGCGCGATGCCCTCGCTGGGCACCTCGCCCGGGAGGTTGCGCACTGCGCCCCCGGCCGCTTCGTTCCGTGCGCGCGCCAGGGCCTCCGCGTGAGCCTGCCACTGCGATCGCACCTCGGCGGCGAGGCTGTGGGCCACGCCGGCGTTGAGGCGTTGGCCGTCGAATGCCCACCACCCAAACCCGGGCTGGGCATCGGTCGGCCCCACAAATCCCCTGCCCGGCGGCGCAATCTCCTCGCGGGCCAAGATCGGGCTTGCAGCGCCGGATCGCGCATCGCCCGCACGCTCGGGCCAGTACTGCGGGGCCCCGTTCTGTAGCTCATCGTGCTGCGCCCGCAGCCGCGCGAACAGCTCCCGAATGATCCGGGTCTTGCCCTCACCCGCGGCAGCATTCAGCAACACCACGCGGGACGCCGCAAGATCGCCGCGCTGCAGCGCGCGCAGTCGCGAGGCCAACTCCTCGACGATGCGCCTGTGCCCGCCCAGCAAGATGTCTGCCATAAGGCTCACACTACCGCGCCATAAACACACCGGGGCTCCCGGAATCTTGAGATTCTGGGAGCCCCGGTGCCGCTTCTCACGGCCGCTGTTAGCGGTGGTTGCTAGCGGTAGTTCACAAACTGCAGCGCGGTGTCGACGTCAGCACCCTTGAGCAAGGCCATCGTGGCCTGCAGGTCGTCGCGGCTCTTCGAGCTGACGCGAAGTTCGTCGCCCTGGATCTGGCTCTTGACGCTCTTGGGGCCTTCGTCGCGGATCAGCTTGTTGAGCTTCTTCGCGGTCGCCTGGTCGATGCCCTCCTTGAGCTTCGACTCGATGCGGGTCTCCTTGCCGCTGGGGTACGGCTCCCCCGAGTCGAGCACCTTGAGCGACATGCCGCGCTTGATGAACTTCGACTGCAGCACGTCGAGGACCGCGAGTGCGCGCTCCTCGGTGTTCGCCTTGATCATGATCGTCTCGCCCGAGAGCGACACGTCGGCGCCCACGTCCTTGAAGTCGTAGCGCTGTTCGACCTCCTTGCGGGCCTGGTTCACCGCGTTTTCGACCTCCATAGAGTCGACCTTGCTCACAACATCAAATGAAGAATCAGCCATACCTCTAAGCGTAGACGAAACGAGGCAGGCATGCCCGGGTTGGCAGGCATGCGAGGCTAGTGTGGGCCGGCGGCCGAGTGCTGCAGGCGGGCAGTGTTGATCTTCCGTGTGAGCCGGGCGAGAAACGGCCTCAGGTTTCGCAGGTCGTGTGAGGTCAATACGAGCACCTCCCAGCCAGCGTCACGCATGCGTTCGCGGCGCTCGTTGTTGAACTTGGCCTGCTCTGCACCGTTCTCAAAGTGATACGCACCGTCGTACTCGATCGCGATGCGCCACTGCGGGTAGCCGAGATCCGCGTGCAGTCGTCGCCCGGGCGTCTGTACCGGGCAGTTCGTCAGCGGTTCAGGGAGCCCTGCGCGAATGGCCTCCAGTCTCACCTTCGTCTCGGGCGGCGAGGCAACACCGCCTCTGACTTGCGGCAGCGCCTCGCGCAACCGGCCGACTCCCCGACACCCCGTGAACCGGTCGACTGCGTCTACGAGTTGGTCGAACGTGCACCCGGGGGTCTGCTTCTTTCGCACCTGCGAGATGAGGTGATCCGCCGCAATGACGAGGTCTTCGACCCCAACGACCGCGCCCATGAGCGCCCATACATCAGCGGGTTCAGGCAACCAATTGGGCGCGGCGGGCACCGAGTTCAGCACACCTGGGAGCACCTGATGCGCAATGACGCCTCGACGATCCGGTGGGCGACGCGGCCGAACTGCTCCGACCTCGAACTGAATTGGAACACTCGGGCCCTCCGGCGCCCAAGGTATCGGGATCTCTAGAAGCTTGGCAGCGCTGCGGCGAGACACGAACTGGCCCGGGGTGAGCACCAGTTGCAGCCCGGCCGCGCGCGCCTTCCACGTGGTGCCGTCAATGTTCGGGCTGGCCCGTGTGCCCCGCATAGGCACGTCAAGATCGCTGCAGTAACGACGCCAGCGTTTCACCCCGGCGTCTCGCAGCTCGCTCACTCGCACCACTTCGGCGGTGAGCCCGGGGGCGTTGATGGGAGAAAGTGGCCTCATGCATCCTGACGCTAGGGTGCATTCGACTCGACAAACGGCAATCCACAGGCTCACCTCTCCACTGCCCATTTTTGGCTAGTTACTGCGCCCTGTGGACGACCTGCAGGTCTCCCGTCACCCCATATGCCCCGTTCGCCCAAAATATGCGGGGGAACTTCCGTCTATGAGTGACCAGTAGACGGAAATAGTCGCGCAGATTTTGGGTGACCCGCATTACAGACGGGAAGGGTTGGGCGGTGAACGCAACACAGCGCAACGTTGCACTATAGGTGTCATAACGAAAGCGAATATGTGCGTATACTCGATACGGCCCATTTCGCGGCTCGCGCCCCCCCTCAGCCCGAGCCGCTCATCAACGAGAAGGAAACCCCGTGCCACTCGCCGAGACCCCCACCGCCACAGCGGCAACGCCGCACCCGGCACCCCAGCCCAAGCGCCGCCTGCCCGCATGGACCACCTCCTTCGGGTGGCAGATCCTCGCCGGCCTCGTGCTCGGCCTCGTGCTCGGCGGGGTCGCCATGACTCTCGGGCCAGATGGCGAAGGCAACAAGAACGGCCTCCACGCCACGCTCGCCGCGATCGGCGGCAGCTACGTTTCACTGCTCAAGGCAGCCGTCGTTCCGCTGATCTTCACCGCTATCGTGTCGAGCATCGTCGGCCTGCGCAGGGTGACCAATGCCGCCCGCCTCGCCGGCCAGACCCTGCTGTGGTTCGCCATCACCGCGCTCATCGCGGTGACCGTCGGCATCGTGCTCGGCCTGGTGCTCAAGCCCGGCGCCGCCGCCTCGCAGTCCGAGCTGGCGACGGGCGACCCCTACACGGTCGGCACCTGGTGGAACTTTCTCATCGGCCTCGTGCCATCGAACTTTCTGGGCCTCGGCATCGGCGGCAGCGTCGACGCCGACACCGGCGCGCTTGCCGCCTCGGCAAACTTCAACGTCCTGCAGGTGATCGTGATCTCGGTCGCGGTCGGTATCGCCGCGCTCAAGATCGGCGAAAAGGCCGAACCGTTTGTGAAACTCACCGAGTCGGCACTCGCGATCATCCAGAAGGTGCTGTGGTGGATCATTCGCATCGCCCCCATCGGCACCCTCGGCCTCATCGGCAACGCCGTCGCCGAGTACGGCTGGAACAAGATGGGATCGCTCACCTGGTTTGTCGCTACCCTCTACCTGGGTCTGGCAGTCGTGCTCTTCGTCGTCTATCCCGCCCTCATCAAGGCCCAGGGCCTCTCCATCAAGCAGTACTTCTCGGGCGTCTGGCCTGCGGTGCAGCTCGGATTCGTGAGCCGTTCATCGATCGGCACCATGCCGCTCACCGAGCGCGTTACTGAACGCAACCTCGGGGTTCCCCGCGGATACGCCTCGTTCGCGGTGCCCCTGGGCGCGACAACCAAAATGGACGGTTGCGCCGCGGTGTACCCCGCCGTCGCCGCGATCTTCATCGCTCAGTTCTTCAACATCGAACTCACGATCGTGCAGTACCTGCTGATCGTGCTCGTGTCGGTCGTGGGCTCGGCGGCCACCGCGGGCACCACCGGCGCGACCGTCATGCTCACGCTCACCCTCTCGACGCTGGGCCTGCCGCTGGAGGGTGTTGGCCTGCTGCTCGCCGTCGACCCGATCGTCGACATGGGCCGCACCGCGGTCAACGTGGCTGGCCAGGCGCTCGTCCCCACACTCGTCGCCAAGCGCGAGGGCATTCTCGACGAGTCGCTCTACAACGCGCCCCGCCGCGGCCTCGCCTTCGACAACACCGATGTTGAGGACACCGCTGTGGAAGGTGCCGCGCACACGGCCGATCCGGCGCAGGTTCCGGATCCGGCACCGCGTTAAGCCCCCGGGCCCCTCATGAGCGGGCGGCGAGTGCGCCGCGAGCAGCCACGCTCGCGGCGCACTCGCCGCCAGTCGGCATTATGACGCCGCGTGACACGCACCCCAGTGCACACTCACACAATGGTTCACTGAAATTTATGGAATCCAGAAGCAAGATTTCCTAAGCCCGGTCGACGCCGCACAGTAGACTCAGAACCAATTACAGCCGCCAGTCGCCTTAGATGCTCGCCATCGAGGTCGGTTCTTGGAGAAATCAATGAAGATTCGTCATGCATTCATCGCAGTTGCCGCCGCTTCAGCCCTGGGCCTCACGGCCTGCAGCGGAGGTGGCGGGGCAGCTGCACCCTCGAGCCCCGTCGAGTTGAAGGACAGCGGCAAGGAGATCGACTCTGTCACCGTCGCGTTCCCCGGGTCCCTCGCCAACCTGTACATCGGGCAAGAGTCAGGCATCCTGAACTACTACCTCGCCGGCAACATGCAGGAAGGCCTCGTCGCCATCGACGCCGACGGCAAGTTCGTGCCAGCCCTGGCAACCGAATGGACCACGCCCGACGACTCCACCTATGTGTTCACGCTGCGCGACGACGCCAAGTTTCAAAATGGCGACCCGGTCACTGCAGATGACGTCGTGTTTAGCGTGCAGCAAGCCGCAGATGCCGAGGTCTCACCCGGCACATCGTTCTATCTAACGAACATCAAGTCGGTCGCGAAGACCGGCGACCACGAGGTCACCTTCACGCTCAACAAGCCCGACGCAGCATTCCTCACCACCATCGCCAATGTGGGTGCACTCGTGGTCACCCAGCAAAAGTTCTGGGAGGAGTATGCCGGCAAGGTGGGCACCAGCGAATCGCTACTCCTCGGCTCGGGGCCCTACCAACCCACCGAGTTCGTCCCCGATTCGCACGTCACGCTCGATCGCGTCGACACCTGGTGGGGCGACCAGCCCAAGGTCAAGCAGATTCGCGTCGACTTCATTCCCGACGAAAACACCCGGCTGCTCGCCGCGCAGAAGGGCGACATCGACGTTGCATTCAATGTTCCACTGAAGCAGGCCGAGCAGTGGAGCAAGATCAAGGACGGCCGCGTCGAGGCCACCAACGATCTGTCATATGTTGGGTTGCTCTTCGACAACACCGTCGAGCCGTTCGACGACCCCAACGTGCGCGCCGCGATCGCCAGCGCGGTCGACCGCGAGGCGATCGTCGAAAAGCTGCTGCGCGGCTACGGCGAGGTGGCCACCGCGATCATGACGCCCGAGTCGCTGAGCCAGGCCTACGACCCCGAGCAGGCACGCGAGCAGTTGGACACCATCCCTCAGCATGATTTCGACCTCAAGGCCGCCGAGAAACTGCTCGCCGACTCCGCGGGCGCCGGTGGATTCAAAGCCGAGCTCACCTACCCCAACACGGGGCCCCAGCTGGGCACAGCAGCGCAGTCGATCGCAGAAAACCTGAAGCCGCTCGGCATCGATATCACGGTGCGAGAGGTGCCCATCGAGGAGTGGCTCGCATCCCTCGGTGACGGCGAACACGGCCTGGGCTTCATGTGGTATTTCTCGACGACGGGCGACCCGGCCGAGGTGAACAGCTACCTCCTGGGTGCCGGCAACGACAGCAGCATCGAGGACGCCGAGGCACAGAGCCTCATCGATGCGGCAAGCGCCGAGTCCGATCCCCAGAAGCGCATCGACATCTTGCTCGAACTCGAGCAGCTCAACGCCGAAAACACCTACGCCGCGCCGTTGTGGTGGGGACAGTCCCTCACCTACTTCGACAACAGCATCGGCGTGCACGAGTTCACGCCGTTCACGTTCCTCGGGTCCTGGGGCGCCCAACTGTTCTCCGCAGAGCCCGCGGGCGCAGCAGAGTAACGACGCCCATTGGCCACCATCGAGTCACTCGACGCGGCCCCCGCCCCGACAGTCCGGGGCGGGGGCCGCGCGCAACGCGCCCTCACACGCACGATCCTGCTTCGCATCGTGGGCGTGCTCGTGATCCTGCTCGTCATCTCGTTTCTCACGTTTTCACTCGTCTACCTCACCCCGGGTGACATCGTGAAAAACCTGCTGGGCAATCGCCCCTCGTCGCCCGACGCCATTGCCGCGATCCGGGCGCAGTACCATCTCGACGACCCCTTCCTGGTGCGCTATTTCGACTGGCTGTGGGGCGCAATCCGGGGCGACTTTGGCTATTCGATTCGCATGCAGCAGCCCGTCACCACGGTGATCGGTGCCCGCATCGGCAGCACGTTGGCCCTCGTCGTGCTCTCGTTCTTGGTCGCGGTCATCACGTCGATTCCGCTCGGAATCATCAGTGCTGCACGCGAGGGCCGGCCCACCGACCGCCTCGCGAGCGTGGTCTCACTCATCGGGCTCTCCGCGCCGTCGTTCGCCCTCGCAATCTTGCTGCTGTACGTGTTCTCGATGCTCATTCCGTTGTTTCCCGCGTACGGCGGTGGCAGCGGTGGCCTCGACACCCTGTGGCATCTGACGCTGCCAGCCGTCGCGCTCGCAGCTGGCATCGGCGCGATCCTCATGCGCATGACCCGCGCCGCAGTGCTGCGCGAGCTGCAGAGTGACGCCATCACGTTCGCCCGCGCCCGCGGGCTCTCAGAGCGCGAGGTGCGCACGATCGCGTTGCGCGCCGCGGCCATTCCGATTGTCACCAGTGCCGGTCTCATCCTCACCTTCATCGTCGGAGGCACGATCATCGTCGAAACGGTGTTCGCACTACCCGGCATCGGTTCGCTGCTTGAGGAAGCCGTACTGTTCAAGGACTTCCCGGTGGTGCAGGCGCTGACCCTGCTGGTGGCAGCCGCCATCGCGGTGATCACGATTCTCGTGGACCTGAGCTACCTCCTGCTTGACCCGCGGGTGCGCGCGAAGGAGCTGAACCGATGACCACCGTTCCCCTACGCCCCAAGACGCGCACCGTTACCCTCAAGCGGTCGCACCCAAACTGGGCCGTGCGCATCTCGACTGCGCTGCTCATCCTTGTCGTGTTGGCTGCGCTCGCCTCCCCGTTTTTGACCGAGGCGGCGAGCGCCCAGAGCATCCTTGATGCGCTGGCCCCTCCCGGCACTCCCGGCCACCCACTAGGCACTGACGAGCTGGGCCGCGATATCTTGCTGCTCACGATTGCGGGCACCGGATCGGCCGTCGTTGGCCCGACCGTTATCGCTGCCGGCTCCATGATTCTTGCCGTGATCTTCGGCACGCTTGCCGGCTACCGGGGTGGCATTACTGACACGGTGATCGGCCGGATTGTGGATGTACTGCTCTCGCTCCCCGTGATGCTGCTCGCGATCGTCGTCGCCGGGCTCTTCGGGGCGGGCTACTGGGTGACGGTCATCATGCTCGTGATTCTCTTTTGCCCGTCTGACATTCGCATCGTGCGTGCCGGCGTCGCTGAGCAGGCTCCCCGACCCTACGTGGAGGCGGCCCAGATGCTGTCATTGTCGTCGTCGCGCATCATGTTTCGGCACATCGTGCCCAACGTGTGGCCCCTCATTCTCACGAACTTCATGCTCAACCTCGGTATTGCGCTCGTGACCCTGTCTTCGCTGTCATTTCTCGGTATCGGCGTGGCGCCCGGCACCCCCGACTGGGGGCGGCAGATCGCTGACGGGCGCAGCGTGATGGGCGATAATCCCGCGATGCTGCTCATTCCCGCGCTCTTGATCGTGGGGGCCACCATGGCCATCAACCTACTCGGCGATCATCTTGGCGAACGCCTGCGTGAACGGGGGCTCCAATGAGCACGACCACCGGCCTTGAGGTGCACGGCCTCGCTGTCGAAGGGCCTGCGGGCACCATCGTCGAGCCCATCAGTTTCTCGGTACCTGCGGGGCACACGCTCGCGGTCATTGGCGAATCCGGATCTGGCAAGACCATGACCGCCCGGGCCCTCACCGGCTTACTCCCCCGGGGCACCGCTGCGCGCGGGATCGCCACTATTGACGGCGAACGCTTCAACCTCGCGAGCACGAGCGACTCCGAGTGGGCTCGCGTGCGAGGGCGGCGCGCAGTGCTGCTCCTGCAGGACCCGTTTACGAGCTTGAGCCCCGTGATCCGGTGCGGCGACCAAATCGCAGCGACTATTCGCGCCCGCGCCCGTCAGGCGGGGGCGTCGACTCCCGCACGAGCCGCGCTACAACGCGAGGTGACGCAACGCCTTGACGAAGTGCGTCTTCCCGCGGCGGTCGCACGCAAATATCCGTCTGAACTCTCGGGCGGCATGCGGCAGCGTGTCGCGATCGCGGCGGCGCTTGCCGCGGAGCCGCGTCTGTTGATCGCCGACGAGCCCACGACCGCCCTCGACGCGAGCACCCAGGGAGATGTGCTCGACCTCCTGGGCGAGCTGCAGCGTCGTCACCAGATGAGTCTGATGCTCATTAGTCATGACCTGGGGGTGGTGGCTGGGCGCGCAGACCAGCTGCTGGTGATGCGACACGGCGTCGTGGTCGAAGCGGGTGCTGCGGCGGCCGTGCTTGGCGCCCCCCAGCACGATTACACGCGGGCGCTGCTCGATGCGAACCCGACGATCGGCGACGCCCCGCCTGTGGCCGCCGCGCCGGGCCAGGTTGTGCTTGAAGCGACGGGTCTCTCCAAGAGTTTTGGCGCGACGCAGGCACTGCACGACGCCTCGGTGACCGTTGCAGCGGGCGAGATTGTCGCGCTCGTCGGCGAATCCGGATCGGGCAAATCCACGTTCGCCCGCTGCATCGCAGGCCTCGACCGCCCCGACACCGGCTCGGTACAGCTCGGGGGGCGCTTGCTCTCGAGCGGCCGTGCGGGGCGCAAGCCCGGCGAGATGCAGATCGTCTTCCAAGACCCCTACTCGACCCTGAACCCGACGTTCACCGTCGAGCAGGCGCTCGCGGAGGCGCTGCACAGCGCGGGCCGCACCGCCAGCGAGGTCCCCGACCTGCTGCGGCTCGTCGAGCTCGACCCCGAGTTCGCGGGGCGGCGCCCTGCACAACTGTCGGGCGGGCAGCGGCAGCGCGTCGCGATCGCCCGTGCGCTCGCCCCCAACCCGCAGTTATTGATCTGCGACGAGAGCGTCTCTGCCCTCGACGTTTCGGTGCAGGCGCAGATCCTTGATCTGCTCACCCGGCTACGCGACGAACTGCAGCTTGCCATGCTGTTCATCACGCACGACCTGGGTGTCGTCGCGCGGTTGGCCTCCCGAGCGATCGTGTTGCAGCGAGGCGTGATCGTCGAGTCTGGAGACACGTCACAGGTGCTACGAAACCCGCAACACGACTACACCCGCATCCTCGTGCGTGCCGCCGAACGCGACAGCATGTATCGACAAGCCACCTCCCCCGAACTTCCCGCCTCGCCCCAACCGAAAGACTGACATGACCGCGCACGTATCCACTGACGTTTCTGTTCCCACGGGCTACACCGTGGATCCCGCCCGCGCTGCGCTCTGGGAAACCGCCCGTGAGTTGTGGGCGCCCCGGCACATCGCGGCTGGCAACGGCGAGGAGCGCGCGGTCGCGCTGGTCGCGGGACGCGCACACACCGCCTACCGCAAAATCGTCGACGTCCTGGCTCCCGATGCCGCAGGGTTTGCGCGCGCGGTCGCGGCGGCCGTCGCAGACCGCTCCTTCGTCGATGCAACCCACCCCGCCCCCATCCTGATTCGGTTCGAGGAGCACCCCACAATCGCCCCGCTCGACGAGACCCGCCAGGCCGCTCTTCGCGAGCTGGGGTTTGAGCGGGATCCGGATCCGGTGCCGTCCGTGCCCAGCACGCGGCCGGGCGAGCCCGCCCACGCCCGCAGCTGGTCGCTCTGGTTGGGCGACCGGCCGCAGCGCACCGTGCCGTATTACGGCCAGACGACCGATGTCACTTGCGGGGCGGTCACCGCGCTGATGATGCTGGAGCAGGAGGGCCTCACCAAGTTTGGTGACAGCGGCGACGCGAACCAGGAGCGCGAAATCGATTTTTGGCGCCGTGCCACGAACCTCCCCGCGTGCGACCCAGTTGGGCTGGCGGTGACCACCGCCCGCGAGATCTCGAGCGAGGGCCTCGCAGTTGGAGCCCCCAAGGTCTTCATGAGTGCGGCCGGGCTCGTACTCCTTGAGGATTTTCAGGACGATCCCTACGAGCTGCGGCTGCGCGAACAACTACAGCATGACTCACTGCGACAGGCCGCTGCCCTCGGGCTCGAGATTGAACGCCGCTGGATCGAGGTCGCAGAGATTCGCGACCTGGTCGCGGCTGGCAACGACGTGTTTCTGCTCATCGCGCTCGCACCGCTCATCGGCGACCCCGCCCCGCACTGGGTGCTCGCGCACGACGTCATCGATGACGCACTCATCGTGTCGGATCCGTGGGTCGAGGCGGCGCACGGGGAGAGCTGGGTCGACACCAGTTGCCTGCCGATCCCGCTCGCCGGAATCGACCTCATTATGCGTTGGGGCGACCCCGAATACCGCGGCGCCATCGTGGTGCCCCGGTAAATCGTTGGGCCGGTGTTGATCCGGATCGAAAATGCGGGGGTTTGTCTGCTTCTGAATCGTTCAGAAGCAGACAAACCCCCGCATTTTTGACCCAAGGGCCGACTCGTGCCGCGCTATCGCACCGATGCGCGACGCATCGCGAACCAGGTCGCGATGAGTGAGACCAGCATGATCGCACCAGCGGCGAGGGCCAGGTCTGCCCCGGTGATCGAGGCGAAGATCTCACCAATGTTGGGGGCGACAATCAGCAACGCAATCGCCGCTGCGAGTCCCAGAGCGAGGCCGAGAATCGCTGGCCCCTTCGACCCAAAGCGCACCCAGATGGCGCCGAATACGCCACCGATCGTCAGGCAGCCGAGCACTCCCAGGAATCCTGTCACGAGCAGGATCCACGGATTGCCCGCGCCCATCACGTACGTGTCGAGCACGTACGAGTTTGTGAACCAGTGCCCGGTGGCCAGTTCGAGTCCCAGCAGCGCAAGCAGCAGCAGCGCGACATAGGCCGCCTGCAGTGCGTTTGCGAGGAACGTGCCGAGGATGAAGTTGCGGCGTGTGGTGCCGAGCGCGAGCGCAAACGGGTAGGTCGTCGAAACCGCCTGCACACCGTAGTAGATGAGGAAGCCGGGCAGCGACCAGGCGATTGCCGGGTTGTTGCGCGCACCCTCAACATAGTCGGCCTGATCGGGAGTGACGCCGGCGCGCTGGAGCGCGAGGCTAATGATGATCGACGCGAGCATGACGATCGCGAGGATGAAGACTGGGGTCAGGGCGAAGCCGCTGAGTTTAACCAGCTGCAGCTTCGTCACCTTGAGTGTGCGGTTCATGCTGCGCTCCGTTCCTTGCGGCCGCGAGTGCTCGCGGGGTGATCTGTGGGGGATGCTGGGTCTGATCCGGATCCGGCGGCGCCGGCTGCACCCGTATCGACGAAGCCGTAGGCGGCGACGAGTTCCTGCAGCGACACCGCGCTGAGGTCGAGGTTTTGGCTTGCGGCAGCGCCACGGTCCTCGGCGGGGAGGCTGCCCTCGACGACCGCGGTGGCGAGGCCGCCGATGCTGCGCCGTGAAAGCACCTGTCGGCCAGCGACAAAGTTCTCGAGCGCCTCGGCGCGGCCCGAAACCTGGAACGCGCTGGCACGCAGGTCGTCGACATCGTCGTGCTTGACGACCCGCCCCTGGTCGAGCACGATGACGCGTTCGAGCAGGCGGTCCATCTCGTCGATGAGGTGCGTGGAGAGCACGATCGTGCGGGGGTGTTCGGCGTAATCGCGCAGCAGCTCATCGTAGAAGATGGTGCGGGCGGTGGCGTCGAGGCCCAGGTAGGGCTCGTCGAAGAAGGTGATGGGGGCGCGGGCCGCGAGCCCGATCACGATGCCGAGCGCTGAGAGCTGGCCGCGCGAAAACTTCTTCACGATGCTCTTGGCAGGAATGCGGAACAGCTCGATGAGCCGGTCGGCGAGCGGCTGCGACCAGCCGGGGTAGGCGATGCGGGCCGCGCGAATCGCGTGCCGCAGCTTGTAGTCGTCGGGGTAGCGCTGGTTGTCACGCACGAAGCACATGCGCTCGCAGATCTCGGCGTTCTCAAACGGCTCGTGTCCGTCGACGCGGAGGACGCCGGAGCTCGGCTGATCCTGCGCCGTGATGAGCGACATGAGGGTGGTCTTGCCCGCTCCGTTGCGGCCCAGCAGCCCGGTGATGACGTTCTCGTGAATGTCGAGCGTCACATCGTCGAGCGCCGTGGCGCCGCGGTACCGGCGGGTGAGCCCCCGAGTTTCAATGGCTATAGCGGTCATTTCGCCGCCTCCTTTGCGGTGAGGTCCTGCGGTTCAGTGTCTGTGGGGGTCGCGGCGGTGCTGCCGCGCGGCTGCTCACGCTCGGCGTGCAGCACGGGGATCTCGGGATCCGCGGTGCTCCAGGCACCCGCGTTCTCAATGAGCCGGATCACGTCTCGTTGAGCCAGCCCGAGATTGCGCGCCTCGGCGACGAGTGGCTCAACGTAGCTGGCGACGAAGTCGCCCTGGCGCTGCGACCCGATGAGGGCCTTTGCGCCGGCCGACACGAACATGCCGATACCGCGGCGCTTGTAGAGCACTCCAGCGTCGACGAGGCGGTTGAGCGCCTTGCCGGCCGTGGCGGGGTTGATGCGCAAGAATGCGGCGAGTTCGTTGGTGGAGGGCACTTGGGCCTCCTCAGCGTAGACGCCGCGCAGCACGTCGTCTTCGATCTGCTCGGCCAGCTGCATAAAGATGGGGCGGGCGTCGTCGAACATGAGCCACCTCCCTTCGCGGTTCTCGGAGTAGCTGCCGTAGGCGACCGCCACTCCGTTGGTTAGTTACTTCACTAATGAACCTAGGAGGTGCGGGTTTCGCTGTCAACCCCTTGGCGAAAGTTTTTGCCGGTATCCCCACAATCCACGCGGATAGGCTGGCTCACAGTCAACGAAAGGACGGGACATGGGAGTCAGCCGCGTGCGCGAGCACCTCACCGAGCAGGGTTGGTCGGGCGAGATTTTGGAGTTCACCGAGTCGAGCGCGACCGTTGAACTCGCGGCCGAGAAGGTCGGCACCGCCCCCGCGCGCATCGCCAAGACGCTCGGCTTTTACGACCCCGAGACGCCCGAACGCGCGGTGCTTGTCGTGGCCGCCGGCGACGCGAAGGTCAACGGAGGCATGTTCAAGCGGCAGTTCGGCGGCAAGCCCCGCATGTTGCGCAGCGAGGACGTCGCACCGCTCACCGGTTACCCCGCGGGTGGGGTGTGCCCGTTCGCGAACCCCGGCGAGGCACGCGTGTACCTCGACGAGTCGCTGCGCCGCTTCACCACCGTCTTCCCTGCCGCGGGCACCGCCGCCTCAGCCGTCGAGATCAATATCGATGCGCTTCAGGCGCTCAGCGGCGCCGTCACTTGGGTCGATGTCACGACCGGCTGGCGCGAGGCGGCTCCGGCAGAAGCCTAAGCTCCATCGCGCGCATCACCGCGCGGGTGCGGTCGTTCACCCCCAGCTTCTCGAACACGTGCAGCAGGTGGGTCTTCACCGTCGACTCTCCGATGAACAGCCGGGCCGCGATGGCCGGGTTGCTGAGCCCCTCGGCCACAAGCCCGAGAATCTCGGTTTCTCGCGGCGTCAGCTTGGGGGCGGCCTGGGGGCCGGGCCCAGATCCGGATCCCAACCCCATCGCACCCGATGCTCGCGCGACGAGCTGGGCCGCGATCGAGGGCGCGAGCACCGTCTGACCGGCGGCGACCGCGCGCACCCCGGCCGCGAGCTCTTCGGCCGGGCCCGCCTTCACGAGGTAACCGCTCGCACCGGCCTCGATGGCGGCGAGGATTTGGTCGTCGTCCTCGTAGGTGGTGAACACGAGCACGCGGGGCGCTCCGGTGCCGGTGGCCACAATGCGCCGCGTCGCCTCGACTCCGCCCACGCCGGGCATGCGCAGGTCCATGAGCACCACGTGGGGCCGCACCGACTCGAGGAGCTCCAGCGCCGCCTCCCCCGAGGCGGCCTCGGCGACGACCTCGAAGTCCGGTTCGGTTTCGAGCAGCCCGGTCACGCCCGAACGCACTATGGGGTGATCGTCGACGACCATGATCCGGATCATGCCGCGCCCCCTCCGCTGCCCGGGAGCCGGACCTGAAGCAGCGCGCCGCCGCGCTGCCCGGGCCCGAACTGCACCTCGCCGCCCACCGCGCGCACTCGTTCGGCGAGGCCGCTGAGGCCGAAGCCATCTGCATGGGCGAGGTCGCCTGGCCCCACTCCGTCATCCGCAATGCTCAAGTGAGCGCCCCCGTTCGGTTCGTTACTCAGAGTCACGTCAACCCGGGTGGCGCGCGCGTGCTTGCGGGCGTTCGCGAGCCCCTCTTGGGCCGCGCGCAGCAGCACGACCTGCGCCTCGCGGTCGAGCGCGACGGGCTCGATGACGCAGTCGATCGCGAGCCCGGTGTCGGCGCGCATGCGCGAAGCCACCCGTGCAATTGCGGCCTCGAGCCCGCCATCGCCGAGCGGCTGCGTCGTCGCGACGAGTGCCCGCGCCTCCGCCACGGCCTCGCGCGCCGCCGATTCGACCCGTTCGAGGCGGTCGCGAGCCCGCCCCTGGTCGCCCGCGTCGAAGGCTCGGGTGGCCTGTTCACTCAGCATGACCAGCCCCGCGAGCGTCTGGGTGAGGGTGTCGTGCAGTTCGCGCGACAGGCGCTCACGCTCCTGGGCCGCCCCCGCCTCGGTCGACAGCGCGGCGACCTCCCGCTGCGTCCGGCGCAGCTCATCCGCGATGGCCCGGTACCGCTCGGACTGCGCGAAGATGCGGGTGATCCAGGTGCCCAGAATCACCGAGAAACCGAACGAGATCCCGGCGATCACAAGGGCCGTCCAGATCGGATCCTCGATTCCTACCCGCACATACGCAATGCCCGACCCAATGCCCACGGCGGAGGCCAGCAGCGCGCTCCAGATGATGGCATTGCGGTAGCGAACCACGATGATCCAGGTGATCGGGTGCGCAAGCGCCTGCAGGCTGGCATAGCTGGGCTCGACCGCGGTGGCCACCCCGAGCACGAGCACGAGCGAGGCGAGGTAGGCGAAGCTACGCCCAGTAGGCTGCTCGTCGCATATGCCCCGCAGCAGTGCCCCGCGACCGAGCACCACATACAGCAGCACGAACGCCGCGAGCACGCCGAGATTGAGGGCGAGCCGGCCGCCCCAGCCCTCGGCAGTGTCGGACCAGTCGAGGGCGCCCGCTCCACCCGGGATGCACAGCACGAGGGCGAGCCCCGCAATGCCCACGTCCCACCACAGCAGCGGCCTGCGGGTGAGGGGCGGGGCGTCGATCATGTGTTCACTCTCTCACGAGCCAGCGACATTAAGGCGGGCGGGTGTGCCCCCGAATCGGGCACGAGTGCCCCTAGAACACGCGCTGTCCGTCACGATCGCCGCACCCACTTGAAGGTGAAGAAACTCAAGACGAGCCCCGCGACGAGCCAGCCCACGAGGTTGAGCGCGACGAGCCCCAGATCCCACGATCCCCCCACCTCGGCCGCCGCGAAGTGATCGGGCAGAAACACGCTGCGCATGCCCTGCGCGAGCCACTTCAGCGGAAACAGCGAGGCTGTGTCTTGCAACCACCCGGGCAGCATCGAAAACTGCAGGTAGACACCCGAGATGAACTGCAGCAGCAGCACGATGGGCAGCACGACCGCGGTGGCACTGCGCGATGACCGCGGCAGCGCGGAGAGCGCGACACCCAGCAGCGTCATCGTGGCGAGACCCAACACGAACACCCACGCAAACCGCAGCCACAGGGCCGGGTCACTCGGCAGCGAGACGCCGAGCGCAAACACCGCGAACGCGATGAGCAGCGCGGTCTGCGCGATCGAGGTGACGAGAATCATGCCGGCCTTGCCCAAGAAGTAGGACACAGGCGAGATCGAGGTGCCGCCAAGCCTGCGCAACCACCCCTCGCTGCGCTCGCGCGCGATGTCGATCGCGAGGTTTTGCACCCCCGACAGCAACAGCCCTGCGGCCACCATGCCCGGCAGATAGTACTCGGCCATCGTGATGCCGCCGGTGCCGTCGGGCAGCGCCCCAATCTTGCCGACCGATTCAAATGCGACGCCAAAAATGCCCAGCATCAGAATCGGAAACAGGAAGGTGAAGAACACCGTGTCTGGCGTGCGAAAGTAGCCGCGCAGCTCCATGCGCATCGCCGCGGCGCCCGCGCGCAAGAAGCCCACGGGTCTACCTGCTCCCGCGGTGTGCGATCCGGATCGCGCCCCGCCCGGGCCTACCTCGGCCGTGTGCGCCAGTTGCTTGTTCATCGTGTCGCCTGTGCTTTCTTGTGCGCCGGGTCGGCATTCGCGCCAGGCGCAGGCTCGGCGGCCTGTTGTGCCTGCGCACCGATCAGGCCGAGATAGATGTCTTCGAGCGACGGCCTGCGCACCTCGAGCCCGTTGGGTTCCCCCTGCGGGCCGAGCTCGCTCACGAGCGCGCTGACGAGGGCACCCGGGGCGTCCGTGCGCTGCTCGTGCCACGTACCGTCATCGCTACGCCAGCGCACGATCGGCACGCGCGCTTCAGCCCCGCCCAGCAGCTGCGGCGGCGCCTCGGCAACGATGACGCCGCCGGTGAGCACGCCGACGCGGTCGGCGAGGTGCGCCGCCTCGTCGAGATAGTGGGTGGTGAGCAGAATCGAGGTGCCCTCGTTCGAGAGCCCGCCCAGCATGTCCCAGAACTGGCGGCGGGCCTCGGGGTCGAAGCCGGTGGTGGGCTCGTCGAGGAACAACAGTTCAGGGCGACCCACGATGCCGAGCGCGACGTCGAGCCGGCGCTGTTGGCCGCCCGAGAGCTTCGTCGCGCGCTTGCCCGCGTGGGCCGTGAGCCCGACCAGGTCGAGGACTTCGTCGGTGCCGCGCGGGTTGGGTGCGAGCGACCCGAAGTGCTGCACGAGCTCGCGCGGCGTGTAGCGGCCGAGGTCGCCCGTGCCCTGAGCGACGATACCGATGCGCGACCGCCAGGATCGCGGCGCGTGAAGCGGATCCTCCCCCAGCACCCGCACCTCCCCGCCGTCGGGTCGCCTGATTCCCTCGAGCATCTCGATGGTCGTGCTCTTGCCCGCACCATTCGGCCCGAGCAGCGCGTAGGTTTCACCACGAGCGATGTCGAGGTCGACGCCGTCGAGCACGAGCTGCGCACCGTAGCGCTTCGTGAGCCCTCGCACCCGGAGGGCGCTGGGTTCGTCATGAGTGTTCATGCTGTCAAGCTTTCCCGCTTTGCAGCGCGGGCAACAGTGACCGAGCGACTGAAATCGGCATCCACCGGTCGGTGGATGGCGGGCACCGCAGCGCCGCTCTCGATGCCGCAAAGTTATCCACATTTCACCCCTCAACCTGTGGGCAACATTGTGTGGGGCGCGCCCGGGCGACGCGCGGACCGACTAAAGTTCGTTGAGTTCATAACGAAGTTTGGGCGCTTTTCGTTCCCACAGCTGTTGAATTACACGGCTGTAACTATCCACAGGCACGCGCCCTCGGCCCCGACAAACCACCCGAAAGTGGCACTGCAGGCAGACTCAACGGCCGCACGCTCCCCCGAGCCCCAAATTCGCAGCGTTAACGCGGCCAAAAGTGTGGAATTCTGGGCGAACGAACCCACCCTCGAGGGCACATCCTGGCGCGGAAGTTATTCACACCCCCATTTTCAGAACTACACCGATGTAACTACTCACAGCTGGGGATAGATCTGTGGGTAACTTGTGAAAAACGAGACTGCGACTCGGGCGCGGCGGGTAATCCACAGGCACCAGCACGCTGTTTTCGATTTCTCCACGGATTGTGGAGGAATCCGACACTGTTATACACAGGTGGATAACCCCTGTGGATAACTTCGGGGATAGCTCCGTGGATAGGTCCACAGGGCTGTGCATAACCGCGATCCGTGCGCGCCCGGAGTGCCCGAAGTCATAGGCTGGACTCGTGACTCAGACGAACTCCAGCAGTGCAGCTACCCGATCATTCGCCTCAGACAATTGGGCGGGCGTGCACCCCGAGGTGCTTGACGCGATCGTTGCCGCCAACGCGGGCTACGAACCCGCATACGGTGGCGACTCCCACACGGCGCAGTTTCACGCGCTCGCGAAGGAGCTCTTTGGCGTCCATGCCGAGGCAGTTCCCGTACTGAACGGCACCGGGGCGAACGTGCTCGCGCTGCAGGCGATTCTGCCCCGCTGGGGAGCGGTGATCTGCGCCCGCACCGCGCACATCAACTGCGACGAGACGGGGGCGCCCGAGAAGACGGGCGGGCTCAAGCTCCTCACCGTCGATACGCCCGACGGCAAACTCACGCCCGAGCTCGTCGCCCGCGAGGCGTGGGGCTGGGGCAATGCGCACCGCGCCCAGCCGCTCGCGGTGTCCATCTCGCAGGTTACCGAATTGGGCACGTGCTACACCGCCGATGAGATTCGCGCGCTCGCCGATCAGGCGCACGAGCACGGCATGCTGCTGCACGTCGACGGCTCGCGACTCGGCAATGCGGCGGCGCACCTCGGGGCGTCGCTCGCCGAACTCACGACCGACGCGGGCGTCGACATCGTGAGCCTAGGCGGCACGAAGAACGGGCTCATGGGCGCCGAGGCCATCATCGTGCTCACGCCAGGTGCTGCTCAGGGCATGGAATTCCTCCGCAAGATGAACCTGCAGCTCGCCTCGAAGATGCGATTCATCTCGGCTCAGCTCAACGCCCTCTACGAGGGCGACCTGTGGCGTCGATCTGCCACGCACGCCAACGCGATGGCGGCCCGGCTCGCGGCCGGCATTGAGGCGCTCGGTGCCGCGGATTCCGCGATCCGGATCGCCCAGCCCGTCGAGTCGAACGCCGTGTTCGCGCTGCTGCCGCAGGGCGTCGCGGTGCGTGCGCAAGCCGACTTCCGGTTTGGGGAATGGCCTACCGAGCCGGGACTGTACCGGCTGATGTGCGCGTTCGATACGCGCGAGGAAGACGTCGACGCGCTGCTCGCGGCGCTCGCGGGCTAGGGCACGCCAACGTACAAAACCGGCCGGAGATCTCAGATCTCCGGCCGGTTTTGTAGACGCCCGCGACTACTTGCGCGGGGAGAGCCGTGCGAGCGCGATCGACAGCACGAGCGCGGCCAAAATGCCAATGACGGGCGGAATCCCCAACTCGTAGAACCCGGCAAGCCAGGCGAGCAGGCACGAGAACAGGTAGATGCCGAGCGTGACCAAGTTGAAGCGCGGCAGCTTCTCACCCTCGGGCATCTGGGTGCGACGCCAGCGCGCGAGGTAGTCGCCGATGATCACGCCACCGAGGGGCGGAATAAACGTGCCGAGCATGCCGAGATACTGCGGCAGGTGCTCGTGCACGCCGACGAGCGCGAGCACGGTGCCGATAATGGATCCCACGATCACGAAGCGGGTCTTGCTCGGCTTCTCGAACATCTCGGCGCCGGCAACCCCGAAGGAGTAGGCGGCGTCGGCGTTCGACTTCCAGAGGTTGCCAAACAGCAGGAAGAGCCCCCAGCCGATGAGGCCGAGCTGGTACAGCACGAGCACGAAGTCACCCTCGCCGAACGAGATTGCGCCGACCGCACCGAAGAAGATCATCAACGCGTTGCCGATCAAGAACCCGGTCGCGCAGGCGAGCACGGCCTGACGGCCCGACTTGGCGAAGCGCGTCCAGTTGGGGGCCTGCGATCCGGCCGACACGAACGTGCCCACGACCGCCGTGATCGCGACCGCGATCGTCATCTTGGATTCGGGCTGAATCGCGGCGAGGCCCGCCCAGCCACCGACCTCGTCGAGCGAGCGCGACAGCACCCAGAACGCGAGCACCAGAATCAGCGGGGTCGAGATGAGCGACACCCAGTACATGCCGCGGTAGCCGTAGCAGGCGGTGACGCACATGAGCGCGCTGACGGCGATCATGATGGCGGCCCTGGCGCCGTAGCCTTCCCAGCCAAATGCCTGCGCGGTCAGGTCGCCGATCATGCCGATGCACACGCCGTACCAGCCGACCTGGGTGCCACCCAGCAGCAGCGAGGCGAGCTTCGAGCCGCGCGTGCCCAGCGTGTAGCGGGCCATCACCACGGTCGTGAGGCCGGTGCGGGCACCGATCCAGCCGAGCGCCGCAACGTAGGCTCCGAGCACGAGCGAGCCGAGCGTGATGACGATCAGCAGATCGGTGAGGCCGAAACTCTCGCCGAGCGAGGCGCCGGCCACCATCGTCGGGGTGAAGACCGTGAAGCCGAGCAGCACGACCGCGAGCGAGAAGAACCCCTTGCGCGCGTGGGTCGGCACCGGGGTCACCGGGTAGTCGAGGTCGATGACCGGGGCGGTGTCGGCCTCGGGCTTTTGGGCAGCCGTCATGGGCGCAGACTCTGTCTGCGCCGTGTCTCGCGGGCTCACGCGGTCGTGGTGTGTGCGTCGGCGCTATTCTCGCGCAGGTCGCTCGTCTCGACTCCGATGTCCTCGGCCCAGATCTCGGGGCGCTCGGTCATCATGCGGTCCATGAGGCCGATGCAGGTCGCGTCGTCGGCGACGACCAGCTCGGTACCCTTACTGCGCAGCCACTCTTCGGAGGCCTGGAAGCTGCGGTTCTCTCCGATCACGATACGGGGAATGTCATACAGGATCGCAGTGCCGGCGCACATCGTGCAGGGTGACAGCGTCGTGTAGAGGGTGCACTCGCGGTACACGCTGGCCGGCAGACGGCCCGCGTTCTCGAGGCAGTCGGTCTCGCCGTGGCGGATCGCGCTACCCATCTGCACGCGCTGGTTGCGGCCGACGGCGAGCACCTTGTCGCCGTCCTTGCTGTGATGCACGAGCACGGCTCCAATGGGAACGCCGCCCTCATTCCATCCGAGCTCGGCCTGCTCGATGGCGAGGCCAAGGTACTTTGCGTCGTTGTCACTGAGTTGCATACCAAAATCGTACCTTGCGGGTGTTGCGTTGCTCAGCCCCGGGCGAATCCGGATACCGTGCGTTGGCCTGTTCTTGAGCGCTACGGCCGCTGCGCTCCCACCAAACACTCGCGCACCTCGACATTCACCCCGAGCTCGCTTGCGATGCGAGCTGCCAGGTCGTGCGCGCGGTCGACCGTGCCGACCCGCACAGCCCATACCCGGGATACCCCGGTCACGCCGCCCGCCCAGGCCTCGCCGTCGGGGCTGACCACGCGCGACCTGTCAACGGTTCCGAGCACCTCGCTCCACTCAAGCTCCGACGACGCCAGTAATTCGTCGTCGAACCTCGCGGCGAACGCGATGTCGGCCTCGATCCGGCCCGCGTCGCGGGCAGCGACTTCCTCTGACGTGGACCCTTGAACAAGCAGTAAATAACGCATCGTGCGCTCCAATCTTTGAGCGGTCTGAGCGCGACTCCGCTGGCGCACCCGGGTCACCCCATCGTGTCACGAAGCGGGCGATGCGTCGAGAGGCTACCCACCCAATGCGTCCCGCGCACCCGCCACAAACCGATCAATCGTCTGCTGCGCACTCGCGAGCGCCTCGTCCGATTCCGCCGGCCGATTCAAGTACCCGTGCGCCACGCCCGCCTGCGTGTACTCAACGACACGCACCCGCGCCATCGCGAGCTGCTCAGCAAACTGCTCGCCCGAAGCGCGCAGGTCGTCGAGCTCGGCGTTGACGATCACAGTCGGGGGCAAGAGCGCGAGCCGTTCAGCCGCAATTTCCCCCGCTACGAGACGCGCCGGGTCGAGCCCCGCCCCCTCGGCATCGCCCAGATGCGTCGCGTACATCTGCTCGATGCGATCCGGATCAAATCGCAGCCCCTCAGCGAGTCCCGCAGTCGCCGTCGCGATCGCGGCGTCGGCACGCTGCACCCGGTGCATTGTGGGGTACTCGAGCAGCAGGGCCGCGGCCGCCTCGCCCTCACCGGCCGCGGCCGCCTCGGCACGGTCGAGGGCGGCGAGCGTCGCGAGGTGCGCACCCGCGCTCGCCCCGCCGATGAGCAGCGGGACATCCTCGGTGCGCGCGACCCAGCGGGCCACCGCGGCCACGTCGTTCGCGGGAGCCGGCGCCTTCACGGTGTCGCTCGCGAGGACGTAGTCGACGGAGTACACGCGCATGCCTGCCGCTGCGAACTGGCGCGCTGTCCAGTCGGCCTCGGGCATGTCGAGCCCGCCGCGCACGAACGAACCCCCGTGGGCCCACACGAGCACAGCCCAGGGCTCCTCGCCGCCAGCGGGGTCGTAGCGGCGCACCGGGATCTCCGCGGATCCCACGCGGTTGATGCCGCCGGTGGGCTGGGCCTGTGTGGCTCCGGATCGAGCCGCGGGGCCCGCGACGATGACATTGGTCACGGGGCTGTCGGTCGCGGTGCTGTACGTCGCGACGACGTCGTCCACGGCGGCGGCCTGCGGCTGCGTGTGGTCGGCGTGTGATCGCGCGCCACCGGGGCGAGTGTCACCGCGCCACAGCACCGCCACGAGGCAGGCGGCGAGCGCCGCGCACGCCAGGATTACGCCGATCAGGGGTCCACGTCGCATGCTCACACCTTGAGTGTATGCGGGAGCACGATGACCGTGCAGCGCCGGGGCATTCGTTATTGTTCTCGTTTCGCACTCGCACGCGTCCCGATCCCGCTCCCACTCCCGCTCCCGGAGCGAGTCGAGAGCAACGCGGCCAGCACGATCCCGGCCACCAGCGCCCAGAAGGCGGAGCTGAGGCCGCCGGCGCTAACGCCCGACGCTGCGACGGCGAGCGTGACCGCCGCTGGCAGCCGGAGAGCGGGGTCAGCCATGGCGCTCGTGCATGCCGAGGCGAAGGTAGCGAATAGCGCAATCCCTGCGACCGTCTGCACGATCTCTTCGGGGGCGGCGAGCACCGCGGTCGCGAGGCCTGCGCTCAATATTCCGAGAACGACATAGCTCACGCCAGCGGAGACTCCGGCGATCCAACGCCGGTCTTTGGGGCCCGCCTCAGGGCCTGCGGCGAGTGCGGCACTGAGTGCGGCGAGGTTGACTGCATGGCCTCCCATCGGGGCGCTCACAATCGAGGCGATGCCGGTGATCGTGAGGGCTGGCCGCCAAGGCACGGTGTATCCGAGGCTCGACATGACTGCGACGCCGGGGATGTTCTGCGACGCCATCGTCACGATGTACAGCGGCAGCGCCACCCCGGTCAGGGCCTGCAGCGTCACCGTGGGGGTGGTCCACTCGATGTGCGGGACGAGCGCGGCCACCTGGGGCACCGAGCCTGAGAGGTTCAGGCTCACGACAATTGCGATCATCCCAACCGCGAGCGCCAAGGGCACCGCCCACTTCGGGCTCACTCTCATCATCACGAGCCAGGTCACCACGATCGGGACGACCGGGAGGGGGTTCGTCACGAGCGCCGACACCGGGGCGATGCACAACGGCAGCAGGATCCCCGCCAGCATCGCCTGCGCGAGGGGAACCGGGATCCGTTGCACGAGCCTGGCGAGCCCCGGCCACAGCCCGGTGACCGTCAGCAGCACGCCGCAGGCAATGAACGCGCCGACCGCTGCGGGCCACCCGCCCGTGACGAGCCCCGTCGTCATCAGGAGCGCAGCGCCGGGCGTTGACCAGGCCGAGGTGATGGGCATTCGGTAGCGCCACGACAGCAAGATGCTCGCCGCACCCATGGTTACGGTGACCGCGAGCAGCCCGGAGGCGGCCTGCCGCGGGGTGGCCCCGACTGCCTGCAGCCCGCTGAGCACCACTGCGAAGGCCGCCGTGAACGCCACGAGGCTACAGACGAGACCCGCCCCCACGGGCACCCATAGAGCGGCACGCCCGCGCGTTCCGTTAACGGAACGTTTCATATACAGAACGTATCATGGGCTCATGCCCCTCCTCCATCTCGGCGCCCGCCTGCGCGAACTCCGCACTGAACGTGGATTGAGTCTGTCTGAGCTCGCGCGCCGCGCCAATGTCGGAAAGGGATCCCTCTCTGAGATTGAGACCGGCCGCCGCAACCCCACGGTCGAGACGCTCTATGCGATCTGCGAGCCCCTCGGGGTTCCTCTGACGGCCTTGCTCGGTGAGGATCCAGGCGCCGACTCGGTGTCGGAGAATGGCCTGCGCACCGTACTCCTCTCCGTGCGACATTTGCCGGAGCATACGGTTGAAGTGTTTCGGGCAGAGTTTCCGGTGGGAGCCGATCACACCTCGCCTGGCCACGGGGCAGACGTCACCGAGCACCTCACCATCACCTCGGGGGCGATGCGGGTGGGCCCGGTCGGCGACGAAACCACCGTCGAGGCAGGTGAGACATTCACCTGGTCAAGTGCTGGTCCACACCGCTACACCACCGTGCGCGGGCCCGGCGAGGGTATCTTGGTGATCATCACCCCGCGAGACCGGACGCAAGACCGGACACAAGTCTTGGGCGACGGGAGTTCCCGCCCAACATGAGGCGCATCACTGCCCCCGAGCACCTCGCGCCACCCGGGCCCGGATCCCGTCGATCAGCAGGTCGAGACCACGGTCGAACATCAGCCGGTTGCGCGCTCGGCCCACCGGGTGCACCGAGAGCAGCTCGGCAAGCTTGCCGTCGGCTTCACCCGGCTTCATGATCTCGTCGGGTGACATTGCATCGAACGCTGCACCAAAGGTAAATGCGTCGAGCACTTCGACCGTGGTGAGCACTTCATCGTCGGGCACCCCCGCCTCCCTCAGCGCGTCGACGAGGCTCGTGTAAAAGCGCAGTACCGCGGGCTCGTCGATAACCACGGTAAGCATCAGCTCGAGCACGCGCGGGTGGTCGGCGTACATGCGCCAGGTCGCCTCGACCTCGCCCCGCACGCGGGTCGCCCAGTCGGCCCCCTCGCTCACGGGCACATCGGGCACGTACTCGGCGACCAGCACCTGCCGCATCGCTTGGATCACCCCATCGCGTCCCTTCACATGGTGGTACAGCGAGGAGACGCTCACCTCGAGCTCGTGCGCGAGCGGCACAAGCTGCAGATTATGGCCGGCCTCGACATAGTCGATGGCGGCGCGGCCGATGATCTCTCGACTGAGACGGGCGATACGGGGTCGTGCCACGGGGGTCCTCCTTGAGCCTGCTTGACAGATCTTCCCACAGCGGGCACGATTGCAACGAATAACCGAAATGATTTCGGTTAAAATTGCTCCCACAGCATGCCACCGTCAGCGAAGCCGGAAACGAGACGACCATGACCCCCAACAATGCAGGCCCCACAGCCGCAGCTCCACGCACAGGCTCCCCCATTTCCGGGCCCGCGGCAGCGGCGTCACCTCAGGCCGACCCGCGTTTTAAGCTCAACGCCCGTAACGGCAGCGCGACCTTCATCGTCGCGCTCGCGAGCCTCATGATGGCGAACCTTGCGCCACACATTCTCACCGCGCTCGGCAGCCTCGGCTTCGACCCCATCGCGGGTGGCAACGTGCTCACCTGGGCGCTGCTCGCATCCGCGCTGGTGGGTCTCGCGAGCTCACGCCTCGCCTCGGGCAAGCTCCGCCGCCCGCTCGCGGCCGCGGGGCTGCTCCTCGCCGTGATCGCGTTCGGTGCGGGCGCGTTCATCGCGAGTCCCGCCGTCGCCGCAGCCGCCCTCGTGGTCGGCGGTGCTGGCGTCGGCACCGCGATCTCCACCTCGGGCGCGGCCATCGCCGCGCTGCGCAACCCGAACCGCGTCTCGGCCGCAAGCGGCCTCACCAACCGCATACTCATCACGATTGTGCTCGCGGCGTTCCCGATCATCGGCATCTCACAGCTCAGCGTCTTCGCCGTCCTCGCGCTCATCTCGCTCGCGGGTCTCGCGCTCGTCGCCTGGCTACCCAACTCCCCCGAGCACGCCGCGCCGGTCGACGTCACCACGACACTCAAGATCGCGGCTCCCCGTCGCATCACGTTTGCGGGCATCGCCGTGCTCGTCGTGTTCGCGCTCTGGGGTACGAGTGAGGACGCGATCTGGACGATGGCCCCCGTGCTCGGCGACGCGGTCGGCGCGAGCGAGCAAGCGCTGGGCTTCACGCTCAGCCTTGCGGCCGCGGGCGGGATCCTCGGCATGCTCATCGTCACGATCGCGGGCGACCGCATCGGTCGCGCACTCCCCCTCGCGATCGCCCTCGTACTCGGCGGCGCCGCAAAGATCGGCATCGGCCTCACCGACGATGCGTTCACACTCTTGGCCCTCATCATCGTGGTGAACGCGGTCTATGCCTTCGCATTCTCCCTCTTCATCGCTACCGCCGCAGGCCTCGACGCCCGCGGCCGCTGGTCGGGCCCCCTGCTGGGTGCCTACCTCGTCGGCTCGAGCTTCGCACCGCTGATCGGCAGCATCTTCATCGAGGCGCTCGGCGTGCCCCTGTTCACTCTCATCATGGGCCTAGTCAGCTTCGCAGCCATCATCCCCACGGTCGCGATCGCCCGGGTCTCAATGGGTGCGGAGCGCGCCCTCGCGCGCTACCCGCAGGGTGAATAAGCACCGGATCCGGATCAATCACCAACACCTCAACCCAGCCCGGGCCAGAACGGCCCCGGCCCGATAGCCTCAATCACATACCCCTCAGAAAGTGAGCCCGCATGAGCACCGTTGCACAGAGCCCCGAACAGCAGAGCCCCGAAACGACGATTTACACGAACGCGACCGTGTTCACGGGCGATGCAGCCCAGGCGACGCGCGAGAGCGTCGCCGTGCGCGGCGACCGGATTCTCGCGGCCGGCGACCTGGTTTCGGTGCGCAGCGTGGCCGGCTCCGGGGCACGCGAGGTAGATCTCGATGGCGCGCTTGTCACGCCGGGAGTGATCGAGGGTCACGCCCACATGCTGATGCTGGGCGAGGCACTGTCAAAGGTGCAGCTGCGTGACGCGGGCACGCTCGAGGAGGTGCAGCGCAGGCTTGCCGAGCGCCGCGCTGCTGACCCCTCTGCCACCGTGCTGACGGGCACGAGCTGGATGTTTGACCTGTTTGCCGAGGGCGAGCAACCCACCGCGGCCGTGATCGATGCCGTCGTTGCCGACGTACCCGTGCTGCTCGACGCGAACGACCTGCACTCGGTATGGGCGAATACGGCGGCACTCGAGGCTATGGGCATTACTCGCGAGACGCCCAACCCCGTTGGCGGCGAGATCGTGCGCGATGCGAACGGTGACGCAACCGGGTTCCTCGTTGAGACCGCCGCGGTGCAGTACGCGTGGGGGTACTTGGAGAGCGTTTCGACCGATGCCGACCGCGACCGCTACCTCGCTGCTGCGTTCGCCGCGTACCTCGAGACCGGCGTGACGGGCGCGACCGAAATGTCGTTCGGGCACGCCGAAGTGGCGACGTACCGCCGCCTGCTCGAGCGTGACGGACGACTGCCGTTCCCGGTGAACGCGCACTGGCTGCTCACCGCTACCGGTGACCTGGATTCGGATCTTGCCCAGATTGCAGAGGTCGTGGCGGCACGTGACGCACTCGCCGCTGATTTTGGTGATGAGTGGTTGCGGATCGTGGGCGTGAAGTTCATTCTTGACGGCGTAATTGACGCGTGCACCGCATCGATGCGTGACCCGTTCGTGAATGGTGCTTTGCCGAGGCCGATCTGGGAGCGTTCTTTCGCCTTGCCTATGGCTGTTGCCGCCGACGCCGCCGGACTGCAGCTCGCGCTGCACGCGATCGGCGACGAGGCGAGCGCGATCGCGCTCGACATGGTCGAGGAAGTCATTCGCGTGAACGGCGCTTCCGCATCGCGTCGCCCCCGCGTCGAGCACCTCGAGTACGTCGCCGACGACACGATCGCACGCATGGCCGCGCTGGGTGTTACGGCTTCGATGCAGCCCGTGCACTGCGACCCCGCCGTGCTCGACAACTGGATGGCCGTGCTGGGGTCCCCGCGCGACACCGCTGGTTTTCCGTGGGACAAGATGCGTGATGCGGGTGTGCCGATCGCGCTCGGCACGGATGCGCCAACCGCGCCGCACTTCGCCCCCGACAACCTGTTCATCGCGCTGACGGGGCGTTCGGCTTTGGATACCTCTCGTGCGGCCTACGAGCCGTCGCGAGTGTTCACGCCGGCGCAGGCGCTTTCGGCATTTACATACGGTGCCGCCTACGCCTCGTGCGTGGAGGATTCGGTCGGGCGCTTGGCCTCGGGCTACCGCGCGAACCTGGTGGTGTGGGGCGCGCATGCACTCACTGACTCGCCTGCCGCATTGCTGGGGTCGCGGTCTGTGCTGACGCTGGTTGATGGGGAAGTGGCGTTCGAGGGGTAGTTGCGGTTGATGCGGGCGCCGTGTCGGTGCCCGCATCAAGCAATGTCAGAGGTAGCTCCGATACTGAGGTTGCAACTTGCATAGGGCAGGATGCAGACCTTGAGGAGTTCAGAGATGGCAATCGAAATCACCCACGTTCGTTACGGAAGCCTTCCGAGGACTGAACAAACCATTAGCCACTATCAATGGCGTGAGCTCAACAGCGCCGTCACCGGATCCGATGACAAGCAAACGCTGGTTAATTGGCTAGAGAAGGACAACCGGGCCTTCATTCGGAGCGGGTCACAATACGTGGCCGTAGTTGTCGTGAACGCGAATCCCAAGTGTCTGCGGAGTCTTGGTGACGGCCAGGTCATCAACAATCTCGCGAACTTGCCCGAGTTTTGAGATCGCCGGGGTTCTCGTTCCTAACTCCGAGAGCCCCGTGGCTGGAATCCCATAGTGTCGGTGGCACGCCCGCCCTTCTGACAGCGGAAGCGCCTGAGCTCAAAGATCAGCTGCCCTCGGTGTGGTTGATCATTCATTTGGGCTTCCCTCGATCTAGGCGTTCTTGACAGATCTTGCCTAGATTATTGCCGGCTTACTGCCCGTGACCAAGTAGTCATAGAGGCTTTCATTGATGGGTGATTCGAGGTGCAAATTCATTGTGACGACATCAAGTGATGCGCCATCTTTACCGGGCATCGTTTCTTGCAACGCACTCCGTGACTCCGCTTGGCCCAGATAATAGAAGTCCAACCCCTCGGCGTCGTCCTTCTTCACGAACAAATGCAGCGGAACTTCTTGGGCAACGATTGCGCGCACTTCTGCGCTCTGAAGGGTCCGCCTCGAGCGCGTAAACCATCGCAGCGTCGAGTGGTCAAGGAGCTCATCCTCGTACTGAGTGCTCTCTGAGACATCATCGTCCTTGTGATAGGTCACAAATATAGGGCAAGACTGGGACTCTCGGTCTACCTTGTACCCATAAATAGTGCTGTACTCATTAGCACGCCAGTTGAGCATACGACAGACATCCTTGCGGGAGTACATGGCGCCGACCTGGAGTTCAGCAGTCCAGTTATTGCGGTGCCGCGCAAGGTACAGACCCGTCTCGATCGCATCGTCAACCTGACCATGAAGAAAGGCTGAGGCCTTAAGTAGCTCATCGACTTTCGGGGCCAGCTTGTAGGAGCCGGGCGTGACCTCAACAAATGGCAGTCCGCCATATGTGGCCCTTTCACCCTCCGTGAAGAACCTAAGGGACACGATGCGGTCGACCGACCGAATCGTATCTTCCTTAACAGTGCACCCTGCAGCAACGAGCTTTGCAGCATACTCAGTGCGCGGTAGCTCTCCTGCAGAAATAAGCCACTTCAGCAGCAACAGTTCATGCGGTCGCTTGCCATTCAACAGTTCGGCGGTCACAAAGTTAAGCAGAGCGGCCTGATCCGGATCCGGAGCTTCGCTCACCGCCCCCATTTTCAGTAGGAAGTTCCAGTAGTTCTTGTTTTTTCGTGCGAGAGTCACTGGATCAACAGTGTCGAACCGCGCGTAATCGAGCAGATCGGGTGCGCGCCCCAGCCGCTGGTGCAAATCAAGATACGCATTCTTGAAGTTCTTCATGCTGTCGAGCTTGATGCTCTCGAGCGAACGCAGCACGCGTTCTCGTGAGATGCGATCAAAGTTGATACTGGAGATGCCCGAGACGACGCCCGCCGTGTCTGCGTCCACGAGCTTGCGACGTACAACGTCCTTGTTGAGCGAACTATCGCCAGTGAGCGCAATTGGGATCAGGTAGTTGTTGGCATAGTTGCCGATGAAGTCGATCACGCGCACATGATCCTTGCCAGAAGCCTTGCGCAATCCGCGACCGAGCTGTTGCGTAAAGATAATGCTCGATTGCGTCTGGCGCAGCATGACAATCTGATTCAGCGTGGGGATATCGATTCCCTCGTTGAATACATCGACCGTGAGGATGTAGTCGAGTTCACCAGCTTCCAACCGTGTGATCGTCGATTCGCGGAATGGGACCGTGTCTTTGCCAGAGAGCGAGACCGTTCGCAACGGTGCCCCATGCACCGCCCGCTCGTTGAGTAGCTTCGAGAGCTCGCTGGCCTCCTCGAGCCGGCTGCAGAACAAGAGTCCCCTCACGCCTTCCGCGTGGCCGTAACGCTCTAACGATTTGATGATGTGATCGACTCGTTCGCTCGTCACGAGCTTCGAAAACGAGGTCACATCGTCAACGGTGACACCGTCAGAGTCGATGTAGTCGGTCACCCCGTAGTAGTGAAATGGGGCAAGCATGTCGACTTCGAGGGCCTTCTGTAGCCGAATCTCGTAGGGGACGTTGTAATCGAACATCTCGTAGATGTTGAAGCCGTCGGTTCGCTCGGGAGTCGCCGTGACACCGAGTAGAAACGTGGGGCGCAGCCGGTCGAAGACCTGCCGATATGTATCGGCGCCAGCACGATGTACCTCGTCGACGAGGATGTAATCAAATTCCTCGGCATGGATCTGATCAAGCACATCAGCCCGCGAGAGCATCTGAATGGTCGCAAAAACATACTTGCGGTCGAGCTGGCGCTGGCCGCCCGCAAGCTTGCCGAATTCACTCGCGGGTTCACCTAGCACTTGCTGGTAAGCCTGAATTGCGGCGTCGAGGATCTGTTCACGATGCACCACAAACAGCATCTTTCGCGGCGCTGCTGCTCTCACGTCGAGAGCCGAGAGAATTGTCTTTCCGGTGCCCGTAGCAGATACAACGATCGCCCTGTTCTCGCCAGCTTCACGCACCTGTGCAATCGCTTCGAGTGCCTCGAGCTGCATCGAGTTGGGCACGACTCGACCAGACCCGTGAAGCGTTTCTCCCAGCGAAGCACTCACAACGCCCACAGTTTCCCTGATCACCCGCGGTTGCTGCAGCACATACGTTTCGCGATAGCGTTCGATCCAAGCTACCGTCAACGGCACAGATGCTTCGACCTGGCGGGCTGTCGCAGCCCGCAACTGATCCACGATGTCCCCCTCGGGCAACGCTGAAAACTGGAGGTTCCACTCCTGATTCTTGACCAGCGCGTTCGCCGTGAGGTTCGCGCTGCCAATAATTGCGGTCGTATGCGCACCCTGGTTAAACACGTACCCCTTGGCGTGAAAGCCTGCTGGGCTTTCGTTCACGTACGTGGTGATTCCATCAAGACTCAGCAGCTCTGCAAACGCTTCAGGCGCATTGAACCCGAGGTATGTCGAGGTAATGATCGTCCCGGCGCCCTCGAACTCAATGAGTGCCTGCTTCAGGAGCGCGAGCGCGCCAGAGGTTATGAACGCTACCGAGAAGATAAATGAGCGCGAACGACGTAGCTCCCTGCGAATTGCACGCAGCATAGTGTTCTCTGCTTCATTAGCCACGAGCTGCGGATGAAACAGCTGGGGCGCCTGTATCGACGCGTCAATAAACCCGAAGCTAGTGTCAGCCGAAACGTTGCCGCGCAGACTAGGAATCATGGCGCGAGAAGTTCCACCAAACGATGCACAGCGGGAATATCTGCAGGCGCCCACTCGAGCAAGGGGAGCTCAAGCACGGGGACCCAGCGAATCTCAGCGTGCTCAGTCGCGATCGGCGAGCTCTCTGTCAACGTGCAGAGAAAGGTCGTGAGGCTCACGATTCCAAAATCGTATTCATAATCAGTGGTGTCGACGTGCTCACCAACTTTCGCCTGGCACAGTAGCTCTTCCTCGAGCTCACGCACCAACGCTTCACGAGGCGTTTCACCAGGCTCAATCTTACCGCCCGGAAACTCCCACATTCCGGCGAGAGACATACCTTCTCCGCGCTGAGCAGCAAGGACTTCGGTCCCGTTGAAGATTGCGGCGGCCACGACTTCAATACGCTTCTTAGGCTTCACATTCGCAGATTCAGTAGTCATCGTTACCAGCCTAACGACGTTCTCAACGGAACCACTGGCCCCGCGCCAATGCATCGCACAAACGGCGACACCGAGGCAAGTTCGATGCACGTCGATGAGCTCCCGCCCTGGCGCCGCCCATCCGAACAGGCCACAATAGGCTCATGAACCCCGCTCACGATGAGGTACCCCCCGGCGCGCAGCAACCCGCGTACTCCACATTCACGTTCGAAGACGCACACGACGTCGAGATCACGGCGTACGAGTGGCGGCCCGCGGGCGACGAGGAGCCGGTCGCCATCGTGCAAATCGCGCACGGCATCGGCGAGCATGCGAGGCGCTACGACGCCTTCGCGCAGTACCTCACCAAGGCGGGCTTCGCGGTCTACGCCGACGACCATCGCGGCCACGGGCAGACCGGGCTCAACCAGCACGATGGAGACGTGTCCAAGCTCGGCAAGCTCGGTCCCGGCGGCCTCGCGGCAGCAGAGAACGCGATCCTGCAGCTCACCGCGATCATTCGCGAGCGGCACCCCGACCTGCCGGTCGTGATGTTTGCACACTCCTGGGGCTCGCTCATGGCGCAGCGCATCCTCAACTCGCACCCGCGCGCGTGGGACGCGCTCGTGCTCTCGGGATCCGCGCTGCGCACCTTCCGCCACATGGAGAGCGGCGATCTCAACGCCAAGTGGGCCGGCGAGGGCGCGAACGGCTTCGAGTGGCTCACCCGCGACGAGGCCGAGGTCGCAAAATTCATCGCGGATCCCCTCTGCTTCGAGGCCGACATCCTGCGCCTCTTCGGCGTCGCCGACGGGCTGCGGCTCTTCGGCCGCCCGGTCGCCGGCCTCGCGCCCGAAGTGCCGATCCTGATCGTCTCGGGCAGCGAGGACCCCATCACCCGCGGCGACGGGCTCACGCAGCTCGCCGAGGCGCTACGCAAGCGCGGAGTGCGCGACGTCACGCTCAAGCTGTATCCGGGCGCGCGGCACGAGACACTCAACGAAACCAATCGGGATCAGGTGTTTGTGGATCTCTCGACTTGGATGCTCGATCGCGTCGCGAGCGACTAGGACCGCTGTCTTGCTCCGGATCTTTCCAAGCTGACACTGGGCCCTCGGGCCCAGTGTTTTGATCCGGATCATGACCCGCACACCCATCAGCAGCCGTTATAACTCCGTTATCAATTGAGGGCCGATTTAGCCGATTTTCGACCCATTTCGGAGGCCCGTTGTCGGTGGTCAGCGAGACCATAGTCACATGGAACTCTTCACCTCACTCACGCAACAGCTGGCAGCGGTACGCCAGCTGGTGGGTGAGGTGACCGAGGCGAGCGCGATCCCCGAGATGGTGCGGCGACTGCCTGACGACGAGGTGCTGGCGGTGCTCGAGGCGGCCGCCACGGTGATGCGCAGCGTTGAGCGGTTTCAACTTGCGGCCTCCGGGGTGGTGGCGGAGCGTTCGACCCGCTCCAGCGGACATTCGGGGCTGGCGCAGTCGCGTGGACACCGCAATCCGGCGTCGCTCGTGCAGCAGATCACCGGTGCCACGCGTGCTGAATCGGCTCGCGAGGTGCGCGTAGGTGAGTCGTTGTTGGCCGCGGCCGGGCCCGAGGGCGACTCGGGAGACGGCGGGGCTGCTGGCGGTGCTCATGGCGAAGCTGGAGGTGAGTCAGCTGGGACGCCGGCCAACGGATTGGCAGCTCCAGCTCCGGTCCCGTGGCATGCCCCGCTGCGCACGGCCCTGCTCGATGGCACGCTCTCGAGCCCGCAGCACGACGCCATTCAGCAGGGGCTGGGGGAGCCGCCCGTGCCCACAGATGCCTCGATCTCCCTCGCAGAGCGCCAATGCCATGCAGAGGCAACCCGTGAAGCCTGGCAGCTCGCGGCAGAGGAGCTCGTACGAGAGGCTCAACACCGTACGGTCGAGGAGCTGCGGCAGGCTGCGCGATCGGTGCGCGACATGCTCGATCCGGTCGGTGCCGAACAGCGGGCTCAGGCCCGCTACGAGGCGCGGTCGTTCCGCCTGTGGCGCGATGCCGAGGGAGCATATCGCGGCTCGTTCACGTTTGACGATGAAGCCGGCGCCTGGGTGCGGCATCTCATCGATGCGGCGCTCCGGCCCCGTCGGGGTGGCCCGCGATTCGTCGATCCCGACGAAAAGGCCCGCGCCCAGGAACTCATCGACGATCCCCGCACCAACGACCAGCTCACGCACGATCTTCTCATCGATGTGCTCCGCGGCGGCACTCTCGCTGACCCGGCGCAGGTGATGGGCGCACGGCAGGCCGGAGTGCGCGTCGTCACCGTGGTCGACACCTTGGTCGACACCGTCATTGATGCAGAAGCCGGCGCGCAAGGTGTCGGCGCAGTGACCTTCCTCGAAGAGGACGGCATCGTTGTCGGGGCCCGTGCCGCGCAGCGGCAGACCTGCGACTCGGGCATCGTGCCGATCAGCGTGGACCGGAGAGGCAACCCGCTCAACGTGGGCCGCGAACAACGGCTCTTCACCAGTAAGCAGCGCATCGCACTGTCGATTCGAGACGGCGGTTGCCGCTGGCGCGACTGTGACCGCACGGCCTCCTATTGCGAAGCTCACCACATCGACGAGTGGGCTGCCGACCAAGGCCGCACCGATATCGACCGGGGCTTGCTGCTCTGCCGGTTCCACCACATGCAACTGCACAACGGCGGATGGCGCATCACTCGCGACGGTACCGGCCCGTTTCTCCTCCACGATCAACACGGTGCAACGTTTACATTGCCACCGCGCACCTCCCGGACCACGGCATGGAGCACTGCCTTGAACTTCAGCGGGCTCGAGGTACCCGCAGCTCGATTCTTCCCGGAACGGCGGCCTCGACCTGCCGCTCAGGTTCCCTCCAAGATGGAAGCACGGCCAGTTTCAGCGCCGATGGCGCTAAATGATTCCCCGCCACCCCCGCCGATCGGCCCACCGCCGGGCCTACCTCCAGACTCGAATTTCAGTAACTTTCCAGGAGCTCCGCCAGGTGCACCACCGGGTTAGGCCTCGACTCGCCGGCAGTGGACATCGGGTTCAGAGAGCGCAGCTGCACGTCATCCCCAATCGATCCAGATTCCTTCCCCCGGCACTGGCCCGTCACTGATTCCTACGGGACCTGGGCCGATAAGACCATCAGCACCGCCAATGTCCGACGTCTAGGGCACCATAAGGGCATGGATTTCTTCACCTCGCTTCAGCACCAACTCGACGCACTGCAGCGCATCGTGGGCGGCGCTCCAGCGACCGGCACTTCACCGGCTGGCCCATCGGCGACCGGATCCATCCCCGAGCGTCTCCATCGGCTCAGCGACGGCGATCTCCAAGACGCGCTCGAGATCGCAACGTCCATCCAACGCCAAGCCGAACGGCTGCGTCACTCCTCCACCAGCGTGCTGGCCCAACGCACCCACATGGCCGCACAAACGCTGCGCACTCACGCCGCAAGCTCTGAGCGGCGCCCCAGCGCGGCAACACACGCGCAGAGCACCAACATGCGCGTACGCGCGTAGCGCCAAACTCATGCGGGGCGTACGCTAAAGCTATGAGCACACACGGCGAGTTCAAGGTTCCCGGCGGCAAGCTGGTTGTCGTCGACTTCGACGTGGCCCACGGCCGCATCAAAGACTTTCGGCTATCGGGCGACTTCTTCCTCGAGCCCGACGATGCCCTCGAATGCATCAACGGCGCCATTGAGGGCATGGACCCCAACGCCACCATTGAGGACTTCGCGATCGCCATCCAAAAGGCGCTCCCGTCAGAGGTACACCTGCTCGGCTTCACTCCGGGGTCGGTCGGCGTCGCCATTCGCCGCGCCATCACCGGTGCCGCCCACTGGCGCGATTACGACTGGCAGATTCTGCACGAGCCGCCCGTCGCTCCCGTCATGAACGCCGCCCTCGACGAGGTGCTCACCATCGCCGTGGGCGAGGGTCTGCGCGGCCCCACCCTACGCATCTGGGAGTGGAACGAGCCCGCCGTGATCATCGGCAGCTTCCAGTCGATCAAGAACGAGGTCGACGAAGACGAGGCCGCGGCCCGCGGGGCCAAGATCGTCCGCCGCATTTCGGGTGGCGGCTCCATGTACATGGAGCCCGAGGCCACCATCACCTACGCGCTCTACGTGCCGGGCGAGCTCGTGCGCGGCATGACCTTCGCCGACTCGTACGCCTACCTCGACGAATGGGTTCTCGAAGCCCTGCAGGCGCTCGGCATCAACGCCAGCTACAAGCCCCTTAATGACATCGCCAGCCCCCAGGGCAAAATTGGGGGCGCAGCCCAGAAGCGTCTGGGATCCGGAGCAGTCTTGCATCACGTCACCATGGCCTATGACATGGACGCCGAGGCCATGACGCAGGTACTACGCATCGGCCGCGAGAAGCTTTCCGACAAGGGCACCGCCAGCGCGCAGAAGCGGGTCGACCCGCTGCGCAGCCAGACCGGGCTCACCCGCGCCGAGATTATCGAGAAGCTCATCGAAGTCTTCACCCAGCGCCACGGCGCCACCATGGGCGAGGTCAGCGAGGGCGAGTGGGATGCCGCCGAGCGGCTCGTCGAGCAAAAATTTGACACCCTCGAGTGGATTAAGCGCGTTCCCTAGCCCGTTCACTAGGCTCAGGACATGCACACCGACGAGCCTCAGTTCATCGAAGAACTGCGCACCGCCCTAAAGAGCCCCTCCCCGGCCGCTCTCATCGAGGGTGCCAGCATGCTCGCCGCGCTGCAGGATGTCGCTGATGACGAGTTCCAAGCACAGCGCGAAACCACCCCCGGCGAGGCTTACCCCTACGCCTTCGCAGTGCTCGAACTCGCCCCCGTGTTTGTGGAGTCGGACACCCCTGAAACCAACGCGGTGCTGCGGGTCTGGGCCGAGATGCTGGGCGACGACATGTTGCGCCGCCGGGTGCTCAACTCGGTGAGCACGCGCGAGCACCCCGACTGGCTCGACGCACTCGACCGCGCCACCGTGGCCCGTGCAATGTCGATGGGCGATCACTTCGGCGAGGAAGAAACCGTACTGCTCGAGGTGCACGTCGACGGCCACGCCATCACTATGGCCTGCGCCTTGCAGCATCTCGGCACGACAAGCCTCGATGACGCCTATCTCCTACCCGTCGCAATTACGACGGCCTTTGGCGATCTACCCGCAGACGTATCGGCCCGCACGGTCATGCGCGACCTCGACCTCGTCACCACCCGAGACCTCCTCTTGGAGGCCCTGGAGTTCACGGAACACCTGTTCCCGCCCGTCGAAACCGACAGCTGGCCCGCCACGAAGCCCGCCCTCGAGTGGCTACTGCGGCTCCTGCCGGCCAACCCTGACGACTCCGGCACCGACTTCGACGCGCAGCATGAAGCCGCACAGGCCGCCCTGCGCGATCAGCTCGAGCACGAATTTGCGGCCTCTCCCGATGGCCAGGCCCTCCCCCCGGAGATGCGTGACGAGGTCGGGCTCGTGCTCGAGCTGCAACACGATTACGGCACTGGCGACGCCCTGCGCTGGGGCCCCACGTTCGTCGAGTACCTCATGCTCGACCTGTATCCACGCAAGTATCTAGCGCCGGATCGTGTCCTGCTGCAGCTTCCACGCTTGCTGACCGCGATCGTCACCTGGGCCAATGCCCGTTCGGGCGTGCCCGACGAGTCAACCCGTGCGGTACTCAAACTCATCAGGGACCTGACGCCCGAGTACCGCGAGATCGTGCAGAACGGCGATGCGAATCCGTATCCGTTCGGCGCAGGCGCCCTCAGTGACCCCAACTTCCTCGAAACGATCGGGCTCGGGCACCAGCTCGAATCGGAATCCGGAGGCTCACCCCTCGAGGATCAAGACCACACAGAGCAAGACCCTCGCGATACGCCCGGGCCACCAACCCCTTAGCCAGCTCGAGAATCACGCTCCGAGAATCACACCTCGAGAATTACCTTGCCCGTCGTGCCACGGCCCTCAAGCGCCGCGTGGGCGGCAGCAGCTTCGGCGAGCGGGAACCGGGCACCGATACGCACGTCGAGTACACCCCCGACGACCCCGGTGAACAAGTCTTCGTATCGCTTCGCGCGCTCCTCGGGGGTGCGGAGGAAGTGCGCGAGCGTGGGGCGCGTTACCCGGAGCGATCCGCCCGAGTTCAAGCGCTGCAGGTCGAACGGCGGTACCGGCCCACTCGCCGCACCGTAGAGCACGAGATCCCCGCGCACGCGCAGCGACCGCAGCGAATCGTCGAACGTCGACTGCCCGACCCCGTCGAACACAGCTTTCACGCCCTCGCCGCCCGTCATTTCAAGCACCCGATCGGCAAACCCGTCGTAGCCCGTGGCGAAGAGCGCCCCGGCGCGCACGCTGAGCTCCTGTTTCTCGGGCGTCGACACCGTCGTGATCACGCGCACGGCCCGCGCCGCGAGCAACTGGGTGAGCAGCAGCCCGACCCCGCCCGCACCCGCGTGCACGAGCGCGGTGTCACCGGGGCCGAGCCGCACGATCGAGTTCGCCAGGTAGTGCGCCGTGAGACCCTGCAGGGGCAATGCGGCCGCGACCTCCGGGCTCACTCCCTCAGGCACCCGCACCGCGCGGGCCGCCTTGACGACGAACTGTTCAGCGTACGTGCCCACGCCCTCGGCGGTCGTGACCAGGTCACCCGCTCTGATGGGCTCGGCGGCAGGCTGATCCGGATCGCCCATCGCAGGCGCCGCAGCCACCGGGGGCCCGACCGCGATGACGCGGCCGCAGGCCTCGGCACCCGGGGTGAAGGGGAATGGCACGGGGTAGAGCCCCGAGCGCTTGTAGGTGTCGATAAAGTTCACCCCAGCAGCAATGGTCTCGACGAGCAGCTCGCCGGGGCCGGGAATGGGGGCCGGCACCGAGGCGAGGCTGAGGACCTCAGGGCCGCCGGTGTGCTGGGCAACGATCGCGCGCATCATGTCTTGAGCCTACTCACCCGGCCGCCCAAGCGCTCCTCGCTCTTCGTCCCTCGCCCGCACCCTTGCCCTTGCCCGCTGGGAGCGCCGTTACCCCTTGCGGGCGCGTGCCACCGCGAGCGCGGTGAGCACGAGGCCTCCCGCCGCCCACAGCGTCAACACGATCGCAGCCATTCCGGCGCCCGCCGCGTCGGTCGCAACCGACTGGAAGCCAGCGAGCGCGGCTCCAATGGGGCTCGCATCCCCGACTGCGGCCAGCGGCCCGGGAACAGTCGACACAATCCCCACCGCAAACGCCACCACGAGCAGCGTGAATGCGATGAACCGGCCGACCCCGCCCAGCAGCGCCGCGAGGCCCTGCACTAGCAACGAGAAGGCGACACCCGCGAGCACCGCGAGGCCGAAGAAAGCGAGGCCCTGCGTGACGCCGTACCCGAGGGCAATTGGCAGCGCGATGCCGGCGATCGCGCCCTGGGCCGCGCCGATCGCGGCGGCTGGCAGCGCACTGCGCAGCGTGATCCAGCCGACCCCTCGGGCCGCGTCCCGGGTGCGCCGCCACAGCGGCGCAAGCAGCATAAACATGGCGAGTGCGCCCGCCCACAGGGCAATGCCCGCGAACAGCGGCACACCCGACGAGTTGAACAGCTCATCGCTTGCGCCCTCGGCCTTCACCGGCGTGATCGCGGTCTTCGAGATCTTGTCGCGCTGGCCCTCGGTGTAGTTGGGGATTCCACTCGCGGCTTCCCCGAGACCCTCGGCCAGGGTCTTGGCGCCCTTGGCTGACTTATCGGCGCCGTCAGCGAGCTGCGTCGCGCCGTCGGCGAGTTCAGGCACACCAGCGGCGAGCTCGGACGTACCCGTCGCGAGCCCTGCAGTGCCCTCGGCAAGCCCCGCAGCACCGGTCGACAGCGCGCCAGCGCCTGCGGCCACGCCGGAGACACCGCCCGACAACTGCTCAGCGCCAGTCGCCAGCTGGCTGCTGCCGCTTGCGAGACCCGCCGCGCCACCCGCGAGCTTGTCCGCGCCGTCGACGAGCACGTTAGCGCCATTGGACAGGTCGTGTGCGCCAGCAGCCGAGGCTGCGACGCCCTGCGCCAGTTGTTCTCCACCGGCCGCGGCTTGCGCCGCGCCAGCCTTCAGCGCGGTGCCCGCATTCTTCAGGTTATCGATCTCGGGGATCGCACCGTTCAGCCCCGCAAGCGCCTGGTCAATTGCCGCGATCGCCTTGTCCTTCGCCTCCTGGTCGGGCATCGGTATTGTGCCGTCCTCGATCGCCGCACGCGTGGCGTTGAGCTGCTGAATCACGACGTCACTTCCGGCCGTCACCTGGTCGAGCATGCTGTTGATGCCGTCGGTGTACTGCGCGACACCGTCCGACAGTCCGGCGAGCCCTGTGTTCGCGTCGGTCCCGTCACCGGTCGCGAGTACCCGGGCACCGCCCGCAAGCTGGTCCATGCCCGTGGCGAAGCCCGAGAGACCCGGGTTCCCGGGTGTCCCGTTCCCCTGGGCGAACTCGCGCAGCCCCTGCGCGAAGCCCGAAATCCCGTCTGACAGTGAGCTCGCTCCATCGGCGATGCCCTTCGTGCCAGTCGCGACGCCCGAAGCACCGGCTGACAACGCGCCGGCTCCATTCGCGAGGTCCGAGGCGCCGCCCGCGAGGGATCCGGCGCCCGCAGACAGTTCACCCGCGCCATCCGCGAGCTGCCGCGTGCCGTCGGCGAGCAGGATCGTTCCGTCGGCCAGCTGCGTCGCGCCCTCGGCGAGCTTTGTGCCGCCGCCAGCCAGCGCATCCGCACCATCGGCGGCATCGCTGATGCCGGACTGCAGCTCGGTCATGCCAACAAACACACTGCCCACAAACTGCTCGCCAAGCTGCTGGTTCAGCACACTCGTCGCGGTCTGAGTGACGATGCCCGAAAGCGCGGTGTCGATGAGGCGGCCGCGATCACTCTCGGCGATCTCGATGTGGGCCTGCTCGGCCTCGTCGGGGTCGCCCGAGAGCGAGGTCGCCGCGGCCGAGAAGTTCTTCGGGATGGTGATGACGGTCGCATAGGTGCCGTCGTCGAGGCCCGCTTGCGCGTCGCTCTCGTCGGTCAGCACCCACGTGAAGTTCTGAGTGGTTTCCCCCTCATCGGTCGACTCGGTGCCGTTCGTAATCAACTCGGCGGAGAGCACGCGGCCCAGCGGCACCAGCTGTCCGTCAAGTTCGACCGGCTCGTCGAGGTTCACAACGGCCGCGGTGATGGTGCCGAGCCGCTCGGTCGGGTTCCACAGCCCCCACAGCAGCACCCCGGCCACGGTCAGCGGCACGAGCAGAATCCCGAGAATCGTGCTCCAGCGCACGGGCTTCGTGCCCTTCAGGCGTGAAAGCGATGCGCTCATCGGGTGCCCTCCTCGGGGGTCTGGAAAATATGCGGGGATTGTTCCGTTACTGGGGTCGTCATGCGCGGAACCTCCCGCGCATACTCTGACTGCGACGCTGCGGCGCCAACCAGCTCCGGATCACGCTGGGCTAGATCACGCTGCCCCGGATCATCCAGCTCAACGAACCGAGCGTCGTGCGGCAGCAACTGTTCAGCGTGCTCCCGGCTGCCGAGCACCACGAGCGTGGTGGGGCCGGTGTCGCCGTGGCGGGTCAGCGCAGCAAGCGCCGCCAGCGCGGAACGAGCTCCCTCTACTTCGGCGTAATCGAGCGGCTGCGTGGCCGCCTTGCGCAGATCGAGCACGAGTACTCGCGGGCCGTCGCTGAGCGCATCGCGGAGCTGGGCCGCCTCGGCCCACGCTGCGCGGGCGCGCAGACTTCCACCGCGCTCGGGCAGCAGCAGGCCCGCAACCTTCAGCGTGCCGGCCACAAACTTGCCGCGCCCCACCAGGGCCTGTGCGAGGGGTAGAGCCGCCGGTGCTCGCGGATCGAGCACCAGGGTGTCGCCCGGCGCGATCCGGAGCCGCGGCACCGAGACGCCGTGCGCAAAGAGCAGCCGATCGGCCGCGATTGCGGAGTTGGGTGCGTCCTCGGGCCAGTTTTCGTGCGCGATCTCGCGGGTCAGGCCCTCACCCTCGACGTCGAACGAGGGCAGGATCTTCGACAGCCAGCGCGGCATCCACCAGGCACGGTCGCCGAGCAGCGCGAGCACCGCCGGCACGAGGGTCATGCGCACGATGAACGCGTCGACGAATACACCGACCGCAAGCCCCAGTGCGATCACCTTGATCGACGGGTCCCCCTCGGGCACGAACGCCGCGAACACGGCAAACATGATGAGGGCAGCGGCCGTGACGACCTTCGCACTGCCCACGAAGCCGCGTTTGATCGCGTCTTGTGCGTTCGCACCGTGCACGTACTCCTCGCGGATGCGGGCCACCAGGAACACTTCGTAGTCCATCGCGAGGCCAAACAGAACACCCATCAAGATGATCGGCATGAAGCTCAGCACCGGCCCCGCCGAGTGCACGTTGAGCGCGTCGCCCAGCCAGCCCCACTGGAACACTGCCACGACCGCGCCAAACGCGGTGCCTACCGAGAGCAAGAACCCGAGGGTCGCCTTGATCGGCACCCACACCGAGCGGAACACCATCGCGAGCAGAATCAACGACAGGCCAACCACGAGAATGCCAAACGGCACCAGTGCTTCAAGCAGCAGCGTCGACACGTCGATGCCGACGGCGGTGAAGCCCGTCACCGCGAAGCTCACGCCGAACTTGTCTTGCCACTCATCGTGCTTGTCGCGCAGCGCGTGCACGAGCTCGGTCGTGCTTTCGGCATGCGGGCCGGCCTCGGGCACGATCTGCACGATGCCGGTGTCGGCGCCCTGGTTGGGGGTCGACATGGGCACGTCGGCGACGCCGGGCACCTTGCGCACCTCATTGGCGATGTCTTCCATGAGCCCGAGCGGGTCGGTGCTGCCAATGATGGATCCAGTGAGCAGCAGCGGGCCGTTGTAGCCCTCGCCGAAGTGCTCGCCCGTGAGTTCATAGGTCACGCGCGCCGGGTTGTCGGCCTCGAGCGAGGTCGCGTTGGGCAGCGCAAGGCGCAGGTCGAGGGCGGGGATCGTCGCGACGCCGAGCACGGCGAGCACGGCAACGATGGTGATGAGCGGCTTGCGGGTCACTCCGCGCACCCAACCGGCAAAGAAGCGGTCGGCACGGGTCGGGGCGGGGGCCACGGCGGCAGTCGGGGCGTCGGCGTCGGCGTCGGCGCTAGCCCCAGCGAGCGCGCGGCGGTGCTTGCGCGGCAGGATCCGGATCCCAGCCATCGCGAGAATCGCGGGCGTCAGCGTGATCGCGATCAGCACCGAGATCGCGACGGCGGCCGCGGCGGCCACGCCGAGCGCCGTCAGGAACGGGATACCCGCGACCGAGAGGCCCACGAGCGCGATGATGACGGTGAGGCCGGCGAACACGACGGCCGAACCGCTCGTCGCGGTCGCGCGCGCAATCGATTCGTTGATGGGCATGCCCGCGCGCAGTTGTTCTTGATGCCGGCTCACGATGAAGAGCGTGTAGTCGATGCCCACCGCAAGTCCCAGCATCAACGCCAGCATGGGGGTCGTCGACGTTAGCTCGGCGAACGCGGTGACGAAGAAGATGCCCGCGATCGAGACGCCCACACCGATCATCGCAATAATGAGCGGCATGCCCGCGGCCAGTAGCGAGCCGAGCGTCAGCAGCAGCACGACGAAGGCGATGATCACGCCGATAGCCTCGGTGGGACTGATGCCCGGCACCGCGACCGAGAAGGCATCGCCACCCCAGGAGGTCTCGCCGCCCTGAGGTAGTTCAGCTCGAATGTCGTCCGTGACCTGCTTGATGCCCGCCTCGGTGGACTCGGCGACGCTTCCCGTTTCGGCATCGAGCTGCACGGTGATGAGCGCCGCGCTCTCGTCGGCCGCGAGCCCCCCGGTGCCGGGGTCGGCTTCCTTGCCCGTCGCGTCGACTTGGGTTCCCGCGAACGGTGACTGCACGGCGACGGCGTCCGTGATGCCCTCAAGCTCATGGGTCGCCCGAATAATGCTGTCCCGGTACGGCTCATCGGTGACCTTCTCACCCGGCGCCGCCGCCACGATCACCGTCGCGCTCGTGCCGCTCACCTCGGGGAAAGTGTGGCTGAGCGAAGTGATGGCGTCCTGCGACTCGGTGCCCGGAATTGAGATCGGCGCATTGGCGCCCTGCCCCAAAAACACGGCGCCAGCGCCCAAGAGCATGAGCACTGCGATCCAGAGTGCGAGCACAAGAAACTTTGCTCTTGTGGCCCACCGGCCAAGAGCATAAAGGACGGTCGACATGCGTACCTTCCGGGTTGCGGTTCGATGCGGGCACCGCTCACCACAAGGCAAGGGGCTTTCGATACAGTGATGTATCGTGTTCGATACAGTAGTGTATCCGCAAGGCCCCGCGGGTTGCTGAGTGTCCCCCGCATAGCGCGCACTCAGATGCTCGCGAAGGCGGGCGCCGCTCGGATGCGGCGGGCAGTGAGGGGCACGTCCGCTTCGATCCGGATCGTGCGCATACCGCCGCAGCCCAGTCACACCGCGCAAGAATAGAGGGATGGAACGCATGGAGACGCAGTTCGACGCTGGCGAAGAGCCCGCCGCGCCGCCCAGCGCGCGCAGGCGCGAGACGCAGCTGCGCTTGCTCGATGCTGCGACCGAGGTGTTCACGGAACTCGGGCTGCAGGGGGCTTCAGTCGAGGCAATTTGCGCCCGTGCGGGCTTCAGCCGGGGCGCCTTTTACTCAAACTTCTCAAGCAAGGAACAGCTGTTTCTGGCACTACTCGAGCGCGAGTTTCGGCGCCGCGCCGACGATGTCGCATCGAAGGCTCTCGAACTTGAACCCCTCATCGCCTCGCACGATGGCAGCCTGAATGCCACCGAGGCGGCCTCGTACATCGCGCGGTTCTTTGGCCCGTCAGACGACGCGACCGCCTGGTTTGTGCTCGAGGCCGAGTTCCTGCTGCTCGCCATGCGCGACCCCGAACTGGCCCCCGGTCACGAGGTATTTATGTACGGCTTCTACGCGAGCATCTCCGGCGTCGTTGAGCGCGTACTCACCGCAGCTGGCCGCAAGTTCTCGCTGCCGACGCACCGCGCAATCCCAGTGTTGAGTGGGGTCTACGAGCGGGCGCTGCGCGCTGCCGCGCTTGCTGGCCCCGGCTCGCGCGCCGACCTTGACGAACTCGGCGAGCGCCTCGCCGAGTTGCTGTTTGCCATCACGGAACCACTCGATCCGGGCACGCGCTAGCACCCACGGCCTCAACCTGAGGCGCGCCCCGTGCTAGGCGGCGCGGTGCGCATTAGACTGGGGTTCGTGCTGCTTTCTGATCGTGACATCCAGGCCGAACTCGCTTCCGGTCGCATCGGGCTTTCCCCGAGCGAGCCCGAGATGGTGCAGCCGTCGAGCGTTGACGTGCGCCTCGACCGCTACTTTCGGCTGTTCGACAACCACAAGTATGCCGTCATCGACCCTTCGCAGGATCAGCCCGAGCTGACCCGCCTCATCGAGGTCGACCCCGAAGAGGGCTTCATTCTGCACCCCGGCGAGTTCGTTCTCGGCTCGACCTACGAGCAGGTCACCCTGCCCGACGATGTTGCCGCGCGCCTCGAGGGCAAGAGCTCGCTCGGCCGCCTCGGCCTCCTGACCCACTCGACCGCCGGGTTCATCGACCCCGGCTTCTCGGGGCACGTCACCCTCGAACTGTCGAACGTAGCCACGCTGCCCATTCGCCTGTGGCCCGGCATGAAGATCGGCCAGCTGTGCTTCTTCCAGCTGTCGTCGCCCTCGGACCGGCCGTACGGCTCGGGCGCGACCTTCTCGCGCTACCTCGGCCAGCGCGGGCCGACCGCTTCGCGGTCACACCTGAACTTTCACCGCGCCGACGTGACGCGCACTGAAGCGGGCGCCCCCGGCGCGTAACGCGCGAGGCACCGCATGCCCTGCGGGCGTGCACGTCTGCGCCCCGAGGCAGCTGGATAGGTGCCCGTCTAGTCCCGGGAGCACCTTCTCAATCTGGTGACGAGCGCCTAGGTTTGGCACGAACGTCTACGGTTTTCACCTCGCTGGGTGCGGCCATTCCCTAGGCCGCGGTGCCAAAGATAGGCGCTCGTCACGCCGATCTGCCGCACGTCGCTCCGCCGCGAGCCAAGAAGCGCCCGCAAGAAGTGAGCCTGCGGAATGCCTGGCCCGGGGCCAGGATCTGGGCCCCCGGAGACCGGGGATCCGGGAACTGACATCTGAGATCCGGATCAATCATCGCGCGCACCCGAAGCGTGCGCGCAAGCCATTCCTCGCACTCACCCACGTGCCCCCTTGCGGGCGACAGATCGCACGAGGCCCGCAATCGAGCGAACCCTAGCGCGTGATCTTCTCGTCGCGGGCGGCCTGCTTCGCAAGCATCTCGTTGTACTCGTTCAGCTCGGCCTCACCCGAGCGGTCGGCGTACCGATCCTTACGCTTCTGCTCCTTGTCGTCGCTGCGCGCCCACTGCACCGCCACAACGAGCGCGAGCGCGAGCGTCGGCAGCTCGCCGATACCCCAGGCGATTCCACCGCCCATTCCCTGATCCTCGAGCGGCGGCAGCCCCCAGGTACGACCCATCGCGCCGAACCAATCGGCGAGCATCAGCCCCTTCTCGGTCATGATCGTGACGCCGAAGAACGCGTGTGAGGCCATCGTTGCGAACAGGGTCACGATGCGCAGGGCGTACGGGAACCGGTAAGGCACGGGATCGATCCCGACCATCGACAGCGCAAACAGGTAGCCCGAGATCAAGAAGTGAATGATCATCCACTGGTGACCGAGGTGCTCCTCCATCGCCCACTGTGACATGGGAGTGAAGTAGAACACCCAGAGCGAACCGACGAAGATGACGGCCGCGACCACGGGGTGCGTGATGAACTTCGAGTACGGCGAGTGCACCGCCCACATGATCCATTCGCGGCCGCCCCACGAGCCGTCGTCGCGCTTGTGCGTGGCCCGCAGCGCGAGCGTCACGGGAGCGCCGAGCACCAGCACGAGCGGAATCAGCATCGCGAGCGCCATGTGCCCCAGCATGTGAATGCTGAAGACGTAGCGTTCGTAGGCGTTGAGCGCACCGTTCGTCGTGTAGAACAGCAGCAGGAAGCCGGTGAACCACGCGATCGTGCGACCAATAGGCCACTTGTCGCCGCGGCGCGCCAGGCGAATCACGCCGGCGATGTAGATGGCGACACCGAAGAAGCAGACGAGCGCCCACGCGAGGTCAAACTTCCATTCGGTGAGGAACGCGGAGGGCACCGCCTCGGGCGGCAGCGGGTCGCCCGTGAGCCACTCGGCCGGGCTGATGCCTTCGCCACCCTCACGGGCCGGCTCGAGCGCGACCGGGGTCGCGGTGCGGCCGAGAGCCCCCGCCATGCCGCTCGCGACGCCCATAACGGCGAGCTCGGCGAGCACGAACCAGACGAACACGCGGCTCCCTTTGGCTGCGGCCCCGATGCGCGGAATCAGCCGGGTGCGCTGCCAAGCACCAAAGATGCCGAGGGCCACGAGCGAGCCGGTCTTCCACAGCACGAGCTGGCCGTATCCGGTGTTTACGAGCGCGTCCCACGAGCCGATTCGCAACCACGCACTCACCACACCCGACGCCGCGACCGCGATGAACGCAAACAGCGCGAGCGTCGAGTATCGCGCCGTGATGGCGGCAAGCCGTGACCGGTCGACCGTGCGCGCCACAAAGGCGAGCGTGACGAGTCCACCCAGCCACACCGCGGCTCCCACCAGGTGCACGAGCAGCGAGTTCACCGCCTGCGAGTGCCCCGAGGCGCCAGCCGCGTGCCCCTGCTGCGCGATGGGCAGCGTGGTGAGCAGCGCGGCGGCCAGCACGAGGAGGGTGAGCTTGCGCCCGCGAATCGCGAACGCCATCACCGTGGTGGCGGCGGCGAGCAGAAGTTCAAAGATCCAGAGCTGGCCGAGCTCAATCTCGGTGATGAACTGTGCGAGCCCGGCGCCAAAGGTTGCGTCACCCGAGAACGCCAGCCCCGACACATTCACATAGGTGAACACCAGAGTGGCGGCGACGGCGACGGTCAGCACTGCGGCTGCGGCCGCAGCCAGGTCCATCGCGACCCGATATTCGGGGCGTTCGGTCGCCAGCGCCCAAACGGCCATCGTCACGGAGCCGATGAGCACCGCCATCGAGATGTTGACCAGTGTGCGGGCGATCGGCATGCCGTATCGCACAACCGCACCCGGGTCGGCCAGCGCGCGCGGCGCCGCTACGTCTCCAATCGCGAGCCCGATCAGCAGAAACGCAAGGGTCGAGGCGATCAAAATGGCAGGGGCAAAGACGCGCAGATAACGTGGCACGGGTCAAGCCTACGCGCTGCGCCTGAGGCGAAACGCGCCTCACACCCAGCCGCGCCCCGGGACACGCAGCCCCACCCAGGCCGGTGCCGCCACTGTGGACGCCACTCACTCACTCCGCACAGCACAAAGCCCCCGGGTCCATACGGACCCGGGGGCTTTGTAACCGAACGTGAAGTTACTTCACGGCAGCCTTGAGCTTCGAACCAACCGAAACCTTGACGCGCTTGCCGGCAGCGATCTCGATCGACTCGCCGGTGCGGGGGTTGCGGCCCGTACGAGCAGCGGTGGTTGCGGTCTCGAACGAAAGCCAGCCGGGGATCGAAACCTTCTCGCCTGCAGCGACGGTCTCGGAAACGGCGGTGAAGAAACCGTCGATCACGCTGGAAACCGCGGCCTGGCTCTGGCCGGTCTCTGCGGCGATCTTGGCAACGAGCTCGGTCTTGTTGAGTGCCATGTTGTGTCCTTCCAGGGCGATGACGCACATGGCGCCGGCCCCTGATCTGGTTCAGGTATCCCACCAGGTCGGCGGGCACGATCGGTTGATCGCTACGAATCTACCCCAATTTGGCGGAATGATGCGGATTCTGGAGGGAATTTCGCCCCAAACGCCCAAAATACGCCACGCGAGAACATCCCGAGAGCTTTTGGATAGCAAAAAAGTGGGCGTGGATCCCAAAGGATCCACGCCCACTTTCGAAAGCTAGTGCTTACCAGCTCGACTTGGTGATACCGGGCAGCTCGCCACGGTGTGCCATGTCGCGGAAGCGAACACGCGAGACGCCGAACTTCGACAGGACGCCACGGGGGCGGCCATCGATGACGTCGCGGCTACGCACGCGAACGGGCGATGCGTTGCGGGGCAGCTTCTGCAGGCCCACGCGTGCGGCTTCGCGGCTCTCATCGGTCCCGTTGGGGTCGATGAGTGCCTTCTTCAGCTCAAGGCGCTTCGCGGCGTAACGCTCCACGATGGCCTGACGCTGCTTGTTCTTCGCAATCATGCTCTTCTTAGCCATGTTTAGCGCTCCTCTCGGAAATCGACGTGCTTGCGGACCACGGGATCGTACTTCTTGAGCACGAGGCGGTCGGGGGTGTTGCGACGGTTCTTGCGAGTCACGTAAGTGAACCCGGTACCGGCCGTCGACTTGAGCTTGATGATCGGACGTACGTCCTTATCCTTAGCCATGTTAGATCTTCACCCCACGCTTCTGAAGGTCAGCAACAACAGACTCGATGCCACGAGCGTCGATGCGCTTGATACCCTTAACCGACAAGGTGAGCGTCACCTTGCGGCCAAGCGAAGGCACGAAGTAAGTCTTCTTCTGGATGTTCGGATCGAACCGACGCTTGGTGCGACGGTGCGAGTGCGAAATGTTGTGACCAAAGCCGGGAACGGCTCCTGTCACCTGGCACACTGCTGCCATGATGTTTCCTCTCATACCGTGAGACCGGACGGCCTCACCCAAGATTTCTTGTCTGCCAGAGCGCCCGGGCCGAGAAAGCCTCGGTCAAGAATCACTCCTGCGGTCTGCGCACTGGGACGGCGCACAGCCAAGGGTCAAGTTTAGGTGAGAATCGCGACACGCGCAACCTGAATCTGCAGACGACGGACTCGGCCGGTCAAATCAGCGCAACCTGAACGGGAGTCACGCGCCCACTCTCGATCACGAACCCACGCCCCGGAACAAAATTTGCGCGCTTCACCCGCCCCAGATTCTCACGGAATGGACTCTGGCTCTCGCCCTCATCGGGCTGCAGCGACAACCCCCAGGTGGGCTGTTTGAGCGCGGAGAGCAGTTCCCACACCGAGGCCCCGGCGCCCTGCTCAAATTCGAAAATCACCAGCGCGTTCGCCCGCCGCGCGGCTTTCGCCAGCGCCACAAGCTCGGCAAGGGCGACCGTGCCCTCTGCCTCGGCGGGCCGTTCAACGACCACAACCAGGCGCTCTGAGCCATGCAAGCTGCCCTGATCCGCGACGGTTTCTTCTACGACTTTGCCGGCATCGGGCTTGCCGGCATCGAGTTTGCCGGTATCGACCGCGCCCGCGGCCGGCACTCCCGCGAGCAGACCGACTGGAACCATGACCCGGGGCGGCTTGCCGCCGAGCTCGAGGGTCAGTTCGCGCGCGAGCGCAGCCACTTCGTCCTCACCACACGCGATGCGGTCCCATCCACCAACGGGGGCGGATTGCGCTGACTCGCTCTGCGCCTGTTGCAGCCCAGCTCGGGCAAACGTGAGCAGAATGCGCCGCGCTGGCTCGTTTCTGCCTCGCGCCCAGCGCACGTACGCCGCCGCGCATGTTGCGGCCGCCGTGGAAAGCCCAGCTCCCGAGGGCCCGGCGATCACAGCAAGGCCCGCCACCGGCAACCCCACGGCCGCAAACCCGACCTCCCGGGCGGGAACGCTCGCGTCACCAGCGTCAGACTCATCGCACGCGCCGTCGACTATCGCCATCGCGGTGCCAATCCCGAACACGGGGCGGCCGCGCACCTCAACAGGCAACGCACTGAGTTCAATTCGATCCGGAGCATTGCGCACCTTCGGCAACTCAGCCACCCCGGCCGCACGCAATCGCGCACCCAGTGCCTCGACCGCACGTGTCTGCGCATGGAGCTCGGGCTCACCGCCCGCGAGTGCGAACTGCAGCTCGCTCGGCGCCACGGCGGCCCCGCTGCCCGAACGCTTGGCAACCCCGGCCAGCACCGCTCGCCCCGCAGGCGCGTCCTCGAGCACGTCGGGCGGAACCCCAAAGTACGCGTAGTCATGCGGGCTCGCGAGGCGCAACACATACTGCGCTTGCACGCTCGCGGCGAGCGCCACCGGGAGCGCTCCGGGGCGATCGGCGGTGACCACAACGTGTACGCCAGCGGCCCGCCCCGTAGTCGCAATCTCGGTGAGTTGCTGCAACAGGGCAATGGGGCCTCCGATCGCCTCGGCGGTCTGCCGCAGTGCCGCGAACCCGTCAATGAGCAGCACGATCCGGGGTTCACGCTGGCCCTGCGGCGTCGCTCGATACGCAGCCAGGCCGCTGCATCTCGCGGCGGCGAACCGGGCGGATCGGGCCGCGAGCGCGGCGAGCACGCGCTCCAGCACCCGCCCCACCAGCTCGGTATCTGCGAGCGACGCGACGGCCCCCACTGTCGGGAAGCTCCGGATCGCGTCGAGCGCACCCCCACCCGCATCGATGCCATACAGTTCGATCGGCCGGTCGACGGCGCCTCGCGAGAGCGCGGATGCCAGCGCGATCAGCGCGCTCGTCTTACCCGTGCCGCTTGAGCCAATAATTGCGACATTGCCGACGTGTTCGAGGTCGAAGAGTTCGGGGCGTTGTGCCTGCTCTTCGGGCACGTCCCGTACTCCCACTGCAACGGCGTCTCCGTGTTCGACGCCTCCACCCATCGCCCGGTCGCGAGACCGCGCGCCGGGGAGCGGGCCGGGGAGCGTTTCGAGGGCGAGCCGGTCGGGAAGCGCGTCGAGCCAGGGTCGCCGCGGGGCGCGAAGGCCAGCGGAGAGGGCGGCCGCAACGATGCCGTCACGCAGCCGCTCGATGTCGCGGGGCCGCTTCTCTGGGCGCCGCGGTCTCGCCGTCGGGGCCGCCCCTGGTTTAGGCGCGGCTGCCTCGGAATCCGTGCTGTCGGGTGCCACGTGCCACAGCGGGCCCTCGCTGAAGCCCAGTGAGCGCAGCTCCAGCGTCGTGTCTGCACCGCCCTCCTGTTCGCGACCTCCGAGGTAGCCGGTTTGAAAGTGGGTGATTCGGCCGGGCCCCACTTTGATGGCTCCGCGGCCCGGGGTCTCGGCGTCGAAGTAGGCGGCGTCCTTCACCCCGATCACGTCGCTGCTGTCGGCCTCATCGGCCATGCGTAGTGCCACCCGCAGGTTGGTGTTGGCGCGCAGGTTGTCCTTGATGACCCCCGCCGGCCGCTGGGTGGCGAGGATCAGGTGTAACCCGAGCGAGCGTCCGCGTTGCGCCACGTCCACGACCCCGTCCACGAACTCGGGCACGTCGCTCGCGAGCGCCGCGAACTCGTCGACCACGATCACGAGTGTGGGCGGTGTGGCCGGGTCGCTGCGGCGCTCCATCGTGGTGAGGTCCTTCGCCCCGTGTTCGGCGAGCAGCTCCTCGCGATAGCGCAGCTCGGCCCGCAGGGAGGTGAGGGCACGGCGCACGAGGTGCGGGCTGAGATCGGTGACGAGCCCCACGGTGTGCGGCAGGTCAACACACTCGGCGAACGCGGCCCCACCCTTATAGTCGACGAGCAAAAACGTGAGGCGATCCGGACTCACGTTCGCCGCAAGGCTCATGATCCAGCTCTGCAAGAATTCTGACTTGCCCGCCCCGGTCGTGCCGCCAACGAGCGCGTGGGGCCCGTGCAACCGCAGGTCGATCGTGGCCGGGCCGTCGGCCCCCTGTCCCACGGCGGCGGCGAGCGCGACGGGCTCGCGCTCCGCTCCGCGCACCCAGTGCGCGGTCAGGGTGTCGCCCCAGGCCTGCAGGATCGGGGTGGCTCCCGCAGTCAGGTCGACCGCGTGCACCTCTCGCAAGGCCACGGCCCTGGGCAGGTCGCTCTCGTCCAGGGCGCGGGCGGCCGCATCGGCGACCGGCGCGAGGCGCCTGGCCAGCCGCACCGCTACCGGGGTGTCAACGTGTTCCACGCGGCTGAGCGGCACGCGCGCGCCCTCGCGCACGAACCCCACCTCGCTGGCTCCCTGGCCGACGCTGTCGTCTGCACCTGTGGCAGGGCCCCCGGCCCGCTCCCCGGTCCCCGTGCCCGCGCCCATGCCCGTGCCGAGCGCCACAAACGTGCGGCAGGCGGCGGGCAGCTCGGCCTGGGAGCGCGCCACCCAAATGACGTGCACCCCCACCGGCGGCCCGTCCTCGGCCAGCCCAATCAGCCGCGCTGGCACCGCATGGGCGCTGGTGAGCACGAGCACTACGACCGCGGGCACGAAGCGTGCGTGGCCCGCGGGTGACGACTTGGATCGGGCCGCGATCAGTCCCTCCAACGCAATCAGCAGTCGGGTCGTCGAGGCCTCATCGTCGGCGAGCTGCCAGGCCGATATCGGGCTGTTCACGGTGTCGACGTGCGGCAGCCACTTGAGCCATTCCCATTCAGCCGCCCGCTGCGCATCGGCGAAGCACGCCACGACCAGCTCTTCGGGCGAATGAAGCCCCGCGAGCTGCAGCACGAGCGACCGAGCCAGCCCCGCCGCGAACTGCGGATCACCCGCCACTCCGACCGCCCCGCACCGGTCAAGCCGCTCGAGCACGGGAACCGGATGCACCGTCGCAAAGTCCGACTCGAGCCGGCGCACGGCCTCCCAGTGTTCGGCGTCGCCGTCACCACGCGCCGGGGGCGTGAGGATCGTGCGACTCGGTAGGCTGCCCTCCCCAAACCGCACCTCGAGAAACCGGGGGTGCTCGGGGCGCCTCGCCCACAGCAGCCCCGAGTGTTCCTCGACGGCCCGCGCCACCTGCTCAAGCGTGGGTGACTCCTCGCCGCACATCTTGATTTCCCTGGCCCGCAGGGCCTCAAGCTCACCCCGCTCTGCGGTGAGCGCCGCACGAAACGCGGCCCCCTCGCCGCGATGCTTGCGCCGCGACCCGAACTTGGCGTCGATCCACGACCCGATCATCATCACGGGCGAAAACGCCATCATCATGAGGCTCATCGGTGAGCGCGTCACCGCAAACATCACGCCGCCCATGATCATGGGCGCGAGCATCGCCAGCATGGGAATGCGCCCGGGTGGCACGGGGGTCGGGGGTGCCGGGAGCTCGCGGGTCGATGCGGGAAATTCCGGAACCACCCGCGGTGAGCGGGTGTGCACGACACGGTCCGTGAGCGCGCACGGCTCCGGCCTCCCCGCCGCCGAACCCATGGCCCCCGGCGGACCCACCGCACCCGCCGAACCCGCTGCTCCCGGCGGCCCCGGGGTAAACCGCAGCGCGACACCACCCAGTTCGATCTCGGCCGGGCCACACAGGGTCGTATTCGCAGAAGCCGCTGACACCACCCGGGTGCCGTTGACCGACCCCAGGTCACGCAGCACGGCCTCCCCCGACGCCGCAATCTCAAGCAGGGCGTGCCGCCGCGATACCTCCGGGTCACCGAGGTAAGCGCGTGCCGTGGGATCGCGCCCCACGAGGTTGCGGCCGGGCAACAGGCTGTAGAGCGCACCGGTTTGGCGCCCGCTCAGCACCTCGAGGTACCCCGCGGGCTCCCGCACTCGCGAGGCCGCGTGAACAAACTCCGCGACCGGCTCAATGATCCAGCCGTGCTGCAGCCCCGACGTTGCGATCGCAGCACCGGGATCCAGCAGCACCGGAGCACCCCCGGCAGCGCCCGTCCCGGCACCCGCGGCGGCACCCTCGGTCGCCCTGCGCGCCAGCACCGTCACGGGCTGCAGCCGTTCGGCGGCGAGGCGCGGCAGCAACGGGTCGGCCCCGTATCCGGCGCTTATCAGGGTGCGCGCGAGCTCGGCGACGGTCGCTGTCACGTCACACGCGAGCGTGACGTCGTGGCTGTCACCGTCGGGGTGCTGCAGGGACAGGCGAAGCTTCATCGGCGCCGCCCCTCACGGCTTTGGCACCCTCGTCTCATCACCATGCGACGACCGTAACCCGCTGCGCGGCGAGGGTGGGCGACACAGCGCAATCTGTGGACAAGTCGCGCCGCACTCGGCGCAACCGGCACCTGTGGACGACGTGATCGCGGCACCAGCGCGATACCAGCGCCACACCCTCACCACGTCACCGTCACGCCCCACACAACACAAAGCGGCGGCCCGAATCAACCTGATCCGGACCGCCGCAACGCGTCAGCATCTGAGGCACCTGAGGCACCTCAGCCCCTCACGCGCCAAATTCCCTACGACAGTGAGTGCTTCTCAGCGGCCTCGCCGGGCAGCACCTCGACGTCCTCGTCGATCTCGTCCTGCGGCTGCGCGCCGAGCCGGCCACGCGTCAGCTTGTTCACGATCAGCGCGAGCGCGCCGTCGCCCGTCACGTTCGTGGCGGTGCCGAAGCTGTCGAGCGCGATGTAGGCCGCGAACATCAGGCCGATCTCCATCTCGCCGAAGCCGAGCATCTGCGCGAGCAGACCCGCGGCCGCGGCGATCGCGCCGCCGGGCACGCCGGGCGCCGCGATCATCATCACGCCGAGCATCAGGATGAATGGCATGTATGCCCCGAACGACACGTCGCCGCCGGTCAGCAGCAGCACCGCGATCGAGAAGCACGTGATCTTGACCATCGAACCCGACAGGTGGATCGTGGCGCACAGCGGCACCACAAACCCGGCCACAGAGTCCGAGACACCGTTCTTCTTCGTTGACGCGAGCGTCACGGGAATCGTGGCGGCCGATGACGAAGTGCCGAGCGCCGTGAAGTAGGCGTCGCGCATGTTCCACAGCGCCTTCAGCGGGTTGAGGCCGTTCAGGGCGCCCGCGATCGTGTACTGCGCGAGCAGCACGACGAGAGTGAGCGCGAACGAGACGACAACCACGAGCAAGAACTTCGTGACGACCGTGACCGCGTCGCCGCTCGCCGACAGGTCCAGGAAGATGCCGAAGATGAACAGCGGCAGAGCGGGCACGATGATGCGGCGAATCAGCAGCTCGATAATGGTGCGAAACTCAACCGCGCCGCGGAAGATCACGCGGCTGTGGAACGCGGTAAGCCCAATGCCGACGACAAACGCGAGCACGAGGGCGCTCATGACGTCGATCACGGGCGGCAGCACGATCTCGGTCGCGCTGCCCGTGGCGCTCGCGGTGATGGACACGTAGGGTGCGAATCCGGATCCGGATCCCCCCTCAAGCTCCACCAGGCTGCCGCCCCCGAGTGCCGGGGTGAACAGCCAGCGGCTCACGAAGTACGCGAGCAGGCCCGCGAGAATCGTGGAGCCATATGCCAGGCCGGCCGTGAGGCCGAGCCACTTGCCGGCGCCCTTGCCCAGCTCGGCGATCGCGGGCGTGACGAGCCCCAAAATGATGAGCGGCACCGAGAAGCCCAGAATGCCCGAGAAGATCGAGTTATAGGTCAGAAAGACGTTACCCAGCCACTCGGGCATGATGGGCCCGGTGAGCATTCCGAGGATGATCGCGAGCACGATCCAGGCGAGGAGCGGCAGAGCGCGCAAGAGTTTCATGTGGATCCTTGAGTTCGTCGACTCGCGTAACTGCGGTGTGCGCGAAGGCGCGGCGCGGGGAGCGCGGGGGCGCGCCGGTGCGAAGAGTCTCCCGCAATAGTAGGCGATGCGACGGTGCCCGGCGTCCGCCCGCAACATAAGCTGGAGCGGTGAGCACTACACAGGGGCAGGCCCGGATCCGCTACGTCGCGATTGGCGACAGCTTCACCGAGGGTGTCGGAGATGAGCAGCCCGATGGTTCGGTGCGCGGCTGGGCCGATCTCGTTGCACAGGGCATCGCCGACGCGGTGGGCGAGCCGATCGAGTACGCGAACCTCGCGATCCGGGGCCGCTTGCTCGCTCCGATCATTGCCGAGCAGTTGGAGGCCGCGCTCGCCCTCGGCCCCACCCTCGTGAGCTTCAACGGCGGCGGCAACGACATGCTACGCCCGGGGACCGACATGCCCTGGATCATTGCGGAGACTGAGCGCACGCTGCTCCGGATCGCCGAAACCGGTGCGTCGCCCCTCTTGATTGCAGGCGCGAACCCGACCGCGGGCCTGCCGCGCGGCGAGGGCGTGCGGGCGAAAGGCGACCAGCTCACTTCGGCGGCTGGCGAGCTCGCCGCGCGCCTCGGCACCCAGTACTGCGACAACTGGAGCGACCCGGTGCTGGCCGGCCGCGAGTACTGGTCCAGCGACCGACTGCACCTGGCCCCCGTGGGGCATCACCGGGTGGCCTCCAACGTGCTGGGCGCCCTCGGCTATGCGACGCCCGCCGACTGGGTGATCGACGCCGCTCCAATTCCGGTGCCGTCGCGCCGTGACCAGGCGCGCTACGTACGCGAGCACGTACTGCCGTGGATCGGGCGCAGGCTGACGGGCCGTTCGAGCGGCGACGGCCGCACAGCGAAGCACCCGACCTGGGTCACAATCGCGCCGCGGGAGTAGCAGTGCCGCGCCGCGGGAGTAGCTCCGTCGCGCCGCGGGAGTAGCCGTGCCGCGCGCGTAGCTCCGCAAGCCCGGGATCCGGATCAGGGACCTCATTGAGTCCATACGCAAATGACGAGTGCATACGGTAATTGCGCAATTACCGTATGCACTCGTCATTTCGATATCAGGTGCGGGCCGAGCTGCGCGTCCGAGCTGCGTGGCTCAGCCGCGCGGGCGAATCTCATCCCGTGGGATGAGACGACTGGTACCTGAGGACGACGCGCAGGGGCGAGCGGGCCGCCAGGCTAGAAGGTAGACCACTATGCGCTGACCAGGCGCAGGATTCTGCCCGAAAGGCCCCATGTCCTTCCTCACCCTCGCCAGTCTCAAGAACCGGCTCATTGTCGGGCTCGCGACCCTTGCCGTCGCCGTCATCGGCCTCTTTTCCATGGGCGCGCTCAAACAAGAGCTCATGCCCTCGATGCAGGCCCCCATGGCGATGGTGTCGGTGCAGTCACCGGGTCTCGCGCCCGAAGAGATGGCGCGCATCGTCACCGAGCCCGTCGAGCAGGCGGTGAGCACCGTGCCCGGGGTGACTACGGTGACGTCGAACACCGCGAGCGGATACGCGACGGTCATGGTCGAGTGGCCCTTCACCGAGGGTGAAGACGAGACCATGCGCGCGATTCGGGGTGCCGCAGACGGCGTGAAGCCGATGCTGCCCGCCGGGTCCACCCTGGAGGTGTTCTCGGGCGGCACCGATGGGGTGCCCGCCATGGTGCTGAGCGCTGGTACGACGGGCGACGAGGCCGCCTTCGGGGACGCGCTGCAGCAGACGGTGGTGCCCGCGCTGCAGGCCATCGCCGGGGTGCAAACCGTGGAGCTCGCGGGCCGCGAGGACGAGCGCATCATGGTCGACCTGCGCCCGGCCGACGCCAAGCGCCTCGGGGTCGACACGGCCCAGATTGCGCTCGTGCTCGAGGCGCACGGTGCCGCGCTGCCGGCCGGTCAGGCCCTCCAGGACGGCCAGCCGCTGCCCGTGACCGTCGGATCCGAGCTCGGCGCAACCACCCCCGACGAGGCAATCGCCGCCGTCGGCGCGCTGCCCGTGTCGGGCAAGGACGGTGTCGTGCGGGTGTCTGACTTCGCCGACGTCACCCTCGAAGCAGTGCCTACCGAGGCGATCTCGCGTGTCAACGGCAAACCCGCCCTGACGCTGCAGATCATGCCCACGCAGGGCGCCAACGTGGTCGACATCTCGCACGCCGTCAACGCCGAGCTCGACCGCGTCGCCCCGACCCTCAAGGCCGAGTTCGTAGCGCTGTTTGACCAGGCGCCCTTCATCGAGCAGTCGATTCACGACCTTTCAGTCGAGGGCGGGCTCGGCCTGCTGTTCGCGGTGCTCGTGATTCTCGCGTTCCTCGGGTCGTGGCGCTCGACGCTCATCGCCGCGGTCTCGATTCCGCTGTCGCTGCTCATCACGCTGATTGGGCTGTGGTGGAGCGAGAACACCCTCAACATTCTGACGCTCGGAGCTCTGACCATCGCGATTGGGCGCGTGGTGGACGACTCGATCGTGGTGATCGAGAACATCAGCCGACGACGTGGGGATGGACCACTCACCATCGCGGGAGTGGTGGCCTCGGTGCGGCGGGTCGCGGGCGCGATCACCGCGTCGACCCTCACCACTGTCGCCGTCTTCTTGCCGATCGCATTCGTCTCGGGCATGGCCGGGCAGCTGTTTCGGCCCTTCGCCGTCACCGTCTCGATCGCGCTCCTCGCGTCCCTCTTCGTCGCCCTCACGATCGTGCCGGTGCTCGCGTTCTGGTTCATGCGCGGCGATAAGTCAGGCAAGCAGACTCCTACCGAAGAGCTGGCTGGCACCGACCTCGCCAGCACAGGCACCACACCCACCCTGGATCCGGAATCAGATCTGGCCGAAATTCACACCGCTCCTGACCGGCTACAAAAGGCAATCATGCCCATGCTGGGCGCCACGCGCCGGCACCCGGTCATCACGATCGTCACGTCGTCGCTGATTCTCGTGGGCACGCTCGCGATGAGCGCGTTCATTCCCACCGACTTTCTCGGGTCCTCAGGCCAGGAGAGCCTGCAGGTCACCCAGGTACCCAAGAAGGGGACGGCGGGCAGCGACGCCTTGGTCGCGGCCGCCGAGCCGGTCGAGCAGGCACTCGCCAAGGTCACGGGCGTGCGCGACGTGATGACGTCGATCCCGCTGGGCGCCAGCACCGGCGGGCCCACCGAGATCAGCTACACGGTGCAGCTCACAGAGGGCGCCGAGGTGCAGACGGTCGAACCCGCGGTACAGAAGGCGCTCGACAAGCTCAGCGACTCGGGCGAGCTCAGCATGGCGTCGCAGGACGCGTTCGTCGACGGTTCGGGCGGGGGCATCTCTGTGCAGATCCGAGGCAGCGACCCGGCCGCGCTGCGCGCCGCAAGCGATCTGCTTGAGCAGCAGCTCGCGGAGGCCGCGGGCGTGCAGTCGGTGAAGAGTGAGCTCTCGGGCGAGCAGCCTATTGTGCGAGTAGAGCTTGACGAGGCGAAGGCCATGAAGCTCGGGTTCGACCGCGCCACCGTCGCTGGCGTCGTTCGTGACGCCCTCGAGGGTACGACCGTCGGGCAGATGATGTTCGAGGGACAGGAACGCACGATCGTCGTGCGCACCCCGGGCGCCGAGCGCAGCGCCGAGCGCAGCGCCGACGAGCTCGGCAAGATCTTGCTGCCCGTCACCCCGCAGCAGACGGCCGAGGCGCAGAAGCGTGCGGGCGACAAGCTCCAGGAGCAGGCCGAGGTCGAAGCCGAGAACGCCCGCCTCGAGGCCAACGCAAACCTCACGAACCAGATGAACGAGGCAGCGAACGCGCGAGCCGAGCTCGTGGCGCAGCTCGCGACACTCACGGCCCAGCTCGAGCAGCTCAGCAAGGCCCCCATCACACCCGAGAAGCCGCGCACCCCCGAGGAGGATTCCGAGGTGCGCGCCGCCGAGCAGCGCGCCGAGCAGATCGCGGCACTCCAGGGCGCGATCGCGGGCGCCCAGGGCGGAATCGCCGGGCTCGACGAACAGCTGGCGGCGTTGCGCGAGGCGCAGGGCGAGGCAGCGACCCAGCTCGCCAAGCAGCAGGAGGCCGAGGCCGAGCAGAAGGCCGCGGTCGAGGTCACGGGCACCCCGATCCCGCTGTCGGACATCGCGACGGTGACCGAGGAGCTCACGGCGCCCAGCATCTCGCGCGCCGACGGCGAACGCCAGATCGCGCTCACCGTGACCCCCAAGTCGGGCCAGCTCGAGGCGGCTTCCGCAGCCATCGACACCGCCATCGCCACGACTGATCTGCCCGCGGGCGTCTCGTTCGAACTCGGCGGCGTCTCGGCAGAACAGGATGAGGCGTTCGCCCAGCTGGGCCTCGCGATGCTCGCGGCCATCATGCTCGTGCTGCTCGTGATGGTGGCGACGTTCCGCAGCTTCCGTGGCCCGCTCGTGCTGCTCATCTCGATCCCCTTCGCGGCGACCGGCGCGATCCTGGGCCTGCTCATCACGGGCACCCCGCTCGGCTTGCCCGCGCTCATCGGCCTGCTCATGCTGATCGGCATCGTGGTGACCAACGCGATCGTACTGATGGACCTGATCAACCGGCTACGTGCGAGCGGGGCGTCCCTCGCGGACGCGGTCGAACACGGCACGCGCCTGCGGCTGCGGCCAATCCTCATGACGGCCGCGGCGACGATCTTCGCGCTGATCCCGATGTCGCTCGGGCTCACGGGCGGTGGCGTCTTCATCTCGAAGCCGCTCGCGATCGTCGTGATCGGCGGGCTGATCTCGTCGACGCTGCTGACCCTGATTCTGGTGCCGGTGCTCTACACGCTCGTCGAGCGGCGTCGCGACCGCAAGATCGTGAAGCGGCGCGCACGCCGCGTGCGCCGTATGGAGCGCCGGATCGAGCGTCGCGAGGCGCGTGCGGGAGCTGCGAGCCCCACTGCGGCTTCGGAGCTCGACGCGCTCGTAGACTCGGCGAGCTAGGCCCGCGCGGGGTCAAGGCGGCCGCGATCCCGACATGGTCGTGACTGCTGAGTAGGAGATCTGCGATTTTGGGGCATCGAAACTCGAGTTTCGATCCTCAGAGAGCGCGGATCTCCTACCTGACCAAAGGCCTGGGGTGGTCACCTTGCTGGCGAGCGGTGCTGGCCCTCGAGAGCCTGGCGCCGTGGGCCGGGATCCGGATCAGCTCCTCTCTTGAGTCCATACGCCAATGACGAGCACACACGGTAATGATGCAATCACCATGTGTGCTCGTCATTTCGATATTGCCCGAAGGTCGGGCCGCTCAAGCTTTAGAGCAGAGAAGGCAGTGGTCAGGCCTCCTTGGCGCGGCAGGCCGCGCAGATGCCGAACAGGTCGATGACGTGCTCGATCTCGGCGAAGCCGTGCTCGGCGCCCACCTTGCTCGCCCACTCCTCGACGACCGTCGCGTCGAGCTCGCGAGCCGCCCCGCAGCTGCGGCAGATCAGGTGGTGGTGGTGTCCCGTCGACCCGCACGACATAAACAGGTTCTCGCCCTCAGGAGCCTGGATCGAGTCGGCCTCGCCGTCCTCGGTGAGGCTTGCGAGGGCCCGGTACACCGTCGCGAGCCCAATGGTAGATCCGGAGTCTCGCAGGGTCTGATGCAGCTGCTGCGCACTCACAAATCCGTGCGCGCCCACCAGCGCAGCGCGCACCGCCTCACGCTGCCACGTGTTGCGTCTCGGCTTCACACGCCACCTCCCGCTTCCACTACACACTCGTCACGGAGCCCCGCGCCGTGCCTCTCACGGTACCGAACTTCGCTGCTGCGCGGCTTGTTGATCCGGATCATCCCGCGCCCCAGCGCGTTCACTGCGAGGGCCGCGATGAATAGCCCCGCCATGGTGAGTCCGATCGCGCCGCCCGCGGCGACCGCGAACTCCCGTGAGATCCAGAGCCCCAGGAGCCCGCCGGCGACGCCGAGGCCGGCGGCGATGGGCGGGATCCACTCGGTGCGCGGCGCCAGCACACGCGCCGCAGCGGCCGGACCGAGGAGCACCGCTACGCCGAGGATCGCGCCGACCGCGGGCATCGCGACGACCACGGCGGCCGTGATGATGCCCGTGACGGCGAGCTCGACGGGCCAGGCCCGAAAGCCCGCCGCACGAAACCCGACTGGGTCAAAGGTGTGAAACAGGATGCGTCTACCGAAGACGGCGGCGGCGGCGAGCGCGGCCAGCAGCACCGCGGCCGTGACGGCAATATCAGCAGTGGTAACGGCGAGCGGCGAGCCAACGAGCAGCGCCTCGACGGGCACACCCAGCCCCGGGTTCAGGCTCGCGAGCAACGTGCCGAGGGCGAAGCCGAAGGCGAGCACGATGCCGCTCGCGACCTGGCGGCCCTGCCCCGGTACGCGCGCGAGCACGGTCATGAGCAGCACGAGCACGATGGCGAAGAGCGCCTGGCCGAGCAGCAGGTTCCATCCGGCGACGGCAAAGACGACCCCACCGGGGAAGGTAGCGTGGCTGAGGGCGACCGCGAAGAATGAGCGGCGGCGCAGCACGATCAGGGTGCCCGCGATGCCCGAAAGTAGCCCGAGCAGCGTCAGCTCGAGCGCGGCGAGTGCGAAGTAGCTCATGCGCGGGCCTCCCCCGGTACGGGGCAGTAGCCCGGCGTGGAGGGTGAGTCTGATCCTGTGCCGGATCCCGCCCCGGCAGCTGCGCCGCGACCAGTCGAGCTCCTGAGCCCCGCAGCGAGCCGCCACACGACCGCGACGGCATACAGCGCCACGAGCAGCATCACGACGACGGCCCCCGGCGACACCGAGGTGTCGAGCCGCACCGACCAGTCGAAGGCGAGCGCGAGCCCCGCGACGCCCGCGACCAGCGGGGTCACGATGGCGAGCGGCACGAGCCAGGCGAAGCGACGGGTCACGAGGCGGGCGACCGCCATCGGCACAATCGTCAGCGCGATCACCATCAGCACGCCGAGGGCCTGCACACCGGCGACCACGAGCAGCGCGACCGCGACGGCGAGCGCGAGGTCGGTGCGCAGCACACTCACCCCCGCGGCCTCTGCGCCCGAGCGATCGAACGCGCGAAACAGCTGCGACCTGCCCGTCAGCGCGATCACCAGCAGGGCGAGCAGCGCGACCGCGGCGATCTGCCACAGCTGCTCCTGCGTGACCGTCAGCAGCCGGCCAAACAGCAGCTCCTGCAGCTGCGACACGTAGCTTTCCTGCCGCGACACCAGCACGACGCCCAGGCTGAACAACCCCGTGAGCACGACGGCGATGGCAGAGTCGGCGTCCACGCCGCCGCGACGCTCGAGCAGCGTGAACAGCACGGCGGCCACGAGCGCGGCCACGAGCGCGCCGGGCAGCACGGCCGCCGTACCGCCGAGCGCCGCACCGATCACGAGGCCGGGAAACACGGCGTGAACGAGCCCGTCGCTGACAAACTCCAGGTCACGAAAGCTCACGAAGAGCCCCACGATGCCCGCCGCGACCGACAGAATCACGATCGTGAGCAGCGCGCGCCACATGAACGGCAGCGAGAAGATGCCGAGGGGCCCGAGCTCGGCGAGCTGCGCGATCCCGGTCACCCCTCGGTCTCCCGCGTCGTCGTGACGGTGTGCTGATCGAGTTCGACCGTGACGTCGTGGAATGCGTGCTGCACCGAGCCCAGTGTGATGGCCTCGTCCACGCGACCAAAGGACGCCGGATGCCCGGGCTGGTTCGGGTGATGCCCGCTCGCCAGCAGCAGCGCGTGCGTACACGCCTGCTGCGCGATCTCGAGGTCGTGCGTGGAGACGACCACGGTGCGCCCCTCGGCCGTGAGCTCGCGCACGAGCTCGAGCAGGGTGTCGCGGTTCTCGCGGTCGAGTCCGTTGAACGGCTCGTCGAGCAGCAGCAGTTGCGGGTTCGAAACGAGCGCCCGCGCGAGAATTCCGCGCTGCTGCTGACCACCCGACAGCTCGCCAAAGCGGCGGCCCGCGAACTTCGCCAGCCCCACCCGCTCGAGCGCGTGGGAAACGGCCTGGCGACCCTCACGCCCAATCGGGCTAATCGGGCCGCGGCTGCGGTAGAGCCCCATCGTGACAGCCTGCCGCAGCGAAATCGGCAGCGTCGTGTCGCGGGTATCGGCCTGCGGCAGAGTACCCACGCGGCTGCGTGCCCGCTCGGGCGCCTCGCCCAGCACGCGCACGCTTCCCGCGGTGCGGTCGGCGAGGCCGAGCAGCCCGCGCAGCAGCGTGGACTTGCCCGAACCGTTGGGCCCGATCAGTGCGACGGCGGCACCCACGGGCACTTCGAGGGTGAGGTCCTCGACGCGGGTGACGCCGCCGTAGCCGAACGCCGCCCCCTCGAGTGTGATCGCGGCGGTCATGCGGTGGGCTCCTTGGCTGCTGATGCTGCTGCGGTGTCTGCGGCGCTTGCGGCGGGATTCATTGCGGGCAATGGATCCGGATCAACACCCCAGGCCTCGAGAATCACGCGCGTATTGTGGGCGGTCGCGTCGAAGTAGGTGTCGGCGCCAGAGCCCGCGGGCCCGAGCGCATCGGCATAGAGCGACTCGGCGTCAATGACCTGCACGCCGGCCTCGCGGGCGATCGTGCGGGCCAGCTTCGGGCTCATGGAGGACTCGACGAAGATCGCGGGCACCCCGAGCTGCTTGATGCGAGCGACGAGCGCGTCGATTTCGGTGGCGCTGGGCTCGGCGTTGTCTTCAAAGCTCGGCAGAATGGAGCCCGCGAACGCGATGTCGTAATCGTGCAGGTAGTAACTGAGCGAGTCGTGACCGGTGACGAGCACCCTGTCGGCCTCGGGCACCCGGTCGAACTGCGCCGCGGCCCAGGCGTCGAGGGCCTGCAGCCGCTCGATGTAGCTCTCGGCCCGCTGCTCATAGTCGCTCGCGTGGGCCTCGTCGGCCGCGGCGAGCCCGCGGGCGACCTCGGTGACCATTCCCTGCGCCTGGCGCGGGGAGGTCCAGATGTGGGGGTTGACTGGGCCGTGATCGTGGCCGTCGTGGCTGTCCTCGGCGGCGTGCTCGTCGCCGTGATCAGCATGCTCGGCAAGCTCGCCGTCATGCGCGTCGCCGCCCATGTCCTCGCTGATGTGCGCGGCCTCTTCGAGGTCGATGCCATCGCTCGCAGTCACGATCTCGCCGCGGAACCCCGAGGCCTCGATCGCGCTATCGAGAAACGGTTCGAGCCCGAGCCCGTTCGTGACCAGCACGTCGGCCTCGGCCAGCGCGAGCAGGTCGGCGGGGCTGGGGTCGAAGTGGTGCGCCGAGGCTCCCGGCGCCATGAGGCCGTGGAGCTCGATGTCTCCGTCGCCCACCTCGGATACGAAGTCGGCAAGCTGCGTGGTGGTGGCCACCACGCGCAACTGGCCGGCATCTACCGCAGAGTTGCTGGCGAGGGTCGCACAGGAGCTCAGCGTGAGCGCCGAAGCCAGGGTGACGGTGAGGCCCGCGACCAGCGCGGCGGGTCGGCGATTGCGGCGCAGACCGCGTCGCTCGTGGATTACGTGAATTGGGGGGTGTGCCATGAAAAGCTTTCTAAATGAGAATGAGTCTCATTCTAGCCCCTACTGAGAACCGTTCGCAACAAGGGGGGTCCAGTGGCCATGTTTGGCCCCAGTCATGGGCCGGAACACGACCCTGAGTGAGACGGGAGGCCCGGTCAGTGCCCCGGCGGTAGGCTGAGCCCATGAGCGACATGTCAGCCAGCAACACCGCGGACCAGCTCCCGGAGTCGGCATTCGAACTACGCGAGGCGCTGCGCAGCGGCACCGCGTCGGCACGCGAACTGGTCGAGCGCTCGCTCGCCCGCATCGAAGCACGCGCCGATCTCGGTGCGTTCATCCACGTGTCGGCCAACCTCGCACTCGCCGAGGCCGACCGCGCCGACGTGCTGCTCGCGGCCGACCGTAGCTCGGGGTCAGCCAACAGCCCCCACCCCGAGACCGGCACACTCAACTTCGCGCCGCTGCGCGGGCTACCCATCGCGCACAAGGACCTGGTCGACATCGAGGGCGCCCCCACCACGCGCGGCTCCGCGGCCCTGCCGCACCTCGTCGCCAAGCGGGACTCCCCCGAGGCGGCATCCCTCCGCAAGACCGGGGCAATCTCGGTCGGCAAGACCCAGGTCCCCGAGTTCGGCCTCAACGCCTACTCCGAGAACCTCATCGCGCCACCAGTGCGCAACCCCCTCGACACCACCCGCACCGCCGGCGGATCCTCGGGCGGCATCGCTGCCGCGGTGGCCGCGGGTCTCGTGCCGTTCGCGCCCGGGTCTGACGGCGGCGGCTCGATCCGGATCCCCGCCCTTGCGTGCGGCCTCGTGGGCCTCAAGCCCGGGCTAGGCGCGATTCCCACCGACGTCCTTGCGGGGGTCATCGACGAGTTTGGTGCGCCGCGCCTGGGCGTGACTGGGCCGATCGCGCGCGATGCACGTGACGCCGCGCTGTTGTTTGACGCGATGCGGGGCAAGCATTCCGAGCCCTCGGTGTCGGCGGTGCGCGCGGCCGACGGACTGCTCGGGCTGCGCATTGGCGTGAGCTTCGCATCGCCCTTTGAAGCCACGCACCCCACCCCCATCTCGCCAGAGGAGCGCGCCGCGGTCGAGACCGCAGCGGCCGTCCTGGCGGCCCGCGGGCATGCCGTGGAGCTCGCCGACATCGCCTTCGACCCGCGCTACCCCGAGATATTTGGGCAGGTATGGACGGCGGGGCTGTCGCTCCTGCGACTCGAGGCGGACGCCGAGGAAAAGCTCACGACGTTGACGCGCACATTTCGGGAGCGCGCGCTCGAGCGCACCATGGCCGAGCACCAGGCCGCGGCGTACGAACTCACCCAGATCGCGCAGGGAATGCGCGAGGCGTGGGGCCAGTACGACGTGATCCTCACGCCGGGTCTCGCGTTCGCACCGCCGCACATTGGCGCGTTCACCACACTCGACGCCGACGCCGACTACCGGATGCAGTGCGAGTGGACACCCTTCACGTCGATGGTCAACGTGGCCGGACTGCCCGCGATCGCGGCACCCATCCAAACGCTGCCTTCGGGGCTGTCCGTCGGCGTGCAGATGATCGGCGAGATGGGTCGCGAACCGCGACTGCTGCAGCTCGCCGCCCAGCTGATGGGCTAGTGCGCCAGCGAGTCACCCATGAGTTCGCGGGCCTGCTCCATGAGCGCGACCGTCTCGAGCGTGCGGTCCAGCGGCCGCAGCGGTGACTCCGTGAGCCCGGCGTCGATGCACCGCGCCACCTCGAGCGCCTCCCAGAACAGTTGGGAGTGGGCGAGCGCGGGCTCGTTGTACCGCAACACCTCGCCGTCGTGAAACCGCACGGTGACCGGTCCTGGCTGGTAGAACGGCGCCTCAAGCGCGAGCGTCGCCTCCGAACCCGCGATATACGCGGTCGTGGGGGTGTCGCCAAACATTGATGCGCTCACGGTCGCAATCTGCCCCGCGTCGTTGCCGAGCAGGGCGTGGAACTGGGCGATCGCGGCCTCGGTACCCGCGGTGTCTGATCCGGATCGCGGTCCCCGCGTACCCCTGGCCGCTTGTACGGTGAGGCCGGGCAGCATCTCATTGGCGAACATCATCGTGTACGAGCCGATGTCGTTCATGGCCCCGCCGCCCTGCGCGGGGTCCATCGCGCGGTGGTGATCGATGAGCCGCTCGCCCAGGTTGGCGTGCACCTCGTGAACCTCTCCGAGCATGCCCGACTCGATCACCTGGCGGACCACTGAGTAGCGCGGCAGCGCGAGGGTCCACACCGCCTCCATCGCGAACAGCCCCTTCTCGCGGGCGAGCGCGACGATCGCGCGGGTGTCGGCCAGGCGCGGCGTCATTGGCTTCTCCACGAGCACGGGTTTGCCCGCCTCGAGCGCGAGGGTCGCGTGGGCCAGATGGTCGAGGTGCCCCGTGGCGACATAGACCACGTTGACGCCTGCGGCCACGAGCTCTTCGTAGGAGCCGTAGGCCTCGGCGATGCCGCGGGCGCTCGCGAACTCGGCGGCGCGGTCCAGCGTGCGCGAGCCCACCGCGACCACCCGCTGGTTCGTGTTCTGCTGCAGCGCCTCGACGAAGCGATCGGCGATCCATCCGGTGCCGAGGACGGCCCAGCGCAGGGCGGGACCGTGCATTGGATCGGGAACCTGCGGCGCGGGCAGGCCGGTCGGGCGCAGCGCGGGGGCGGTCATCGAACACCAACCACAGAAGCGGTGCCAGCACCGGCATTGATACCGGCGCCGGGCGCAGCCACTCGCACAAATGCGCCGCCCGAGCGCATCGACGCGACGGCGGCAGCGGCAACCCGTGTCGCCTGCGCGCCGTCCTCGACGGTCGCGAGTGTGGGCGCCCGGCCCTCGTTCAGCGCGGTCACCCACTCCTGCAGTTCGAGCCGATAGGCCTCCGCGAAGCGTGGCCGAAAGTCCTCGGGCAGGTCTGCCGTGGCGGCGAGCGTCGACGAGGTCACGATGCGCTGGGGCTCAGTGATCGCGACGGCGCCGGTCTCGCACAGCACCTCCGAGCGCATGTCGTAGCCGTAACGCGCATTGAGCGAGTTCTCGACGGTCGAAAGTGCGCCGTCGGCGGTGCGCAGCAACAGGAAGAAGGGGTCGCGCAGGCCGCCGCCGGTCGAGCTTGGCGTCTCGGGGGCGTGCCAGCTCACCTCGGTGACGGGCGATCCGAGCAGCCAGGGCACGACGTCGAGGTCGTGAATGGCCGAGTTGAAGATCACGGATTCGTCGGTTGCACCGGGGCCGGTTTCTACACCGCGCCCCACGGAGTGCACCATCACGGGACGGCCATGCACGCCCGAGTCCACGACACGCTTCTGCTCGACATAGCCCGGATCAAAGCGCCGCATGAACCCCTGATGCACAAGCGGAACGCCATCACCGACGACCTCGCGGTGAGCTGCGGTGACGCGCTCGGCGTCCTCCACGGAGTACGACAGCGGCTTCTCGCACAGCGCCGGCTTGCCCGCCGCGATGCAGGCGAGCGTCTGCTCGGCGTGCAAGAAATCTGGTGACGCGATGAGCACGGCGTCGACGTCGGTGCACTCGATGAGCTGGCGCGGGTCGGCGAATGCCACGGCGCCGGGGATGCCAGCCACCGCGGCGGTCGCACGCCCGAGATCCGGGTCGGCCACTGCCGCAACGGTCGCACCGCTCACCTGCTCGTGCAGGAGCTTGACGTGGAACGCACCCATGACGCCCGTACCGATGATGCCGATTCTCATGAGGCTCCTCACGCCGCCGATTTCGATGTCACTGCTGCCCAATGACACAAGTTACTGGTCGTATGCGCCCGGGACGTTCTGGTCCCAGTCGATGATCGATCCGGTGACAACCCCGCTGCGCTCACTCAGCAAGAACACGACCGCGTCGGCAATCTCGTCGGGCTGCCCGAGCTTGCCCATCGGTTGCGCGGCCGAGGCTGCATCGAGCCAGTTATCGGCGGCACCGTGAAAACCCTTCTGCGTTTGCGCCTCGCCGGGCGTCGCAGTCCATCCGATGTTGAGCCCGTTAATGCGGATCCGGTCGAACCGATGCGCAAACGCGGCGTTCTTCGTCAGGCCCGCAAGGCCCGCCTTCGACGCGACGTAGGGCGCGAGGTACGGCTGCCCACCGTGCATCGCCATCGTGATGATATTGACGATCGTGCCCGGCGCACCGCGCCCTTGCATGTCGGCCACGGCCCCCTGCATGGTCATGAACGGCACCACGAGGTTAAGTGTGAGGTGCTCGTTCAGCAGCTCGCGGCTCGTGTCGAGCAGCGTGCCGCGGCTCGTCGCGCCCGCCGCGTTCACGAGGCTGTCGACGCGGCCGAACCGCGCGACGGTCTCTGCGACCGCGCGCTCGGCTTCGCCGTCGACGCTCAGGTCGGCGATGATCGCAACGGCCTCAGGTGCGGATTGGTGCGATCCGGATCCCGCCGCACGAATCGCCTCAAGCGCGATCTCGGCCTTCGCCGAGCTGCGGCCCACGATCGCGACGCCGGTCGCGCCCTCGCGGGCGGCGGCCTCGGCGATCGCGAGGCCGAGGCCCTGCGTGCCGCCCGTGATGAGTACGATCTTGCCCTGCATGAGTGCCTGCATGGTGTGTTCCCCGATTTTCGGTCAGTTATCCATCATTGAGTGATCCACGAGTCAGCGATGTGCTGTTCGGCGGTATAGAGCTCAGCCGTTCAATCATTCAGTCGTTCAGGCGGCCGGGGCGAAGCGGCAGCCCGGTGGCCGTGTAGATGTCGTCGATCAGTGACATCGTGTTGCGCGAGCGTGCCAGGTCTTCGCTGTTGCGAACGCCTGAGCGCAGCTCACGGCGAATACGCTCGAGCTGGTACACGTACGACGACTGGGTGCCGACGCGTTCCTCGCGCTCGAAGACGCTTTCACCCGCGGTCGTGCGGACGATGAGTCGGTCGTCCTCCTGCGGCTTCACGAAGTTGGGCGAGAACAGCAAACCCTTCGTACCCGTGAGCTCGAGGCTGAAGTCGAAGACGTCGTGCTCCATGCTCGTGCGCAGCGTGACTGCAGCGTCGCCGAGCGTGAGCTCGGCCTCGACACTCGCGTCGACCCGCTCGTCTGCCGCGTAGGTCGTAGCCTTCGCACCGTCGAGGGTCACCTTGTGACCCAGCGCGTCGCCGATCGTGAGCAGCGCGTGGAGCGCGTAGCAGCCGAGGTCCATCATGGTGCCGCCGGCAAGGTCGAAGTTCCAGCGCGGGTCGGTGGCGCCGGGATCGGGCATGAGCATGTGCACGGTGACCTCGCGCAGTTCGCCGATCTCGCCCCCCTGCAGCAGTTCGAGGACGCGCGCGATGAGCGGGTGGTCGGCGTAGTGAAACGCCTCCCAGGCCCAGCCCTGCGACGTTTCGAGTCGCTTCGCCGCCCGGTCGAACTCCTCGAGGTTGGCTGCGAATGGCTTCTCAACGAGCACCGCTCGGCCCGCCTCGAGCGCTTGCGCGGTCCACTCGGCGTGGAGCCCGTTGGGCAGGCCGATGTAGATCAGATCGAGAGAGTCGTCGGCGACGAGCTCGGCGTAGTCGTCGCGAGTGCCTTCGAAGCCGTGCTCGGCAGCGTAGGCCCGTGCGCGCTCGGGGTCGCGGGCGGCGACGGCCGCGCGCGCATCGCCCGTGTGCTCACTCGCGTCGATGACGGCGAGCTCGGCGATGCGCGAGGCACCCAGCATACCGATGCGCAGCGGAGCTTCCTGGCCTGGCTGCGCGGCTGCGCTGGCCTGCGCCGCGGTCACTTGGCAACCGCCGCACGAATGAACGCGACGCTCTTGCGCGCGTTCTCGAGGGCACGGGCCGCATCCTCTTCGTTCTCGACGACGGTGTCCTGCTCAAGCACATACCAGCCGTCGTAGCCGGCGCCCACGAGCGCCTCGACGATCTCGCCGACGCAGGCATCGCCCTCGCCCAGCGCCTGGTACATGCCCTGTCGTACGCCCTCGCGGTAATCCATCTCGCCTGCGCGCACGCGCTCGGCCGCCGCGACGCTGACATCCTTGAGGTGCGCGTGCACAATGCGATCTGCGTGCTGCTTGACGAGGTCGACGGGGTCGCCGCCGCCCAGCGTGAAGTGGCCCGTGTCGAGGCACAGCCCAATCGAGGAGCCCTCGATCACGCGGGCTACCGCCTCAGGGGTCTCTACCAGGGTGCCCAGGTGCGGGTGCAGTGTCGCAACGACACCCACTGCCGCAGCTGCGCCCTGAATACGGTCGAGGTTCGCGAGCAAGGTGCCCCATTCGGCATCGCTCAGCACGGGTGCCGCGTCGTAACCCTCGGCACCCGTGGCAGCCGCGAGCACGAGGGTCGAGGCCCCCGCAGCAACGTAGGCCTCAAGCTCGCGCTCGATCGCGGGGAGCGGATCATCGGCCGATCCGGGCTCTGCAGACTTGTGCAGCACCGCGGGGTAGAAGCCGCCGACAGCACTCAGGCCGGCCTCGGCGAGCACGCGCGCGCGATCGGCAGGTGCGTCGGGCAGGAAGCCCTCGGGGCCGAACTCGGTCGCGGTGATGCCGAGCGACACCATTTCACCGAGCACCCGGTCGCGGTCGAGCTGGACGCCCCAGTCGGGGACCTCGATGACGCCCCAGCTGATGGGGGCGGAAGCGATGCGTGCGTTCATTGGGTGTGACTCCTTTGTCGTGGTTGGTGAGGTCGTGAGGCTTAGGCGTTGGCCGCGGTTGCCGACGTGGCCGACGTCGTGCCAGCTACGGGTGCGCTGGCTTCCCAGCTGCGGCCCGCCGCCGAGCGCTCGGCCGCCGAGATCACCTGTGCAGCAGACAGCGCGTCCTGAATGTTTGAGTTGACCGCGGTGCGGCCCGCGACAGCCTCCAGGAACTTCTTCGCCTCGATGACCTTGAGGTCGTCGTAGCCCATTGAGGTGCCGGCGCCGGGCTGGAAGCGACCGAAGTCGCCCATGCCCGGGCTCGCCATGACGCGGGTGTAGCCCTGGTGCGCGGCGCCGAGGCCGCTCGAGATGTGCAGTTCGTTCATGCGTTCAAAGTCCCAGTGGGCCGAGCCGTTGGTGCCGTAGATCTCGATGCCGTAGCTGGCGCGCGGGCCGACGGCGACGCGCGAAGCCTCGAGCGTGCCCACGATGCCGGGAGCGGCCGCGTCATCCGAAAGCCGCACGAGCATGGCAGCGTAGTCCTCGTTCTCGACGGGCTTCATCTCGCCGTCCTCGATCAGGGCGAAGTGGGTGCCGGTACCCATGGGTAGCTCGGGGCGCTCGGTGTAGACGGTGGAGGTGACGGCGCTGACCTCGGCGATGGGGCCCAGGCTGTACTGCACGAGGTCGACGAGGTGTCCCATCAGGTCGCCGAGTACGCCCGAGCCTGCAAGATTGCGAATGAAGCGCCAGGAAAGTGCACCGCGGGGATCGGCCGAGTAATCGGCAAACATGTGGCCGCGCACGTTGGTGATGCGGCCGAGGTCGCCGTCGGCGATGAGCTGCTTGAGGTGCTCGATCGCGGGCGCGTGACGGTAGTTGAAGCCGATGGTGCTGACAACGCCAGCTGCAGCGGCGGCCTCGGAGACGGCGCGGGTCTCATCTTCGCCGCGGCCCACGGGCTTTTCAACCCAGAAGTGCTTGCCGGCGTTGGCCGCGGCGACCGCGATCTCAGCGTGCAGGAAGTTAGGGGCGCAGATCGAGACGACGTCGACCTCGGGGTCGTTCAAGACCTCGTGGTAATCGGCCGAGGCGCGCTCATAGCCGAGCACCTCGACGGCCTCCTGCGCGCGGGCGGGTGCGGTGTCGGCGGCGTGCACGAGGCGAGTTTTGATGCCGAGATCGGGGTATGCGTAGCGCAAGTTCGAGTAAGCCCGGCTGTGCAGCTGGCCCATCCAGCCCACGCTGATGAGGCCGACGCCGATCGTAATGGTGCCGTCTTCGTTCGTCTGCATAGTCGTATCTTTCGTCGAGGTGTCAGGCACCAAGTGCGCCGTTGCGTGGCCCACTCCCGAAAGAAATGGACCGGTCCAAATTGTAAGTACATAAAGACCTGGGTGTCAAGCCACCGAGGGATGTGATCCGGCGCGCCGCTTCGCGCACAGATCGAGGCGCCCGGGTTAGCGCCGCGCGACCCGCGCGTAGATCACGAAGATCAGCAGGCCAGCTCCCAGCAGCGCGATCGCCCCAACCGGGACCGCCGCCGGGCCGAAGCCCGCCAGCAACCCGGCACCGACGAGTGCGCCCACAAAGCTGCCCATGTTTCCCGTACCCGAAGGCAACGACGACGCCAGTCGGGGAAAGCGGGCAAGCTCACGCAGGTAGAGCACCTGACCGGCCGGGCCCTGGCCGCCCAGCAGCACACCAATGAGGAGCACGCCCAGACCGGCTCCGACTCCCCCGATGCCCGGGACGACCAGCAGGGCCGCGCCCGCCGCGCCCGCAAAGATCGCACCGCCAAACGCGAGGCCGGCGGCCCGATCAGCGACGAGCCCCGCCACAAAGTTGCCGATGTTCATGCCGATACCGAAGGCCAGCATCGCAATCGCGGCGCTGAGCCATGCATCGCCGCCTCTTGCCCACAGCGTCACGGGTGCCACGTAGGTCACGATGGCAAAACCGCCTGCCGCAGAGACCACCGCGGCTCCCAGGACGAGCAGCAGGCTGCGCCGTCGGATGCGGGCTGTGCTCTTCGCCACGGCGGCATGGCCACGATCCGGAACATCGATCGCGATCAAGGCCGCGAACGGAGCCGCAAAGAACAGCGTGCAGGCCCCCAGAATGGTCCGCCAGTCCACGACCGACCCGAGGGCCGTGAGGGCAGGGACACCCGCCAGATTGGCCAGCGCGAGTCCACCATGCACGATCGCGGAGCCGCGGCCGTAGCTGTTGGAGCCCATGAGATGGGCGACCGCCATCGCCCCCACCCCGATGAAGCTGGCATGGGTGAGCGCCGAGAGAAACCGCAGCACAATCGCAAACGCGAGGGTCGGCGCGAATGCGGTCAGCAGAGTCCACAGCAGCATGCTCCCCGCGCACACCATCAGCGCGTGGCGCTCAGACATGCGGCGCACCAGCAGCGGGGTCATGAAGATGCCGACGACGACGCCGAGGGCGTAGGCCGAGGCAAGGCCACCGGTCGCCGCGAGCGCGGCATCGCGGTGGCTGCGCATGAGCTCGGGCAACAGATCGGTGGCAATCTGAGGCAAAAGGCCCATCACCAGAAACTCACTGACACCAATGCCGAATCCGCCGCAGGCGAGGGCGGCGATGAGGATCCAGCGCGATGGTTTCACTCGAGACTCCTAGGACTGGCGGCCAGCATCGGTTGCGGGGCTTGTGCTGGTGGCGCGGTACTCGCCCCACCAGCACGCAAAAGGGGCGCCCTGTACAGGACGCCCCTCTTGTTTCAGACGTCGCGGGCTAGCGCTCGTCCTCTTCTGGAATCACAACGTTGACGACCTCGGTCACGGTAACGCGGCCCACTCCAGCGGCCTCGTCCTCCTCGATTTCGTCGCGGATCGTGCGCACCGTATCGGTGCTGGTGCCGACCTGACGCAGCTCATGCACGAGCTGCTCGAGTTCAGCGCCGCCGGCCATGAGGCCGGTGAGCTCTTCAAGTGAGATGTCTGCCTTCTCGTGATAGCCGATGCTCTGGCCACGCTTGAGCAGCAGGAACCGGTCACCCACGGGGTAGGCGTGGTGCGGGTTGTGCGTGATGAACACCACACCGAGACCGCGGTCACGCGCCTGGATGATGTAGCGCAGCACGACGCCCGACTGCTTGACACCGAGGGCGGCGGTCGGCTCGTCGAGGATCAGCACCTTGGCACCGAAGTAGACGGCGCGGGCGATGGCAACACACTGGCGCTCACCACCCGAGAGGGTGCCGATCGGCTGATCGACGTCGCGAAGGTCGATGCCCATGTCGAGCAGTTCCTTCTTGGCCGTCTCACGCATGAAGGCAATGTCGAGGCGCTTAAACGGGCCCCGGCCAATCGTCTTCTCGGAGCCGAGGAAGAAGTTGCGCCACACCGGCATCAGCGGGGCAACGGCGAGGTCCTGGTAGACCGTCGCGATGCCGAGGTTGAGCGCCTCGCGGGGCGAGTCAAGCTTGACCTCGTTGCCCTCGATGAGGAACTCTCCGCCGGTGTGCTGGTGCAACCCGGCAATGATCTTGATGAGGGTGGACTTGCCGGCACCGTTATCACCGAGCACGCACATCACCTCGCCGGGGCTCACCTTGAGGCTGACATCGCGCAGGGCGATGATGTTGCCGTAGCGCTTCTCGGTCTCGCGCAGCTCTACGAGCGGCGCTGCCGTTGCGGTTGTGGCGTTCACTTTTTACCTCCCTGCGCTGCGCGTCGCTGCAGCGTGAAGTTGAGCACGGTCGCTCCGAGGAGCATGGCACCGAGGAAGAACTTGAGCCAGTCAGGGTTCCACTCGGCGTACACGACACCCTTAAGCGCCATGCCGTAGATAAGGGCACCGATGGCGCCGCCGATCGCCGAACCGTAACCACCGGTCATGAGGCAGCCACCGACGACGGCAGCGATGATGTAGAGGAACTCGTTGCCGATGCCCTCACCCGACTGCACCGTCTTGAAGGCAAACAGCTGGTGCATGCCGAGCAGCCAGGCGCAGAAGCCGACGCCCATGTAAAGCGCAATCTTCGTACGCACGACGGGCACACCCACTGCCCGTGCCGCGTCGGGAGCGCCGCCGCTGGCGAAGATCCAGTTACCAGCGCGGGTGCGCTTGAGGATCCAGGTTGCGATGGCCACGAGCAGGATCCAGTAGAAGACCGTGATCTTCACCTTCACCCCGAAAACCGGAATATCCGACGCGAACACGGCTGCGGCTGATTCAAAGCCGGGCCAATTCGCGATCGACGGGGCCGCGACCCCGCCCGTGACCAATCGCGTAACACCCAGGTTGAGGCCCGTCAGCATGAAGAACGTGGCCAGGGTGATGATAAAGCTCGAGAGCTTTGTCTTGGTCAACAGCCAGCCGTTGATGAATCCAACGAGCAACGAGAATACGAGGCCGATAATGGCACCGACCCATACGTTGCCGCCGAACCAATACATAAACAACGAGGCAGACAGCGCTGATGAGATGACACCGACGCCGGCCGACAGGTCGACCTCGCCGCCGATCATCAGGAGCGATACCCCGACCGCCATGATGCCCACGGTGGAGGCACCGTAAAGGATCGTCGCGATCGACTCGGGTTGGGTGAACTGCGGTGCGACGACCGCAAACATGATCGCCAGGACGAGTGCGGCCGCACTAGCTCCCGCTTCAGGCTTCGAGAAGAAGCGCGTGAAGAGGTTGCCAGTGGCCATACGTTCGTCAAACTTTGGCGCTGTAGCTGTAGACATAGATTTCAACTCTCTCGCAGTGTTAGTTGAACTGCGAAGCAACGCTCTCGGCGTTGGCAGCGTTTACAACAGCGGGTCCGGTGAGCACAGCCTGGCCGCCGCCGAGCACGTAGCCGCCCTCGTTGTAGAGACGCACAGCTTCGACCGACTCGTAGCCCTGCATGAACGGCTGCTGGTCAATACCGAAGAGCATCGTGCCATCCTTGATCGCCGCGTACACGTCGGGGTTCAGGTCGGTGGTCGCCAGCGTGGCGGTGCTGCCCGCATCCTTGATCGCGTCAACTGCGGTCATAGCGAAGGGAGCGCCGAGCGTGAGTACCGCGTCGATGTCCTTGTTGGTCTGCAGCTTCGACGTGATGGTCGATGCGACGTTCGTCATGTCGGTGCCCTGCACGTACAGAACCTCAGAGGTGCCCTCGAGCTTGTCGGCGAGACCCTCGCAGCGCGACTCAAGGCCAACGTGGCCCTGCTCCTGGATCACGCAGATGACCTTCTTCTTGCCAGCCTCGTTGAACTGCTCAGCGGCAGCCTGACCGGCGACGAACTCGTTCTGACCGAAGTGGGCGAGGATGCCCATGGACTTGAAGTCATTTTCACCAGCATTAATGCTGAATACGGGGATGCCTGCTTCGACGGCCTTCTTGACCTCACCCGACATGGCGTCGGCCTTGGCCAGCGTGACGACGATGCCGTCGACCTTCTGGTCTACGGCCTGCTGCACGAGCTGCGCCTGGCGCGCACCATCGGGGTCGGAGGTGTAGAGCAGATCGATGTTGTTCAGGCCTGCCGAGTTCTCGGCGCCCGCACGGATCGTGTCCCAGAACGTATCGCCGGGGGCTGCGTGAGTGATCAGCGCAACCTTCAGCTCTTCAGTCTTGGGTGCTGCGTCGTCTCCGCCGCCGCCAGCCGCGCCGCCACCCGCACCTGCGGGGCTACCGCACGCCGCGAGGAGCAGGGCTCCGGTTGCTGCAATGCCGGCAATGCCGACACGACTCCACCGCTTCATTTGTGACTTCATCGTCTTCACTCCATCGTGTTAATTGAACTAATGTCGTTACAAAGCATTCGCTCTGTTTTGTACTGTACCGCAAGTTTTCGCGTCAGGCGACCTTTACGGTAAAGGTTGGGTAACGACCGGCTAGCGTTTCGGTCACGGCCTCCGCCGCCATCTGAAACGTGGCAGCCAGTGCCGCCTGGGAGAGCCCGGTGGTGTGCGGGCTCAGAATGACTCGGGGATCGTGCGCTAATGGGTGGTCACGCATCGGCTCGGACGCAAACACATCGAGCCCGACTCCCGCGAGCCTCCCTGCCCCTAGGCCCCAGATTATCGTTTCTGTCGAGACAAGTTCGGCACGAGCGCAGTTCACGAGCACCAGACCGGGCCGGGCCGACGCCAGCAGCGCTCGCGGTAGCAGCTCACCATCGCCTCCAGGCAGGTGCAGCGTGAGCGCATCTGCCCGTGCCACCGCCTGCTCCAGTGAAACATTCTCGAACTCCTCGGCCTGCACAAACGGGTCATGCACGATCACCCGCATGCCAAACGCCGTCGCAAACCCCGCGATGATACGGCCGATCCGGCCAAATCCCACGACCGCGAGCGTCGTTCCGTGCGCGTCGCCAGGCACTGGTACCGGAGCAATACCCCAGGTGCCATTCGCAACAAACCGATGCGACTCGGGCACGCGCTTGATGAGGGCGAGCAGCATCGCAAACGCCCCCTCTGCGACCGCGCGGGCGTTGCTGCCCGGCGTCACCGCGACCGCGATGCCTCGCTCTCGAGCGGCCGCGACGTCGACGCGTTCGACCCCCACTCCGGTGCGCGCGACGACCCTCAGAGCGGGCATACGATCGAGCAGCGCACGATCGACGTCGTAGGCTGCACGCACGATCGCGCCCTGCGCGACCGCGAGATCACCCGCTGATGGGTCGCGCACAAACTGCACTCCCTCCCCCAGGAACGGCGTAACAAGTGCCGGATCAACGGGCCCGAGCCCCACGACGACCGGGGTGAGTTCCTCACTCACGATGCACCCCCGAGTCTCGGAAGCGCGGCGCGCACGGTCGCCGCGAGCAGCGTTGCGTCCGACCCAATCGCGATGAATTTGAAGCCGCGCGCGAGGTACGCCTCGGCGCCCGAACGGTCGTTCGTGAGGATGCCAGCAACCTTCCCGTGCTTCTGGCAGGCTGCGACCACCCGGTCGAGTGCCTCCTGAAACGCGGGGGCATCGAACTGGCGCGGCACCCCCAGCGCGTAGCTGAGATCTTGCGGGCCCACGAACAGCACGTCGGCACCCGGAGTCGCGGCGATCGCGTCGAGGTCATCCATCGCGCCGGCTGTTTCGATCTGCACGATGCCCACAGCACGGTCGTTTGCGGCGTCGAGTGCTGCCATCTCACCACCCCAGCGGGCTGCACGGTTATAGGTCGCGACGCCGCGGTCACCCTCGGGAGGGTAGAGCCGGTGCCGCAGCGCGGCAGCGGCCTCGTCTGCGCTGGAGATTCTGGGAAGCATGATGCCCGCAGCCCCCGCGTCAAGCACACGCCCGACGCGAATGCGGTCGGGCTGCTCGACCCGCACGAGGGTCGCGGTCCCGTAGGCACCGGCCGCCGCGACAATCGCGCCGACCTCGGCCTCGTCTCCGCCGCCGTGCTCGAGATCGGCGAGCACCCAGTCGAGGCCCGTCGACGCACACACCTCGGCCGCTGCGACCGAGCCGAGCCCCAAGAAGGTGCCGACCGTGGGCTCGCCCGCACGGAACCGCGCGCGCAGCGCGCGGTTGGGCGCGAGCGGTCCCGCGCTCATCCGTGCCACCGCTGGTTTGCGCGGCCCTCGAGGTAGTCAGCAAGTTCGACACGCGTGTCGGGCGTTTGCGACACCTCGGCGGGAGAAACGTCCCACCACACCTCTGAACTGGGCAGGTCCACGTGAGGAATGGTGGGCACAACAATGACGACCGGGCCTTGCACGTCGCGCGTCTCGGCGAGTGCCTGGCGCACCTCGTCGGCGGTGTAGGGCTTGCGCACGACGGCGCCGAGGCCGGCCGCGATCTGGGTCAAGTCGATGTCTAGGTAGCCACCCTCGAGGCGACCAGCGTCGGAGCCGGCGAGCGAGCCGCCCTCCTCGCGGTAGCGGAACTCGTTGGCAAAGTGCTCGCCCGTGCGCCACATCTGCAGTCGCCGAATCACCTGGTAGCCGTGATTCTCGGAGACCACGAGGGTGAACGGGATGCGCTCCTGCGCCGCGGTCACGATCTCGGTGGGGGCCATCACGAAGGTGCCGTCGCCAATGAATGCGGTAACGCGGTGGCTCGGGTCGGGATCGGCGAGGCGCACACCCATCGCGGCGGGCAGTTCGTAGCCCATGCACGAGAACCCAAACTCGAGGTGCGCGTGGCGCCCGTTCGTCGCGTCCCACACCTTCTGCAGGTCGCCGGGAGGTCCTCCGGCTGCAGCGACGATCGTGTCGCCGGGCTGCGCGTGTTCCTGCATGAGGCCGATGAGCTGGCCCTGCGTGAGAATGGCGTCAGTCTCGGGCACTTCGGGCCGGGTGGCCTTGTCGAAGAGCTGATCCGGATCAAGCGCCTGCGCCCTCACCGGAGCCCAGGTCGTGCGCGCGGTCTCGATGTCTGCGGCCCAGGCCGCCTCGACGCGGTAGTCGCCGAGCGCCGTCGTGAGCGCGGCGAGCGCGAGGCCGGCGTCGGCGAGCGCGGCGAACGCGCCCTGCTTCACGGCGTCGTGCTCGACGATGTTGATCGACGCGAACTTGACGTTCTCACCCTGGAAGATGGACTGCGAGGCGGTCGCGAAGTCGGTGAGCCGGGTACCGATGTGCAGCACGAGGTCGGCGCGCTCGGCGAGCCGGTTCGTCTCGGGCGAGCCCTCGAGGCCGATGCCGTCGACGCGGAACGGACCATCCTCGGTCACCGCGCCCTTGCCCGCGAAGGTCTCGCTAATCGGCACACCGGTGCGGCGGCCGAGCTCGGTGAGGCGCTCCTGCGCGTCAGAGTAGATAACACCGCCGCCCGCAATGATGAGCGGGCGCTTCGAAGCCTGCAGTAGGCGCGCGATCTCTGCGATCTCGGTGGGTTCGGGCACGCGGCGCCGGATCACCCAGTCCTTTTCGTCGAAGAACTCGACGGGGAAGTCGTAGGCGTGCGACTGCACGTCCTGCGGCAGCGAGAGCACGACTGCGCCCGTCTCCTCAGGGTTCGCGAGCACGCGGAATGCCTGCGGCAGCGCGGTGAGCAGCTGCTCGGGGCGGTTGATGCGGTCGAAGAAGCGCGAGATGGGCCGGAAAGCGTCGTTGACGGTGACATCTGGCGTGCCCGGCAGGTCAATCTGCTGCAGCACGGGACCCTGGCGGCGCGTAGCGTAGGTGTCACCGGGGAGCAGCAGCAGCGGGATCCGGTTGACGGTTGCGAGTGCGGCCGCCGTCACGAGGTTGGTAGCCCCCGGGCCAACAGACGCGGTGACCGCGAGGGTCTGGCGGCGCTTCGCGGCCTTCGCGAAGCCCGTGGCGAGGTGGGCGATGGCCTGCTCGTTGCGCCCCTGCACGAACGGCAGTTTGTCGGCGTACTCGGCGAAGGCCTGGCCGAGACCGGCGACATTGCCGTGACCAAAGATTCCGAGTGCCGCGGGCACGAAGCGGCGACGCTCGCCGTCGGCCACCGTGTACTGAGCGGCCGTGTACTTCACGATCGCCTGGGAGACCGTCAGTCTGACGGTCTTGCCCGAGAGTCCTTGCACCATTGCTGTGCTCCTTTTGCTGGTGATGTTCGTTTGTCGTGTCTGGGGGTGGCGGTCTAGCTGTGCAGGATCACTGTCTTCACCTCGGTCATCTCCTCGACCGTGGAGCGCACGCCCTCCTTGCCGTAGCCGCTGGCTTTGAAGCCGCCGTAGGGCATCAGGTCGGCGCGCCACAGCGGCGTCCACCCGAGGTGCACGCTGCCCGCGTCGATCTCTCGCATTGCGCGAATCCCCTCGGCGAGCGTGCCGCCGAAGACGCCGGCCGCGAGGCCATAGGGGGTGCCGTTTGCCGCGTCGATCGCGGCATCGAACGAGTCGACGGCGGTGACGGCGACGGCGGGGCCGAAGAGCTCTTCCTGCGCCAGCGCTTGGCGGGTGTCGACGCCGGCCACGATGGCGGGTGACACGAATCCACCATCACGCACCCCACCCGTGAGCAGCCGCGACCCCTCCTTCACGGCCTGGGTAATGCTGCGCTCGACGCGATCCGCCTCACGCTCGGTGATGAGCGGGCCGAGCGTCGTACCCTCGGCGAAGGGATCGCCCATGCGAATCGCCTCAACCCTGGGCACGAGGGCGTCGAGGAAGTCGCGTTCGACATCGCGGTGCACAATCACGCGCTGCACCGAAATGCAGACCTGCCCGCCGTTCACGTAGCCGCCGGCGGCGACCGCAGCGGCGGCCTTGTCGAGATCCGCGCCGGGCAGGATCAGGGTCGGCGAGGAGGCCCCGAGCTCGAGCGAGAGCTTCTTGATGCCTGCGAGCCGGGCGATCCGTTCGCCCACGCCGGTTGATCCGGTGAATGAGATTTTGCGCACCCGGGGGTCGCTCACGAGCGCATCGCCGATCGTGCCACCGGATCCGGTGATCACCGAGAGCACACCCTCGGGGAGGCCGGCCTCGATGAACAGCTGCGCGAGTGCAAGCGCGGTAAGCGGCGTGGCGCCCGCGGGCTTCAGAATGATGGCGTTGCCGGCGGCGAGCGCCGGGGCGAGCTTGTGCAGCACGAGCAGGGCCGGGTAGTTGAAGGGGGTGATCGCGACGACGATGCCCACGGGCTGGCGCAGGGTAAAGCCGACCTTGTCTTGGCCGGTGCCGGGGTTAGCGTCAAGCGGCAGTGAGTCACCGTAAAGCTGGGTGCCCTCCTGCGCGGCAAGCCGGATGATGGCACCCGAGCGGCGCGCTTCCCCGAGCGCTTCGGCGAGCGGTTTGCCGTTCTCTGCGGAGATCGTGGCGCCAATGCGGTCGGCACGTTCGTCGGCAAGGTTCGCTGCGCGCTGCAGGATCGCGGCACGCTCATGGGCCGGAGTGCGGCGCCAGACGGCGGCCCCGTGCTCAGCGGCGGTGAGTGCGGCTTCGACGTCGGCCTCACTGGCAAGAGCGACCTCGCCGACGGCGCGGCCGTCGAACGGTGAGCGCACCTCACGGCGGGTATTGGTGGCGGATTCGCGCCACTCTCCTCCGATGAGGAGGCCGAAGCTGCCGTAGTCGTGCGTGCCGTGATTGCTCATTGTTGCGCCTTTGCCTTGCCCGTCGTCGTTGATCTAGACCGGTAATTTGGACCGGTCCAAATTGTAAGCACATGTGGCCTGCCACGTCAACCTCGCCTGCGCCGGGCGCGGGCCGCAGCCTTTGGGGCGAGCCCGGCATGGCACGATAGACGCGTGACCACACGTGATGATGCGACTGCCCTCGAACGCGACTCGAGCACCGCGCTCCCTGCCCGGCCCACCATGCAGGATGTCGCCGATCGCGTGGGAATGTCGCGCCAACTCGTGTCCATCGTGCTGCGTGGAGCTCCTGGCGCGAGCGAAGCGTCGAAGGATCGCATTCTCGCGGCGGCACGCGAGTTGGGCTACCACCCCGACGACTCGGCACGCATGCTGCGCAGGCGCCACAGCGGCCAGATCGGCGTGCTCTTCACCATGCGTCAGCCGTTCGAGGTCGATCTGGTTGAGGCGCTGTATCGCCGCGCGGGCGATTACGGGTTCTCCCTCGCGCTGAGCACTATGGGCTCGGCACGGTCGCAGGAGACAGCCCTTGCTGAGCTCATGCGCCAGCGCATCGAGGCGCTGATTGTGCTGGACGCGGGCGACAGTGACAACGAGCAAGTGCCACTGCCCACCGGTGTCCCCGCACTCCTACTGGGCGGCCCGAACTCAGCCGCCGCCCATGACCGGGTCACGCTTGAAAACGGCGCCGGCCTGGAGCTAGCGGTCTCACACCTGACCAATCTGGGCCACGAACGCATCGCCTACTTGGGGCCACAGTCAGGGCCCAACGCGGCCGACCGCCTACACGGCTATCTCGCGGCAATGGCCACTCGCGCATTCCCTGCCCGCGTGATCGAAAGCGACTTCACCGAAGCGGGCGGCCACCGCGCCGCCACCGAAATCTTGCAAGAACTGGACAGCCCACAGGGACCCACCGCGCTCGTGTGCGTGAACGACCACTGCGCGATCGGCGCGCTGCAGACCCTGGTGCGCGCCGGGGTGCGGGTTCCCGAGGATGTGTCAGTGATCGGATTCGACGACAGCAGTGCGGCAGCGCTGCCGTTCGTGCGGCTCACGAGCGTGCGGCCCGATCCGGATCATATGGCACAGCTCGCCCTCGAGGCCGTTCGTGCCCGCCTCGATCAGCCTGCGAGCGAGCTCTCGGTGTCGCGCGTCACTCCGACGCTGTCGGTGCGCGACAGCACAGCAGCACCGCGGTAGCGGGGGCGGCAACAATGCTGCGATGCTTCCCTATTCGAACCATTAGCACGTGCTAGTAGTTCTTTGCTAGGGTGATGCAACTGCCACATTTGGTCTGTTCACCCCGCGAAGGAGCACCGTGACCACTGCACCGAGCCTGCTGGCGACCTGTTGGACCACTGCGGGCACCGCCCTGCCGCTTGCCGGCCAATCACTTAGCCCCATTCCCGTCGCCGAGCGCATCGCCGCCACGGCCGCGGGCGGCTGGCAGGGCTTCGGGCTCGTGCACGCCGATCTCGAGGCATTTCTTGTCGACCACACGCTGGCCGATTTGCGGCTCATGCTGGCCGACAACGGCATCACTCACGTTGAGCTCGAACTTATCGAGCACTGGTGGGCTAGTGACGAGCGGCGGCCCGTGTCCGACCGAGTGCGGCGCGAACTCTTCGCGGCAGCGGAGGTGCTCGGCGCCCAAACCATCAAGGTGGGGCCCGAAACGGGCGGGCATCCCGTCGACCCGACCACCTTCGCCGAAGCGTTCGACGCCCTCGCGACCGAGGCCGCCGCACACGGCACCCGCATCGCCTACGAGTTTCTGCCATTCGCCACCCACGGCCCCTCGCTCGAGGCCGGCATCGAGCTGGTGACGCAGGTCGCGAACCCGGCGGGCGGGCTGTGCATCGACATCTGGCACGTCGCCCGGCCCGGCACCGACTACGCGGTGATCGCCGAATCACTGCCCGGCGAGTACGTGTTCTCGGTCGAGCTCAACGACGCGGCGCCCGAAACGATCGGCACCCTCTTCGAGGACACCATTCACCGCCGGCTGCTGCCCGGCGATGGCAGCTTTGATGTGCCCGCGTTTATCAACGCGGTGCGCGCGACGGGCTTCGACGGCCCCTGGGGCGTCGAGATCCTCTCGGATCACCACCGCACGCTGCCCCTCACTGAGGGGCTCGCCGCCGCTCGCGAGGCGACGCTCGCCTGCTTCGCGGAGGCCGATCGGCGCCTGGTCGCGTAGCTGACGCTCGATCCGGATCGATGGGCCCGGGCCGAGGCGAGCCGCGGCACGCCAGGCCCGTTTCGCAGGGTCGCGCATCTCGTGGCGAGCCATCTCGTGCCGAGCGGGCAGCGGGCCGGTCGAGCTCAGCTCACCGTTGACGAGCCCCGCACCACAAGCCGCGGCTCGATGAGCACCTCGAGGCCCCGATCCGGAGCGTCAGCATCGAGCGCCGTGAGCAGCGCGGTCGCGGCATCACGGCCGATGCGGCGGTTGCCCGGATCGACGCTCGTGAGCGAGATGCGCGGGATCGCGGCCAACGACGTGTCGTCGTAGCCAGCGACGCGGCAGCCAGCGGGCACCGCGACGCCCGCGGATTCGAGCGCCGAGATCACGCCGACGGCAGAGAGGTCGTTGACCGCGATGATGGCCTCGGGCAGCCGCCCCTCGGCGAGCATGCGCTCGACGGCGCGGCGGGCCCCGGCCTCGGTGAAGTCAGCGGACTCAACCCAGGACCCGGCCTCGAGGCCGCGGCGAGCGATGGCCCGGGTAAAGGCGGTGGCGCGCGAGGCAGAAACCGTTCCGCCTTCGCCGCCCACGAGGGCAATCCGCTTGATGCCCTGGCCGACGAGATGGGCGATGACCAGATCGACTCCGGCGTTGTCGTCGCTGCGCACCGTCGCCACGACGTCGGGGGTTGCGTCGATCGCGCTGGCGACGACCGTAGGAATCGTGGCCGCAAGCTCGGTGAGTTCAGCAAACCCGGGGATCGTGCCGACGGTAATGAGCCCCGAGGGGCGCAGGTCGCGCAGCATGGCGATGTTGTCTTGGTCGAGCATCGCCGAGCCGCCGCCGTCGTCGACCTGGGCGCTCACGATCATGGTGCGGCGGCCCGCCTCGGCGAGCTGCGCCTTCGCGGCCCCCACGATCTCAGCAAACAGCGGGTTGTGCAGGTTTGAGACCAGGATCGCAACGAAGTCGCGGCGGCCCGCAGACAGCGATTGTGCGACGAGGTTGGGGCGATAGCCGAGCCTGTCTGCGGCGTGCAGGACGCGCAGGCGCCGCTCCTCGCTGACGTTCTCGCCGCCGTTGAACACGAGCGAAACGAGTGACTTCGAGACGGCCGCTTCTCGCGCGACGTCGCGAATGGTCGGCGGGCGTGGGGGTGCACTTGCCGCGGCCTCATTTGGGTCTGTCATCGCACCTCCTTGCACCCGTTCATCCTACGGGAGCCACACGTGATGACCCACCGCGCGGACGCGGCGCCCAATCAGGGTCAAGGGCTCCAGGGTTACCCCAGACAACAGATGGGACAGTTTGTACGCTTTAGAACGCTCATTAGCGTACAAACTGTCCCATCTGCGGCGGGTCGTGACTACTTGAACGCCGCCTTGAACGCGTCGAGAGCGGCCTCGGGGTCGTCGCTCGCCCACGCCTCCATGCCAATCACGCCGTCGTAGCCCAGGGCCTGCAGGGCACTAGCCACCGCCTCGTACCGAATCTCGCCCGTGCCCGGCTCACACCGGCCCGGCACGTCTGCCACCTGGATCTCGCCGATCCAGGGCAGCGCTTCGGTGACCAGCGAGACGAGGTTTCCCTCGCCAATCTGCGCGTGATAGAGGTCGAGATTCAGCCGCAATGCAGGGTGGTTCACCCCGCGCACGAGCGCGAGAGTATCGGCGGCTCTGGCAAACGGGGTGCCTGGGTGATCGACGGCGAGGTTGAGGTTCTCGAGCACGAACGTGCGGCCGGCGGCGGCACCGAGCTCGGCGACTTGGCGCAGCGTCTCGGCCGCGTGCACCCAGTCCTCACCGGTCACCACCGAGTGCGGCACGACCGGGATGCCACCCTCACCCAGACCCGTGCCGTGCAGGTTGAGCCGGGGCGAATCGATGATCTCGGCTGCCGTGAGCGACTCACGCGCCGTCGCGAGCAGCTCGGCCCGCCCCTCCGCAGTCGTGAGGTCGCCCCGCAGGTAGCCGGTCATCGACGAGAACTCGGCCCCGGTGGCGGCGAGCGCCTCGAGATCTTTACTGCTCCAGTCCCAGATCTCGACGAGAAACCCGCGCTCGTGGATGCGCTTGACGCGCTCCACGAACGGCAGGTCGGTGAACAGCATCTCGGCGCAGGCGGCCAGACGATACGAAGCCATACTCAGCTCCAGCAATCCAGCGCAGCGCGCTAGAGCTGAACCTTGACGGTGACGCCCTCGGTGGCCGAGCGCTGGGCAGCGTCGGCGAGCACAAGCGCAGCGCGGCCGTCTTCGAAGGTGGGGCTCGTCGAGGCCTCGCCGCGCACCAGCTTCACGAACTCACGCAGTTCGAGAGCGTAGGCGTCGGCGTAGCGCTCGAGGAAGAACTCGGGGTAGGGCCGCTTGGCCTCGACGACCGAGGCACCCGAGAAGCTCACGAGCGTGGAGGGCTCGTTCGACACCTGCAGCATGCCGTTCGCGCCGAAGGCCTCAATGCGCTGGTCGTAGCCAGCCGAGCTGTGGCGTGAGTTGATGATCGTCACGATCGCACCCGAAGCCGACGTCAACGTGGTGACCGCGGTGTCGAAGTCGCCGTGCTCGCGCGCGCCCGCGTCAAACGACTGCGTGCCCGTGGCGCTCACCGAGACGATGTCGTCGATGAAGAAGCGCGCCATGTCGAAGTCATGGATGGTCATGTCGCGGAAGATGCCGCCCGAGACCTTGACGTAATCGGCGGGGGGTGCGGCCGGGTCGCGGCTGATGATCACGAGCTGCTCCAGCGCGCCCACTTCGCCCGCGGCGACGCGCGCCTGCGCCTCGGCAAATGCCGGATCAAAGCGGCGGTTAAACCCGAGCGCCACGGGGACTCCCGACGATGCCACGAGCGGGCGCAGCGCGTCGACGCGCGCGATGTCGAGGTCAATGGGCTTCTCACACAGCACGGGCAGGCCTGCCTTGATCGAGGCCTCAATCAGGTCGACGTGGGTCGGCGTCGGCGAGGCGATGAGCACGGCGTCGACCTCGCCCGAGGCGATGAGCTCCTCGGGCGAGGCGGTCGCGGTACCGCCGAAGCGGGCGACAACACCATCGGCACCCTCGATGAAAGGGTCGGCGACCCACGACAGGGTTGCCTCCGGCATGGCCGCGATCGTGGCGGCGTGTACCTGGCCGATACGACCGGTGCCGATGAGTCCAAAACGTACGGGTGGCTGCGTCATTGCGATCCCCTTGGGGTCTCGACCCTGCTGATTTAGCACGATCTAAATTGATAGGACAATGGATTCATTGTACGCACAGAGGCCGTTCCGTCCAAGAGCAACACGAACCCGCATTTCAGCCACACTCCACCTGCCTCTAACTCGACCTCGCTCCAGCGCAGCGTGCACCCGAAACCTTTCGTCGCGATGCCGCCTGTGAGAATAGAAGGCATGGATGACCAGGGCGAACCTCGCGGGCCACGAAAGGGCCTGAAACGCATGGCGTGGGGCACGGTCGTTGCCCTCGGAGTGGGGCTTCTCGTCTCGATCGGCCTGCCGCTCTCGAGCGCATTGTTTCCCACCGAAACCCGAACAAGCTGCACGGTCACTGAGCAGCCCTTCGAAGCCAGGGGGCGCCGTGGCGGTTCATTCTTTCCCCGCATTCACACTGACTGCGGCACGTTCCGCTCAACCAACCAAGCGACGTGCACAGCCGACCCCAGCCTCCAAACGCACCTCATTCCGGGCTATACCTACGACCTCACGGTGCGCGGCGCAGACCTCCCCCTGACGACATCACGCGAAATCGTTTCGGCCGCCGTGTCACCGGGCCACAAGCCCAAGCCTCGGGAAATCATCAAGAAGCTCGAACCCACGACCGACAACGACTTGCTCAACGAGACCATCGAAGAAATACAAAGTCGCCCCGAGAGCCGCGCAATTCGCGACAAGATCGCACGGCTCGAGGCGGAGTTCTCGCCCGAGACCCTGCGAGCCTTTGATTACGTGCAGCCCCCGTTCTCGCCCGAGTGCGAGGTATCGCGACGGGTCATGACCACCAAGGGCATGCAACTCATGGACAGCACGCGGGCAGCCGAGGTACTCACCCCTCCGGCGGGCACAACCCCGCGCTCCCCGCTACTGCCTTGCGAGGACTACTTCTGCAATCCCCCGATCGTCCCCTAGGGATCGACCGCCTACACCTCCGCGGCCGACCCGCGCTGCACCAGCCGCGGCGTGAAGCTGCGCGACTCGATCCGGCTCGCGTCACCCTCGAGCCTCGCGACGAGCGCGCGCCCCGCGGCCTCCCCCAGCTCGCGCGGGTCCCCGCTGATCGTGGTGAGCGAGACGAGCCCATAGGCGGCGAGGGGCGAATCGTCGTAGCCGACGACCGAGAGGTCGCCCGGCACCGCGAGGCCCAGCTCGCGAGCGGCCCCAATTACGCCCGTGGCCATCGGGTCGTTGACGGCAAATACCGCGGTGGGGTTTGATCCGGATCGCCCCGCAGCCCCTCGCGAACCCGCCGCGAGCAGCTCGCGCGCGACCTCGCGTGCGGCGGCCTCACCGGTGTCGGGGGCCCGTGCGATACTCGGCTCGAGGCCGAGCTCGCGCATGGCTTCGGCGTAGCCGCGCTCACGTTGGCCCGCGCTGGCGCCGGGACCCGACACGCACGCGATGCGGCGGTGCCCGAGGCTCGCGAGGTGCTGCACCGCGAGATGACCGCCCGCGGTTTCGTCGCTGTCGATGACCGGCAGTTCGGGCAACTCGGCGCTGAGCGCGCGCACCCCGAGCACGACGGCCGGGACGCCGCTGCGCGTCACGGCGTCGGCGGAGGCCTCGCCCGCCAGCACGAGACCGTCGACGCGGAGGGCGCGAAACGCCTCGATGGGGTCAAGACCGAGGTGGGCATTGAGGCTCGAATCGGCGACGCTGAGCGTGTAGCCGCCCGCGGCGAGCTCTGAGCGCAGGCCCGCGAGGGCCTCCACGAACCAGAGGTTCGAGAAGTCATCGATGACGACGCCGACGCTGCGCGTGCGGGTGCCGGCGAGGCCGGCGGCGAGGCGGCTCGGCGTGTAGTTCAAATCGGCTACAGCCGCGAGCACGGCCTCACGCTTTTCCTCACTGACTCGGGGCGAGTCGCGCAGCACGAGCGAGACGAGAGATTTTGAGACGCCCGCGCGCTCGGCGACGTCATAGATCGTCGGTCGTTTTGCCACCACCATTGCCGAGTCTCCCCTCGAATGCCTTGAGCCACATCTGCCGTTGCCCGCGTGCCCCCAGAGTCACGCTGAATTCATATTGACAGAACAATCTAATCCGGGTTATCTTAATCCCAATTGGAGCGCTCCAACGATAGGACAAATACTACCGCCGGCGCCCCTTCGTCGCAATGACGCAAACGAAAGGACCCCCGTGACTTCATCAATTGGCGTAGCCGTCATCGGCGCCGGAATGGCAGGCAAGGCACACGCCGCCGCCTACCGCGCAGCCGCTTCTGTCTACAGCCCTGTCCTCCCCGAGATTCGCCTCGTCGCGATTGGTGACGTGTACGCTCCACTCGGCCAGGAGGCGGCGAAGCGGTTCGGCTTCGAGCGGCACGTCTCCGACTGGCGCGACATCGCAGCGGCAGACGACATCGACGTTGTGAGCGTCGTCGTCGCCAACTCCCTGCACCGCGAAATCGTCGCGGGCCTGCTCGCCGCGGGCAAGCACGTGCTCTGCGAGAAGCCGCTGAGCGACACGATCGAAGACGCCCGCGCGATGGCAACCGATGCGAACGCCGCAGCTGATCGCGGACTCGTAGCCCGCATCGGATTTAGCTACTTGCGCGCCCCGGGCATCGCGTTTCTGCGACAGCTCATCGATGACGGACGCCTCGGCGAGGTGCTGCACTTTTCAGGCCGCTACTGGACCGACTACGGCTGCCGCCCCGACGCGCCCATCAGTTGGCGCTATCAGGGTCCCGCGGGGTCAGGCGCGCTCGGCGACGTCGGCAGCCACCTGAGCTACATCGCCGAGTACCTGTGCGGCGACGTTCAGGAGGTCTCCGGCGGCCGATTCCACACCTCGATCACCGAGCGCCCCAAGCCGCTCGGCCAGGTCGTGGGTCATACCCGCGGCAACGTCAGCGATGAGACCGCGCCCGTCACCAACGACGACTACGCCACCTTCAACGCGAAGTTTGAGCGCTGCGTTGGCACCCTTGAGGTGTCACGCGTCGCCGCTGGTCACCCCAACGACCTGTACATCGAGGTCTTTGGGTCGAAGGGTGCCGCCCGCTGGTCGCAGACGAACCCCTCGCAGGTCGAGGTCATGCTGCACGACGAACAGGGCGATCTCTCCGGCTACCGCACCGTGCCGCTCGGCCCCGCACACCCCGGCTACGCGGGCGGCTGGGCGATGGATGCCCCAGGCGTTGGCATCGGGCAGAACGACCTCTTCGTGCACCAGGCGCGTGCGTTCCTCGAGGAGGTCGCGGGAATCCCCGAGGCCGAGTCGCTACCCCGCTGCCGCACGTTCGATGATGGCGTGCACAACATGGAGTTTCTCGCCGCCGTCGCCGAGTCGGCCTCCCTGGGTGGCCAGACCGTCACGGTCTAGCCAGCGCCACACAACAACTTACAAACTGAAGGCAGCACACCCCATGAAACTTGGCGTCTACAACGCGATCCTGCACGACCGCAGCCTCCCCGAGGCCATCGAGGTCGTACAGGGTCTCGGACTCACCGGTATCGAGCTCAACTCGGGCGGGTTTCTCCCCTCGCTCCACATTCCGAGCTGCGACGACATTCTCGTCTCGGACACCGCGCGCGACGACTTCCTCGGCCTGTTCGAGGGCACGAGCGTGAGCCCCGCGGGCCTCAACTGCAACGGCAATCCGCTGCACCCCAAAGCCGCGATCGGCGACGCGCACGCAAACGACGTGCGCCGCTCGATCCAGCTCGCGCAGCGGCTCGGGCAGGATCGGGTGGTCACGATGTCGGGCCTGCCCGGCGGCGAGCCCGGGGCCACGACCGTGAACTGGGTGGTCAACGCCTGGAACTCGGCCGCCCTCGACGTGCTCGACTATCAGTGGGACATCGCGGCGAACTTCTGGCGCGAGATGGACCGCTTCGCGGCCGATCACGGCGTCAAGGTCGCGCTCGAACTACACCCGCAGAACCTGGTCTTCAACTCGGCCGACGTGCACAAGCTGATCGAACTCACGGGCGCCACCCATGTGGGTGTCGAGCTCGACGCCTCGCACCTGTTCTGGCAGCAGATGGACCCGGTCGCCGTAGTGCGGCACCTCGGCGAGCTCGTGTTCCACGCCGCTGCGAAGGACGTGCGGGTGAATCCGGAGTGGGCGAGCATCAACGGCGTGCTCGACAACTCGTTCCGCAGGCTTGCGGCGGACGAGCCACGCACGAACCTCGGCGGTGACGAGTGGGCCAACGAGTGGCCGAAGCAGTCGGCGTGGGACTTCGTCGCTCTGGGCCGCGGCCACGACACCGCGTTCTGGACCGAGTTTCTGCGCGCATTGCGCGAGGTCGACCCCAACATGTGGGTCAATATCGAGCACGAGGATGTCTCGCTCGGCCGCATCGAGGGGCTCGAGGTCGCCGCAAAGGTGCTGCGCGATGCCGACGCGGCGCTCGCCGCTTCGCTGTGATCGCACGTTGAACCACTCGTGGGGCCTCAAGTGGGGGTCATGGCGCCGCATAACCCCCACTCAAGGCCCCACGACGCCCGATCAGGGGCCTCGCGAACCTAGGCCACGTCGACGCACACCCCGCGCACCGCGCTCTCGCGTGCCGCATCGAGAATCGCCACGTTGTGCAGCGCCTCGCTGAGCTTCACCGCGGGCTCCTCACCGGCCTCGATCGCGCGATGCAGGTCGCGATAGAACTCGCTGTAGTCGCCCCGCAATGACGGGATCCGGATCGGCCCGTCCCCGACCGACAGCGTGCCCCAGCGCTCCTCCTGCTCGATGCCCCACACCTCGCCATCGGTGTTAGGCCTGAGCCCAGTGAGCAACTGCTCGGTCTGCACGTCACTCATGTGCGACTCGTAGTGGCCCTCACGCCCCAAGACGATCATGCGGCGGTCCTCCCGCCGCGCACCCTTCGACGACGACACCGCGCTGTAGACACCGTTCGCATGGTGCAGGCCGAGGGCGAACCCAACATCGACCCGGTTGTCGACCGCCTCGGCTCCCTCCCCTTCGCTCTCCCCGACCCAGTCGAGGTGAGCGTTGACGCGCTCCACGGGGCCGAAGAGCTGCGTCAGCTGGTCGACAACGTGTGCGCCGAGATCTCGCAGTAGCCCCTCGTCTGGGCCCTGATCGAGGATCGTGCGGTCGTCCTGGTCGAGCGCGAAGTCCGCGCGCCAGATGGCGCCGAGCCGACCAGAGTCGAGTACTGAGCGCAGCGTCACCAGATCGGTGTCCCAGCGTCGGTTGTGAAAGACGGTGAGCGTGCGCCCCGCGGATTTGGCCGCCGCGATGAGTTCGCGGGCGGTTTCAGCGTCGGGCGCGAACGGCTTGTCCGCGACGACGTGCACACCTCGCTCGAGGGCCCGCAGCACGAGCTCGCGACGCGTGGCCGGCGGCGTCGTAATCACAACCACGTCGACACCGGCGTCGATAAGCGTGTCGAGTGAGTCGAAGGCCTCTACCCCCGGCGCCGCCTGGGCAAGTTCCGCACGCCGCTCGGGCGACCGCGTCACCACGCCCGCAAGGGTCCACTCGGTAGCAGCTTGAATGTAGGGCAGGTGAAACAGTCGCCCTCCCACACCGAATCCGACCAGTCCGATCCTCATGACACACACCTCTCCATTGATACTGCCGTCGAGCTCGGGCGCGCAGCGCGGTCTTGTACGACTCCCTCGAGCACTTCGAGCGTACGCCCTCGCTGCGGATCGGAGCACAGCTCACCGCAACCCGCGTACCCTTGAGGGATGCCCTCTCGATACGATGCCGCCCTGCAGCTCGACATTTCCCTGGAAATGGCGCAGCGCCACGGAATCCCTTCCCAGATCAGCCAGGCCGAGCTCGACGAGATCGATCAGCACCCGCCCGCGTGGCTCGTGCAGTCGCGCGCCAACCGCACCGGCAAGAAGCCCGTGTGGGTGAAGCTCGAGTGCGCGGTCTGTGGGTACTCCGAGCAGGCTCGCCCCAAGAAGTGGTGGCCCGCCTTCACGATGCTCGCCTGCTTCGACCACGATCTCAGCGAACTCCCTAAACCCGCGGACGCCGGCGCGCACCGCGAATTCACCTACGGCGTCGGATCCCGCTTCACCGGCATCGTCGACGCCCCCGCTGCGTAGCGCGGCGTAGGACACGGCCCCGGCACCGGCCGGTGCATATCGAAATGACGAGTCCATACGATAATCGCGCAACTATCGTATGGACTCGTCATTTCGATGTGGTCTCGTCATCGACGCCCGGGAATAGAACCCCGTGGGCTACAGTTCTACCTGATACACAAACGTGCTCCGGGGTCGGTGAAAGTCCGAACCGGCGGTGATAGTCCGCGACCCGAGGCCCGCAAGGGCTGAGGTTGAATCGGTGAAATTCCGATACCGACAGTTACAGTCTGGATGAGAGAAGCACGGGCGTGGGCCATAGCTTATGAGCTGCGCCCCACGTTCTCCTCGGCGGCTACTACCGAGAGGAGAAACAACTTGCACTGGCTGATCGACGCCTTCAACTCGCACTGGGTGTTACCCGGCGGGCAATCCCTGCTCGTTCGCGAGGTGGTGGGCAACATATTTGGGCTCGCAAGCGCGTTCGGCGGCATGCGCCGCAAGATCTGGGCCTGGCCCGTAGGCATCGTCGGCAATCTGCTGCTACTCACGGTGTTTCTGGGCTCGATTCTGAATCCGGATCACGAACTCCCGAACCTGCTCGGCCAGGCCGGCCGACAGATCATGTTCATCACGGTCGCGATCTACGGCTGGGTGCGCTGGCGCCAGGCGAAGAACGACGGCGGCCAGGTCACACCGCGCTGGGCGTCGAACCGCACCCGCGTGGGCCTCGTGCTCACGCTCGCGCTCGGTACGATCGCGCTGACCCCGCTGTTTCGCGCGCTCGGCTCGTGGGATCCGGTGTGGGCCGACGCGTGGACCTTCGTCGGCTCGCTGCTCGCGACCTACGGCATGGCCAAGGGGTGGACCGAGTTCTGGCTGATCTGGATCGCCGTCGACATCGTCGGGGTGCCGCTGCTGTTCAGCTCGGGCTACTACGCGACCGGCCTCATGTACGTCTTCTACGGCGGCTTCACCGCGGTCGGCTTCTTCGTGTGGATGCGCGCGCAGAAGGGCGCGAAACCGCGCATCGATCAGGTCATGCCCGACCCGCGAGTGAGCCCGGCGCGCGAGGATTCTCGCGTCGGCTGATCCGGATCCGGATCAAGCACACAAAAATTGCTCCCTCCCCAAGCCGGGGAGGGAGCTTTTCTCGTGCAGCGGGAACTACTTCTGGATGTAGATCGCGCCCGTGCGCACGTCGTCCTCGAGCGCCTCGAGGGTGCGGCCGCGGGTCTCGGGCACGAAGCGCCACACGAAGAACAGCGCGAGTACGCCGACCGCGGCGAACATGAAGAACGTGCCGGTGATGCCAACCGCGTCGACGATCGACAGGAAGCACAGCGACAGGAATCCGTTGGAGATCCAGAGTGCGAAGACCGAGACGCCCATACCGAAGCCGCGCATGTGCTGCGGGAAGATCTCGGAGAGGTAGACCCAGGTCGCGACGTTCAAGAAGGTCTGCATCGAGCCGACGAAGATCACCACGAGTGTCAGGATGACCCAGGGGCGGGCGGGGTTGCCGACGGGAATCGTGAGCGAGGCCAGCCCGATCAGCAGGTGGCTCACGGTGGTCAGTGAGTAGCCCGTGATGAACGTCTTGCGGCGGTCGAAGCGGTCCATCATCGTGAGGGCGATGATCGCACCGATGACGGCGATCAGGCCGGGAGCGATGTTGGCGATGAGGGCGGCGCTCTCATCGAACCCCGACTCGACGAGCACCGTCTGGCCGAAGTACATGATCGAGTTGATGCCCGTGAGCTGCTGGGCGACGCCGACTCCCACGCCAATGAGCACAATCTTCAGCAGATTCTTGTTCTTGAAAATGGCGCGCCAGTCGAGCTGGGGGCGGCCCTTCTTAGCGGCGTTCGGCCGTGTGAGCTCGTCGAACTCAGCAACCGCGCGATCCTCGGAACGTACCGTCTTCAGTACGGCGAGGGCATCGGCGGTGCGGCCCTTGTCGACGAGCCAGCGGGGCGACTCGGGCATCCGCAGCATGCCGAAGAAGAGCACAATCGCGGGGAATGCACAGATGGCGAACATGATGCGCCAGACGCCCTCGATGTGTCCGAGCGTGTTGCCGATGATCGCATTCACGATGAATGCGGCGAGCTGGCCGACCACGATCATGAGCTCGTTGCGGCCCGAGAGCGAGCCGCGAATTTCGTAGGGTGCCATTTCGGCAAGGAACACGGGCACCACGGTTGAGGCGCCGCCGACCGCAAGCCCGAGGAAGATGCGGCCGAGCACGAGGGTGCTGAGGCCGGGTGCGACGACGACAAAGATCGTACCGATGAAGAACATGACGGCAAGCAGAATGATCGTCTTGCGGCGGCCCCAGCCATCCGAGAGGCGGCCCGCGAACATCGCGCCAAACGCGGCGGCGAAGACGAGCGAGCTGGTTGCTACCCCCTCGGTGAAGGGGGTGAGGCCGAGCTCCGCGGCCATGGGGCGCAGCGCGCCGTTGATGACGCCCGTGTCGTACCCAAAGAGCAGCCCACCAAACGTCGCGATCAGGGCGACGACTCCGAGCCGCTTCTTGTGCGGCCCATTTGTAAGGGCGGGCAGCTTCCCTGCCACGGGCTGGGTGTGGGCGGACATCAGTGACTCCTTCGTCGTGCGCGGCCGCGCTGGTGTGATGCTCGGCCCCACTTCGTCATACTCACGCATCCAAGTCTTCCTCGGCCGCGCTTTCACGCAGCCTAACAATGTCATGTCAAAAGGACAAAATAGCCCGCAGCAATCTTTCAGAATGCCCGGCCAGGGGCACTTTCACGATATGAACACAATTCATTTGATGCCCATAGGATTGCATTATTTGTCAGCACAATTGAACAAACATGGCACGCAGCCATAGTCTGTACGGGTGATGACAATGCTGCCCACCCTCACCCCGATCGCATGGGGATTACTTGCGGTGGCTGCCCTGCTCGTCGGGTTCTCAAAGACCGCTTTGCCCGGCATCAACACTATCTCGATCGCCATCTTTGCCGCGGTGATGCCAGCGCGCGCCTCGACGGGTGCCCTCCTGCTGCTGCTCATCGTGGGCGACCTGTTCGCCCTCATTACCTACCGTCGTCACGCCGACTGGGCCACGCTCGTGCGTCTGATTCCCGCCGTCGTCGCGGGCGTCGCTCTCGGCGCCGTGTTTCTCGCGCTGGCCGATGATGGATCCGTACGCAAGGTGATCGGCGTGATCCTGCTGCTCGTGATCACGTTCACGCTGTGGCAGCGGGCGCGGGGGTCGCGCGGCACCGGGGCTGCCGTGGGCGCGGTAGCACGCAGCGGCTACGGCGCACTCGGCGGATTCACCACCATGGTCGCCAACGCCGGCGGCCCCGTCATGTCGATGTATTTCCTCGCGGCCCGCTTTCCCGTCAAGGCGTTCCTCGGCACCGCGGCATGGTTCTTCGCGGTGATCAACCTCGCAAAGGTGCCAGTGTCGATCGGCCTCGGCCTGATCACCCCCGGCACCCTGATGCTCGACGTGTTTCTTGTCCCGGGTGTCATTGTGGGGGCGCTCATCGGGCGCCGGATCGCCACCCGTATGAAGCAGTCCACGTTTGATTGGGCTGTCATCGTGTGCACTGTGCTCGGGGCGGTCTATCTGCTGGTGAGCTAGCGCGCCCCCCGAGCCGCATCCCGAGTAGGGTTGAGCGGTGACCTCATCTCCTTCAACGCTGCAGGCTCTGCGCCACCCGCGACAGTTCACCACCGAGGTGCTCGCCGGCGTGGTGACGACGCTCGCACTCATTCCCGAGGTGATCTCGTTCTCGGTCATTGCGGGTGTGGACCCGAAGGTGAGCCTCATCGCCTCGGTCGTGCTGGCCATCTCCATGTCGATCCTGGGTGGCCGGCCCGCCATGATTACGGCAGCGGCCGGAGCCGTCGCACTCGTCGTCGCCCCGCTAGTGCACGAGCACGGCGTGGAGTATCTGCTCCCCGCCGTCGTGCTCGCTGGGGTCGTGCAGATTCTGTTCGGCGTCACGGGCCTGGCCCGGCTCATGCGGTTCATTCCACGCTCGGTAATGATCGGCTTCGTGAACGCCCTCGGCATTCTCATCTTTGCGGCCCAACTGCCGCACGTGCTGGGCGTGCCGTGGCTCGTGTACCCGCTCTTCGCGCTCACCCTGTTGATCGTTATCGGGTTGCCCCGCCTCACGACCGCGGTGCCCGCCCCGCTCGTTGCGATCATCGTGGTCACCGCGATTGTCATCTTCGCCCGCCTCACGGTGCCGACCGTCGGCGATCAGGGCGCGGTTTCTGGGGGCCTCCCCGGGATCACCCCGTGGCTCGCACCATTCAATCTCGAGACGCTCGCCATCATCTGGCCGACCGCGTTGAGCATCGCCTTTGTCGGCCTCATGGAAACCCTGCTCACCGCCAAGCTCGTCGACGATCTCACTGACACGAAGTCGAACAAGGGCCGGGAGTCGTGGGCGCTGGGCGTCGCCAATATTCTGGCCGGGTTCTGGGGCGGCATCGGCGGCTGCGCGATGATCGGCCAGACCATGGTGAACGTGAAGCTCGGCCGCGCCCGCACGCGCATCTCGACGTTCGTAGCGGGCGTGTTTTTGCTCGCGCTCGTCACCGTGTTCAGTGATGTGATGGAGCGTATCCCTATGGTCGCGCTGGCCGCCGTGATGATGGTGGTCGCCGTATCGACCGTTGATTTTCATAGCGTGAGCCCGTCGACGCTTAGACGGATGCCGCTGTCGGAAACCATGGTCATGGTCTTCACGGTGGTGGTAACAGTCTCTACCGGCAACCTCGCCATCGGCGTCGGGCTGGGGGTGCTGCTCGCGATGGTGCTGTTCGCGCGCAGGGTCGCGCACGTCGTCACGGTCACCCGGGTCCCTGGGGCCACCGGAGTTGTGTACACGGTGCGCGGGCCACTCTTCTTCGGCAGCAGCAACGATCTCGTCGAGCAGTTCATGTACTCGGAAGACCCTGCATCGGTCACCGTCGACTTCTCGGCGGCTCAGATCTGGGACGCCTCCACCGTTGCGGCGCTCGACTCAGTGCAGACGAAGTACGCCGAGCAGGGCACCGCTGTGCAATTCACCGGCCTCGATGAGCACTCCACCCGGTTTCACGGCAGGCTCACGGGGTCACTCAGCTGAAACGCCGCGCCCCGGGCCGAGCGCGCGATCGTAACTAGCGCTGCAGGAGGCTCGCTATCAGGCGCTCGATTCTTCGTTCGAGCGTCGCAGCGGTCGTCGCGGTAAGTATGGGGTGCAGTGCACTGTAGCGCTCGGTGCGGTTGAGCTTTTCAAACGCGGCATTCGCCGCCGGGTGCGCTTTGAGGGCCCTGGCCAATTCGTCAGGTACTTCGGCTGTCGCCGGCCCCGCATAGGCCCGGTCCCAGCGCCCGTCTGCCTGAGCCCGTTCGATCTCGGCGAATCCACGCTCGCGCATCCGACCCTCTGCCGTCAGCCGAGTCACAATCTCGATGTTGCGCAGCGACCAGAGCGACTTCTGCCGCCGGGGCGTGTACCGCTGCTTAAACGTGTGGGCATCGACGCTCTTGCGCTGTCCGTCGATCCAGCCACCACACAGTGCCTCTTCGAGCGCATCCTGGTACGTCAGCGAGGTCGGATCGACTGTGCCTTTCTTCGCGAGCAGCACCCAGAGCCCGTCTGAACTGGCCTCGTGCTGGTCCAGCCATGCTCGCCACGCGGTCACGTCGGCGACCACCAGTGGCTCGGATTCTGCCCGTTCTGTCATGGCAACAACCTAGCGTGATGCCAAGCGTTCGCGAAGCGAGTGGCGCCACAGCCGCCGGCCACGTACTGTAGCGGGAGGCTTCAGTCGGTGGGGTCGCTCGAGAGGGGTCACAGTGACCAACCAGTGCGGTGAGTGCGTGCGTGACGAAGTGCTGCCCGCGCACACCGTCGCGATACTGCGGTCGCGCGACTACGGATTGCGCCCGGTCGCTGATCTGGCGCACGTCGAGGTCGGAGCACACAAGCCGCTCGAGCCCGCCGGATGGCTGGTTCGCGTCGTGGATTCCGTGCTTTCGGAGGGGATTCTCGACCCGATCCTGGTCACGCCTGGCCCTCAGGGCCTCGAACTCATCGACGGCAACCACCGGGCCTGGGCCGCCGCGCACCACGGACTTGCGGCTCCCGCACGCGTCTTCACCCCGAACTGCGGCGACTGCACCGAGGAGTCATTTGCCGAGGCTGCGATGTCGGGCACATCCGAGCTCGGCTGGAAGTACTAGAGCCCGCCCCCGGCGCATCCGGGGAGCGGGCTCGTGCACGTTGCGAGACCGTGTGCCGCTACGCGTTCGCGATGAGCTCGCGCAGCTTCGCCAGCTGCGAGCGCGAGTACTCGTCGGCCCGCTCATCCTCGGCGAACACGTTCGACACAATGAGCGCGTCCTCACGGTCGAGGTAGCCGCTCGCCTTGAGCGTGCCGAACAGCTCGTCCCAGTTCACGTCACCGTCGCCGATGGCAAGGTGCTGGTGCACGCGCACGGCGTTACCGGGCGGGTTCGTGATGTAGCGCAGCCCGTTCGAACGGTTGTGGTCAAACGTGTCGGCTGCATACACCGCGCCGAGTCGGTCGCCCAGCTCGGGGATGAGCGTGGTCGCACGGTCGCCCATGTGGAACGAATGCGAGGCAACGTAGACGAAACCCACCTGCGTCGAATCGAGGCCGCGAATGATGCGCCATGCTTCAAGGCCGTCCTCGACGAAGTCGTCGGGGTGCGGGTCAATGTTGAGCTGGACCCCCGCGCGCTCGAGCACGGGGATCAGCTCCTCCATCGACTTGTAGAAGCCGGCCTCCGAGTCCTCTGAGCGCTCGGGGCGACCCGAGAACTCGGTGTTCACCATGGGCACCTCGAGCTCCGACGCGATCTCGATGTAGCGTTTCATGTTGCGCACCGCAGCCTCGCGCTGCGGCTCCTCGGGCCACGAGAAGCGCTGCACGGGCAGCACCGACGTGATCGTCACGCCGGCGTCTGCAGCCCGCTTCTTGAGCGTCTGTAGCATGCCCGTGTCGACCTTCGGGTAGTGAAAGTGCCGCCCAAAGTCGGGGTTGGGCGTGAGTTGCAGGTACTCATAGCCCAGGCGGGCGACGAGATCAGGGAAATCGAGCAGGTGCACCGTGTTGTTGTACGGCGTGGGGTCAAGCGCAATGCGAACCATCGTGACTCCTAAGTACGGGTGGCGGGTGGACTAGGCGTAGAACGCGGGGCGTTCGGGAGCAACAACCGGCACGACGCCGCCCTCATGCATCGCCTTGACGCCGGCCTCACACGACAGTGCGACGAGGTAGCCGTCCCACGCGTTGGGTCCGTCCACGAGGTCGCCGCGGCGCACCGCGTCGACCCAGCGCTGCACCTGCGAGTCGTAGGCCGCTTCGAAGCGGGTCACGAAGCTCTCGTGCTCCTTGACGATGAAGTTACCTGCCTCCCAGCGCTGCATGCCCGAGGGCTGGCCGATGCGGGCGACGCCCTGCTCGAACACGGCCTCGGTCGCCACCTGGTAGCCGAAGGCCACGCTGACGTTCATCTCGACGTCGACGAGTACGCCGTTCTCGAGCTCCATGATCACGAGGATCGGCTCGCGCAGGCGCTCAGGGGCATGCGAGTTGCGGCGCGGGTGCTTCACTTCGACGCTCACGACGCGCGAACCCGCGAGCCACGGCACAACGTCAAACTCGTGTACAACCGAGTCATTGATCAGCATGTCCTGCGTGTAGCTGTCGGGCACCGACGGGTTGCGGTGCAACGCACGCACCATGAGCAGGTCGCCGCTGTCGCCCGACTCCACGAGCTTGCGCAGCTCCTGGTACTCGGCGTCGAAGCGACGCATGAAGCCGACCTGGATATGGGGCTTGTCGAGCTGCTGCTCGAGCTCGAGCACCTCCCACGAGCTTGCCGAATCCTGCGTCAGCGGCTTCTCGCACAGAATCGGCAGGCGCGCGTCGAGTGCGGGGCGCAGCACGGGAGCATGAAACTGGCCGGGAGTCGCGATAACCACGGCATCGAGTGCATCGGCAGCGATGGCTTCCTCGACGCTCGCGAACACCTGCGCGCCCGGGGCGTTGGCCGCGGCCGCAGCAGCGCGCCCAGCATCGGGCTCGACGACAGCCGAGACCCGGGCCCCTGCGATCCGGTTCGTAATGCGCTTGATGTGGTCAGCGCCCATCATGCCGGCGCCAACGACGGCGACGCGGAGTTCTTCAGTCATGGTGTGTCCTTTGAAAGTTGTTAGCTGATGCGGGCGAGGTGGGTGCAGCCGAAGATGTGCTCGCGGGTGCGCTTGGCGATGGGGGCCGGGTAGTCGACGTCGCAGCCGTACATGTCCTGCTCCACGATCGCGAAGATCTCGGAGTCGATCTTGGAGACCGCCTCAATCACGGGTGCGAGGTCGGGGATGCCATAGGGCGGCTCGACCATGATGCCCTGGGCGACGGCCTCGGCGAACGGGGTGTCGTTCTTCAGCACGTCGAAGATCAGGGTCGGGTCGACCTGCTTGAGGTGCAGGTAGCCGATGCGCTCGGGGCGCTCTTCGATCAGCTTCACGTTGTCGCCGCCGTAGTAGGCGAAGTGGCCCGTGTCGAGGCACAGGTTCGTGTAGCGCTCGTCGGTTTCATCGAGGAACCGCGTGACCTCACGCGTCGTGCCGATGTGGCTATCCGCGTGCGAGTGGAACTGCTGCTTCATACCGAACTCTTCAAGCAGCGCCTTGCCGAGGCGGTCGTGGCCCGCCCCCAGCTTCTTCCACTGGTCCTCGGTGAGGGTGCGTGATTCGAGCACCTCGCTCGTCGCGTCGCTGCGCCACATATCGGGAATCACGACGAGGTGCTCGGCACCCAGCTTTGAGGCGAGGCCCGCCACGTTGAGCGCCTGGTCCCAGGCCCGCTGCCACTCCTCTTCACCCTTGTGGAACCCGGTGAAGACGGTGCCTGCAGAGAGCTTCAGGCCACGCTTGCCAAGCTCGTCCTCAAGCTGGTGGGCGTCGGTCGGCAGGTAGCCGTAGGGGCCCAGTTCGATCCACTCGTAGCCAGCTTCGACGACCTCGTCGAGGAACCGCTCCCAGGGCACCTGCTTCGGGTCGTTGGGAAACCAGACGCCCCAGGAATCGGGGGCGGTGCCGATGCGCAGGCCGGGGTTTGCGGGCGGCTGATCATTCACGATTCAAACTCCATCGTTCGCGCTTTCTCTGGCACGGCCCCTGTGGTCGCACCTTTGATATGACAATAGGCCAAAATGCTGTGAGCCGCCAGCCCCACACACCCATGGACCGGGAGCCGCCACCCCACCCCTCAAGCCGATCCCAAACTCGAACAAAACGAAACAAAATTTTTGGTTTCATTTTGTTTCAATCACTTATGATGAGAACATGCCCCTTCGCCAGCCCTCTCCAGATTTCCCCGCTCTCCGGGAAGAGGTACTCCACGAAGTCGGCGAACGGCTTCTTCCCCTACTGTTTTCCTCACAGATTGACGACTCCGCATACCTACATTGGGACAAGCTGTCACGAAAAACACCCCCGGAGGGCCTCTCCTCCGAGGAATGGTGGTTTCTTGTCAAGATGAAGCGCGCCAACCAGGCTCGACCGCTCCCGCTGCTCGACAAGGAAGGCACGCCGCTCACTGTAAACCTCACCGACGAGGTGCTTCAACTGTCTGAGGAAATTGCTCGCCGGTCAGGAGGAATTGTCGGGGGAGGCAAAAACGACCTCAACCGCGCAGACACGGACCTCTATCTGGTGCGCTCGCTACTAGACGAGTCAATTCGCTCAAGCCAGCTCGAAGGCGCCTCCACGAGCCGCCGGGTAGCGGTGGAAATGATTGATAGTGGCAGGACTCCACGAGATGTGTCAGAAATCATGATCCTCAATAACTATCTGGCGATGCAGGAAGCGAAAGAGGCAGCGTCGGGGCCACTCTCTCAAGAATTCGTTCTTGGGCTCCATGAGACCTTGACAACCAACACACTTGAAAACCCCGACCACTCCGGTCGGATACAGACTGAAGATGATGAACGCATCAGCGTCTGGGCCGGAGACGTTTGTGTCCACGTCCCACCTCCCGCAGCGCAGCTACCTGAACGACTCGAGACTCTAGTTCAGTTTGCAAACGGTGCTACCGACAGCTCCCCCTACTTGCCCCCGGTCGTACGGGCGATTATTACTCACTTCATGTTTGGGTACGACCACTACTTCGAAGACGGAAACGGCAGGCTGGCTCGAACGGCGTTCTATTGGTCCATGCTGCACAATGGTTACTGGCTCGCTGAGTTTGCCACGATCTCTGGAATCCTCCGCGAAGCCCCTGGAAAGTATGGCGACGCCTATCAGCATGCAGAAGACGATGATGGGGATCTTACCTACTTCGTGCTCCATCAACTACGCGTCTTCAAACGATCCCTCGATAACCTTGACGAGCACATCGCACGCAAACAAGCAGAAAACGCCCAGCTCAAAAGAACGCTCGCAACATTGGCTGAACAGTTCAGCTTTCGTCAATCCCAGATCCTTGAATCCTTCAACGACGGCGAGTACTCAACCGTCACGGCAAGCGCGGTTGCCCGACGTTTCCACGTGACCGAGCAAACCGCGAGAAACGACTTAAAGCATCTTGAAGAGCTCAAACTCCTCGCCCGCCTCCCAAAAACTAGGCCCGCCATTTGGGTTGCCGGTGGTGAGCTCACGCAGCGGCTTCAAGCAATCACTCGCAGATAGGTGAGGGCTCGGTTCCCAAACAAAACGAAACAAAATTTTTGGTTTCATTTTGTTTGGGGCGTCGCTGCTAGCCTGAGCCCAGAGCAAACGCTCCACTGGCACGAAATACGAAGAGGAATTTCATGGCAATTGCACTCCGGGTCTCAGACATCACCGAGGATCAGAAGACCATCGCACCGCTCGATCTGCCCCTGGCAGACCCGCTCGGCGAGGACATCCAGACCGGCATGGTCAACGTGTATTCGTCGGGCGACGAGAAGCACCACGCTGGGTTCTGGGAGACCGCGGTCGGCCGCTCCCGCTGGGACTTCACCGACGGCGGCGAGGTCATTTACGTGCTCGAAGGCGCCATGACCGTCGAGCGTGACGGCGAGGCCCCCGTCGAGGTCACGAAGGGCGACCTCGTCGTCTTCGAGCCCGGCTGGGCCGGCTTCTGGACCGTCACTGAGCACCTCAAGAAGGTCTACACGATGTTCGCCTAACATCGACCGAACAGAACGGGCGTGCGAGGAAGTTCCCTCGCACGCCCGTTCTATTTGATCCGGATCAATCCAAGCTGCTCACAAGAGCTAGCCCAGCAGCGGCTTCTGTGCCGCCTGCTGCGCAACATACTCGGCGCGGGCGCGCTGCGTGGCCTCGAGCTCGGAAACCTGGGGCACCGGTACGTCCCACCAACCCGCGCCATCGGGTGAGTAGATCAGCGGATTGCTGTTGATGTGAATGAAGGTCGAGCGATCCGAGGCCTTCGCGACGGCCATGGCCGCCTCGAGATCGGTGATCGCCGAGGCCCCCGGCTCGACCTCGATGACGTCCATGCCGTAGCTGCGGGCATTCATCGCGAGGTCGACGGGCAGAATGTCTTCGCCCTGGAAGTTCTTCGTCTCGGGATCGTAGGCGCGGTACCAGGTGCCGAAGCGCTCGGATCCGACCGTCTCTGACAGGTGCCCGATCGACGCGTAGCCGTGGTTCTGGATCAGCACGACGATGATCTTAATGCCCTCGGCGACCGCGGTCACGAGCTCGGTGTTGAGCATCAGGTACGAACCGTCGCCGACCATCACGATGACGTCGCGGTCGTCGCCTGCATCGACGAGGCCGCGCTTCGCGCCCATGCCGCCGGCGATCTCGTAGCCCATGCACGAGAAGGCGTACTCGACGTGGTAGCCGAGCGCGTCACGCACGCGCCACAGCTTGTGCAGGTCACCGGGCAGCGATCCCGCCGCCTGCACAATGACATCCTTCGGGTCGGAGGACCGCTGCACGGCACCGATGATTTCGGTCTGGCCCGGCAGGTCGAGCCCCGAGGGCTCGAAGGCCGCGTCCACCGAGGCGTCCCACTCCGCTTTTAGCGCGGCGATGCGCTCGGCGTAGGCGGTATCGACACGCAGCTCGCCGAGTGCCCCGTTTCCGTGGGCGTCGAGCAGCTCCAGGAGCGTCTCGCGGGCGTCGGCGATCACGGCGATCTGCGTGCCGTGCTTGTACGCGTCGAACGACGCGACGTTGATGTTCACGAACTTCACACCGGGGTGCTGGAACGCGGTGCGCGAGGCGGTCGTGAAGTCGCTGTAGCGGGTACCGATGCCGATGATGACGTCGGCCTCTGCCGCGATCTTGTTGGCCGCGAGGGTGCCGGTCGCGCCCACGCCGCCGAGGTTCTGCGGGTGGTCCCAGGTGAGCACGCCGCCGCCGGCCTGCGAGGTGCCGACCGGGATTCCGGTGGCCTCGGCGAACTGGCGCAGCTGCTCCTCGGCGTCGGAGTACAGCACGCCGCCACCCGCAATGATCATGGGACGCTTTGCCCCACGGAGGGCCTCGATGGCGAGCGCGAGCGCGTCGCGTTCGGGCCGTGGGCGCCGGATCCGCCATTCCCGCGGCGCGAGGAACTCGAGCGGCACGTCCATGGCCTCGGCCTGGACGTCCTCGGGGAGCGCGATCGTAACGGCGCCGGTCTCTGCCGGATCCGTGAGCACGCGCATTGCCGCGAGCGCGATCGAGAACAGCTGCTCGGGGCGCTGCACGCGGTCAAAGAACTTGGAGACGGGGCGGAACGCGTCGTTGACGGTGAGGCCAATATCGTGCGGCTGTTCGAGCTGCTGCAGCACCGGATCGGCGACGCGGGTCGCGAAGGTGTCGCTCGGCAGCAGCAGCGCGGGCAGGCGGTTCGTGGTGGCGAGCGCCGCACCCGTGAGCATGTTCGTGGCGCCCGGGCCAACCGAGGCCGCGGCGGCATAGGTGCCGCGGCGGCGGTGCATGCGGGCGTAGCCGACGGCCTGATGCACCATTGCCTGCTCGTTGCGCGCCTGGAAGTAGGGCATCAGATCGGGGTTTTCGACGTTGGCCTGCTTCAGTGCCTGGCCGATGCCTGCCACGTTGCCGTGGCCGAAGATGCCGAACATGCCGGGGATCGTGCGCTCACGAACTTCCTGGCCGTTCGCGTCGCGGTCGACCGTCCACTGGTTGGCGAGAAATTCGACCAGCGCCTGGCTGACCGTCATGCGGCGGGTGTTCATCGGGTCTCCTCGGTGGTGGTCGAAGCGTCGGCGGTCGATCGAGCGTTTGTGTAAGGCAGGCGGGAGTCAAACTCTTGGCCGTCCCAGGTTTCGCGCACCCAGCCGTGGGCGGGGTCATCGCTGATGAGCCAGCTGCGCTCGGGATCGGGGCCGGCCATCACGTTGAGGTAGTACATGTCGTAGCCGGGGGCCGCAACCGCGGGGCCGTGATAGCCGTGGGGCACGAGTGCGACGTCGCCGGTGAACACCCGCGAATCGATCTCGATGGAGCCCGCTGGTGACGAGTACGTGCTGAACATGCCGAAGGCGTGCTCCTCGCTCACCCCTGCAGGGGCGCCCTTTGTCGGGGCTACCTCGAAGTAGTAGATCTCCTCGAGCTCCGACTCGTGGCCGGGCAGGTGCTCGTCGTGCTTGTGAGGCGGGTACGAGGACCAGTTCTCAGACGGGGTGATTACCTCGACGACAATGAAGCGGGCCGCATCGAGGGACTCCTTGCGGCCGAAGTTGTGTACCTGGCGACTCGAGGCACCTGCACCGCGCAACTCGACAGGCACCGACTCGACCGGCATGTAGGCCGAGGGGCGCACGATGTCGGTCGGCGAGGTGGCGACGAGGAAGCGGGTCTCGCCTGCGGAACGAGCCGTGACGGTCGCCTCGCTTGCGGCCGAGAGGTAGAGCACATCGGTGGGGCCGTCGAAAACAGAGCTGCGGCCGCTCAGCACGGTTGCCTCTCCGTCGTGGGCCACCTCGAAGGAGCCCGAGAGCGGGACGACCAGGCGCTCGACGCCGGTGCCCGAGAGCTCGATCGACGCGCCCTCGGTCAGGCGAGCGACGCGCAGACCGGTGTGCTCCCAGCCGGGAACGCTTTCGTCGACGACTGTCTCCCAGCCACCCTCGGCAAGTTCGCCGCGACGGTGAAACCAGCGCTCGGCCGGCGTTGCCTGCTCAGTCATGTGTTCTACCTCTCGTTACTGCTTGCTGGGCTGGATCCTGCGACTCGCTCCACTCCCGCAGGATCCAGGGTGATGCCTAATCGTTCTGGGGGAAGCCCAGGTTGATGCCGCCGTGCTTGGCGGGGTCGAGCCACCGGCTCGTGATGGCCTTTTCGCGGGTGAAGAAGTCGAAGCCCTGCACGCCGTAGGCCTTCGCGTCGCCGAACAGCGACGACTTCCAGCCACCGAACGAGTGGTAAGCGACCGGCACGGGGATCGGCACGTTGATGCCAACCATGCCCACGTGGATCTCGTGCTGGAAGCGACGCGCGGCGCCACCGTCGTTCGTGAAGATCGCGGTGCCGTTGCCAAACTGGCCCGAGTTGATGAGCTCGACGCCCTCCTCGAAGGACTTCACGCGAATCACCTGCAACACCGGCCCGAAGATCTCCTCGGTGTAGGCGCGCGACTCGGTCGACAGGTTGTCGATGAGGGTGGGGCCGAAGAAGAAGCCGTCCTCGTGGCCATCGACCTTGAGGTCGCGGCCATCGATGACAATGCGGCCGCCGTCGGCCTCGGCGATATCGACGTAGTTTGAGACCTTCGCACGGTGCTCGGCAGTGATCAGCGGGCCCAGATCCGGCTCCCGCGTCGTACCGTCGGCGCCCGTGGCGCCGTTGCCGACCACCAGGTTGCCGATGCGTTCCTTGATCTTCTCGATCAGCTCGTCTGCGACGGGCTCGACCGCCAGCACGACCGAGAGTGCCATGCAGCGCTCGCCCGCGGCGCCGTAGCCCGCGTTGATCGCCTGGTCGGCGACGAGGTCGAGGTCGGCGTCGGGCAGCACCAGCATGTGGTTCTTTGCGCCACCGAGTGCCTGCACGCGCTTGCCGTTCTTGGCCGCGGTCTCGTAGATGTACTGCGCGATCGGGGTCGAGCCGACGAACGAGATCGACTGCACCTCGGGGGCGTTCAGCAGGCCATCGACGGCCTGCTTGTCACCGTTGAGCACGGTGAAGACGCCGTCGGGAAGACCGGCTTCCTTCCACAGCTCGGCCATCCAGATGGCGGCCGAGGGGTCCTTCTCAGAGGGCTTGAGGATCACGGCGTTGCCCGCGGCGATCGCGATGGGGAAGAACCACATCGGCACCATGACAGGGAAGTTGAAGGGCGAGATGACGCCAACGACGCCGAGGGGCTGCTTCAGCGTGTAGACATCGATGCCGGTCGAGACGTTCTCGGAGAAGCCGCCCTTGATGAGGTGCGGGAACCCGGTCGCGAGCTCCACGACCTCCTGGCCGCGGGCGATCTCGCCCATCGCGTCCGAGAGCACCTTGCCGTGCTCCTCGGTGACGATCGCGGCGAGCTCGGTCTTCTTGTTGTTCAGCAGCTCGCGGAACTTGAAGATGACGGCCTGGCGACGCGCCATCGACATGGCGCTCCAGGTCTCGTAGCCCTGCTGCGCCGACGCGATTGCGGCGGCGATCTCGGTCTCGTTCGCGAGCGCTACCTCACGAATGACCTCACCGGTGGCGGGGTTGTGTACGGGGGCGGTGCGGCCCGACGTTGACGCGCTGCGTGCGCCGTCGATCCAGTGGCCGACCACGGGGGTGGTTGCGTTACTCATATTCGTTGCCTCTCTCGAGTGAATCTGTGGGGTGCCGGATCGGGCCCGCACGGCGCAGGGCGCCTGCGGGCCGCGATCCGGAAAGAAATTAGGAAGGAGCTTAGGCCAGGCCAGTATGCACGAGCCGTGCCGCGGTGTCGACGGCCTGGGCGACGTCGCCATCGGCGGGGTAGAGCAGCGTGCGGCCGACAGTGAGGCCGCGCACGCCTGGCAGCGCGAGCGCGCTTTCCCAGGCCGCGAAGGTCTCATCAGGGTCGCCGCCGTTGTCGCCGCCGAGCAGCAGCGTGGGCATCGTGGTCGCCTCCATGACGCGCTCCATGTCGGGCACGACGGGAAGCTTCATCCACGTGTAGGCGCTCGAGTTGCCGAGGCCCGAGGCGATCGCGGTCGAGAGGATCACGGCCTCTGCGCTCAGGTCGTTAATGACCTTGCCGTCGACGCGGCGGCTCATGAAGGGCTCAAGCATGATGGGCAGCTGGGCCGCCGCGGCTGAGTCAACCGCGCGGGCCGTGGCCTCGAGCGTTGACGCGGTGCCGGCGTCATTCAGGTCAACGCGAATGAGCGTCTTCGCGAAGTCGAGACCGTCGCGCACCATCGAGTTGATGTCGTAGGCGGTGTAGCGGTCGTCGAGCTCGAAGCTCGCGCCGCGCAGGCCGCCGCGGTTCATCGAGCCGACGACGATCTTGTCGTCGAGCAGACCGAGCGCCGCGAGGTCGTCGATAATGTCGGGAGTGCCGAGCACGCCGTCGACGCCGGGGCGCGACAGGGCGATTGCCATGCGCTCGAGCAGGTCGTAACGGTTCGCCATAGCGGTGGGGTTCGAGCCGACCGCGATCGCGCCGCGGGCCGGGTGGTCGGCGGCGACGATGAAGAGGCGGCCGTCGCCCTGAATGACGTCGCGCTTCTTACGCGTCGCGAGCTTCTGGGCGATCGTGCCGGGTGCTGAGGCGCGCAGGTCGCGCAGCGCAGCGAAGTCGATGGTGGGACTGTCGAGCGTCATGCGGCCGATCCCTTCAGTACTTCTTCGATCTCTGCGGCAGTGGGCATCGCCGTCGAGCATTCCAGGCGGGTCGCGACGATCGCGCCAGCCACGTTCGCGAACTGGAGAATACGCTCGAGGCCCCAGCCTTCAAGCAGTCCGTGGCAGAGCGCGCCGCCGAAGGCATCGCCTGAGCCGAGACCGTTGACGACGTCAACAAAGTGGGGCGGCACCTCGACGCGCTCGTCGCGCGTCTTCGCCATGACGCCCTTGGGTCCCTGCTTCACGATTGCGAGTTCGATGCCGCGCTCGAGCAGGGCATCTGCGGCGCGATCCGGATCGGTCTCGCCGACCGCGACCTCGCACTCCTCCTTGTTGCCCACCGCGACCGTGACACCCTCAAGCGCCTGGGCCACCTGGGCGCTCGCCTCTTCGGGGTGCTCCCAGAACATGGGGCGGTAGTCGAGATCGAGGATCGTGTGCGCGCGGCGGCCGCGGGCGGCGAGCGCCGCGTGGTGTGCCGCGCGGCTGGGCTCCTGGCTCAGACCGGTGACCGTGAGCCACAGGATCTTGGCGGCCTGAATCGCTTCCTCGTCGAGATCCTCGGGAGCGATCTCGAGATCCGGAGCCTTGGGCTCGCGGTAGAAATAGAGCGGAAAGTCATCGGGCGGGAAGATCTCGCAGAACGTGATGGGTGTCTTGTACTGCGGGTCGGTCTTTACCTCGCGGGGGTCGACGCCGAGGCGATCGAGCTCGCGCAGCAGGTAGCGCCCGAAGGGGTCGTCACCCACGCGTGAGATCAGTGCGCTCTTGCGGCCGTACTTCGCCGCGGCGACTGACACGTTCGCGGCGCTGCCGCCGAGGTACTTTCCGAAGCTCGTAACATCCTCGAGCCCCACACCGCTCTGCAGCGGGTATACATCGACGCCGAGGCGCCCCATCACTAGCACGTCATCAGGACGCCGTTGTTCCGACATTCAGCCGCCGCCTTTCTTTGCGCGATGCGGCGCCAGACGCGCCGCTGCATTTGTCCTAACAATAGCACGAAGGGGCCGTGAGGGCATGGGTATTCCTCGATTGGCTGTAATGTTGTCATCACATTGCATCAATAGAGCAGCCCGGCGCCGTGCTGCTTGCCCTAGGAGCACTTTATGAGCACCGAGCCCGTCTGGCCCGCAGAGCTATTCACCGACCTGGACCGCACTGGTCCGGTCCCCCTCTACTACCAAATCTCGAGCCGACTCGAGCGCGCGATCCGCGAGGGAGTGATCCCCTCGGGCGCCCGACTCGAGAACGAGATCTCAATCGGCGAGAAATTGGGTCTCTCGCGCCCCACCGTGCGCCGTGCGATCCAGGAGCTCGTCGACAAGGGTCTGCTGGTGCGCCGCCGCGGCATCGGCACCCAGGTAGTGCAGGCGCGCGTGAGTCGCCCTGTCGAGCTCACGAGCCTGCACGAGGACCTCAGCCACAGCGGCATCAAGCCCTCTACCCGCGTACTTTCGCTCGAGCGCGTACCCGCTGATGCGCAGACTGCGCAGTTGCTCAACGTGGATCCGGGCACCGAGATCACCCGCATTCGCCGCCTGCGCAGCGCCGACGGCACCCCCATGGCCGTGCTCGAGAACCTGCTGCCCCCCGAGTTCGCCGACATCACCGCGGAGCACCTCGAGAACAAGGGGCTCTACGAGATGCTGCGCGCCCGCGGCGTCACCATCAAGATCGCCAACCAGACGATCGGAGCGCGGCGCACCCAGGGCGACGAGCACGAGCTCCTCGATATCCCGAAGGGCAGCCCGCTGCTCACCATGGATCGCGTCGCGTTTGACCAGGGCGGTCGCGTGATCGAGGCCGGGCACCACTGCTATCGCCCGGATCTCTACTCGTTCTCGACCACGCTCGTCGCGCGGTAGGCGTCACCTCGAGCCGCTTCCTACTTCCGGTTGCGGCAGGCCACCGAGTAGGCCTCGATGAGCCGGTCGGCAGACGACGCCCAGCTGCTTTCGAGGGCGTGCTCGCGCGAAGCGCGACCCATGCGCTCCAGCCGCTCGGTGTCGGCGAGCAGCTCAGCGATTGCGGTCGCCCAGACCTGCGGGTCGTCGCCCGAGATCAGTAGGCCCGTGACGCCATCATCGACGGCCTCACGCAAGCCTCCGGTGGCGCGCGCGATCACGGGCACGCCAGATGCGGCTGCCTCGAGCGCCACGAGCCCAAACGTCTCGGAGTGCGAGGGCACCACCATCAGCGCGGCGGCCCGAATACGCTCGGCCAGCTCTGACCGGCGCAGGGCACCGTCAAACGAGGTCGTGCCGAGCATGCTGGCGTTAGCCGCGGCCTCGTGCAGGCCGCGCGCATATGCGTCCCCATCGGGCGGCGGCGCACCGACGACGCGCAGCGCCGGGCGAGCGTCCGCGGGCAGCAGTGCCATTGCGTCAATAATCAGGTCGAATCCCTTGAGGGGATGCAGTCGACCGACCATGATGACCTCGGGGCGGCCGCCGCGGCCGATCCAGTCACGCTGATCGGCGCACTCCTCGGTAACGCACGGGTGGAACAGCTCGGTATCGACGCCCAGGGGCACCACGCGAATGCGATCCGGATCGCCGCCCAGCCGCTCAATAACCGTCTGCCGCTCGGCCTCGCTCACCGCGATCACCAGATCAGCCTCGTGGGCGAGGAGCTTCTCGCCCGCGAGCCGCCCGGGCGACTCGGGACGCTCGCCATCGGTGAGCGGCGAGTCAGGCTCGGCGGCAATTGAGTGGTAGCTCTGCACGAGCGGGATACCACGTCCGCGCGCCACCGACAGGGCGGCAATGCCAGAGAACCAGTGCTCGGCGTGCAGTAGGTCAACTGAGTCGCCCTCGAGTGCCTCGTCGAGCCGGTGACCGAAATCGTCCATGACGGCCTCGTGCTCACCCTTTGCGAGCAGCCGCGCGGGGCCGGCGTCGAGGTGGATGACCACGAGTCCCGGCTCGACCTCGACCCTCGCGGGCGACTCCTCGTCGCTGCGGCGCGTGTAGATGCGCACGTCATGGCCAGCGCGCGCAAGCGCCTCGGCCTGCGCACGCACGACCACGTTCATGCCGCCAGCATCCTTGGTGCCCGGGATATCGAGCGGCGAGGTGTGCAGCATCACAAAGCCGATGGTCAGCGCCGCTGTATTCATGGCTCTAGCGTATCGGGTGGTGGGAGAGGCGGGCGTTACCCGGGTAGCCCCTCTCCGGGATCGGGTTCACCCGCCCCGTGTCGCGGCGCGCGGCGGGGCGCCTCGGTGTCGCCTGCGGTTCCAAACTCGGGCTCCTCGGGCCCAGACTGCTCGACCCCGGGATCCTCAGCATCTGACGCCTCTGACACCACGGGCTCGGGGCGCACCACCCGCTCGCCCACGACCTGCGACGCCTCGCCAGAGGCGGCGCGATCCGGCACATGCTCGCCCCGCGGCTGGATATGGCCTGGCTCGAGGGTGCGCCGCACGTCCTCGGAGGTGACCTTCTCGATCGGTCCGGTCGTGGCATCGACGTACCAGTCGGTGAGCGCGGGATCGGTGCTGTCGAAGCCGGCTCCCGCTCCCTCGTCGGCCGGCACCTCGCTCGCGCCAAACACGAAGTCGTCACCGAACTCGTCGATGCCGCGGCGCACGCCCTGCGCGATCGCGGCGCGCGCGTACTTGCGCCGAATGATGTAGGGATCGGTGCGCAGATCTTGCGCCCATGCATACATGATGCCGATCACGATGAACGCGAACGGTAGCGCCGACACGACCATGAGCGATTGCAGCCCCGAGAGCGCGGATTTGCCGCCCGCGAGCAGCAGCGCGATCGCGATCGTGCCGAGCAGCACGCCCCACAGAATCGTCACCCAGCGCGACGGTTCGGGCCGGCCGCCCTGCGACATCGACGCCATCACGATCGAGGCCGAATCGGCCGCGGTGACGAAGAAGATCACGACCGCCACCATCGCGATCACCGAGGTCACCATGCCCAGCGGCAGCCGCTGCAGCATCTGGAACAGCACCTCCTCGCTCGTGCCGCCACTCTGCAGATCCTCGCCCTGGGCCGTCAGCCAGATCGCGGTGCTGCCGTACACAACGAACCACGCAACCACGATCGCCGAGGGCACGAGCACGACCGTGGTCACGAACTCGCGCAGCGTGCGGCCGCGCGAAATCTTGGCGATGAACATGCCCACGAACGGGGTCCACGACACCCACCACGCCCAGTAATAGGTGGTCCACGAACCCAGAAACGCGACCGCCTCGTCGCCGTCATTGGCATTCAGTGTGAGCATGCCGCCCAGCTCCTGAAAGAACGCGATCAGCGAGGTCGGCATGAAATTCAAGATGTAGACCGTGGGCCCGGCAATGAGCACGAACAGGCCCAAGAATCCCGTGAGAATCATGTTGGTATTGGAGAGGAGCCGGATCCCCCGTTTGACCCCCGAGACCGCCGAGGCGATGAAGCACGCCGTGAGCACCGCGATCGAGCCGATGAGAAACATGTTGCCCAGTTCGCCCAGGCCGGTCACGAGCATGAAGCCGCTTTGAATCTGCAGCGCACCGATGCCGAGCGACACCGCGGTGCCAAAGAGGGTCACGATAATCGCGAAGAAGTCGATCAGGCGGCCCAGCACCCGGTTCGTCGCTCCGGGAAACACGGGTTCGAACAGCGCCGAGATGAGGGGTGCGCGGCCGCGCCGGTACGCGCTGTAGGCAATCGCGCCGCCCACGAGGGCGTAGAAGGCCCACGCGATGGGGCCCCAGTGCAGAATGGTCTGCGCCATGGCGGGCAGCACCGCCGCGGTCGTGCCGCCCTCCACGCTCTGCCCGGGTGCCGGGACGAGATAGTAGGTCAGCGGTTCGAGCGGCCCGTAGAACAACAGCCCGATGCCGAGGCCCGCGGCGAACAGCATCGAGATCCACGAGGTGGTCGAGAACTCGGGTTCCTCGTCGTCGGCGCCCAGGCGAATGCCACCCGTACGACCGTAGCCCACGGCGAGCATGAAGATCGCGATGCCGACGGCGAGCGCCCCAAAGAGCCAGCCAAAGTTCGTGGTCACCCAGGCGAGCGAGGTGGATCCGGCGATAGCGAGGCTGTCGGGGGCAACAAATGCCCACGTGATGACGCCGAGCGTTACCACCACGGCCCCGCCCAGGACCGCCTTGTTCGTGGGAAACCTGACGCCGGTCTGCTCGACGCCGATGCCGGGGATGAGTCCGGGGTGCGGGGCAACGGGTACCACGGCGGCCCGCTTGATCACCCGCTTGATGCGGCTATTTGGATCCCCCGCGAAGCCCCCGATGGGAATTTTGGCCGTGGGCTGGGGCGCACCGTTCGGTGACTGGCCGCGGTCTGAGCTGCGCTTACGCTTCATGGGTTTTCCTGTCCGAACGCCTCGTGAGCGCCCTGGGGGAGCAAATCCAACACTCTTCACGCTAGTGAATTCGGGGGGCCAAAACCAGTTGCACCTCGAGATACACCCATTGATCTGGAATTTATGGTCACAATTTGGTGACGCGACGCGCGAGATCGCAAAAAGTCGGGGTTCCGCTTTACTCACATACCCCAGGGGGGTATGCTGAATTACACACGGCACCTATCCGACCCTAAGGAGCGCCCCCATGAGCACCACCACCGAATTCCAAGTCACCGGCATGACGTGCGGCCACTGCGAGATGTCCGTCCGCGAAGAAGTGAGCGAGGTCGCCGGAGTCACCGAGATCGCCGTGAGCTCCAAGACCGGCAAGCTCAGCGTGACCCACGAGGCCCCCATCGACGATGCCGCCATTATCGCTGCCGTCGACGAGGCTGGCTACGCCGCCGTACGCGGTTAGCCACCCGGCGGGCGAGCACCCGCCACACATCCCCCACCCCCACACGTCCCACGTTAGGAAGGCAACATGTCACTCCCCCAAACCTTCGACCTCGAAATCGGCGGAATGACGTGCGCCTCCTGCGCGAACCGGATCGAACGCAAGCTCAACAAACTCGAGGGCATCGAGGCGTCGGTCAACTACGCGACCGAGAAGGCGCGCGTACATACCCCCGAGGGGTACGACCCGCAGTTGCTCATCGCCGAGGTCGAGAAGACCGGCTACACCGCCGAGCTCCCCGCGCCCCCGCAGACCGCGGCACAGGCTTCAACCCCGACCGGCACGGCGGGGGGCGATCCGGCATCGAATTCAGGGGCCGCACGCGGTGATGCCGCGAGCGACTCCGAGCTCACGAGCCTGCGCCAGCGCCTGATCGGCTCGATCTGGCTGTCGGTGCCGGTGATTCTGATCTCGATGTTTCCGATCTTTCAGTTCACGTACTGGCAGTGGGCGGTGCTGGCGCTCAGCTCCCCCGTGATCGTGTGGGCGGCGTGGCCGTTCCACCGCGCGGCCTGGATTAACGCCCGCCACGGCGCCGCGACCATGGACACCCTCGTGTCGGTCGGCACGGGCGCCGCGTACCTGTGGTCGCTCTACGCGCTCTTCCTCGGCACAGCCGGCGAGAAAGGCATGACGCACGCCTTCGAGCTGTCGATCAACCGTCACGACGGCACCGCCAACATCTACCTCGAGGTCGCGGCAGGCGTCACCATGTTCTTGCTCGCGGGCCGCTACTTCGAGAAGTGCTCGAAGCGACAGGCCGGGGCCGCGCTGCGCGCCCTACTCGAGGTCGGCGCCAAGGACGTCGCGGTGCTGCGCGATGGCACCGAAACCCGCATTCCCGTCGCCGAGCTCACGGTCGGCGACGAGTTTGTGGTGCGCCCCGGCGAAAAGATCGCCACCGACGGCCTGATCGTCGACGGCGCGACCGCGATCGACGCGTCGATGCTCACGGGCGAGTCGGTACCCGTCGAGGCGACCGCGGGTGACCAGGTCACCGGCGGCACCGTCTCCACGAGCGGCCGCATCACCGTACGCGCCACCGCAGTCGGCGCCGACACGCAGCTCGCCCACATGGCGCAGATGGTGGAGGACGCGCAGTCGGGCAAGGCCGAGGTACAGCGCCTCGCCGACCGCGTCTCGGGCGTCTTCGTGCCGATCGTGATCGTCATCGCCCTCGGCACCCTCGTCACCTGGCTCGCGCTCGGCAACCCTCCCGCGGCCGCATTCACCGCGGCCGTCGCGGTGCTGATCATCGCGTGCCCCTGCGCGCTCGGCCTCGCCACCCCCACGGCGCTACTCGTCGGCACGGGCCGCGGCGCCCAGCTCGGCACACTCATCAAGGGCCCCGAGGTGCTCGAGTCCACGCGCCGCGTCGACACCATCGTACTCGATAAGACCGGCACCGTCACGAGCGGCAAGATGACGCTCACCGATGCGGTGGCCGCCGACGGGGTCGCACGCGACCAGTTGCTGCGCCTCGCGGGCGCGCTCGAGGCCGCCTCCGAACACCCGATCGCGCAGGCCATCGCCCGCGGTGCCGCGCTTGAGCTCGGATCCTCGCTGCCGGGTCAGCTCCCCGCGGTCGAGAACTTCCAGAACACGGCGGGCAAGGGCGTCTCGGGCATCGTCGAGGGCCATGCGGTGCTCGTCGGGCGTGAGTCGCTGCTGGCCGACTGGGCTATTGATCCGGATCCCGCGCTGCGCGCGGAGCTTGCGCGCCTCGAGCAGCTGGGCCGCACCGTCGCATACGTCGCCTGGGACGGCGAGGCCCGCGGGCTCGTCGCCGTCGCGGACACCGTGAAGCCGACGAGCGCAGAGGCGATCGCGCAGCTCAAGGCGCTGGGGCTCACCCCGATTCTGCTCACCGGCGATAACCGGGCCGTGGCCGAACAGGTCGCCGCCGAGGTCGGCATTGCGGCGGGCGACGTGCACGCCGAGGTGCTGCCGAGCGACAAGGTCGACGTCATCAAGGCGCTGCAGGCTGAGGGCCGCGTCGTCGCGATGGTCGGCGACGGCGTGAACGATGCGGCCGCGCTCGCGCAGGCCGACCTGGGCCTTGCAATGGGCACGGGAACCGACGCCGCGATCGAAGCTGCCGACATCACACTCGTACGGGGCGACCTGCGCAGTGCGGCCGACGCGATCCGACTCTCGCGCCGCACGCTCAGCACGATCAAGGGCAACCTGTTCTGGGCGTTCGCGTACAACGTGGCGGCGATTCCGCTCGCCGCGCTGGGCCTGTTGAACCCGATGATCGCGGGCGCCGCGATGGCGTTTTCGAGCGTGTTCGTGGTGGGCAACAGCCTGCGGCTGCGCCGCTTCAAGAGCGTGGCGAGCTAGGTTTCATGACGCGGTTCGCGGCACATTTTTCGGTCAGTTTACGGTCAGATTCACCCCAGATTGGTATGGTCCAGGCATGAGCACGCAGCCCGATTCCCACGAGCCGCACGAGTCGCACGAAGAGGGCTGTGAGCCCGAGTTCAGCGCCGGCCATCCGGTCTCCCCCCACGATGAGGCAGCGGCTGCGGCCGCCGCAGGCGGAAAGGGTAGCAAGGGTGGCGGCCACTCGCACGATCACGGCCTACAGGGTGCCGGCACCGCAACCGGCAAGCACCGCAAACGACTCATCTGGGTGCTCTCCATCACGCTGACCGTGTTCGTGGTGCAGGTCGTCGGCGCATTCATCTCGGGCTCGCTGTCGCTGCTGGCCGATGCCGGACACATGCTCACCGACGCCACCGGCGTCGCGATCGCCCTCATTGCGAGCCTCATCGCGGCCCTGCCCGCGACCTCTAAGCGCACCTTCGGATACCTCCGCGTCGAGATCCTCGCGGCCCTCGCGAACGGCATCATCCTCGGCGTGATCGCCGTGGTCATCTTCGTACAGGCGATCCTGCGCTTCGGTAGCGAGGTCGAGGTGCAGTCGGGCCCGATGCTGATCGCCGCCATCATCGGCGCGGCCGCAAACCTCGTATCGCTGCTCATTCTGCAGGCGGGTCAGAAGGAGAGCCTCAACGTACGCGGCGCGTATCTTGAGGTGCTTGGCGACCTGCTCGGCTCGGTGCTCGTGATCGCGGCCGGCCTCGTGATCATGTTCACGGGTTGGAATCCCGCCGACCAGATTGCCTCGATCCTGATCGCGGTGCTCATCTTCCCCCGCGCGATCAGCCTGCTGCGCGAGGTCGTCGACGTGCTACTCGAGGCCTCCCCCAAGAACATCGACGTCGAGGTTGCGCGCGGGCACATGCTCGCGGTGCCCGGCGTCGCCGAGGTGCACGACCTGCATGCCTGGACGATCACGTCGGGGGTGCCCGCCTTTTCGGCACACGTCACCGTCACCGACGACGCCTGGAACGAGCGCGGGTACCACGCGATCCTCGACGAGCTGAAGGCGTGCCTCACGAGCCATTTCGACGTCGAGCACTCGACGATCCAGCTCGAGCCCGCGAGCCACCATATTCCGCACGCCCCCACGAACCGATGATCTGGTCCGGATCGGGCCGCGCGCGCTGCGCCCGCGCGCCCGAACCCGTCGCTAGGGAGCGAGAACTCACAAAGTAGTTGCCATTGGAAACTAAAGGCGTATAGTTACAAGGGTGACGACACCAACCGCGAGCTCAACCTCCGACCAACAGGTCGAGGAGGTGCTTGCCAATTTCGTCGAGCTGGTCTCCGCATGGTCATCGCCCCGCGTGCAGGGGCAGATAGCCCGCCAAACCGGGCTCGACATCAATGAAGGTGACGTGCGCACACTCCACACCCTCGGCCGGATCGGTGGCAGCGTTCGCCCGGCACAGCTCGCACTAGACCTACACCTGAGCCGACCCACGATGAGCAAGAGCCTCGCGCGACTACTCGCGGCAGGCCTCGTCGAGCGCACAGCAGTTGCCGGCGACAGACGAGCCACTGACATTTCGCTCACCCCGTCGGGGGCACGCGCGTACCAAGGCCTCATCGACGCAGGCACCGCGATGGTGCGCGATGCGCTGCGGCTAGCGCCCGGCATTGACACGAACTCCATCGTCCAGTTCACCCGCGCACTCGGCGCTACCATCTAGCCCCCGCTGCGCGTCATCTTCCCTGGCCCCAACATTTACCTCGAGAAATAAGGAGCACCAACATGACACGCACCTACGTAGTGACTGGCGCAGCCTCAGGCATCGGCGCAACGACCGCTGCGGCCCTGCGCGAACAAGGCCACACCGTTATTGGCGTCGATCTCAAAGACGTCGAAGTGCCCGCAGACCTCTCGACCCCCGAGGGGCGGGCAGACGCCGCAGAGCGCGCCAGCGCACTGGCAGGCGGCAAGGTTGATGGCGTCATCGCGTGCGCCGGCATCGCGGCGCCGATCGCGAAGACGTTCTCAATTAACTTCTTCGGCGTGACCGAATTTCTCACCGGGATGCTGCCGGCCCTGCGCAATTCAGACAAGCCCCGCGCAGCGGTCGTGTCATCGATGGCATCACTTCAGCAGCCGTCAGCCGAGCTGGTTGAGGCGGGCCTTTCGGGCAATGAAGCTCTAGCCATCGAGGTGGGCACCGCCCTGGCCGAGCAGGGACCCGAAGCCGGATACCTCAACTACTCCTCGTCAAAACGCGCGCTCTCACGCTGGGTTCGCCGCGAGTCGATCAGCGAGGCGTGGGCTGGCAGTAGCATTCCGCTCAACGCGGTAGCCCCTGGCACCGTCATCACGCCGATGACCGAGGAGCTACTGGCATCGCCCGAGGGCGCCGCAATGGTGGATGCTTCTGTGCCCATGCCGCTCAACTATCACCAGCCTGCACGCTCGATCGCGGACCTGCTGATCTGGCTCACGAGTGAGCAGAACTCACACCTCGCCGGGCAAACCATCTACTGCGATGGTGGCGCCGACGCGACACTGCGCGGTGACGACATCTGGTCGTGGAACGACGCAAAGTAACGCCCGATAAAACACGACGAAGCGGCGCCCCAGAGCATAGAACCTGGGGCGCCGCTTAGTCGTTACAACCGGTAGGTTACACGCGCGACTCGTGAACGTCGGTTGCAGGGGTGCCTGCACCCTGCGCGTACACGGCGCGCAGGATCTGGCCGAGGTTCGCGTCTACATTCGTCCAGTACTGGAAGAAACGCTCACGGATCTCGTCGATCGTGATGGCCTGCGCCTGACCACCGAGCGTGGCGTGGAAGCGGGCCTTCTCCTCGTCGTTGTACACGTCGCGGTAGAGGATGCCTGCCTGCACGAAGTCGCCGTCGTCCGAGCGCAGCGTGTACGCGGTGCGCACGAGCTCGCCGTCCGACTCCCAGTTGCCCTCAACACCAGCCTGCGCGTTGGCCTCCGGGCCGCCTGCTGCGCCAAACGAGTTGGGGTGGTAGACGCGCTGTGCAGCCGAGGGGAAGTGGTACTGCATGTTGCCCTGGTGCATGTAGTTGTTCGCCTCAGTGGCGTGCGGCTGGTTGACCGGCAGCTGGTTGTAGTTCGTGCCGATGCGGTAGCGCTGAGCGTCGGGGTACGAGAACACGCGAGCCATGAGCATCTTGTCGGGCGAGATGCCGGTGCCGGGAACCTGGTTGCCGGGCGAGAAGGCAGCCTGCTCGATCTCGGCGAAGAAGTTCTGCGGGTTGCGGTTCAGCGTGAACGTGCCCACCTTGATACGGGGGTAGTCAGCCTTGGGCCAGGTCTTCGTGAGATCGAAGGGGTTGAAGCGGTACGTCTTCGCCTCCTCGTGCGGCATAATCTGCACGTAGACGTCCCACGACGGGAAGTTGCCGTCTGCGATCGCATTGAACAGGTCGCGGCGGTGGTAATCGGCGTCGGTGCCCGCAAGCGCGTCTGCTTCTTCGCCGGTCATGTTCTTGACGCCCTGCTGCGACATGAAGTGGTACTTGACCCAGAACTTCTCGCCCTCAGCGTTGATCCACTGGTAGGTGTGCGAGCCATAGCCGTTGACCTCGCGCCAGCTGGCGGGGAGGCCACGGTCACCCATGAGGTAGGTCACCTGGTGCGAGGACTCGGGTGAGAGGGTCCAGAAGTCCCACTGCATGTCAGCGTCGCGCAGACCCGAGTCAGCCAGGCGCTTCTGCGAGTGGATGAAGTCGGGGAACTTGATGCCGTCACGAATGAAGAACGTGGGGGTGTTGTTGCCCACGATGTCGAGGTTGCCCTCGGTCGTGTAGAAACGCAGCGAGAAGCCGCGCACGTCGCGCCAGGTGTCAGGCGAACCCTGCTCGCCGGCAACGGTCGAGAAACGGATCAGCGTCTCTGCCTTGGCGCCGGGCTGGAACACAGCTGCACGCGTGTACTTCGAAACGTCCTCGGTGACGACGAACTCACCAAATGCGCCGCCGCCCTTTGCGTGGGGGTTGCGCTCGGGCACACGCTCGCGGTTGAACGCGGCGAGCTTCTCAACGAGGTAGCGGTCGTGCAGGACGGTGGGGCCATTGGCGCCGACGGTGAGCGAATGCTCGTCGTTGGCGATCGGCGTACCGGTCTGGGTGGTGGTCAGCTTCTGATCTGTCATGAGACCTCTCCTGGTAGTGAACAAATGGCTAGTAAAAACTTGGATGTCAGACTGTGGCGCAAGCGGGACACACGCCTCGATACGTGACGTCGGCGGCCAAGATCTCGTAGCCGTGGCTTTCGCTCGCCGTGAGGCACGGGGCCTGGCCAACAGCACACGGAACGTCGCGAATATCGCCGCACATCACGCACACGAGATGGTGATGATTGTCGCCGCGGTGCACTTCGTAGAGCGCAGCACCGGCAGACGCCTCGATCTTGCGCAGAATGCGCACCTCGCACAGAGCCGAAAGCACTCCGTAGACAGCCTGCACAGAGGTGCCCGGCAGCTCAACCTTGACCTCGTCGAAGACCTCGGTTGCACTCCAGTGCCCGCCGCGGCCAAGCAGCCGCATCACAGCGGCTCGAGGCGTGGTCGCACGTAGGCCGGCCGCCTTCAAACGGTCGCGCAGTTCGGCGTCCGTAGGTGGGGTCAGCGTGTGTTCCATATGGACCCATCATAGCGTCTATTTTGAGTAACTCAAAATAACAACATGACACGTGTCGGTAAACGTAGGGTCAACGATCCACCAAGTGCAGTAGACGATTCCTTGAACCACACCTGTGACCGCTCTTCGCGCGGCACTAAGCTGAATCCGCTAATTGCCATGCTCAAGGAAGAGGTACGCAATGTCGATCCGCAACGCAGTGGCCGAGGCCCTCGCCACGTTCTTGTTTGTTTTTGCGATCATCGCAGCCATCAACAACTCGGGCGACTTCGCCCCGCTCGCCATTGGCTTCGCGCTCTTGGTTCTTGTATTCGCAACCGGACATATGTCTGGCGGCCACATCAACCCTGCGATCTCGTTTGGCGCCTACCTACGCGGTGCGCTGGGACTTGCAGACCTGGTGGCGTATGTCATCGCGCAGCTCGTGGGCGGCGCACTCGGTGCCGTGCTTGCGGGTGTGCTCTTTGCCCGCCCCGCCGCCCCCCTCGAGGTTGAGATGGGCCCCGCCTTTCTCGTCAAAGCACTCTTCACGTTCGTGCTCGTCTACGTCGTGCTCAATACGGCGACCTCGAAAGACCACACGGGCAACTCGTTCTATGGTCTCGCCATCGGCACCACCGTGTTCGTGGGCGCCTCAACCGTGGGTAGCATCTCTGGCGGCAGCTTCAACCCGGCCGTCGCTCTCGGCCTCGCCGTTGGCGGCAACTTCGCCTGGAGTGCGCTCTGGATGTACTTCCTCGCTCCCCTCGTCGGCGCCGCACTCGCTGCGATCGCGTTCGGTGCGCTCAACAAGGAGGACAAGCTCGTGCGGCCGACCACCAAGAGCACGAAGATTGCGCGGTAGGCAGTAGCCACGAAGCGAGCGACTGGATTCTGCGACTCGCAAGCTCGCGCAGAATGACGAGGGCTGGAGCAGCCAACGCAAACGGGCAGGGTCCCCAGTGGGGATCCGGCCCGTTCTGCAAGAACAGCTAATCGAGCAGCAGCGCGGGCTCCTCGAGCACCGAGGCCACGTCGGCCACGAAGCGCGAGATCACGTCACCGTCAACCACGCGGTGGTCGAACGAGCCACCCACGGTCGTAACCATGCGCGGGCGCACCTCGCCATCGACGACCCACGGCTTCAGCTTGATCGTGCCCATCGCCATGATCGCAACCTCACCGGGCACCAGGATCGGCGTGCCGAAGTCCATGCCAAACACGCCAATGTTCGTGATCGTAATCGTGCCGTTGGACATTTCGGCCGGCTGCGTACGGCCATCGCGGGCCGTGAGGGTCAGCTGCTCGATTGCTCGCGCGAGGTCGAGCAGGCTGAGCTCCTGCGCATCCTTAATGTTCGGCACGATCAGGCCGCGGGGCGTGGCCGCGGCGATGCCGAGGTTCACGAAGTTGTGGTGAATGATCTCGGTCTCGGTGAACGTCGAGTTAATCTCGGGGTTGCGGCGTACTGCCCACAGCATCGCCTTTGCGAAGATCAGCAGCGGCGATACCTTTACGCCCGCGAAGTCGGTCGAAGCCTTGAGTCGCTTCACGAACTCCATGGTGCGGGTCGCGTCAACGTCGGTGAAGACGCCCACGTGCGGTGCGTCGTTCGAGCTCGCGGCCATTGCCTTGGCGATCTGCTTGCGCACGCCCTTCAGCGGAACGCGCACCTCGCGTGCCGCCTGCGGCTCGGGCGTCTCGATGTTGCGGAACACGCGCGCCTGCGACGCGTTACGCACGACGTCGTCGCGCAAGATCTCGCCCGCGATGCCACTTCCCTCGATCTGGGTGAGGTCGACACCGAGATCCTTCGCGAGCTTCCGGATCGGGGGTTTTGCAATCACCGGTGAGGCATCCGCCACAGGAATCACGGCCGGCTTGGTGCCCGTCAACGGCGGCTCTCCCCCGCGACGGCGACGCGACTTCGCGGCACCTCCGGTGCCATAGCCGACGAGCACGGCGCCGCCGGCTTCTTCTGCCGGGGCCGCCTCGACGGGTACAGCAATTTCGGGTGCAGCAGCCGGGGCGGCCGCAGGAGTCACGGTCTCAGCCGGCGCGGCAGCGTCGGGCACCGATCCGGCACCATCGGCCACGGTCACCCGCAGGATCGGTTCGCCGACCGGCACGGTGTCGCCGACCTCGGCGAGCACCTCGGTGACGACGCCCGCGAAGGGTGACGGTAGCTCGACGAGCGACTTGGCGGTCTCAATCTCGCAGATCACCTGGTTGAGGGTCACGGTGTCGCCGGGGGCGACGAACCAGGTGACGATCTCGGCCTCGGTGAGCCCCTCGCCTACGTCGGGGAGGGGGAAGCTCATCTCGCTCATGTCGGCTCCTTCTGGGTGGTGCTGCCTGGGGCGGTACCCAAAATCTGGTGGGTACCTCGTGATGGTGAAGTGTACTGGGCCTAGTAGTGCATCGTGCGGTCGACGGCCTCAAGCACGCGGTCCGCATCGGGCAGGAAGACACCTTCGAGGTGCGCGGGCGGGAACGGCACGTCGTAGCCCGACGCCCGCAACACGGGCGCCTGCAGGGAGTAGAACGCATGCTCCGCGACGTATGCAGCGATTTCGCTGCCGACGCTCGCATTGCCCGAGGCCTCCTGGGCGACGACGAGGCGGCCCGTCTTGCGCACCGACCCGAGCAGCGGCTCGAAGTCGATCGGCGAGATGCTGCGCAGGTCGACCACCTCGATGCTCGTGCCCTCTGCTTCGGCGACCTCGGCGGCCTGCATCAGGGTGGTCACCATGGCACCGTAGCCGACGACGGTGCAGTCGGTGCCGGTACGAGCGACCCGGGTCGTATGCAGATCGGTCGCGGGCTCGTCAAAATTGACGTCGCCCTTCTGCCAGTACTTCGCCTTGGGCTCGAAAAACAGCACCGGATCGGGTGATTCGATCGCCTGCTGAATCATCCAGTAGGCGTCGTTCGCAGTCGACGGTGCGACGACGCGCAGTCCCGGGGTGTGCGCGAAGTACGCTTCGGGGCTTTCCTGGTGGTGCTCGATGGCGCCGATGTGCCCGCCGTAGGGCACCCGGATCACGACGGGCATCTGGATCTTGCCGTCGTGGCGACTCGTAATCTTGGCGAGCTGCGACACGATCTGGTTGAAGGCGGGGAAGATGAAGCCGTCGAACTGGATCTCGACGACGGGGCGGTATCCGCGCATCGCAAGCCCGATCGCACTGCCGACGATGCCCGACTCTGCGAGCGGGGTGTCGAGCACGCGGGCCGAGCCGAACTCTGCCTGCAGCTTGTCGGTGACACGGAAGACGCCGCCGAGCGGGCCAATGTCCTCACCCATCAGGATGACGCGATCGTTGGCCGTCATCGCGGCGCGCAGGCCCTCGTTAATGGCCTTCGCGATGGGCAGCTGCCGCGAGATTGCGCTCGCGCCTGGGTTCACGCTGATGGTCGCACTCATGCGCCGGCCTCCTGGTCTTCGAACGATGCTTCGTAGCGGGCAAGCCACTCACGCTGTTCCTCGATGCGCGGGTGCACCTCGCTATATACGTTTGCGAACATATCATCGGCGTCAGGCACTGGGAGCGTCAGAATGGCCTCGCGCACTCGCTTCGCTTCGCGGTCTGCGGCCTCGTGGGTCTCGGCGAAGAACTCGTCGGTCACACCAAGCGAGCGAAGATATGCCTCAAGTCGCATGAGCGGGTCGCGCTGCTGCCAGTACTCGAGCTCGGCGTTCTCGCGGTAGCGCGTAGGATCGTCGCTCGTCGTGTGTGCGCCGATACGGTAGGTGAGCGCCTCGATGTAGCCGGGGCCGGCACCCTCGCGGGCGAGGCGCAGGTAGCGGCGGCTCACGGCGTAGGCTGCGAGCGGATCGTTGCCGTCGATCTGCACGGCACGAATGCCGAAGCCGAGCGCGCGGCGGTACAGCGGCGTGCGCGTCTGGCGCTCGACGGGCACCGAGATCGCCCAGCCGTTGTTCTGCACCATGAACAGCTCGGGCGTCTGGTAGCTCGCGGCGAAGATCATGGCCTCGTTGGGGTCGCCCTGGCTCGAGGTGCCGTCACCGTAGAACACGACGGTCGCCTCGCCAGTGGCGGTGCCTGCCTCGCCGGGGTCGAGCACCGAACCGGCGGAATCACCCGCAGCGAGCGCGCGCATCTTTGCGTCGAGCACCTGCCCGAGCGCGTATCCGGTGGCGTGCTGCGTCTGTGAGCCGAGCACGAGCGTGTACTGGTGAAAGTTGCCGTTGGCCGGGTCAGTGATGTCCCAACCGCCGTGGGTCACGCCACGAAACAGTGAGGCGACCCGCTCGAACGGTACGCCGCGCACCTTCGCGACGGTGTGCTCGCGGTAGGCGGGGAAGATGTGATCCTGCGGTTCGGTCGCGTGGGCGAGGCCGACCTGGCAGCCTTCTTGACCAACGCTCGGCACCCAGAGGGCGAGCTGGCCCTGGCGCTGCAGGTGTGTGCACTCGGTGTCGAAGGCACGGGTGCCCGCCATATCGACGTACCACTGCTTGAAGTCTTCGACTCCGACGCCCTCGAGCTCGCTCGCGAACTCAGCTGCCGTCGCTGAGGGGGCGTAGCCGCCCGCGTCGTCGAGAAAACGGATCGGATCAGGATCGCTACCCGTGTGCAGGGGGCCCGCAGGGGTGCTGCGCACAGCGCTGGGAGAGTTCTGCTCGGTCATCTATGCCAGTGTAATCATGCACCATGACTGGGACAGGATATGAGCCGCTTTCACTGCAATTTCGTGGGCGGCCGTGCTCTTCCTCTGGGGCCACGCTTGGGGGTTATGGCGCTCAATAACCCCCACATTTGGCCCCAGCCGGAGTGTTGGCAGCGGTGGGAGTGCGAAGCCGCCAGGGACCTGGTGTGAGGCTCACCGCCGAAGAACCTGCGGGGGAAGTTCCGCTTATGGGCCCTTCTAAAGCGGAAGAACCCGCGCATATTTGACAGGCGGTGCCTTTGGGGGCGAGGTGATCTGGGGCCGGTGAGCTGGAGGCTTGATCCGGATCGCGGCTGCGCCGCTCACCTGTGCGTAATCCACGACGGGTGGACTGCCAGCCACGCGCTCGACTAGTCGGCGAGGTGCGCGTGCACGATGCGCAGCGCCTCGGGCAGGCTTTCCGCCTCGCCGACCGAGATGCGCACGCCGTGGCCCGGGAAGGGGCGCACGAGCGTGCCGGCCTCGACGAAGTCGGCGGCGAGCGCCTGCGCATTCGGCACACCGGTTAGCTCGGTACCGCCCTGACCGGAACCACCCTGACCTGCGGCAGCCGCGCCTGCCGCAACCTCGGGAATCCAAACGAAGTTCGCTTGTGCATCGGGCACCGCAAGGCCCAGCTCACGCAGCGCTGACACGAGCGCATCGCGGCGGGCGACGAGCTCAGCAACGCGTTCGTCGTGCACCACCGTGGCCTCGGGGGCCAGCGAGGCGAGCGCAGCCGACTCGGCGACGCCGGTCACTGACAGGGGAATCGCGACGCTTGCGGCGGCCGCCAGAATCGCGGGGGAGCCGACGCCATAACCGATGCGCAGCCCCGCGAGCCCGTAGGCCTTCGAGAAGGTGCGCAGCACGACGAGGTTGGGGTACTGCGTGAGCACGTCCTCGCCGCGCACCGCGCCGGGGTCGGTGACGAACTCTCGGTAGGCCTCGTCGAGCACCACGAGGGTATCGCTGGGTACGCGGGCCATGAAGCGGTCGAACGCGTCGCGCTTCAATGCAGGGCCCGTCGGGTTGTTGGGCGTGCACAGCAGCACCACGCGGGTCGCGTCGGTGATGCGGTCGGCCATCGCGTCGAGATCGTGCTCGGCGGTGCCGGTGAGCGGCACGGCCACGGGGGTGGCGCCCGAGGCGAGGCCCAGTGACGGGTACGCCTCAAAGCTCGGCCACGCGTACAGGTATTCGTCGCCCGGGCCCGCCGCGGCATGCACGAGCTGGAACAGCAGGGTCACCGATCCGGCACCGAGAGCTACGTGATCGGGCCCGACGCCAAAGAGCGCGCCGATGGTCTCGCGCAGCTCGGGCATTGCGGCGCCGGCGTAGCGGTTGGAGTCGGCCGCGCGAGCGGCGACGGCCTCGAGCACGCCGGGCAGCGGGCTGAACGGATTCTCGTTGCTCGAGAGCTTAAAGCCGGGCTTGGTGGGCGCGGCCCCCTGCTTGTACGCGGGCGCGGCCAGCACGCTTGCGCGGAGTTTGACGGGGGGAGTCGCCTGTTCGCTCATGAGCACACAGTCTAGTGATGCCGCGGGCACGGCTACGCAGGGAGTCGACTTCCCGGCAGCATCACACTTGCCGCTGCCAGAATTGGCACATGCGTTCTGTAATTCGGGTATTGGTTGGCGCCTTCGCGCTGTGGCTCACCACGCTCATCGTCGGCGGCACCGGCGATCACGGGGTCTGGATCGTGCCCATCAGCGATGACGAGTACGCCCCGCTCATCACACTCGTCCTCGTGGCGCTCGCGTTCGGCCTCGTGAATGGCACACTCGGTCGCGTCGTGCGGTTCGTGTCCATTCCGCTGTACATCATCACCCTCGGCCTGTTCGGACTGATCGTGAACGGACTCATGTTCGCGCTCGTGGGCTGGTTGTCCGACCTCGCCGGCTTCGGGTTGAAGGTCGAGACGTTCTGGTGGGGCGTGCTTGCGGCACTCGTCATGTCAGTGCTCTCGGGCATCATGAACGGACTGCTCGGCACCGGCAAGAAGAAGAAGCCCTAACGGCCGCTACCACCAGCCGAAGCTGGCGTCGATGACGCTGGGCTTGCCGTTTTTCCAGCTGATCTCGCCCGAGAGCGACGAGCTTGACCGGTCGAGGCGTGCGGAGGCCGAGCTGCTGCGCACCTCAAACTCGTACTCCTCGGTTCTAAACGACTTGGCGCCCACGTCGCTCAGCGCCTTCGGGTACTTTGACACTTTCAGCTCGGACAGCCGAGTGTTGCGGGTGATCGCGGGGCAGCTGGAGTCCATGTTGCTCGACACCACTTCATTGCCGCCCACCCGCACGCAGCCGTCAGCGTAGGCGGCCGCCTGCGCGAGAACCTCTTCCTCAAACGCGCCATTGAGCTCGGCGGCGAGCCGCACTTCGGGCCACGTTTCGGGGTGCCCCGCGACCAGGCTGTCGCCCTCGCTCGTGAGATAGGCACCCAGGTCGCCCGCCGCGACCCCGTACACGCCAGGGTAGACATACACGGTGCCCGTGTCGTCACCCGTCATGGTGTCGGCGATCACCGTCTCAACCCCGGCTACCTGCACCGCGACGGGCATATCGCCCGCGCTCACGGGGCCGGTCAGCGAGATCGTTGCCTCAACGACGAGCGGCTCGTTGAGCTCCCAGGTCTCGAGGAGGAGCCACTCGTTGGGCCCGTGATCGACCGTAAACTCGCGCTCAAACTCCTCGCCAGCGAGCGACATGCGCGCCAGCACACGCGCAGATTCGCCCGAACGGTCCACCGTCTCGACCGAAACCACATCGATGCGCTCGTCGGCCGCCCCCAGCACCTCGTCGGTGAGCAGCGAGGCGTCGGCCACGGCCGGGTCGACGAGCTTCGCGGCCTTCTGGGCCTCACCGCTCGCGAGCAGGCCGAGATACTCCTCAACCTGGGCCGCCGGATCGCGCGAATCGTTGATCAGGGACACCGCCACCGCGGCACCGCCGGCGAGCAGCGCGACGCCCACGCCCACGCTCGCCCAGAGGATGGTGCGGCGTTTGGAACGGCGCCTGGCCGGGCGGGGAGCCTGCGGCGGAGGCGCCTGACCCCCGGGAACACCATTGCCGCCGAACCCTCCGGACGGCGCATTGCTGACAGGGGCTCCGAACGTCGGAGCCGGAGGTGCAGGCATCGGCACAGGCGCGGCGGCGGGCGCTGGCCAAGACGGCGCTCCCGGAACAGCGGGCGGAGCCGGCAGCGGCTGCGGAGGCGCAGGCATCGATGCCGGCAGCGGGGGAGGCGGCATCACCGCCGTGGGCGCCGTCGACGAATCCACGAACGTCGCAGTCGGAGCCTCATCCATGTCACCCGGTTCGGGCCACTCCGCCGCATTAGGGGTCGGAGGCAGCGGCGGGTTCCAGGGCTCATTCGGAGGAGGCAACGTCATAGCTCGAGCCTAGCAACCGGCCAGAAACGCCCCGCCTGCCTCCGACGACGACTGCTCTTACACCCCAATGTTTCCCGTGAAACAGCCTGCTGAGGCGCTGCGATCCGGGCGCCGTGGCTGATCCGGATCCCGCTCACGAGCGGCCCGCAGCCGCGTCGTGCACCCCGCTTGCTCGCGGGCCGGGATCCGGCGCCGCAATAGATGGGAGAATAGTGGGAGATTTGCCCGTTATTCGCCGACACCGCACGGAGACAACATGACGACCCTGCCCCCTCAGCCCATCAGCCCGCTCGATGGCCGCTACCGCGCCGCGGTCCAAGACCTCGGCAACACGCTCTCGGAGGCGGGCCTGAACAAGGCGCGCGTGCACGTCGAGGTCGAGTGGCTCGCCTACCTGACCGAGCACTCGCTGCTGGGCGGAACGCCGATCGCAGCCGAGCAGCTGGCAAGCCTGCGCGAGTGGGCCGCGAACTTTGGGCAGGCCGAGATCGACGAGCTCGCTGAGACCGAGCGCGTCACCCAGCACGATGTGAAGGCCGTCGAGTACCTCGTGCGCGCACGCCTCGAGCAGCAGGGCCTCGGGCACCTCGCCGAGCTGACGCACGTGTGCTGCACGAGCGAAGACATCAACAACCTGTCGTACGCGCTGACCGTGAAGCAGGCCGTCGCCGATGTGTGGCGCCCCCGCTTCGTCAAGGTGATCGCCGAGATCGCACGCCAGGCCGAGGAGTACCGCGAGCTGCCGATGATGAGCCGCACGCACGGTCAGCCCGCGACGCCCACGACGCTGGGCCGCGAGCTCGCCGTGTTCGTGTACCGTCTCGAGCGCCAGCTCAACCAGATCGATGACATCGAGTACCTGGGCAAGTTCTCGGGCGCGACCGGCACGTTTGCCGCGCACCTCGCTGCCGATCCCGCCGTTGACTGGGTGCAGGTGTCGCAGGAGTTCGTTGAGGGCCTGGGCCTCGATTGGAACCCGCTGACCACGCAGATCGAGTCGCACGACTGGCAGGCCGAGCTGTACACGCGCATCGCACACGCGAACCGCATTCTGCACAACCTCGCGACCGACATCTGGAGCTACATCTCCATCGGGTACTTCCGCCAGATCCCCGTGGCGGGCGCTACCGGCTCGTCGACCATGCCACACAAGGTCAATCCGATCCGCTTCGAGAACGCTGAGGCGAACCTCGAACTGTCGAACGCGATCCTCGACTCGCTCGCCGCGACGCTCGTGACCAGCCGCTGGCAGCGCGACCTGACCGACTCGTCGGCACAGCGCAACATCGGCGTGGGCATTGGCCACTCGGTGCTCGCACTCGACAACATCGTGAAGGGCCTGGGCCAGATCGATGCGGCACCCGAGGCGCTCGCTTACGACCTGGACCACAACTGGGAGGTGCTCGGCGAGGCGATTCAGACCGTGATTCGCGCTGAGGTGACCGCCGGTCGTTCGACGATTTCTGACCCGTACGCGGCACTCAAGGAGCTCACGCGCGGGCGCCGGATCGGCCAGGCCGATCTCATCGAGTTCGTGTCGGCGCTCGAGATCGGCGACGAGGCGAAGCAGCGTCTGCTCGCGCTGACGCCCGCGACCTACATTGGCGACGCGGTGCGCCTGGTCGACTTCCTGCAGCGGTAGTTCGTTCGCTCGGCCACAGATGCCCCAGTTTGTTTGTTTTAGAACCGTCTAAAGCAAACAAACTGGGGCATCTGTTCGTTTCCGGGAGGGGGGCGGGGCTGGAAGGGGCTCGGAAAGTGGGTACCGCTATGTCGCCAGCCGCAACCCGGCACTACCCAGGCGGATAGGCCAGAGTGGAGGTACTCCATGAAAGGACGGCCGTGACCAACGCAGATCTCCTCGCCCATTTTAACCGCCCCACCACTCGGCACCGATTCACCGCCCGCACCGTGACCGTGGCTGCGGTCACTCAGGTCGAAAACTTCATTCGGGTGAGCCTCGCCAGCCCTGAACTCCATGACTGGGCGAGCACCGGCCCGTCGGACCATGCCCGCGTCTTCTTTCCGGATCCCGACACCGGTGTGCTGAACGCTCCTGCCCCAGCCGGTCACGACACCGACGGCATAGTGCGCCCCGACCTGCCGATGCACGGCCGCGACTTCACCCCGATGAACATGCGCGAGCTGCCCGAGACCGGCGAGCGCGCCTTCGACCTCGACATCCTGCAGCACGCCAACGCCGGCCCCGCCTCACGGTGGGCCGCGGGCGCCCGGCCGGGGGACCAGCTCGTCGTCGTGGGGCCCCGTGGTTCGCGCGAGGTCGCCACTGACGCACCCCGCGTGCTCTGCTTCGTGGACGGCACGGCGCTGCCAGCCGCCGCGCGCTGGGTATCGGAGATGCCTGCCAGTGCCGATGTTCGGGTGATCGTTGATGCTGATGAGGCCGCAGCTGAGACGCATGACGCTGGAGCCAACACTCACGTTGATGCAGACTCTGTAGCTGGATCGGTCACTGACGCTGCGGAGTCCGCTCGGCGGTACCTGCGCGCGCAGTGCGGCCGGGATGTCCCGGTCACTGCCGCTACCGACGGTTTCGTCGCGGCTGCCACGGCGGCTGGCATCGACGCCGACACGTACGTGTTCGTGGCCGGTGAGGCGACCTCGCTCATTCCGCTGCGCAGGCTGCTGCGCCACGAGCTCGGGTTGCCCCGAGAGCAGTACGCCGTCACGGGCTACTGGCGACGCGGCGACACGGCGTTCGATCACCACGCACCGATCGACCCGACGGACCCCGACGAGTAGGCCAACCATCGCCAGGCCGCGCAGATGCCCTAGTTTGGACGCTTTAGACGCCTGAAAAGCGTCCAAACTAGGGCATCTGCGCGGCCACGGGTCGGTACGATGATTCCATGGGCACCTCACCGCAGCGGGCGCGACGACGCGTTTCCCTCACCGCAGTGCTCGACGAGTTCTTCTTCATCTTCGCGGGCGTCGCCGCCGTCTGGCTCGGCTGGCTCATGCTGGGCGACAGTCTCAGCGTCGGCTGGTTCGGCATCGCCTACCTTCTCGTGTTCTGGGGGATCCTGGCCTACCTGACGCTGCCCCGGCTGCACCGCATCCTCACGAGCATCTACGTGCCCGACTACTTCATCGGCCGCGCCCGCACGAGCGACGGCCTGCTCGGCGACCCCGTGAACCTCGCGTTGCGCGGCCCCGAGGCCGAACTGCACGCGGCCCTGGAGCGCGCCGACTGGATCCGGGCCGACCCCGTCACCCTGCGCTCCAGCCTGCGCATCGTAACCTCGACCGTGTCGCGCTCGAGCTACCCCGAGGCCCCGGTCAGCCCCCTGTTTCTCTTCGGCCGCATGCAGGACTTCGCGTACCAGCAGGAGGTCGCGGGTAATCCCGCCAAACGCCACCACGTGCGCTTCTGGCGCACACCCGACGGCTGGCTACTGCCCGGCGGCACCCGCGTCGACTGGCTCGCCGCGGGCACGTTCGACCGTGCGGTGGGCTTCTCACTGTTCACCCTCCAAATCACGCACCGGATCGACGCAAACATCGACATCGAGCGGGATTTTGTGGTCCAGAGCCTGCTAGGTTCTGGCCCCCATGTGGGAGTCGTACACCTCCCCGACTTCTCGACCGGTTATCACTCGCGCAACGGCGGCGGCGATAGCGTGCACACCGACGGCGACCTGCCCATCATCGAAATCGCCGAGATCGACCGGCACGACATCTCCAGGGCCGATACAGACCACAGAACGGGGGCGACGACCAATGACTGAGCTCCCCGCAAAGCGCGGCGTCACCAGCGACGCCGTCGATCTCCTGGCCTCGGCGACGCACACGGACGTCAATCCCGCGGTGCGGGGTCCTCGCCCGTCGGCGCTCACGGGCGGAGCCATACTCGTATGGTTGCGTGCGCTAGGCGGCCTACTGTGGCTCGCCGGGTTCGCGAGAGCGCTCCCCGAGGTTGCTCACGATATTGACCTCTCGCGCGACGAGCAAGACTTACTTCTGGGCATCGTGGTGACGGTGGATCTCGCCTGGGTGATCTTGCTCGCGGTCATGGCGTGGCTAGTGCTTCTCGGCAGCAACGCGGCCCGCATGCTCGTGATGGCGGGCACTACCCTCAGCATCACGGCGGCAGCACTCGCCTACTTTAGCTCGGGCGAGGAGATCACCGTGCGCACGACGCTGCTCACAGTGACGCTCGACATCCTGATCCTGCTGGCGTTATCAAGCAAAGACGCCCGCGCGTGGTCGCGCGGGCGTCGAAGGAGCCGCCGCATGGGCAGCTCGGAGTCTCAGGCGTAGAGGCTTAGTGCCAGACGTCGTCGGGGCTCTGCAGGTCCTTGCGAGCCTCGTCGTCCTCGTCACTCGGCTTGCCACCGAGCCCGATGAGCGCGACCATCATCACCGAAACGATGAATGCGACGCCGAGAAAGATAAGTGCAAGTACCCAGTCGCGCGTCGTGAGCATGACGACCAGGCCGGCAAAAATAGCGAGGACGGCCGAGAAGCCAACCAGCTCAAGCGGGCGCAGCCGGTCCCTGCGCGACGGGGTCACTGGATCGTGCTTGGCAGAGTCAGACTTAGACATCGTGTGCTTTCGTTAGAGCTTGGAAATACGAGCGAAGAGTGTGGCAGCGGTTACTGCGGCTGGGCGTTCGCGGCCGTGACAGCGGCAGCAGCACCGGCAGCGCGGTTGTCGAACGCTGAGATGCCGAGGAAGACACCTGCGAGCACCGCGTATGCCCCGAAGAAGCCAATCACGGCGACCGGATCATTGCGGAACACGAGGATCAGCATGGACAGCAGCACGCCCAGTGCGCCGAGCAGCAGCGCATCCTGACGGGAGCCCGGCTGCACGAAGGCACAGATGAACTCGAGCAGCCCGCTCACGAGCGCCCATACGGCCAGCGTGATCGAGACGAGCGTGGTGACGCCGAGATCGGGCGAGGCCATGCCGCTCAGCGGAACCAGCACGGCGGCGGCGATCGCCACGATGCCGAGCATGAGCGCGATCGGAGAACCACCGCGGCCACGTGCAGCCAAGGCATGCAGCAGGTGGGCGATACCGAGGCCGGCGAGCGAGATGCACAGCAGTGTTTGGTCAAAGCCGATCTGCTCGTGCATGGGAGCCGTGAATGCCACCGCGAGACCGGCGACGATCAACACGATCACGCGCACCAACCGAATGGCGCGGGACACCTGCACGGGAGGGGTCACCGCTTCGGCCGCTTGCATGTTTGCCGCAGTCATAGTGCTCCCCTCGAAGTAACCCAACCAGTCTATCGCGCCGTTCTGGGCATGCCTGAGTGCCCTGCGGGGCGCCCGACAAGACACCCGGCAAGACACTCAGCAAGGCAGCCGTGCGATCAGGGCGAAGCCTCCGCTACACCCCGCTCGGCATGTCAGCAAAGCGCGAGTAGTGGCCCTGGAACGCAACGGTGACGGTGCCCGTGGGGCCGTTACGCTGCTTCGCGAGGATGAAGTCGGCCTCACCCGCACGCGGGCTGTCGCGGTCTCCCACGGCCTCGCGGTGCAGCAGGATCACCATATCGGCGTCCTGCTCCAGCGAACCCGACTCACGCAGGTCGCTGATCGCGGGCATCTTGTCGGCACGCTGTTCCGACGCACGGTTCAGCTGTGACAGCGCGATCACGGGCACGTCGAGCTCTTTGGAGAGCAGCTTGAGGGCTCGCGAGAACTCACTGACCTCTTGCTGACGGCTCTCGACCTTCTTGCCGCTCGAGAGCAGCTGCAGGTAGTCGATGACGACCATGCGCAGCCCGTGCTGCTGCTTGAGTCGGCGGCACTTGGCACGAATCTCCACGAGCGTCAGGTTGGGGCTGTCATCGATGAAGAGCGGCTTCTCGGCGATGCGCGCTTGCGTGGCGGCGAGCTTCTGGAAGTCGCGATTGTCGAGGGTGCCCTTACGCAGCGTCTGCATCGGGATCGTAGCCTCGGCGGCCAGGAGTCGCATTGCGATCTCGGCGCGGCCCATCTCGAGTGAGAAGAAGACGGTGGGGGCGTCGGCGTGCACCGACGCGTTGCGGGCCACGTCGAGCGCGAGCGTCGACTTACCCATTGCGGGTCGGGCCGCGATGATGATCATCTGGCCACCAGCGAAACCATTGGTGAGGGCATCGAGCTCGGTGAAGCCGGTGGGCACGCCCATCATGCCGCCGGTGGAGTTGCTGGCCTTGCTGATCTCTTCGAGGGCGGCGTCGACGGCGAGCGAGAGCGGCACGTAGTCCTCGCCCTGCGACTCACCAGTAACGCCGTAGATCTCGGACTGCGCGACGTTGACAAGGTCAATCGCCTCACCCTCGCCGGCGTAGCCCATCTGCACGATGCGGGTGCCCGCCTCAACAAGCCGACGCAGCAGCGCCTTCTCGGCGACGATCTCAGCGTAGAAGCTGGCATTGGCGGCGGTCGGCACGATACTCGTGACGCTGTGCAAGTAGTCGACGCCGCCGGCACGCTGCAGCTCGCCGAGCTTCGTCAGCTCATCGGTGATGGTGATGACGTCGGTGGGCTCGCCGCGCGAGTAGAGCGACAGCACCGCCTCGTAGATCACCTCGTGCTTGGGCACATAGAAGTCGCCGCCGGTGAGAATACCCGTGACGTCTGCCACAGCGTCCTTCGACAGCAGCATGCCACCAAGGGCGCTCTGCTCCGCGAGCAGGTCGTAGGGCGGCGTGCGCTCAAAGCCGCGCGACGACCCCTCCTGCTCAAACTCGTCGGGGATACCGAGGTGTGCAATCGACACGCGACTACTCCTTAACTACTGCAAAAACTAAGGCGACCAGCGCCGGGAAACTACTACGCCTCGCGTTCACGCTAGGCGGCCGCGCACACGGGGGCAATATCGGTCAAATTGACCTGTGGATAACTATGTGCAAAACTCGCGAGTTTGTGCGGGAGTTTCTCCACACCTCTGGGGATAACCTGTGGATGGAATCCATGCTGTTAACACAAAGAGGCCCGTGACCTGGGCTTTACACTTTCCACAGGTGGAAAGTTATTCAACCTTCAGGTCGGGGTTGAGTCTCAGCCTACAGCGGCACGCTGTGGAGAACTCGTACGAATTTTCGATTGACGCCACGCCCGGAAGCGCATACGGCGACACCCGCAATTTACGCGCGATTCACCAAAACCGCCACAAGAAACCAGTCCAAGAAACCAGTCCAAGAAAACGCAAACGGGGCGGCGGCTCCGTGAGGAACCACCGCCCCGCAAGGCAACTACCAAGCTTTAGCGCTGGGCAATAACCTGGAGCGTGATGCGAGCGTCAACGCCCTCGTGCAGGTGCACGACAGCCTTGTACTCACCGGTCGTCTTGATCGCGGGAAGCACGACCTTACGCTTGTCGATCTCGCCCATGCCGGCCTCAGCGACAGCTGCAGCAACTGCAGCGCCCTTGATGGAGCCGAAGAGGCGTCCACCGGTGCCGGTCTTAGCGAACAGGCGAACCTTGCTTGCCTGCAGCTTGTCGCGGAGCGCCTGAGCGTCCTCGACCGAAGCGAGTGCACGTGCGTCGCGAGCTGCGCGCAGCTGCGCAACCTGAGCCTCGCCGCCACGGGTCCAGTGGACACCGTAGCCCTGGGGCACCAGGTAGTTACGTGCGTAACCGGTCTTGACGTCTACGACGTCACCGGCGGATCCGAGGCCAACGACCTCGTGAGTGAGAATTACCTTCGCCATGATGTGCTCTCCTTCGCGGCTTAGCGGCCGGAGCCGGCGTAGGGGAGGAGTGCCATCTCGCGGGCGTTCTTCACGGCCTTCGCGATCAGTCGCTGCTCCTGAACGGACACGCCGGTGATCCGGCGTGCGCGGATCTTGCCGCGCTCAGAGATGAACTTCCGCAGCGTCGCGACATCCTTGTAGTCGATGACGCCGACGGTCTGCTTCTTAGCGGGGGCGACGGTCTTTGCGTTCTTACCGCGACCCGGCTTGCGGCCTGCGCCGCTGGACTTGCCTGCCATTGTGGTCTCTTTTCGTGATGCGTTCCGAGAAACGGAACAAGAAGTAAATCGAAGCTCGCGCCCTAGAAGGGCTGCTCGTCGTCGAAGCCGCCACCAAAGCCGCCGCCCGACCCACCCTGACCAGAACTGGTCCAGGGGTTGTCCTGCTGCGTCTGAGGCTGCTGCGGTGCGGCAGCCGGCTGTCCCCAGCTCGGCTGACCCGCGGGCTGCGCGCTTCCGCCGCCGCCAAAGCCACCCACCTGGCCACGCGCTTGACCGCGTGAAACCTGTGCTGTAGCAAAGCGAAGCGACGGGCCCACCTCTTCGACCTCAAGGTCGAGTGAGGTGCGCTGCTGCCCCTGGTTGTCGGTGTAGCTGCGCTGAGTCAGACGACCCTGCACAATTACCCGCATACCCTTCGTGAGCGATGCCGCGATGTTGTCGGCGTATTCGCCGTACGCGCGGCATCCGAGCCACAGCGGTTCGCCGTCAGACCAGTCGCCCGACTGGCGATCACGCACGCGCGGGGTCGAGGCGATACGGAACGTAACCCACGACTTACCGGCCTGGCTTACGCGGGCCTCGGGATCGGCAACGAGGTTACCGACGACTGTGACTAGCGGCTCTCCGGCCATGGGTTACGCGCCAGCCTTAGCAGCTGCGCGAGCAGCCTTAGCTTCGTCGCGCTTAGCCTGAGCGGCACGCTGAGCGTTGATCTCGTCGGTGCGGAGCACCTTCGTGCGCAGCACGGCCTCGGAAAGGCCCAGCTGACGATCGAGCTCTGCAGTGGCTTCGTGCGAAGCGGTGAAGTTCACCACAACGTAGATGCCCTCGGTCTGCTTCTTGATCTCGTATGCGAGGCGACGCTTGCCCCAGATGTCGACGTTCTCTACTACGCCTTCAGCCTTGCTGATGACGGAGAGGAACTTCTCCATGCTGGGAGCCACGGTACGCTCGTCGATACCCGGATCGAGGATCACCATGAGTTCGTACGGATGCATGTACTGACCCACCTCCTTCGGACTTCACGGCCACAGGATTTCTGTGACAGGAGGGTGTATTTGCATCGTGCCCACGCGCGACAAGGGTAGCCACGCACAGACAACTTAACTAGCTTACCACTGATATGGGCAGGGCCCTACTCATTGGGCAAGGTTTCTGGCACGACTCGGCGAAATACTTCCACGGCGCGAATCGGCTCGCGCTGACCGCCCACGTGCTCCAGCTCGTCTCCATCGACAAAGACCTGGGTGGCGTGCGCGCGCAAGGCCGCGATCTTGCGATCGAGCCACGGGGCGACATCGTGTGCTTCGTAAACATGATCCGGATCATCGCCCGCGGCGGCCTGGGCCTCTGCGGTCGTAACTTCCCAGAACGGGATCATGAGGGCCTGCGCGACGGCGCGGGCGAGACGGTGGGAGAGGACATGGTCGGGGTGGCCGTAGCCGCCCCCGTCGTCGTAGCTGACGATGGCCTGCGCGCCCGACTGCTGCGCGGCGGCGAGCAGGTCGGTGAGGGGCTCGACGACGGGCACGCTCGTGAGCGCGTCGATGCCGGCGTCGGGGCCCGCGGTGGCGCGGCCGTCTTCGCCCCAGGCCATGCCCGAGTCCTCATAGATGGTGGGCGGGTGGCCTTCGGCGCGTGCGGGCTCGACGCCTAGGAAGACGTGGCGCCCGAGACCGAGCATGCCGATCGCGGTGCGCAGCTCGTTCTGGCGGGCGACCGCGAGGCCGTGGGGGGCGGCGAGCGCCTGCAGCGGCCCCGCCATGACCTCGCCGCGTTCGCCGCGGGTCATCGTGACGAGCAGCGGCTCGCGGCCGGCCTCGGAGAGCGCGGCGAGGGTGCCGCCCGTGGTGATCGTCTCGTCGTCGGGGTGGGCGTGCACGAACAGCACGCGGGCGCGGCCGTCGAACCAGTTCGCAACGTCGGTCAGGTCGGTGGGGGTCGCGTCGGGCGTCTCGTTAGGCATCGCTCGGGGTTCCTTCTGCGTTCTGGGTCTGTTGTTCGTTCTGCTGCGCGTTCCACCAGGCGAGCAGCCGCTCGGTCGCGGCCTCCTCACCGACGGGGCCCTCGTCGAGGCGTAGCTCGAGCAAGAACTTGTAGGCCCGGCCGATCACGGGGCCCGGCTTCACACCGAGCAGCGCCATGATCTGTTCGCCGTCGAGCTCGGGGCGCACCGCCGCAAGCTCCTCAGCCTCAGCAAGCTCCTCGATCCGGCGCTCGACATCGTCGTAGGCGTGCTCGAGCCGCTCCGCCTTGCGGCGGTTGCGGGTCGTGACGTCGGCGCGCGTGAGGATGTGCAGCTGGGCGAGCTCGCCGCCCGCGTCGCGCACGTAGCGGCGCACGGCCGAGTCGGTCCAGGACTGGTCGCTGTAGCCAAAGAAGCGCAGGTGCAGCTCGATGAGGCGGGCGACCCGCTTGATGGTGTCGTTGTCGAAGCGCAGCTCGCGCAGCCGCTTCCTCGCCAGCTTGGCACCCACGACGTCGTGGTGGTGAAAGGTGACGCCGGTGGGCTCGAAGCGGCGGGTGGCGGGCTTGCCGATGTCGTGCAGCAGCGAAGCGAGGCGCAGCACGATATCGGGGTCGCCGTCGGGGCCGGTCTTGCGCACGCTCTCCAGCTCGATCGCCTGACGCAGCACGGTGAGGCTGTGCTCGTAGACGTCCTTGTGGCGGCCGTGATCGTCTTGCGTCTCGAGCAGCGCCGTGAGCTCGGGGAGGAACCGCTCGGCGAGGCCCGTGTCGACGAGCAACCGAATGCCGGGCACCGGATCGTTCGCGCTGAGCAGCTTCACGAGCTCGTCGCGAATGCGCTCGGCCGAGATAATGTCGAGCCGGTCGGCGAGGCGCACCATGGCCTCTTGGGTGTCGGGTACGACCTCGAAGCCGAGCTGCGCGGCGAAGCGGGCGGCGCGCAACATGCGCAGCGGGTCGTCGGTGAACGACGCCTCGGGGGCTCCCGGTGTGCGGATCTTGCCCGCGACCAGATCCTCGACGCCGCCCGATACGTCGACGAGCTTCAGCTCGGGCAGCATCAGCGCGAGCGCGTTGATCGTGAAGTCGCGGCGCACGAGGTCGCCCTCGATCGTGTCGCCGAAGGTGACCTCGGGCTTGCGGGAGTCGTCGCGGTAGATCTCGGCCCGGTAGGTCGTGATCTCGACGGTTTCGCTGTGCACGCGCGCGGCGATCGTGCCGAAGTCGCGGCCCACATCCCAGATCTTCGCGCCGAGCGCCTCGAGGATGGCGCGCGTCTCCTCGGGTCTGGCCGAGGTGGTGAAGTCGAGGTCGGTGACCGGGCGGCCCAGCATTGCATCGCGCACGGGGCCGCCGACGAGGGCGAACTCGTGCCCGGCGCGGGCGAAGGCTTCGGCGAGGGTGGCGACGGCGGGGGCCGCGGCGATCTCGCGCAGCGCGACCATGGAATCGGCGACAGATGGCATCCGTCAATCGTACCTGGGGGCCCTGGGGGTGAACGCTCCCTACACTTGATGCATGCGCATTCGCTCCCTTATTGCTGCCGCTTCGTCAGGCGTGCTGTCGCTCGCGTTGGCATTGGGGGGCGCGCTGCCCAAGGTGAACACCACCGACACCACCGACACCACTGCTGCCAGCGAGCCCGCGCCGGAGCCGACGCTCGTCGTGGCACCGGGGGAGCCGGTGCTCACCGACCCGAACGGTCCACTCACTGTCGATGCCCTGCTGCGCAACCCGAGCGACACCGAATTGGCGGCGGGGGAGCTGCTGCTCGAACTCAGCGTCGCCCCGGTCAAGAGCGTGGACGCGCTCGATAGCCCCGACGGCCTCACCTACTCAAAGCTCGCCACGAGCGAGCTCGGCACCACGAAGGCGGCGGGCGGCCCGGCCGACACCGCTGACATGCCTGACCAAACCGCAGCGGGCACTACCGCCGGCGACGCACCCGCCAATGGCGACACCCCCGCTCTACCCGTCATCGATCCCGGCGAGCAGCGCGCCTCCGTCGAGGTGACCGCGGCCGAGTTGCCGTTCACGAACACCACCGCCCCCGGCACCTATGTGTTGCGTGCGAGCTACACGGCCGAGGGTGCCGACGCCCCCGCCGCCACGGCGACGACCCCGCTCGTGTGGCGCGGATCCGGAGAGCACAAGATCGCCCTGAGTATGATCGTGCCGTTCGTGCTGCCCGCGAATGTGCAGACCATGCCCACGCGCGCGCAGCTCGGCGAGCTCACGCCCGGCTGGGACCGGCTGCTCACCGGCGCCGAGGCCGCGAAGGCGACGCTCGCGATCGATCCGCGCATCATCGCGGGCATTCGCAGCTACGGCGTAAACGCTCCCGAGGCGGCGCGCGACCTGCTCACGCGCCTCGAGGCGACCACGAGCCCGAGCTTTCTGCTGCAGTTTGGTGACGCCGACGTCGCCGCGCAGGCCGCGCTCGGCTTCACCTCGCTCATGAGCCCCTCGAGCCTCGAGTTCGTCACGCGCTTCGGAGAGTTCGAGGCGCCCGCGGGTGAAGGTGCGGCGAACGGCGCCGGATCAAGCGCGTCCGCGACTGACTCTGCGTCTGACCCGCAGGCCGACTCTTCAGCCGACGCTTCAGCCGACGCTGGTGCCGTCGACGCGAATGCCGACGGCGCTAACGGCACCCCCGATACCAAGCCGTCCGCGGACGCCACCGAGGGTGCCGAGGCCACGGTGGCCCCACCCACCCTCACCGAACTGCTGAAGTGGAACGGCGACGTCGCCGCCTGGCCCGCCGAGGGCAACGTCGACCAGGGCACGATCGACCTATTGAAGGTCTCGAACATTCCGGCGGTCGTGCTCGACTCGGGCAACGTGAAGCACTCGGGCGGCCCGCGCGCCGACCTGCCGAACGGCACCGTCGTCGTCACCGACGCAGGGCTCGGCCAGGCGGCGTCCCAGGCACTCGCGGGCACCACCGCCACCGACCAGGCCGCGGGCCTCGCGCAGCTGGCCGGCGAGCTCGCCGTGCGCGCACAGGCCGGCGGCCCCGGGGTGGCGATCGGGCTCGACCGCGCGGTGGTGGCTGATGTGGAGGATCCGGAGCGGATACTTGCCGCGCTTGCCGAGCTTGATTTTGTGCGCGCTACCCGCGTGTCCGATCAGGAGGCCGGCACGGCCGCGCTGAAGGGCGCGGGGGCGTTGGAGGATCGGCTCGCGCTGTTGCGATCGGCGGCGAATCGCGAGGCGGCCGTGAACGAGGTGGGGGCGGTGCTCGAGCATCCCCAGTATTTGAGCGGGTATCAGCGCACCCGGCTGCTGCAGTTGTTTGCGACGCGGTATGCGCCAGCCGACGCGGGATTTGACGCCGCCGCGACGAAGTATCGCGCCCGGGATGCCGAGCTGCTCGAGGGCGTGCAGGTGATTAGCACCGAGCACACGCAGCTCGTGGGGGTGTCGACGAGCGTGCCCGTGCAGCTGCACAATTCGCTGCCGTTCGATGCGATCGTGAAGGTGACGGCGGAGCCCGTGTCGGCCGCCATTGACGTGGAGGAGCGCGTGTTCGATGACGTGCGCGTGGCCGCCGAGGGCAATGAGCGCGTGCTCGTGCCGGTGCACAGCCGCGTGACGTCGGGGGTATCTGGCATCGTGGTGACCGTGAGCGCCACGAGCGGCAATCCGACCGTGTTTACCGGCACACTCGAGCTCTCGATCAGCACAACGGTGGAGACCGTGGGGCTGTGGGTGCTGGGCGTGGGCGCGGTCGTATTGTTTGTCGCCGGTATTTTCCGCAGTCTCAAGAAGCGGCGCAAGCATGCGGCGAAGGCCGCGGCTGAGGGGTCATCCCAGGGCGATGAGTCGGGCGCTACTGAGGAGTCGTCAAGCTCAGCGGAATAGTGCGCGCCTAGGATGGGTTATATCGAAGGCGACGGCACTTAGGCGTCGCCACAGTTTCGTTGTTTCGTCATCGAGGAGCCATATGCGCCAGATCATCATCATCGGTTCCGGTCCCGCCGGGTTCACCGCCGCTATTTACGCTGCACGCGCGGGCCTCGAGCCGCTGATGTTCGCCAGTTCCGTGGGAATCGGCGGCGAGCTGATGAACACGACCGAGGTCGAGAACTTCCCCGGGTTCCCCGAGGGCATTCAGGGCCCCGAGCTGATGCAGAAGATGCAGGAGCAGGCCGAGAAGTTTGGCACCGAGGTCGTCTACGACGACGTCACCGACCTTGATCTTGACGGCGACGTGAAGCGCGTCACCTCGAGTGACGGCGTCGTGCACGAGGCCGCCGCAGTGATCTACGCAACCGGCTCGGCATACCGCAAGATCGGCGCCCCCGGCGAGGAGAAGCTCACCGGCCACGGCGTCTCGTCGTGCGCGACGTGCGACGGCTTCTTCTTCCGCGAGCAGACCATCGCCGTGGTCGGCGGCGGCGACTCGGCGATGGAGGAGGCGACGTTCCTCACGCGCTTCGCGTCGAAGGTGTACGTAATTCACCGCCGCGACGAGCTCAAGGCGTCGAAGATCATGCAGCAGCGTGCCTTCGACAACGAGAAGATTGAGTTCATCTGGAACTCCGAGGTCGCCTCCATTGAGGGCGAGTCGGGCGTGACCGGCATGACGCTGCGCAGCACCGTCGACGGCACTGAGAGCAACTTGGACGTCACCGGCGTCTTCGTCGCGATCGGCAACGACCCGCGCACGCACCTCGTGCACGGCAAGCTCGATCTCACCGACGTCGGCACGATCGCCGTCGACGGCCGCTCGTCGCGCACTTCGGTCGAGGGCGTTTTCGCCGCGGGCGACGTGATCGACCCCACTTACCGCCAGGCCATCACGGCCGCCGGCTCGGGCACCGTAGCGGCGCTCGACGCCGAGCACTACCTCGCGGCCCGCGAGCAGGCTGCGGTTTCGGTCGGCGCTTCAGCCTAGTTTTCACTTTCACATTTCGCTTTACCTAGACCGAGGAGGTCACCATGAGTGTCGCAATTAACGTAGATGAGCAGACGTTCGACAAGGTCGTGCTCGAGAGCGAGATCCCCGTACTGGTCGACTTCTGGGCAGCCTGGTGCGGCCCGTGCCGCCAGGTCGCGCCGGTGCTCGACAAGATCGCTGCTGAGCAGGATGGCAAGCTGCGCATCGTGAAGCTCAACATCGACGAGAACCCCAACCTCGCGGCCAAGTACCGCATCACCTCGATCCCCGCCATGAAGGTCTTCAAGGGCGGCGAAGAGGTGCGCGAGATCATCGGCGCAATGCCCAAGCCCATGATCGAAGATCACCTCAAGGGGATTATTTAATCCTCTGCGCTGAATGCGCCGGATCCCCTCGCTCAGCTACATGCTGAGCGAGGGGGATTCTTGTGTTTCTGGGGGGCAGTCGCCGCACCACGCCATTCTCAATCCGTGCGTCGCGTTCCCCCTTCTTGTCATGCTGCGCGACGAAGGAGTCGCAGCATCCAGGCCACTTCGAACCGCTGGAGAAGAGCCTGTGAAGTTCTCAGTAAACTGCCGCTGACAACTAAGTCATCAGATCGAATGGAATCGCGTTGAAGAAACCCCTCCTCATTGCTACTGCTGTGGCGCTCGTTGCTGTCCTAGGCGGTGGCTACTACTACTTCGGCGTGCATCAGCCCTATGAGAACGCGGTCGCTCAGTTTGAGGCCGCGAAATCTGATGCGGAATCAGCAAACAAGGACCTGCAAGTTAAGGTCGATGAAGCAAATGGTCTTCTCAAGGCAAAAGCTACTCCCTTCGACCAGGCGACATTCGAAACTCTGGAGGCCACCGCCTCTGCCGCCGAAACAGTGCTTGTTCAGATCCCCGCTCTGCCCGACAAGACTGCCGATATTCTCAAGTCTGCAGAGGTGCTGGTTGCACCCGTGAATTCGGCTGCCGAGTCCACAGCACTTAACGAAGCCATTGAGGCTTACAGGGGCAGCGTAAGGCAGCAGGAACAGATCACTGTGCCGAACGAGAGTTTTGTGGTTGAGCGGCTCACCAAGGTATCGTCGGCAACGGGAGTCCAGGCCGTCACTGAAAACAATGATCCGAACGGAAACCTAAACAAGCCAGGCGGCTATACCGCCTCAGTCTATTTCACCGATAGCCAGGTTGCTGCGGAAGTCTCTGGCGTGGACATCGTCGATAGAGGAGTCTCCGGTGGTGGTTGCGTCGAGGTGTACCCGACAGTTGAAGACGCCGAGAAGCGAGACGCATATCTCGCCAACTTTGATGGCCCGGGAGTCTTTAACCCCGGCTCCCACAAGGTTTACGGCACCACTGTGATCCGCACCTCTGAGCACCTTACTGCCACACAACAGAAGGACCTGGAGAAGCAGATTCTCGATCGACTCATCGAGCTGAAGTAGAGTCCCGGCATGACTGAAATAGCACCAGAATCACTGCCATTGCGCGTGGCCTTGCAACGCGGCGGCCTTTCGCTCCGCAATCAAGTATTCCTTGGTGAACTCGATGAAAACATCGACGTCTCGGAGTGCCTCCTGCGAGGGACCTACATCAAGGTCACGCGTCACTCAGGCGGCGGTGCGCTCCAGATTCACTCTGGTTACACGAACGGGTTTCGTTCAGAAGAAGAGATCATTCGCACGTTCGGTGACGTTGAGCGTTGGCCCAGCCAACGGTTTGAAGGCGCCTGGGGCGTGACTCACCCAGATCATGGGGCTTACCGATCCGAGAATGCTAGAACGCACCAATCACGACAGCAGGATCCCTGTCCCCTTTGTTTCACGCTGATGGCTTTGTCAGGAGTGTGCGGAAACTGCGACTAGGTTCTGGCATGTCCGAGGTCTATGTGACGCTCTCGGTGAGGGGCAGATGTGCGCCCCTCACCGAGAGAGGGTCAAGCAATGATCACAAAGCAGGATCTGCATTGGTGGTATGAAAAAGAAGCCGAGCTTGATTGGCAGTTCGCAACAACGTATGCGGAGGGCGCACCGCACGAGTACGTTGCGCTTGGCAGAACTGAAGGTCTAACTAAAGAAGACTTCGTGCGAGCCGCTCACGTAATTCGTACTTTTGGAGAACCTCAAAAGTTCTACAAGACGACTCGTATCTATCTGACGACCCCAATGGGTTGGCGGCACTGGACGATGGATTCGAGTCTCGAAGAGGTGGGCCTGGTGAATCGCGGAGCTGCTCACCACGTCTATGGCGCACAGAACGCCCCCATCACCTCCACTGGCCTCGAGTCTGGCTACGATGCTCTCGCCACCACATGGGACAAACAGTGGGGCATGACTACTGCAGAGAAAGCTTCTACCTCCGAGCTCATCCGCGCAGTATTCGGTGACAACCTGTGGCGCACTCTCGACGTTGGCTGCGGTACCGGGTTTCCGCTCGATGCAGGTCTTGTCGAGTCGGTGCGCTATGTCGGAATCGACTCCTCCACCGCGATGCTGAACTGCCTCGTTGCCAAACATCCCCTTCTAGCCGGAGTGCACCCGATGACCTTCGAGCAGGCAACCGTCAGCAAGGTGCTCTGCGGCACCAGATTTGATACCGTACTCGCGCTCGGTGGATCCGCCTCTTATCTCAGCCCGGCAGACACTCAAGAACTCCGCGATCGTTCAAAACGGAATGTGCTCCTCATGCACTATCGTCCGGGGGCAAACAGCCCAACACAGGATCTAGACATGCCCCTCGCCACACAGTCCTTCAGAACCGCAACTGAATTCGCTAAGTCTCAGTATGAGATCGGGCAGTTCATTGTGAGCGTGCTGTAAGTGGTCCCATTGATTCACGCATTGCTACATTGGTCATCATGAACGGTCCGGTTGAAATCGCAACTGTCGGCAACCTGGATTATTCATTCTTGGACGTCGCTCTCCCACCTGCTACATCACCCAAGCGACCAGTGAATGTCTACGAGATCCTCAGGGATAGTTGTGTTTAGTCGACGTTTCGGAAAGCGCGTGTGTAACGATCGGAAAGCGTGGGTGCAACGACCGTAAAGTGCTCGCTGCACCCACGCATGACCCTTGAGCTATACCTCAAGCCCGCTATCGATGCCAGTGACCGTGTGCCTACGCATGTTCGGGCCGGCCAACTGCACGATCTCTGCGTTCGACACGATCCGATTCAATATTGACTCCGCGACCACTGCATCATGAAGTGATTTGTACCAGTCCTCGGGATCGAACTGACTCGTCACCACGGTCGCGCCCCGGCCCTCCCTCGCGGCGAGAATATTGAGGACCTCGGCAGCGGTCTCACTACTGATCGGCGTCGTGAGAAAGTCATCCAGGACTAACGCGTCGCAGGCATGGAGGTCTTGTAAGAACTTCAACCTGGCTGGATCGGTGTGGTGATAGACCGCGAGCTGGTTCGCGAGGTCATCCAACCGGTAATACCTTGCCGTGTAATCACGGCGGCAGGCTGCATTCACCATTGCTTGCGCGAGGTATGATTTTCCCACGCTCGATGACCCGAGAATGACAAGGTTTGTGCAGTGATCTACCCATCTACATGCAGCAAGTCTGGCAATTACTTCACGGTGTAACGAGCGGCCGTCGAGGTAGTGGATGTCCTCGACACAGGCGGCAGGGTTCGGGGTGCGCGACGCTTTCAACAGTTTCAACATACGACGCTCACCCCGAGCCTCGGTCTCTTGATTCAGCGCGTGCCTGATCTTCTGCGAGAACGACCACTCATCAAACGAGGGATCGTTCGCGATGTTAATGACGGTTTCACCAAATGCTGTCAATCGCAGTTTGGTGAACAGGGGCATGTCGTCCTCAGTGAGGTGCTGCTCAAACATCGGCCCCCTCCGCTCCTGGCTGGATGCCGGTGAGTGCTTCGAGGCTGAACGCCCCGGGCCCTGCCAGATGCGCGCCGCTCGTGTCGCGGCCAGCGATTCGACGCGAGTGAGGAGATTCGGTCCCCGTTGTCCTCGCACCTGATCGTATGATTTGGGGGCGCTCGTCTTGCTCAGCTCTGACAACTGCCAGCGCGTGTTTCACGGCGGTATAACTGATCTGCCTGTGTGCGTCGTTATCGGTGAGCTGTTTGCAGGCGCGTTCGAGCTGCTGCCGGCTGCCCCGCTTCCCGAGATCGAGGATGTTCATGCATGACCGGAACCCTTGTGCCTCGATCTTCTTCCCATCGAGCAGCCTCGTGAGCGCGGCGACCGTTCCGGGCCCTACTTTCGCGGCCTGTCTGAGAAAATAGGCGCGCGTCCAGAGCCCCGCCGTTTCTTCCAGATAGGCGGGCGCATGTTCAGCATCGGTGACATACCCGTTCCGATGGCTGCCGCGCTGATGCGTCGCAATCACTGCGCCATCAGCAAGCACATCGAGTTGTTCGCCGACGATACGCACGTCGACGTTCAGGCCAGCGAACTCGTACGGAACTGAGTACTTGATGGTGTCGATCTGGACATGCCAGTCGCGATGTACTTTTGCTTTGCGCCACACCACCGGCTCCCATCTCTGAGCTGGCAACTCGAGGAGACCCGTCCTCTCGGCCTCCTCAAACCAGTCCATCCGGCTGCGCTGTTCACCCCGGAACGGGATCCTGCGGTTGATCCATTCCACACGCTCTGCGACTGCTCCGTTGAGATCATCGAGTGACGCGAACACTTGATCATTGAGGTAGTGAATGACCCAATTCGTGACGACTTTCACCCCAGCTTCGACGTTCCCTTTATCTCTTGGAGCAGCTGACCTCGTGGGAACAGCAGCGGTCCGGTAATGCTCGAGAAACTCCGCATAGGAGCCGTTCACGTCACGAGCACGCGAGGCCTTGCTGATCTGGTTCGATGCCGTCGAAGCGTTGTCGGGCACGACCAGCAGGGTGACACCGTTCACGTACTCGAATGCGCGTCGGTGAGCGTCATGCCAGGCAGGTTGTTTCTCATCGAGGTAGCCATACGCGAACACGAGTCCGGAGTACGGCAGTGACGCGACGAACACCGACACCGGGGTGGTTGCTCGACTGATCGGGTCGATGATCTGCATGCGGGTGCCCGCCCAATCGACTTGCATCGTATGCCCGGGCACATGCTTGATCGGGGCGGTGAGGTCTCTCACGCGTACATACTCAGCAATAATCTGGCAGAACCGCTCGTACCCGTAATGGCGTACCCCAGCAGGAGCATCTGTTTGCAGGTATTTGGCCCAGAGTACTTTCAACGGCGGTTTCTTCCGCCCTAACCTCGACTGGACCACCTTGTCGATGTCCACTGGCACAAACCCGTCCGCTGCGCTCTTGCGTCCGTCGGAGAAGAGCCCGTCGATTTCTTCCAGCGCCAACGCCGCAACCTGTTCACTGCCGACGAGTTGCTGCTCGTCGAGCACGCGGCGTACCTTAGCGATCGTGCGCTGCGAGCAGCCCAGCCGCGTAGCAATCTCCCGGTAAGAGCGTTTTTCTATCAAAAGCAGCATCAGCTGCCGATAATCCGTCATTAGAATTCCTCTCGCCCCAGCGAACACTCGTCGCCAGGGTAAGAGCCATCCTCAGCCAGAAGCCATCGAGAGCGCTACCCGATGCTTACATCAATGCTTTCCGATCGTTGCACACGCGCTTTCCGAAGCGCCTTCTAAACAAGTTGGCGCGAGACAAGGGTAGATATGACCCTTCAGTTCTTCCTCGACCCCAATGAACGTCACGGCCTTGGCACCCTGGTCATAGACGCGCTCCTACGCAATCTTGACGAGGCTCCACTCATCGGCTCTGAAGGCACCAACGGCGAGAGGCTCAACGCCGAAGATGTGATTGGCTCCTCGGAATGGGAGATCGGGACGCAAGTTGAGTTCATCGATGTCTATGCGCTGAACCGTGAACTCGATCTAGCGATCGTGCTGGAGAACAAGATCGGCCATGAACTCAATAACCCGCTCAAGAAGTACGCCGAGACCGCCCTCTCCGATGGAGTTTCGCAAGTAATTGTTGCGGTGCTAGCACCGGAGACTCGCGATGCGCCTACCGGCCTCACTCAGTGGCTATCTGCAAGCATCACATACGAGATGTTGAGCACGACGGTCAAGCAAGCTCCAGAGCTGCTTGAACATTTACTCGCTCCAGTCGATATCGACCAGCGACGCAGTCTTGACCTACTGCAGCAATTTTTCGAGGCTAGGAGCGGAGGCCCTAAGGTGTCAGATCTTGCAAACGAAGAAGCACGACTTACGACGTGGCGCGACCACTTGCGTGCGCACCAAGACGCTCTTGACGCTTTTCAGCGAGCACAGTCAGACATGCGCAAACTGATCCAGGCTCGTAACAAACGGCTTGATCCACTGATTGGCGCGTGGCTTGACGAGAAGGGATTCGAACCAGGCTGGCAAGCCCACGGCGGCAGCCCGGACGACGTGTGGAACGCCTACCATTTCCCTTCGATCAACTGGTCGATTGAACTGAAACTCACCACAAGGCCGACCCTCCCGACGATCTACGTGCAGGTGTACCCGGAGCGCGATTACAAGCGAATCGAAGTAGAAGATTTAGGTCTCCCCTGGAGCGCCAGCGATAAGGCACTTGCCGAGGCATTTGCGCACCGGGTTCAGCGTTTGTTTGATGAGGCGCAAAGTGCCAAGGACATGCACCCGAGCACGGAGATTTAGGGGTCTTTCGCCCTTGGTGATTGCTGCACCGGATCCCGTTCGCTCAGTTGCTTACTGAGCGAACGGGATCCGGTGTGCTTGGCCTGGGAGCCAAGCTCTTCATCGTCGTCTTTGCTGGAGACTCTTTGGCATCGGCCCCACTCAACTACCGACGCTGGCGGGTTCCTTCTGCGGGTCTTGCACCGCATTCTTGCCGAGCCTTGCCCACGACTTACGAATCATCTTCTGAATCGAGCTGTCGAGTGCCACCGCGATGATGAGCGTTGCACCCACAAGGATGGTCTGCAGGAAGGGCGATGCCTGGAGGAAGACCAGACCGGCACGCAGCACTCGGAAGAAGAGCAGGCCGGCGACAACGCCACTGATGCGGCCGACGCCGCCCTCGAAGGCGACGCCACCGAGCAACACGACGGTGAGCGCTTCGAGCTCGAGCCCGCTGCCGATACTGGGGTTGGCCGACTGCACCTTTGCCGAGAGCATCATGCCCGCGAGCGCTGCAAAGGCACCGCTCGCGACAAAGAGCAAGAAGCGCGAACGCTCCACTCGCACGCCCATCAGACGGGCTGCGCGCTGGTTGCCACCGATGGCCTTGATCTCTTTACCAAACTTCGTGTGGTTAAGCACATACCAACCGAGCGCCACCACGATGATGAGCAAGACGATCTGCACCGGGATGACACCGAATTTCATCGTACCGATCGCGCGGAAGGACTCCGGCAGGTCGGCCCGGGGGATCGTTCGCCCACCCGAGGCAAGCAGTGCGAATCCGCCCCACACACTCAGCGCACCGAGGGTCACGACGAACGAGTTCAGCCCGAGGTAGGAGATAAGGAATCCGTTGAGCGCACCGGCAACGATGCCGGTGACAATGGCGGCCGCGAAGCCCAACAGTGTGGATCCGGTGTTGGCCATGGTGAGCCCGCCCATGATGCCCGCCGCAGAAGCAATCGACCCCACCGAGAGATCGATCGTGCCCGACATGATGAGAAATGCAGCGGGAATTGCGATCAGGCCCAGCTCTGCGGCCTGCAGCAGGATGGTCTGGCCGTTCGCGAACCCAAAGAAGTTGGGGCGCAGGATCGAAAAGATCGCGATCAGCACGACGAGGGCGAGAAAAATGCCGTTCTTCGCCGCGAAGATTTTCAGGCGTTCAGTGTTCATTGTGCAGGTGTCATTTCTTCTATACCTCGTGCGCTCACGCCGAGTTCGAGCAGCGAGGTGAGGAGTTCTTCATTGAAGTTTTCTGAGCGAGCCACTTCGGTGACGTTTCCGCCCAGCAGCGTGTAGGAGCGGTCACACATCGACGCAATCTCGTCAGACTCGCTCGAAGCGACCACCACGGCAGCCCCCTGGGCCGCCGCCGCGCGGGCCGCTTCGACGATGTCGAGCTTGGCGCCGACGTCAACGCCCTGGGTGGGTTGCGACAGGATGAGCAGCTTCGGCCGGGCCGGGTATAGCCAGCGTGCCAACAGATGCTTTTGCCGGTTACCTCCCGAGAACTGTGACACCTCGGCTTCGCCGAGCGGCCCTCGAATGTCGAGGGCCTTTCTCGCTTTGGCGTAGATGTCCGCCCCCGATTTTCCCGAAACCCACCAGCCGCGCGATCGCGTGTGTCCGTACCAGGGCAGCATGACATTATCGATTCCGGTCTCGGAGCCAATGAGACCATCGGTGTCTCGATCCGGGGGCACAAAAAAGACGTGCTGCGAGATGGCGCTCGCCGTATTGGCGAAGTGGACCGGCTTGCCGACCAGTCGGTACGGCTGGGTAGCTCCTGGTGATGCGCCGGCAAGCTGGGCAGCGAGCTCAAACTGTTCGCCGCCTGCCATGCCAAAGAGACCTACGACCTCGCCAGCACGTGCTTGGAGGGTCCCGCCCGCTGTATCCACACTAAGGATCTCCTCGCCGGGTGTGACATGCTCAAAGTCGAGCGAACGCAGGTCGGGGACGAGCGCTTCTGCGAGCTTCGCGGGCGTGAAATCTGCGCTGGGGGCGTCAACGACGAGTCGACCGCCGCGCAGCACCACGACCCGTGTACACACCTCCATAATGTCGGGGAGGCGGTGCGATACGTAGAGGACCGCGACTCCCTGCGCCGCGAAGCTCCGGATCAGGAGGTGCAGCGCGTCGGTCTCAGCTTTGCCCAGTGCCGCCGTGGGCTCATCGAGCAGCAGCACCTTCATCTCGCCGGCCAGCAGGCCTCGGGCCAGATCGACCAGCTGCCGTTCACCGAGACCCAACGATTCCACCGGCATGTCCAGCGGAAGGTCCGCGCCCACCGTGCGCAGGGCTTCTGCGGCGCGCTTTCGCTGCTCAGCCGCGCCCAGTGTTGGGCGCGCAAGGAAGAGGTTTTCTAGCACCGTCATGTTTGGTGCGAGCGCGGGCTCTTGGTAGATCACCGTGATACCGAGCTGCGCGGCGACACGGGGGCTCAGCTTGTCCGTGACCCGGACGCCGTCGATGGAGTAGCCGCCGCTCGTAGCGGGAATGACGCCGGTCGTGACGTTGAAGAGCGTGCTTTTGCCCGCTCCGTTGTGCCCCAGGAGCCCCACGATTTCGCCGGGCTGCACTGCGAAGGTGACGTCCTCGAGCGCCCGCGTGGCACCGAAATCTACCGTGACGCCATCGAAGGCGATCCGAGATGCTGATTGCACCATACTGATTCCTTTCGCCGACCTACCTGTTACTGGTTGGCGAGCAGGTAGTCGTCAGCGTTTTCGCTCGTGACGAGGCGAACATCGACAACCTCGTCAGAGACGGGCTCGCCATTAGCCGCGGCCACCATCATGTTGGCAATGGAGCCGGCGAGCTCACGGGAGTTGGTGCCGAAGCTGAAGCGCCAGAACGATCCCTCTTGACCAATCACTTCAAGCTCGGTGTCGGTCACGTCAAGGTTGCCGAGCAGGATGCTGTCGTCGGTGGGGGAGACGCCCGAGTCGGTGAGTGCCTGGTACGCGCCCATGGCGGGGTCACCCGCAATCGCGAGCCACACCTTGGTGTTGGGGAATGCGTTCAACTGGTTCTGCACGGCCGCGTAACCGTCGTCAAGGTTGAGCACCGAATGCTCGTTGATGTTGAGGTTGAGATTCGCCTGGTCAAGCGCCTCCATCATGCCCTCGCCCCGCAAGCGCCCCAGGTCGGTGTCGGGGTAGCCCAAGAACCCGACGTCCACCTTCTCATTGCCATACTTTTCCTTGATCCACTTTGCGGCTTCTTCGCCGGCGGCGAATCCATCCTTCTTGTGGTCAAAGACGACAGCAGCAGCCACGCCGTCCCAGGTGCTGCCGTAGCCCAGCACTGGAATGCCCATGTCGTTTGCTTGCTGCGTCACCGCGATCATGGCGTCCGACTGCACCGGGTATCCCGTGATGGCCTTGATGTCACCACGCACGATCCACGACTCCCAGTCCTGCACCTGGGTTTGGGCATTCCACTTCGGGTCGTCGGTGACGAAGTCGTATCCCGCCTCGGTGACGACCTCCTCCATCATCGGAAGCATGTCGTTCCAAATCTGGATGTCCAGGCCAGCAAAGCTCATGGCAACGGCGCCCTTGGAGCTGGCGTCACCCGACCCGCTGTCGTCTGCTCCCGTGGTGCAGCCAGCGAGCACGAGTGCAGCTGTCGAGGCAATGGCAATCGAGGCGAAGATCTTCTTCATGGGGTTCATCTCAGTGACTCCTTTGTCTGTGATGGATAACTGTCTGAGTCACGTCGAAGTGAGCCCAAACCAGATGCCCCAATAAGACCACACAGATCATCGATTGGTCAATAAATTACGACTCTGAATTCTTAATCGTTACCAAGATGCCAGATTTGATTTGTGAATAATCAATGATTCTGAGTTATCGTTATGCGCACCGGCTGAGCAATGCAGTTCAACCGCAACCATTCACGTTTTGGGAAAGGGAATCGCAATGTCGCGAAACACTGGATACATCTGGCACGAGCAGTACGCCTGGCACGACACCGGAACCCACGCAGGAGTGTTCCCCTCTGGCGGATACATTCAGCCGCTCGCCAACTTTGAGAGCCCAGAATCTAAGGCGCGCATGGCCGGCCTCATCGAGGTATCAGGCATGATCAACAACCTCACCCGGATCCCGGCTACTCCGGTGACTGACGAAGACCTGCTCCGCGTGCACACCCAGCGCCACGTCGACTCGATTCGTTCCCAGTCTGACGCCACCGGCGGCGACGCGGGCGACGGCTTCTCACCTTTCGGCCGCGGCGCATTTGAACTGGCCAAGTTGGCGGCCGGCGGCACACTGGCGGCTGCCGAGGCGGTTCTCGCAGGCAAGGTGGATAACGCGTACGCACTCGTGCGCCCGCCCGGCCACCACGCCGAGCCCGACGAGGGCCGCGGTTATTGCCTCTTCGCAAATGTGCCCATCACGATCGAAAGCTTGCGCGCACGCGGGCTCGTCGAACGGGTCGCCATCTTCGACTACGACGTGCACCACGGCAACGGCGCACAGAAGATTTATTGGGAAGACCCCAACGTGCTCACCATCTCGGTGCACCAGGACCGGCTCTTCCCCCTCGACTCCGGCATGGCCGACGAGCGCGGCGGCGGTGCCGGCTTCGGCACCAACATCAACGTGCCGCTGCCGGCTGGTTCGGGCGACGGCGCCTACTGGAAGGTCGTTGACGAAGTCGCGATCCCGGCCATCACTGCGTTCAAGCCCGATCTCATCATCGTCTCGAGTGGTTTCGACCCATCAGCCTACGACCCGCTGGGGCGCATGAGCGTGACCTCCGAAGGCTTCCGCGGCATGGCGGAGCGCCTGGTGTCACTCGCAGAAGACGTCTGCGGCGGCAAGATCGTGTTCTCACACGAGGGCGGCTACTCGCCCGTCCACGTGCCCTTCTGCGGCATCGCCGTATTGGAGGCACTCAGCGACACCCGCACCGATGTGCAGGATCCCGTCAACTTCAGTGTGGGGGACTCACCGACGCGGGAGCTCTACCCCTGGCAAGACGAGATCATCGCGCACTCCGCTGAATTGGCGAAGGCACTAGGAATGGTCATTACTGATCCGGCACCTCAGTAAGCGGAAAGATCGGATGGTGCGTATGCACTGAGTTGAAGATGAAAGTCTCGATGCGGAACACCCCGGGCACTTCGCGCAGTTCATTATTGATCAGCGCGAATAGCGCCTGGGGTGTTTCTGCATACACCTCGGCAAGAATGCTGAACCGGCCCGAACCCAGCACAACATAGCGCACACCTTCAAACTCGCTGAGGCGGTCGGCCACCGGGCGAATGTCGCCAGATACCTCGATCTGCAGCGAGGCGACCGAATGCAAGCCGACGGCGTGGGGGTTCGTCACGCCGATGACCTTGACGACGTGCTGATCTTGCAGGCGCTTGACCCGAGCCCGGGCGCCGCCCGGTGTCAGCCCGACCGCATCGGCGAGGTCGGCGTAGCTGGTGCGGCCATCACGCTCGAGCATGAGGAGGAGTTGTTCGTCAATGTCGTCAAGCATCACAGACCACTGTTGATCGGCCGATCGCTTCGGGGAGTTGCCCTTCGCGCCGTCGGGTTTGTGGTTCTTGCTCATGTTTGCAGTATGCCAGTACGAGTGATGGTGAGCGCAACCTTTGTTCTAGGTTCGAATCTACGCCCTGAAGCCGACATCGGCGAGAACTCCAACCTCGCGACCAAGTGCCGCATCACCTGAAAGGAATTATGCGCTGACTGCGCCGGATCCCCCTCGCTCAGCTGGTTGCTGAGCGAGGGGGATCTTTGCATTCCTGGGGGTCGTCACCGGGATCCTTACTCGCTAGTCCGCGACCCTACTTCGCGTCTAGCCTCCTCCGCCTGCCGACAACGAGTGCGCCAAGCGCAACCAGGAGGGCGGCAACAATTGCGAGTTCGGTGCTGAGCGGACTACCAGTGGCTGCCAAGTTCGGCTGCGGAGTGGGTTTTCCAGACTCTGTGGGGTCAACCGGGATTGTGGCGTCGTCACCCTGCACTTCGATGGTCACAGTCGCCTCGATACCTTGAACAGTTGCCGTAATTCGGTGCGGGCTTGCAGTGGGGAAGGTGACGGTCAGGCCGCTCACCACATCAGTTGCAACGTCGCTAGAAAGCGTTACGTCAGCCGGGTCGATCCGGAGTGGATTTCCCGCGGCATCAACACCCGACACGGCGAACTCGAGCGAGCCACCGCGCGCTACCGTTGATGACGAGGGCGTCAGCGTGAGATTCGCGAGCGCGCCCACAACAACGTCCAGGTTTGCCGTGGCGGTCGCCCCGTCATACGTCGCAGTGAACGTGCGCGGTCCGGGTTTCGTAACAAGCACCGTCGCACCAGTAACTTTGTCGCTATCTTCAGACGACACCAATTGAACTTCAGCGGTCACATCGACAGATTTACCAAAGGCCGCATTCGCAAGTGCGGTCAGTTCGACTGCGGTACCCGACGCCGCCTTGGCCGCCGGTACGGTCAGGCTCAGTGTGCGTTTCTCCCAAATCGCATACAGGGTCAGGTTGGGCCCTGAGGCCACCGATTGGAGCAGGGTGCCCGTGTCAACGGGGGTTCCTGAGCCATCTGGCCTCGTGTTCCAGTTGGAGATCACCCATCCGGCTGCGGACGGGTCAGGGAGCTCGCTCAACCGGTCAGCATTCACCACCCCAGTCGTTGGGGCGCCCGCATCTGGCCAGTTCTCGTTCCAGGCCACGACGTATCTTGGTGACACGGTGATATCGATGGTTACTGGTGCGGCAGAAACACCCAAAACGGTCGCGGTAATTTGGCGCACTCCAGCCGTTGGAAACTCTATCTCTGTGCCATCCACCACGTCGCCCGTGACGTTGCTCGTGAGCGTCACGTTCGCGGCATCCACTGCCACTGGGTTTCCAGAAGCGTCAGCACCCGTCACAGTGAATTCGAGCGTGCCACCTTGCTCAATCGTGCCCGATGACGATGTCAGTGCGAGGGTCCCCAGGGGGCCTGCAACCACATTGAGTTCCACTGCCGCCGAGGCACCGTCAAATGTTCCGGTCAAAGAACGCGAGCCGGCAGAGGTCACCACCACCTGGGTCTTCGAAACGACATCACTCGCTACCGTCGACACAATCCGAACCTCATCGGACACGTCAAGCGTGCTCCCAAATGCCCCGTTTGCGGTGGCCGTCAAGGTCACAGTATCGCCGGCGGTCGCCGTCGTCGACGTGGCGCTCCCCGGCGCGAACGTGAGCGACAGTGCACGCTTCTCCCAGATTGCGTAGAGCGCCAGATCTGCCCCTGAGGCTACCGAGCCGAGTAGCGTATCTGTGTTTACTGTCTTACCAGTCCCGTCGGGTCGGGTATTCCAGCCGCTAATGACCCAGCCCGCGGCGGCGGGCTCGGGCAATGCAGTGAGCTTTTGGCCATTAACTACTTCGACGGTGGGAGCACCTGACCCCGGCAAGTTCTCGTGCCAGGTCACAGTGTAAGCGTCTGCGGTCCAACCCGCGTACAGCGTGAGGGGTCCGGTGACTGGGGCAGCGAAGTCGTAAGGGGTGGCCACAGTGTCCTCGGTGTACCACCCGTTAAAGGTGTAACCCGTTCGGGTGGGCGGCGCTGGATTCACCAACGTCACCCCAAGCGGCACAACTACGGGAACGACGGCTGTTCCCTCCCGAGAATCAAATGTAACTTCCGTGCTGAGGGGCTCAGCAGCATACCCTTGCCACACCGGGCTCTTGAACCCTGCAGCCCCGTAGTTATAGGTCACACGCAGGTCGCTCCCATAGCCCAAAGACGCGCCCCATTGACCACCCACAGAGACAGTCGGTGCGTTGCCCTCGAAGTGAATGGTGCGCAGGGTTTCATGGACTGTTGTAAAAGCAAACTTCTCAATCACGGTTACTGATCGCGGCACCGTCACCGAAGTAAGTTTATTGTCGTAGAACACATTCCACCCAAGTGTCTTGAGGGAAGTCGAAAGCTTAAGGGAGGTCAACGGGTTGCGAATAAAGGCATGATCACCAACAGCTGTGACCGTATCGGGTAGCACTAAATTGGTGAGACGGTTGTCGGCGAATGCATTGAATGGAATTATTGTGAGGCTTTCAGGAAGCACGAGACTTGTGATGCCGGCATCACGAAAACTGGCGTCTTCGAGCGTCTGAAGGGAATCGGGCAGGGCAACGGCACCAAGCGATGTCCCATAAAAGGCGGTATCCCCGATACTCACAAGCGAGTCAGGCAGTTCGAGACTTGTCAGCCCGGATTCTCTGAATGCTTGCCTATTGATGGTCTTGAGCGATGACGAAAGTTGAATATGCTCAATCTCGTTCTTATAGAAAGCACCCACGTCAATGACTGTGATTGTGTTTGGCATCGTCACGGAGGTGAGCCCTGCTGAGTGAAAAGCGCCCCATCCGATACTCGTCACAGTGTATGTGCGCCCATCGGCCATGACCGTTTCTGGGATGTGCACTTCAAGCGAGGCGTCTGAACGGCGATACACCTCGGCGGTGCCTGCCACCTCATCCAAGTCGAAAATGAGACCGTCAGAGGTCACACGGGGTGGGTCATCGAGAGCAAACGCGGCAACTGGGGGGCCCATGAACGCCACCATGAGACTCACAGCTGCGACAAGGGCTATCGTGATTCGCACGCTTCGGCTTTGCCTGACGCGCGCTGCTTGGGTACAGGGGGCTGTAGTCACGGGTGAATCCTTCTTCAATAGAAAAGCAGGAAGCACAAAATCCACCGAACCTAAGCTCTGCCATCTCGGGATTGCTCGCCCAAAGATCAATCAAAACCAGCCGAGGCACACTTTTCATCGACGAAAAATGGCCTCTCGTTAAGAGTGCTTCCCCTGCACACCTGTGGTGCACACGTAAAAGTATTCCTTACACCGGGATGACAGTCAAATTAAATTTGGCTTTCGTCTACCTTGTGACCGGGAGCGTAGCGCGGGGTGGCACAATCACGTGTCACGTCGCGGGGGACGGCCACAATGCGCAGTTCACAACCCCGGAAACTCCGGCATCTTAACAACTTGCTCAATCACCGCGCCGATCTCGAACACCATGCCCTCGTCCCACGGGTGACCCACGACCTGCACGCTCGTGGGAACGCCCACCGACGAGATGCCGCTCGGCACCGCGAGCACCGGGCAGCGGTTCGCCACGTTGAAGGGGCTCGTCAGGTGCGCCTCCCAGTAGTGCCCCAGCTGAACAAGCTCGCCATCAGCATCAAGCACGCGAACCCCCGAGAGGTAGTCGCCGGCCGCATCGAGCATCTCGATGCCCTGCGTGGGGGCGAGCAGCGCGTCCAGCCCGTCCATTGCAACAGCCAGCTCCTGCTGCAGCTGGGCGTCGAGCGCCATCGACTCAGGAAGACTCACGCCCGCAGCAGCACGGGCCGCGTCCGCAATGAACTGGCGGGTGTACGCGGCGGGCTCCGACTCGGTGCCCGCCGTGAGCTGCGCCATGGCGGGGCCGAGAATGTGGCCGAAGTGCGCGAAGGTGGTGGCGGTGATGCGCTCCGTCGTCCACGGCAGCGTGACCGGCACGATCGTCGCGCCAGCCGCCTCAAGTAAAGCCGCCACGCGCTCGGTGTTCTCGCGCACGCTGGACGCAATCGGGTAGTCCCCGAGGATCATGGAGAGGCCGACACGTCGCCCCTTCAGCGAACCACTCAATTGGGCTTCGGCAATCCGGTCAAGCGGCCGCAGTAACTCACCAGCACCGACAACTCCCACCGACCCGTGATCCAGCGGATGCACCCCGCTCATCACCTCTGCGAGCAGCGCCGTGTCTGCCACGGTGCGCGCCATCGGTCCGTCACCCCGGTACCAGTCGGCCGAAAGCGGCGGCAGCCCCGGAATGCGCCCATACGGTGCCTTGTACCCGACGGTGCCAGTGAAGCCCGCCGGAATGCGCGTGCTGCCCGCGATGTCCGAGGCCGTCGCGAGCGTCGCCATTCCGGCGGCGAGCGCGGCCCCCGCCCCTCCCGAGGAGCCGCCGGGTGACGCCTCGAGGTTCCACGGGTTGCGCGTGACGCCCCACGCGGGTGAGTGCGTGACGGTGGCGCAGGAGAATTCGGGCGAGGTGGTGCGGGCGTGAATGATGCCGCCCGCGGCCAGGATCCGCTCCACCACCGGGTGGTGTGCCGCGGCCAGCACACCCCGCTGCGACGCGAGCCCCTGCTCCAGGCTGCGACCGGCGAGGCCGTGCTTTTCTTTGGTCGCGACCGGGATGCCGAGCAATGCGGGTGGTTCGATGCCGGATCGGCGTGCCGCCGCCCAGGCCGCATCGGCGGCCCGGGCGGCGGCACGCGCCTCCTCGGCTAGCACCTCGGTGAATGCGTTGATGCCCCGCTCGCGGTCCCCGTTCACCTCGTCAATGCGGTCGAGGGTCGCCTCCAACAGCTCGCTCGGCTCGAGCTTGCCCGCCTTGAACAGGGCGCGGGCGGCCTGCGCATTGAGCTGGGTGAGCGGTGAGGTGTGCTGGCTGGTGAGCATCGATTTTCCCTGTAACCTACGCGAATGCGTGCGCGGGCACCGGATCTGCGGCGTCGGCATCAGAAGCGAGCGCCCCGTGCACGAGGCGCCACCCCACCTCGGCGAGCATCTCGACGCCGGCGACCATGTCTTCGTCGCGCGAGAACTCTCGCTCGCAGTGGCTGACGCCGTCGACGGAGGGAATGAACAGCATCACGGTCGGGGCGATGCGATTCATGGCGACTGAGTCGTGGCCCGCCATCGTGCGAATGCGGCGGGAGCCGAGGCCAAGATCCAAGGCGACCTGGTCGGCGAGCTCGAGCCCCTGCTCGGGGTAGTGCTGGTTGTCGCGCACGTCGAAGTCACGTGCGTTGATGACGAGGCCGTGCTCTGCCTCGATCTCGCGAATGTCGGCGAGGATCTGGTCACGGGCCCGGAGCACGACCTCGCGGTCGTCGGCACGCAGGTCGGCGACGAGGTGCACGCGGCGCGCGACGACGATGGGGGAGTTGGGTTCGAGCGTCATCTGCCCCACCGAGGAGACGAGGGTCTCGGGCTCGAACAGGTCGGTGACCTCGTGCACCCGCTGGATCACCTTGGCCGCACCGAGCAGCGCGTCATGGCGATCCGACATGAGGGTCGCGCCGGTGTGTGACTGCTCACCCAAGACCTCGATGTCGAGCTTCTGCGTGTACCAGGACCGATCGACCGCACCGATCGCGATGCCCTCGCGCTCGAGGATGCGGCCCTGCTCAATATGGATCTCGGCGTACGCGGCGATCTCGGGGCGTTCGTCGGTGCCGAGGTAGCCGATCTCGCCAAGCGCCTCGCGCACGGACACCCCGCGCAGATCGCGCACGTCGAGCATCTCGTCCTCGTTCATGAGCCCCGCAAACACCGAGCTGCCCATGATGGACGGGGCGAAGCGGCCGCCCTCCTCGTTGAACCAGTTCACGACGGCGAGGTTAAACTGCGGCGCGGCACCGCCCTCGGCGGCATCCGCAGCCACACGGCGGGCGATCCGGTCGGCAGCGTGCAGCCCCGCGATGACGCCGTAGGCGCCATCGAAGCGGCCCCCGAGCGGTTGCGAATCGAGATGGGACCCCAGCAGCACGTAGGGGGATCCGGGGCGCAGCTCGATCAGTGCGAGCTGATTGCCGATGCCGTCGACCCGCAGTTCCCAGCCCCGCTCCTTCGCGAAGGCACGAAACCACTCACGCGTCTCGCGGTCCTCGGCCGTGGCGGCCTGCCGGTCGACCCCGTTGTTGGGAGTCGCGCCGATCTGGGCGACCTCATGGAAGTCGGTGAGGAAGGTGTCGGTAGTCACTTGGTGGCTCCTGTCGTGCGGGCGTGCTTCTTGAGCGGGTGGGTTTCGGGGATGCTGGTGAAGACCAACACGAGGAAGACGATGGCGCCGGCGATGGCCATATAGACGCCGGGGCTAGCACCGTAGCCCGTGGCGCCGACGAGCCAGGTGCCGACGAACGGGGCCGTGCCGCCGAAGATCGCGTAGCCCACGTTGTAGCTGACGGCGGCCGAGGTGAAGCGGGTGCGCGTGGTGAAGATTTCGACGAAGAAGGTGTAGCAGCCGCCGCCGTAGATGCAGACCGCGATCACGAAGATGAATTGGCCGAGCAGCGCGAGCCCGAAGCTGCCCGAGGTCACCAGCATGAAGGCTGGGACCGAGATGACAGCGATGACGAGGGCGCCGGCGATGAGCATCGGTTTGCGGCCGAAGCGATCGCCCAGCATGCCGGTGAGGGGGAGCACGAGCGTGTAGAGCAGCATCGCGGCCGCGTTGGCGAGTAGCGCGGCTTCGCGGCTGAGGTCGCCCGCGGTCTGGACATAGGCGACGAAGTAGCCCGAGAGGAAGTAGAAGCCCATGGCGGTGAGCCCCATGACGAGTACCACCTGCAGCATCTGGCGCCAGTTCTCACGGAAGGCGTCCCGGATCGGGGTGTGCTGTTCCTTCTGGGCCTGCTGCTTCTGCTGCACCTGCTTGAAGGCCTCGGATTCCTCGGTGTGGGCCCGGATCCAGAGACCGAAGAGCGCGAGCGGCAGCGCGATGAGGAACGGGATGCGCCAGCCCCAGGATTCGAAGGAGGCGGCCGACATGTTCTGTGAGAGCAGGAGGATCAGGGTGCCGCCGATGACCGAGGGCATCGCGGTCGCGGCGAGGGTGATGTTGAGCCACATGCCGCGGCGGTTCTTGGGGGCGTGTTCGAACACGAACGCGGGGGCGCCCACGGACTCGCCGCCGGCCGAGAAGCCCTGCAGCAGCCGGCACAGCACGAGGAGCGCAGGCGCGGCCATGCCGATCTGTGCGTATGTGGGGAGCAGACCGATCGCGGTGGTGGCGATGCCGATCGTGAGCAGCGTGACATACAGCACCGGGCGGCGGCCGTACTTGTCTCCCAGCGCCCCGAAGAAGAGTCCGCCAAGGGGACGCACGAAGAATGCGACGCCAAATGCGGCGAAGGTCGAGAGCAGCGCGAGTGCCGGGTCAACCGAGGGGAAGAACAGGGCAGAGAGCGTCAGGGCGGAAAGCCCGTAAAGGGTGAAGTCGTAGAACTCAATGAATTGCCCGACGCTGCCTGCGAGTAGCACGCGGCGGCGATCCCTGGTGAGGGTGCGGCGCTCGGCGACCGAGATGGGCCCGGTCGGCAGATTGACCGGATCAGTGTGCGGGTTCACGTTGGGTGTCGTAGCTTGGGGCGCTGGTCTCGCAGCGATGGCTGTGGCTGTGTCGTCGGATTGCGGCGTCATTGCGTCCTCCTGAGTGGGTGCCCCGCACCTATCCAGTCGGCGTCATTACCGGCTGCGTGCGAGGCTCGTCCCTCTAGTGTTGGTCGTACTGTGTGATCGCGTCTAACGAGTTATTTCGTTGTCACCGATCGAGAAAATCGATTCTTGACGGTTCTGGGCCATCAGCTCCGTGCAGACCTCGGCGAAGGCCCGGGCCTTCCGGGTGGGAGCGATGCCGCGGCGGCTCACGAGCGAGGCCTCCATGGGCTGGAGCTCATCCAGGAGCCGGATCGGGACCACCCGGGAGCCCGAATAGGTCATGCCGTGCCCCACCCACTGATTCAGCACGGAATAGCCGTGACCGCGGGCCACGAACGAGCGCACGGTTTCGTAGCCGAGGGAGACGTGCCGCACGCGCGGCTTGATGCCGAGCTGCCGAAACAAGCCGAGGTAGTACTCGCGCGTGTACGGCAGATCGAGCAGCACGAGGGGGTCGTCTTTGAGTTCGTCCAGGTGGACTTCGCTTTGGCCCTGGATGGCGAGGGGGTGGCTTTCTGCGACGATCACGTGCGCAGGCACCCGGTCAATCACGGTGCGGTCGAATCGATCGTCGACGCCAAGGTCGTACATGAGGGCGATCTCGCAGCGCCCGTCGTAGATCTCCTTTTGCAGGGTGTCTTGGTCGCCCTCGACGAACGTCACCGAAACCTCGGGGAAGCGCTCTTCGAACTGCTGCAGAATCTCGGGCGCCTGAAACGGGGCGAGCGGAGCGTAGATGCCGACCGAGATGGCACCCTTGAGTGCGGCATTCGCCTGCTGCGCCTCGCGCGCGAGCTGGTCGGCGTCTTCAAGAAAGGCGGCGCTGCGGGCGAGCAGCGCGGTGCCCGAGTCGGTGAGGTTGAGGCCGATCCTCGGGATTCTCGTGAAGAGCTCAACCCCCAGCTCGCGCTCAAGCTGGCTGATTGCGCTCGACAGGGTGGACTGGGTGACGTTGAGCTCGGCGGCAGCCGCCGTCATGTTCTCGAGCCTGGCGACGGTCGCGAAATAGCGCAGTTGGACGAGTGTGAACGACGCTGTCATGGGTCTAGTTTGGCAGGTTGTGGCAGCAAGGCCCTCTAGGTTTCATGAAGACTCAGAGCAATTCACTACTTCATGGCAGTTCCGCCACAGTCTGCCTACGCTGGCAGGTGGTCAGTACAAATTCTGCGAAGGCTTTCAATTGGATCCCGCAGATCCACAAACTCCACCGCAACCGTGACGCCGTCCGCAGAGACGAACGGTGGTACTCCCTCAGTGATCTCATCCGTCTGCGGGTAGAGCAGTAGCACCTGCCCTGCATCATACTTTTTGCGTAGGCATACATTTGATACATGTCGCCTTGCGAGATGCCGTAGATTCGTGAGCCCTTTGCGAGCATCTTCCACTTCGTGTCTATCACCACCGTCTGGTGTGTGCTCTCGAGCACAACGTCGGGCCGCAGGGAGAACGTCGGGTGAGGAAGGGTAAAGAGGGTGTGCGTGCGGTCTTGTGTTTTCACCGACACATGCTTTGGAGCAAGCACGCGCAGCTTGGCCGCAACATAGCTTTCAAAGATCTTCTCCATCGGGAACAGGATCGCGACTGCAGCCTCAGACCCAGCAAAGACAGTAAAGCTTGACCGATTCAGAAAAATTCTGCTCCACCCGAGCGCACGCTGGTAGTGCTTCATGCCTCGCGTCACGTTACAGTCGCGAAAGTCGAGGGTGTAGTTCGCGGAGTGCGGCACGCCCTCGAAGTGAGCAAGCAACTGGCTCGCGAGCATCTTGTTACGGCTCACTCGAGTCGTCGCACGTAGCAGCATGAGCGTTGATTTGAGCAGTCGGTTCTCTGGCCTGTTCGGACTCAGTAGGTCCTGCTCGGTCAAGTCCCGTGGAGTGGTGTAACGAACATTCTTCGAGAATGAGCTTGGCTACGCAGTCAACGTGAGGGGTAGTTCCACAGCCACCTCCTCAGCAACGTTGTCCGTGATGAGGCGAACCCTGCAACGAGCCAACACCTCGAGTCCGAGGTATCGGCGGCCCTCCGCCCACTCGTCAGATTGCTCTGCCAGGACCGCTCCAACGAGCCGGGTGATCGCGTCTCGATTCGGGAAAATACCGACAACGTCAGTGCGACGTCTGATTTCTTTGTTGAGACGTTCGTTGGGATTGTTCGACCAGATCTGCTGCCACACATCTTTCGGGAACGCCGTGAATGCGAGGATATCGGCGCGGGCAGCATCGAGATGATCGTGCACGCCAGGCAGTTTCTCGCCGACGTAGTCCAGGAGCCGGTCGAACTGTGCCTCGACAGCTGCAACGTCGGGCTGGTCATAGACGGAATGCAGCATTGCTTTCACGGCAGGCCACATCTGCTTCGGGCAGGCCGACATGAGGTTCGCGGCGTAGTGGGTGCGGCAACGCTGCCAACTGGTGCCGGGAAAGTTGGCCCGCATGGCCTCGACCAGGCCAGCGTGTGCGTCTGACGTGATGAGCTGCACTCCGGTCAGTCCTCTCGCGACGAGGTCCGCGAAGAACATGTTCCACGCCGCCCCGGTCTCGCTCGTCGCGACCTGCATGCCGAGCACTTCACGATGCCCATCGGCGTTGACGCCGGTCGCGACGAGCACGACCGTGTTGATCACTCGCCCGCCCTCACGTACTTTCATGGTGAGGGCGTCACACGCGACGAACGTGAACGGGCCGGCATCGCTGAGCGGTCGGGTGCGGAACTCGGTGACGTGTTCGTCGAGATCAGTGGCCATGCGAGAGACCTGCGATTTCGACAGTGAGTGAATGCCGAGCG
>NZ_AOCN01000014.1 GCF_000350525.1 Leucobacter salsicius M1-8 | reverse complement strand
CCTGCTCGACGTAGAAGCGGTCGCGACGGACGAGGTTCTCCTTAATGTTCTGGGCTACCAACAAACGACCTTTGAAATACCCTTCATCGCTCTGCACCGATACATAGCTCGATTTCAGCCCTTGTTGCACCACGCGGGCGGCCTCAAGAAGAAACATCTCGATGAAAATCTCAAAGAGCGTGACGTTACCCTCGGCGAGATGAGATCGATTGGAGCTCTTGAATGCGACGTGGTCGACCGTGCGCAACATATCGAGAAAGACCTTGCGTGCCTCACTGTGCGTCACACCACCGCCAGCAATTTTAGGCAACACTTCGATGACGGTACCGTCGGTCAGGGTGATAACCCCGACATAATTTCTGGCGACGATGATCTTGCCCACGCCCCGCCTCAAACCGAGTGAAAAGAAGTGCATCCCGTCGCTCTTCTCTTCTAGCTCCTGTGACAGCACGAAGGCTTCGAGGGCATCAAACGTACCAGGCGGTAGCGTGACGAGCGTCGGGTGTTGCACTCCTCTACAAAACCCACCAAACTCAGTAACAGTGAAGTTCTTAGTTGAGGAAGGCATATGCTGCGGGGTTCTCAAACGCAGACGGCTGCACTTCGAAGAATTCTTCGGCCACGTCACCGTAGCCGCTGCCAAGCAAACCTTCAAATTCTGAGCTTGTCACCAGAAATCGAGCTTCATCTGTGAGCTTCTGGTTGTCTCCGAGCACCAGCTGAATCTTCTCGTAGTCGTCAAAGAAATACTCCTGCAAGAGTGGCAGAATACGTTGACGAAAGATGTGTGCCAGGTGTCCAATCGTTGGCTCGTTCTCGAGCGGCATGAGGTAGGCGTGACCAACAACATGCTCACGGTCGAGCAGCACGGTGATACGTTTGTTCAAGATTTCAAGCAGCCGACCGATGTTGATCTCACCAACATTAATGTGAGCAAGCAGCGCAGGCTCGGGCGGAGTCTCCAGGAACGCGAACCGTCGACGGAGCGCAGAGTCGATGAGGGCGATCGAACGATCTGCGGTATTCATCGTACCGATAACGTAAACGTTCTGGGGAACACCGAAACGCTGTCCCGAATAAGGCAACGTAACACGTAGCTCTTCCGAGGCACCGATGCGCTTCGTCGGTTCAAGCAATGTGATGAGCTCACCAAAAATCTTGGAGATATTGCCCCGGTTGATCTCATCAATGATGAAGACCTTGTTCGAAGGCGCATGCACCGCTGCGAATAGGCCGGGGTTCAGCTCCTTCAGCAAGTCGATCGCGTCAGTCGCTGACACCGAGAGCTGGTACACCGTCGAAAGCGTCATGGTCTTGCCCGCGTTGAGGTCGACCACGTCATAGTTGATGCCCTGGACGAGCCAGGTTACCGAGCGCACACGTTTGTGGTCGGCGAAGCTCGAGTCCCACTCAGGCTCCCCCGTGATCACGCCGATGGCGTCAATCGACTTGCTCGAGAATGTCGAGAAGACCAAATCTCCCACCTGCATCTTGTTATAGAAAGCATTTAGCACCACTCGCCCGCCCATGGAGGAAAAATCGGTTGTCTCATCGATCGATTCGCCATACTCATCCCACGAAATACGAATTCGCCCGTTCGCAAGGCAGTCGGTGCGTACGGGGTTGACCCCAGTTCCTCCAAGCGACACTTTCCACACCGTCGGGCTATTACCAATGCCTAGGTCCGCTTCTGCTGAAGTTCCCGGCACCGCAGCCGCAGCGGTGTCGCAGAACGTTTTAAAGAGACCCGAATGGATCTCGTAGCCGAGTTGCTGATTCTCGTTTCCGAGGTCAGTTGAGAATAGGGTCGGGCGGATCCCCTCTACAAAATCCTCATACCCAAACGACTGGTGGAACGTCGTGAACGCGATGAGCCCTTCTCGCTTATAGAGCGAGTAACGGGCAAAGACCTCCGCATACGGTTCGTTCTTCACCGTTTCAAGCGGAGCCTCTTCGATGATCGCGACGGCGTGCACAATCGTGTTGTAGGTCTTGCCCGTACCGGGCGCGCCAAAAAGAATAGTGTTCTTTTCATGCTGCTCACGATGAGCTGGGACCTGCGGTACTACTTCCGCGGGGCCGGTCTGTGCATGATCCGCGGTGTCAGCTGCCGGGTCTTTCTCTGCGTTCGCGTTAGTCCAGGCTTCAAGTGAGATCTCGGGAAAGGTTCGGCCCGGGGCCTTTGATTCAACTACAGTATGTAGCTTCCCTAGGTATTCAAGGTACTCGGCACCGTTACCTTTCCCCGTATTGACAGAAAGCCCATATGTCTTCCTAATGTGCGCGAGCGAGTTTTTGTCTAAGGGCATGAAAAGATCCGGACGGATCCAGAAGAGCCCCATTGAGATCGATGCGGCACCGTTGCCTGCGGCTCCAACAGCACGGTCAAACAATTCCACAAACATCTCATTTAGGTCAGCAAAGACCCCACATTGCAGGACGTACCTTGTCAGATCCCAGATCTCGTCAACACCACTGAACGAGGACTGCATGTTGTTTAGTATCGGAATACCACCGAACTGCGTCGGCGCGTCCATCGAGAGCCCCAGCTTCGCTGCAAGCTTTGAAGCAAGAATCGTTCGATTCTCGGCACTCGTCCCTCTATTAAAGGCTCCAATTATTGTGAAGGGGTCTACGTTGTACTTCTTTGGCCCCCACCACTCCCGGTTCTCGAAATGTAAATAGTTCAGCAATGGTTCGACTTGTGAGAGTTCCTGCATCAAGCCAAAAAGCTCGTCCCGCCGATCGCCGTATTCAAGTACCTTTTCAGCTAGTGCTCGATAAAACGGAACCCAGGCAAACGGATCATCCTGCGCGTCCAAAGTATTTTCGACCTCTTGCCCGTCACGGAAGCGTGATGAATCTGGGGTGTCTGACACTATTTTCTTCTCCTGAATTTGAACCTAAGCCGAAAAATCGCTCGAAAAATTCACCCAGCAGTTGGATCACTCGTTGCTTCTTTGCACTGTGGTTCTTGTCTTTCGAGAATCGTGACACCGGCGGCAGCACCTTCGTAATGGCGGTGCCGGTGGTGCGGAGTGCGCCGTCGCGGAACGCCGCCTCCACGAACCTGGCGGTCTCCTCGGGCTTGAGGTTTTCAGCCCCGATGATCTCAGCCAGTTCCTTCTCGCGCTGCGCCGCAACATAGGCACGCCATTCGGCCTCGATTTCGCCCTTCACCGATACAGAATCGACGAAGTTCTCGATGAGGTCCTTCTTGTTCCGAAGTGACGGGCTCGAATCGATCGCACGCGAGATGCCTGCACGTAGTTCTTTGTCGTCGCCGTCGCCGCGTTCTTCGCGGTATTTCTGCACCATCATGAGGATGTAGTCGACGTTGATTTCGACCTGTTTGATCAGCTCGATCTCGAAGACCACGTCCTCGATGATGCTTTCTTTCTCGGCCTGGGTCGCGCGTTTGCGCTCGTTCCACAGGTCGAGGTAGGTGGACTGGTAGTCCTGCATGTCCCTGACGGAGAGTATCTCGTCGTTCTCGAAGTCATCAAACGAGGTGAGAATGTTGCGAAGTTTAAGTATCTCGCCGTAGAGCTTCACGAACTCGACCTTGGCTTCTTCGCCCACGATCAGCGCACCAGGCTGGTACTGCTGCATGAGCAGCGTGACCTTCTCGGCATAGCTGTCGAAGTACTCACGGTACGGCTTCAACAGCACAATCCCCGCCGCATCCTTATTACCGAAGAGGGCGATCGCGTCGTTCGTGGCTTCCTCAAGGTCACGGAAGTTCACGATGTTGCCGTACGTCTTCACCGAGTTCAGGATACGGTTCGTACGCGAGTATGCCTGAATGAGGCCGTGACTGCGGAGGTTCTTATCCACCCACAGCGTGTTGAGGGTGGTGGCGTCGAAGCCCGTGAGGAACATGTTCACCACGATGACGAGATCGATCTCGCGCGTCTTGAGCTTCTGCGACAGATCCTTGTAATAGTTCTGAAAGCTATCCGAGCTCGTATCGAAGCTGGTACCGAACATGCGGTTGTAGTCCGAGATCGCCGTCTCGAGGAATGAACGTGCGTCACCCGAGAGAGCGTCAGTTTCGAAGCCCTCCTCATCGAGCAGCCCGTCTTCACTGTCGGGGTTCGCAGCGTACGAGAAGATCGTCGCGACCTTGAGCCGCTGATCCGGCAACAGGCCTTCCTGCTGGCTCTTGAACTCTTGATAGTAAGTGCGTGCTGCAGTGATCGATGCGGTGGCAAAGATCGAGTTGAAGCCCTTCACACGCCGCTCACCGAGCGCGTAGCCTTCTTGCCGCCTGGTCTTCTGGTCGAAATGCTCAAGAATGTAATTCGTCACCTGCGACACACGGGCAGGAGCGAGAAGCGCATTCTCGGTATCGATCGCCGAAACCTGCTTGTCACCGGTAGTGCCGACCTTGATGGTGTTGACGTAGTCGATACGGAACGGCAGCACGTTCTTGTCATTGATTGCATCCACGATCGTGTATGTGTGAAGCTTGTCACCGAATGCCTGCTCCGTGGTCTTCAACTGCGGGTTGCCGCCGCTGCCGGAGTTCTCGGCAAAGATCGGGGTGCCAGTGAACCCGAACAGGTTGTACCGCTTGAACGCCCTCGTGATCGCGGTATGCATGTCCCCGAACTGGGAACGGTGACACTCATCAAAAATCAACACCACATGCCCCGAGTAGACGTCGTGACCCTTGTTGCCGCTGATGAAATTTGAGAGCTTCTGGATCGTCGTGATGATGATCTTCTTCGACGGATCCTCAAGCTGACGCTTCAGCACCGCCGTCGACGTGTTCGAGTTCGCTGACCCCTTCTCGAAGCGGTCATACTCCTTCATGGTCTGATAGTCGAGGTCCTTACGGTCAACCACGAACAACACCTTGTCGACGGACTCGACACGGGATGCGAGCTGCGCGGTTTTGAACGAGGTGAGCGTCTTGCCCGAGCCGGTGGTGTGCCACACGTACCCGCCCGCGTCACGAGTGCCGAGTGTCTTGTAGTTCGTCGAGATGTCGATCTTCTGCAGAATCTTCTCGGTCGCCACGATCTGGTACGGGCGCATCACCAACAGCAGCCGGTCGCTCGTGAGCACGCAGTAGCGAGTGAGAATGTTCAGCAGGGCGTGCTTCGCGAAAAACGTCTTCGAGAACGCCGTCAAATCCAGGATCGGCTTATTCCGAGCATCAGCCCACCACGACGTGAACTCGAAACTGTTCGACGTCTTCTTCGTGCGCCGGGAACCATGCTGGTCAGCAACGTGTTGACGACGGGTGGTGTTCGAGTAGTACTTCGTCTGCGTACCGTTCGAAATCACGAACAGCTGCACATACTCGAAGAGGCCAGAGCCTGCCCAGAAGCTGTCACGCTGGTACCGGTCGATCTGGTTAAACGCCTCGCGAATCGGCACACCGCGACGTTTCAACTCCACATGCACCATCGGCAGACCATTCACGAGGACCGTCACGTCATAACGGTTTGAGAAGGACGCGCCGCCCTCACCGCGATCGACCGCGTACTGGTTGATGACCTGGAGCCGGTTGTTATGAATGTCACGCTTATCAAGCAGAGTGATGTTCTTCGTCGAACCATCATCACGCGTAAGCAGCTGCACGTGATCTTCTTGGACACGGACAGTCTTCTCAACGATGCCGTCACCTGTTGATGCGATGCGTTCGGTGAAGAATCGCTTCCATTCTTCGTCCGAGAATCGGTAGTCGTTGAGCACTTCGAGCTGAGCGCGGAGGTTCACGATGAGGTCCGCTTCGCTCGTTATGAATACCCGCTCGTAAGCTTGCGACTCGAGCTGCCGAATGAACTCATTCTCCAACTGCAACTCTGACTGATACGACGCTTGATCGCGCGGGTCGGGCTCGTACTCGACAACAACGGTCGACTCGCCACCAAACGCGATCAGGTCGTAGTTCACGCTCGAGCCGGTCATGCTGCCGCCTTCAGTTCTTTAAAGGTGAGCAGCTTGTCGCGGTAGTACTCGTATTGTTGACGACGAGCAGCCAACTCCGCTGGGAGGCCGATGCTCAGATCATTTACGAGCGAGTCGAAACTATCGAGGATCGTGACAATACGCCGCTGCTCGTCGAGCGGCGGAACGGGTATCGCGAAGTCCTTGATGAGCTTTGCATTCAAATCAGCCCGAGCGCCTCGCCCACGTGATTTAAGTTCTTCATATTTTGAGCTCACCCAGTAGAAGACGAAGCGGTAATCTGCACGGTCTTCGTTGATCTGAAGATTGCAACAGTGCTGGTTCGTCGTGAGTGGAATCTTGTTGATTGCAGAGCGAGCAGCTGTTGCGCCTGAGATGGCAATAATCACACAGTTCTCTTTGATCCATGAAACACCTGTGGTTTCCAATGCGTGCTCGGTGATCTTGACCTCAGTGTCCCAGACCTCACCGAACGTCACTTCGCCGGTGCGAAGCCAAGGAATAGTGCCGCCCTCGTAAAACTCTCGCTTGCCTGCTTTGGGGGTAGCCCCAGAAGACACTCGATCGCTGATCGCACCAAGGGTACTCCATTCAGCAGATTCCACAGAGGCAAGAAGTTCTGTTCGGTAGTGTTCGTATTGCTGTTTGCGGGCTTCCAGCTCCGCTTCCAGCTCCGCTTCCAGCTTACTAAACGTATCCAACACCTCAACGATCGCACGCTGCACCTCAAGCGGCGGAACCGGGATTACGTAGTTCAGGATTGCGGCCTTGTTTCCCCGCGGCATTTTCGCACCCTTGGCATGCTGCATGTTATAGGCGAAAAAGCCATCGGAAGAGAGAGCGTAGTAAAGAAATTCCGGAGTGAGAGATGTCTGCGCTGCTTGTTTGATTCGAATAGCAAGTACGTCACCGCTACAGCCACCGGAGTTCGACGCGAGCCAGACTTTCTTGAGATACGGCCGTATGTTTCCGAGAAGAATATCTCCAGACTCATACGCAGTCAGGCGCGTAGTGTTCGGCAGATAACTCGCATTAATGCGCCCACCTTTTTCAGCAACTAAATTATCCACACCGACAAAGCTCGTGCCGTCCAGATCAGCTGCGTCGACGCGTGTCGGCGAGTACTCGGCCACTTCAGACAAAGCGACGTGTCTGACACCGTCAGGGCAGTGTTTCGCGATCAGGTCATCGATGCGGCTCACTTCACACCCTCCAGATCAGCGACGATCGCATCAATCTTGACGCGTAGCTCGGACTGACTCGCCACGATCTGCTCGATCCGCGCATTCAGCTCGGTGATGTTGATCACTTCACGGGTGTCTTCCGCCTCGACGTACGAGGAGACGGCGATGTTGTAGTCGTTTTCCGCGATCGCACTGTTTGCGATCATGGTCGCAAAATAGTCCTGGTGTTCGCGGTCCTCGAGCGCCATGAGAATGTTCTGCAGGTTGTCGGGCGAGAGCTTGTTCTTATTGCCCGAGCGCACAAACTCTGCCGACGCATCAACAAACAGCACGTCGTTGGTTTTCTTTGACTTCTTGAGCACGATGATGCAGGTGCCGATCGTGGTGCCAAAGAACAGATCCGGCGGCAATTGGATCACCGCTTCGACATAGTTGTTGTCGATCAGGTACTTACGGATCTTCTGCTCCGCACCACCCCGATACAGCACACCAGGGAACTCGACGATCGCAGCGGTGCCGTCGGTCGCGAGCCAATGCAGCATGTGCATCGTGAACGCCAGATCAGCCTTCGACTTCGGCGCCAGCACGCCCGCAGGTGCGAAGCGGGGATCGTTGATGAGGAGCGGGTTTGCGTCACCATCCCACTTGATGGAGTAGGGCGGATTCGAAACGATTGCTTCGAATGGTTCGTCGTCCCAGTGGGCAGGCTCGAGCAGGGTGTCGCCGAGGGCGAGGTCGAACTTTTCGTAGTTCACATCGTGGAGGAACATGTTGATGCGGGCGAGGTTGTAGGTCGTGAGGTTGATCTCTTGGCCGTAGAAGCCGCCCACGTTTTCTTTGCCGAGCACCTTCGCGAACTTCAGCAGTAGCGAGCCCGAGCCTGCGGCCGGGTCGTACACTTTGTTGACCCGCTTCTTTCCCATCGTGGTGATGTGCGCGAGTAGCTCAGACACCTCTTGAGGCGTGTAATACTCACCACCAGACTTTCCGGCACTCGACGCGTACATCTGCATGAGGTACTCGTACGCGTCACCAAACAAGTCGATCGAGTTGTCTGCGAACTCACCCCCGAGTGGGAGACTTCCGATCGCATCGAGCAGTTTCACGAGCTTCTCGTTGCGCTTCGCGACCGTATTACCGAGCTTTGAGCTATTCACGTTCAGGTCGTCAAAGAGGCCTTTGAGGTCGTCCTCGCTGTCGGTGCCGACGGCGGAACCTTCGATGTCACGGAAGATCGACTCAAGCGTCTCGTTGAGGTTCTCGTTTGAGGCGGCTTTCTTGCGCACATTCTGGAACAGCTCAGAAGGCTTAATGAAAAAGCCCTTCTCAGCAACGATCTCCTCGCGAGCGAACTCGGCGTCTTCGTCTGAAAGATGAGTGAAGTCAAAGTCGGGCGCTCCAGCTTCACGCTCACCCTTGTTGATGTAGGTAGTGAGGTTTTCAGAGATGAACCGGTAGAACAGCATCCCAAGCACATACGATTTGAAGTCCCACCCATCGACCGAACCGCGAAGGTCGTTCGCAACCTGCCAGATGGTTTTGTGAAGCTCTGCCCGCTGTAGTTCTTTCATACCGTCTGTCATCAGCTTTCTCCCCGTGCAACCACTCAAAAATGGCGCGCTAGTCGCCACTTGTCTTACCGTAGCGCGCACCAACGACAATCTTGAATTCAATGTGGTCGTGGCTATGCCTTTGGTTTCCTTTGTGACGCGCCAATGCTCGAAAGCACAGCAGGAGATGCGGTCAAGGAATTAGTGGTTACTTGCAGCCTCCGCAAGCCGCTCAACCGACCCCATCAACTTCTCCGAAGTCGTAGCCCGCGCCCGCTCCAACCGCGCTTCATCGTGCAGCTGTGACCAGTCATACGAATGCTTCACCAGGGTGACCTCAGATGAAAGGGGAGTGAGCTCCCACCGCCAGAGCTGGCCGAATGGTTCGCCGCCCGGCAGCGACGGCTGCCACGCGATCAGCCGGCCCTCCTCGAACTCGACGATGTGGTTCTCGCGCACCCGGTCGGGCTTGTTCACCATCACAAAGACGTCGCCCACGGCGTGCACGCGCTGGCCCGGGGCCGCCGAGGCGAGGTTGTCGTTGCCGTCCCAGGTCGGCTGCAACGACGGGTCCGCAATGAGTTCGAAGATCGTCGCGGCGTCGGCCGCGATCTCGAGTTCTGCCGAGACCACCATTGGTTGTTCACTCATACCAGCAGTCAAGCACAACCAGCACCGCACCAACAGCGAAACCAGGGGAGCAGAGAGTACGTGCCCCAGCACGCAACAGGGGCGGGCCCGCAACCACGAACCCGCCCCAAGCGCACAGGCAAAAGCCCGAGTTTTAGTCCAACTAAAAGTTAGCCCTGCCCAAACCCGGGGTCACCGAGCTCCGACAGCACCCGCTTCAGGTCTGCAATCGTCGCGAAGTCGATGATGATCTGGCCCTTCTTGGCGCCCAGCTTCACCGCAACGCGGGTGTCAAAGCGGTCGCCCAGGCGATCCGCGATCTCGCCGAGCTGCGCCTGCACGCCGCCCGCGCGGGGCTTAGGCATCTTGCGCTTGGGCTCCTCGGCCGCGGCGGCCTCAGCTGCACGCACCGACAGACCCTCGTTGATGATCTTGTTGGCCAGCTGCTCCATCGCCGCGGCATCACCATCGAGCGACAGGATCGCACGCGCATGGCCAGCCGACAACACGCCGGCCGCGACCTTCGCCTGCACGGTCTCGGGCAGACGCAAGAGGCGAATCGTGTTCGACACCTGCGGGCGTGAGCGGCCGATGCGGGTCGCGAGCTGCTCCTGCGTAATGCCAAAGTCGGCGAGCAGCTGCTGATACGCTGACGCCTCTTCCAGCGGGTTCAGCTGCGCGCGGTGCAGGTTCTCGAGCAGCGCGTCGCGCAGCATGTGCTCGTCGGCCGTCGACCGCACAATCGCGGGGATCGAGTCGAGGCCCGCACGCTTTGAAGCGCGGAGGCGACGCTCACCCATGATGAGCTCGTACTTCGGCCCCTTCTTGGGAGCCGGCTCAATCGCGCGAACCACGATCGGCTGAAACACGCCAAACTCGCGCACGCTGTGCGTCAGCTCGTCGAGCGCGTCCTCGTCAAACTCGGTACGCGGCTGCGACTGGTTGGGCACCACGTCATCGACGGCGAGATGCGTCAGCTGCGCCCCGGGCACGGCCTTCAGCTCGCTATCGCCGCCCTGATCCGGAGCCGCGGCCGCAGCCTTGCGCGCACGCGCAGGCTTCTTCGCGGCCGGGGGAGCAGCCTCAGCCGAAGCCTCGTCGACAGCGGGAGCCGCCGCATCGGCGGCTTCCGAAGCCGGCGCCTGCGGGAAGAACACATCGACGGGACGGTCGCCCGTCGTGGGTGACTGCGGAATCAGCGCACCGATTCCGCGACCCAGGCCGCTACGTTTCTTGGCGGTCATGAGCTACGCCCCTTCCTTCACTGGTGACTGCTTGGGCACGCCGCGCTCGGCCATCTCGGCCGCGGCCTCGAGATAGGCCAACGCGCCAATCGATGCCGGATCATACGCAAGCACCGTCTGCCCGTAGCTCGGTGCCTCCGAAATGCGCACCGAACGGGGAATGACGGCGCCGAGCACCTCGGCGGGGAAGTGGGTGCGAACCTCGTTCGCGACCTCCTGCGCCAGGTTGGTGCGGGCGTCGTACATGGTAAGCATGATCGTCGAAACGTGGAGCCCCGGGTTCAGGTGCTTCTGGATCAGCTTGATGTTGTTGAGCAGCTGGCTGAGGCCCTCGAGCGCGTAGTACTCGCACTGGATGGGAATCAACACCTCGTCGGCCGCCACGAACGCGTTCACCGTGAGCAGGCCGAGCGACGGTGGGCAGTCGATGAACACGTAGTGGTACATGCGATCGGCGCCATCGAGGAAGGTCTGCAGCGCGGTGCGCAGCCGTTGCTCGCGGGCCACGAGCGAGACGAGCTCGATCTCGGCGCCGGCGAGGTTGATGGTCGACGGCACGCACTTCAGGTTTTCGTGGTCGGTCGACTGCGCGACCGCGTCGGCGATCTCGTTGTCGCCGAGCAGCACGTCGTAGATGCTCGTGACCTCGGGTCGGTGGTTCACACCGAGCGCGGTCGACGAGTTGCCCTGCGGGTCGAGGTCGATGACGAGCACGTTGGCGCCGCGGCGCGCGAGCGCCGACGCCAGGTTCACGGTCGTCGTCGTCTTGCCGACGCCGCCCTTCTGGTTGGACACCGTGATGACGCGCGTCTTCTCGGGCAGGGGAGAGACGGTTTCGGCGAGCTTGCGGCGTCGCCGAATTTTGTCGACCAGGTGGTCGCCAACGAGGGACTTCTCAGCTTCAGCCATGTCTCACGATTTTAGCCCGAAACACCCGTGTGGTCTCTACATCCAGATCCGCGCCGAGTTCTTCAACCGAAATCTCGCGCACGCGGTGCTTGCGCAGCGGCTTTTCGGCCGCCTCGATCTCGTTCTCGACCGATGCGCCCTTGAGGAACAGCATCTCGCCGCCGTCGCGCAAGAGCGGTGCCGTGATGGGCACGAGCTTCTTGAGCGCGGTCACGGCGCGAGCCGTGACCTGGTCGACCTCGAACGCATCGTGGAACTCCTCGACGCGGCCGCGCTTGACCTCGGCGTTCGTGAGGCCGAGCAGCTCGATCTGCTCGTTGAGCCACGCGCAGCGGCGCTCCATCGGCTCGACGAAGAAGAAAACGGGGGGGGGGGGGGGGGCGGGGGGGGGGCGGGGCTTCGGGGGGGGGGGCGGGGGGGGAGCCGTGACCTGGTCGACCTCGAACGCATCGTGGAACTCCTCGACGCGGCCGCGCTTGACCTCGGCGTTCGTGAGGCCGAGCAGCTCGATCTGCTCGTTGAGCCACGCGCAGCGGCGCTCCATCGGCTCGATGAAGAAGAACATCGCGTCGGGTCGGCAGATCGCGAGCACGAGGCCCGGCATGCCGCCGCCCGTGCCAATGTCGGCGACGGTCGCGCCGGACTTGATCAGGGGAGCGAGCAGCGCGCTGTTGACGAGGTGGCGCGTCCAGAGGCGCGGCAGCTCGAGCGGGCCGATCAGGCCGAGCTCTTCGCCGCGCGCACCGAGGTCGGCCGCGAACGCGCGCAGCACATCGATCTGGTCGCCCGCAAGGATCGCGGCGGCAGCCGGCTCGGCCTCGATCGCGGCGGCAGGTGCGGGAGCCGCGGCTTCGTCCGCCGAAGCGGCCGAAGCCACCGAAGCATCCGAGCTGCCCGCGGCAGCGGGAGCCGATCCGGCGCTCACAGCAGCAAGCTCAGCATCCGACGCGCCCGAGCCGGTTTCACGTGAAACAGTCACGGCGCGCCCTAGGCCGCGGAGGCCGCGGTGATAACGAGGCGGCGGTCGCGGCCCTCGCCCTGAGACTCAGAGTGGTACCCGCGCGAAGCGACCTCGTCGTGCACGAGCTTACGCTCGTACGACGACATGGGCTCGAGCGCCACCTGATCCTTGCCGGCGGCGATCTGTGCGATCGCAGCGTCGACCATGCCCTGGAGCTGGATCGTGCGCGCGTCGCGCGAGCCGCCGACGTCGACGATGAGGCGCGAGAAGCGACCAGTGTGGGTCTGCACTGCGAGGCGCGTGAGATCCTGCAGCGCCTGCACCACGTCGGGGGTGGCGATGCGGTCGAGCTCGGCGTCGTCGCCGGTGACCGACACGTATGCGCGCCCGTTGGCAACGTCGATATCGATGTCGCCATCGAGATCGGCGATGTCGAGCAGGCCCTCGATGTAGTCGGCGGCGCGATCGCCGTCGGCCTCGAGCTCCTCGAGCGTTAGATCCTCAGCGGGACGATCCTGTGGTGTAGCCGTGGTCACTGCTGCCTCACTCACTTTTTCTTCTTCTTTGCGCGCTTCGAGCTCACCGGCTGCTGGCGCTGACCCTGGTCAAGCTTGGCCTGCTCCTCGGGCGTCGCTTCGTCTTCCTTGAGCTTACCCTTTGCCTTCAGACGGGCCTGGCGCGCACGCCACGCGTCGCTGCCGGGGGTGGGCATGCTGCGGATCACGATGAACTGCTGACCCATGGTCCACAGGTTCGACGAGAACCAGTAGATGTTGAGTGCGAGGGGGAAGGTCACGCCTGAGAACAGGAACGCGAAGGGAATGATGTACAGCATGATCTTCTGCTGGCGGTACATCGGCGAGTTCTTCGTCTCGTCAGACACGTTCTTCGACATGATCTGCAGCTGCGTGAAGAACTGCGAGGCGATCATGAGCAGCATGATCAGGCCGAGCATGACGACGACGATCCAGTTGCCCTGCTCCCAGCCCTGGGTGAAGGTCATCTTGATGGGAGCACCAAAGATCTCGGCCTGGTTGAAGCTGTCGGTGAGCTCCTGCGTCATCATGCCAATGCCGGCCTGGCCCGAGCCGTTGCCGCCGCTGCCCATGGCGCCTGACGCCTGGCGCAGCACGTAGAACAGCGAGAAGAAGATCGGCATCTGGATCAGAATGGGCAGGCACGAAGCGAACGGGTTCGTGCCGTGCTTCTTGTACAGGCCCATCGTCTCGCGGCTCATGGCCTCGCGCGAGAACTGATCCTTCTTGCCCTTGTATTTGTCCTGGATCTTCTTCATCTCGGGTGCGAGATCCATCATGCGGCGCTGCGACTTGATCTGTCGCACCGTCACGGGCACGAGAGCCGCACGCACCACGACGACGAGGCCGAGGATCGACAGCACCCAGGTCACACCCGAGTTCGGGTCCAGCCCCACCCAGGTAAATACCTGGTGCCAGACCGCGAGCACCAGCTCAACGAGCCAGCGCAGCGGCCAAAGTATAGTTTCGAAGAAGTCCATCACGAGACTAGGCCTTTCGATAAGGAGGGGCGGACGAATCCGCGAGGTGAAGTCTTAAATCGTTCGTGCGCGGGCGGCGGTACATCATCGATTCCGCCCGGGCTCAAGGGGTTGCAGCGCAGTAGCCGCCACGCGGTCAGCGCGACACCCACAATAAAGCCGCGCTGCTGGTATGCCTCAAGAGAGTATCGGGAGCACGATGGGTAATACCTGCACACCTCGCCATACAGCGGCGAGATCACCTTGCGGTAGGCCAGCATGAACGCGATCATCGCGTTACGTGGCAGCAGATACACCTCGAGCATCGGTCTCACGGCACCGGCACCTCGGCGGGGCGGTACTTCTCGGCTCGATCGAGCGCGCGGCCGACCTCGGCCTCGAGCTCCTCGAAACTGGCGTCGACGATCTGAGGGAAGGCCCGAAATACGATGTCCACGCCCGCGGCACCCTGATTGATGCGGCGCTCAACAATCGTCTTGAGTCTGCGCCGGATCAGGTTGCGGGTGACCGCGTTACCGACGGCTTTCGAGATGATGAATCCGTAGCGTGCGGGGGAGTCGGGGGTAGAGAAAACCGCGTGGGTGATGCAATAAGCACCACCCACGCGGCGACCCGTACGCACAGTGCGTCGGTAATCCTCTCCCCGAGTAATGCGATGCTGCCTCGCGGGCATGATCGTAAAAGGGGAGGCTGCTAGTTACGCGCTGAGCTTCGTGCGGCCCTTGCCGCGACGTGCGGCGAGGATTGCACGGCCGGCGCGGGTGCGCATGCGGCTACGGAAACCGTGAACCTTTGCGCGGCGGCGGTTGTTTGGCTGGAAAGTGCGCTTGCTCATTTGTAATACTCCGTGACTTTTGGAATAGATCCCCGAGCACTCTGGTGATGGTCGAGGAAGTCGGATTTGGGCAGGACAGCTGTGAGCTGTCGCCCATACAAGATTGAAAGCTTACGCGCTTTTGGGCGCATCGTCAACACGAGCACCCGTGCCCCTATATGGCGTGCGCCTTTTGCGTGCCCATTCTTCGCAGATTGCCTCGAACAAACAGCCGAAGCTTGCCTGTGGACAAATCTGTGACTAACGTTGGCCTGATGTTCTGGCAGTGTGAGTAAGTCACGGAATCACGCGCCAGAACCACACATGGCTTGTGGATAAGCCTGGGTATAACATCGAACCATCTCATTACTTTATTAGGGCCGGGTACACGCGTGACAGACGAGGAACTTCAGGAGATCTGGGAACAGGTCACCCAAGCAGTAATGAGCGACCCCGCAGTCGGGCCCGCTGTGGGTGCCCAGCTGGCGCTCGCTGTTCCTCGCGGCCTCGCCGCGGGCACGCTCTATCTTGCGGTGCAGCTCGACTTCACCCTCAAGCTGCTCGAAAGCCGGCTGCGCCCCGCCATCATGTCGGCTCTCGCCGGCATTCCCGAGGCGAACGCGATCGACAACTTTGTGGTGATGGTCGACGAAACCGCGCACCCCATCATTGATCCGGAGCCGGTCGAGGTCGTTGCACCTCAGGCTCCTCTCGCACCCGTCAGCCAGTTTCCGACCGAGCTCCGCGGCGAGCCCGCGCCGCGCCCCGTTGTCGAGCCGCGCACCCGCCACGGCGTCGGTGAGCCGGGCGAGGGTCGCCTGAATGCCAAGTACGCGTTCGACAGTTTTGTGATCGGCCAGTCCAACCGTTTCGCTCACGCGGCCGCGGTCGCGGTCGCCGAGGCGCCGGCACGGGCCTACAACCCACTCTTCATCTACGGTGACTCGGGCCTGGGCAAGACCCACCTGCTGCACGCCATCGGCCACTACGCCCGCGAGCTGTTCCCCGACGTGCGCGTGCGCTACGTCAGCTCCGAGGACTTCACGAACGACTTCATCAACTCGATCGCGAACAACCAGGGTGCAGCGTTTCACGCGCGCTACCGCAGCGTGGACATTCTGCTCGTCGACGATATTCAGTTCCTCGAGGACAAGGTCGAGACCCAGGAAGCGTTCTTCCACACCTTCAACACGCTGCACGATCACAACAAGCAGGTCGTGATCACGAGCGATGTGCAGCCCAAGCAGCTGCGCGGCTTCGAGGAGCGCATGCTCTCGCGCTTCGAATGGGGTCTGCTCACCGATATTCAGGCACCGGATCTCGAGACGCGAATTGCGATTCTGCGTAAGAAGGCCCAGCGCGAGAACCTCGAGGTCGATCACAACGTCCTGGAGTTCATCGCGAGCAAGTTCTCGTCGAACATTCGTGAACTCGAGGGCACGCTCATTCGCGTGACCGCCTACGCAAGTCTGAACCAGCAGCCCATCGATATGCCACTCGTGCACACGGTGCTGAAGGACCTCATCACGCTGGACGCCGACAACGAGGTGCAGCCCACCGACATCATCACGCGCACGGCCGAATACTTCGACCTCTCAGTGGATGATCTCTACGGGCCGACCCGCGCGCAGCAGATCGCGACGGCCCGTCAGATCGCCATGTACCTGTGCCGCGAGCTCACCCCGCTGTCACTTCCCAAGATCGGGCAACTGTTTGGCGGCCGTGATCACACCACCGTGATGTACGCGCACAAGAAGATTTCGCAGCTGATTGCGGAGCGTCGGTCGATCTACAACCAGGTGACCGAGCTCACCACCCGTATCAAGCAGGGATCCAAGTAGATGCCACGCCCACTCCGTTATCCCCAGGTTTATACCCGACTGTGGATAACTGGGGATAGCTCGCGTGTCGCTGTGGATAACTTTGGGTCGCCTGTGAGGGGTGAAGTTCGCTCCTCCGAGCTGAACCCTGTCCAGTTTGCACACATTTCGAAATCCCTACACACGGCGACCGGCCCGCTTGGCCATACAGGAACAGGGATCCGGTAAGTTATCCACAGATTCCACAACCGTTAACACTGTTAACACATCAATCTTTATTCACGGGCACTCGATCACAAGATCCGATTCGGCGTGTTAACGCTCTCAGAAGCCGTGGAGTGCATCTCCAGCAGTGAGTGTGCAAAGATTGGGACGCTGGAACTACACAAAGGTTGTAGTTCGATGAAGGGAGCGAGATGCGATTCACCGTCAATCGTGACGTATTCAGTGAGGCTGTCTCGTTCGCGGTCAAGCTGTTGCCTCAGCGCCCCACACAGCCGCTCCTGAGCGGCGCGCTCATCGAAGCAGAGAACGGCGAGCTCACGGTCTCGACGTTTGATTATGAAGTTTCGTCGCGCACCGCGATCAAGGCTGACATTTCGGAGGCCGGTCGCGCACTGGTTTCGGGAAAGCTACTCAGCGAGATCGCACAGCGCCTTCCCCACGCTGACGTAGAGGTCACACTGGTGGAGAGCCGCGTCGAGGTTCGCTGTGGCTCGGCTTCCTTCAGCCTGCCGGCTATGCCCGTGGAGGAGTACCCGCAGATTCCCAACATCACCGCCGTATCTGGCGCAGTGCCCGCTGATGCGTTCTCTGAGGCGATCGCCCAGGTGTCACTCGCTGCGTCACGCGACGACGTAACGCCCGTCATCACGGGTGTGCAGCTCGAGATCAACTCGAATTCGCTGACATTGACGGCCACCGACCGCTACCGCGTCGCGACCCGCAGTATTGACTGGGAAAACCAGGCTGAACAGGAGTCTTTGTCGGCATTGGTGCCGGCAAAGATCGTCACCGAGGTCGGAAAGACGTTCGGAAATGACGGCATCGTGAACATTGCGATCATCAAGGACGAAGAGCGCGAGCTTATCGCCTTCACCGGTGGCAATAAGACGGTGACGTCGCTGCTGATCAAGGGTAACTACCCGCCGGTGGGGCGACTCTTCCCGACCGACGTCGACAACTACGCTGTGATCAGCACGAGTGAGCTCGTCGAGGCTGTTGGTCGCGTGAGTCTCGTGCTCGAGCGCGAGGCCGCACTGCGCTTTACGTTCACCGACGGCAACGTGACGCTCGAGGCCGCAGGCACTGAGTCGGCCAAGGCCGTCGAGTCGGTGGACGTTCACCTGATGGGTGAGGGAATGACGGTTTCGTTGAAGCCGCAGTACCTACTCGATGCACTTCGGTCGACGCACTCCGAGTTCGCTCGCATTGCGTTCACCCGCACCGACAACCCCGCCAAGCCTGGCCCGGTGCTGATCACCAGCCAGCGCAGCAAGGAAGACGCGGACGACACCAGCTACCGCTACCTGCTGCAGCCCAACCTGCTGCTGCGGTAGACGCGCATGCGAGTCGCGCATCTCTCACTCCGAGATTTTCGCAACTACGCGACTGCGGAGCTTCCGCTCGAAGCCGGCGCGAATTTGTTGGTCGGGCGTAATGGTCAGGGGAAGACGAATCTGGCCGAGGCAATCGCCTATTTTTCAAGCCTCCGATCTCACCGGGTCTCGAGCGACGCTCCGCTCGTGCGCTTCGGTGAACAGTCCGCGTTCTTGCGCTTGAAAGTCGAGGCAAATGCGCGCACTGTGCTCCTCGATCTGCAGATCAACAAGGAGGGCCCGAACCGTGCGCAGGTCAATGGCAACGCAGTACCTCCGCGCGAGCTCACGCGATGGTTCGCAGCGGTTGCTTTTGTGCCAGAAGACCTCAGTATCGTTCGTGGAGAGCCCTCCATTCGTCGGCGCTTCCTCGATGATGCGTTGATTTCTCGACATCCGGCCGCTGCGGGCGTACTGCAGGACTACGAACGGGTGCTTCGACAGCGCACGGCGCTGCTGAAATCGGCCCGTGGTCGCGCAGCTCAGATTGAGTCAACCCTTCCCGTCTGGGATGGACAGCTCGTGTCGCTGGGTACTCAGATTATGCTGGCTCGTCGCGAGTACATCGCAGACTCGGCGCCGCACTTGATTGCCGCATACGCCTCGCTCGTGGGGGAGGACCACGGACCGAGCTGCACTATGGTTGAGACCGCACTTGGAAACGTTTCACGTGAAACTAGCGTCGACTCGGTCGACGGTAATGTTTCACGTGAAACGGTCGAGGGAAAGTTCCGCGAGACGCTCGCAGGGCTGCGGCAGCGCGAGGTCGATCGGGGTATGACCCTGGCCGGCCCGCATCGAGATGACCTCACGATGACACTGAACGGATTGCCCGTGAAGGGATACGCGAGCCATGGGGAGTCGTGGTCCTTTGCGCTCGGGCTCAAGCTATCACTGGCGCGCGTACTGCGGGAGCAGTCCTCGGCGGGCGACCCCGTAATGATCCTTGACGACGTATTCGCCGAGCTCGATGGTGAGCGCAGGGCGAGGCTCATGGAATCCGTGAGTGAATTCGAACAGATCCTCGTGACCGCCGCAGTCGAGAGCGATGTCCCCTCAGATGTCGCTTGGCACAAGGTTCAAGTGAGCGCCGGGTCCCTGACGCTTGACGGTGGATCAGAATGACCAAGAAGCAGCCGCCAAACGGCTTCGCTACGGAGGCTTACCTGCGGGCGAAGTCCGTCTGGCGGGGCGTACCCGCCCACATCAAGCGCAAGCGATCTGGTCGAGAGCCCGGCGGGAGCCCGTTCGGTTGGGGGCGTGATCCACGAATGCTGAGCGATGTGCTCTCGGTGATTTCGGGAGATATGGGTTGGAGCTCCGAGCTCGAGCGGGCGCGGCTGATCGAAGAGTGGGCCGAGTTTGCGGGGGAGAGCACCGCTGAGCACACTACGATCGTCGGCATCACGAACGATGTGCTGCATGTGCAGTGCGATTCGACGACTTGGGCCACGGAGTTGCGCAGATTGCGAGGCGAGATCTTCTCGCGGATCCTCACCGAGTATCCCGATGCCGACCTGAAGGACATTCGATTCCTGTCTCCGGGGGCACCTACTTGGCGTCACGGACCTCGTACTGTGAAGGGCCGCGGCCCCCGAGATACCTACGGATAGCCCTCTTAGAAGCGCGCACAGGCGCCGATTCTGCGACACCGCGTTTCAGATACCCCAGAACATGTCGAAAATATTGCCCGCTAACGCCCGCTAACCGGGGTTTCGCGGGGTTATTTTGATAGGCTGGTGTGCGGAAGTGTTCCGAGTCGGAAAACGCTCTGAAACGGCCAGAAAAGGATTATTCAACGTATGAACTCAGAACAGGCCGCTGCCGCGGAAAGTTACGGCGCAGGCGCAATCCAGGTACTGGAAGGCCTCGAGGCGGTTCGCAAGCGTCCGGGTATGTACATTGGATCGACCGGACCCCGTGGTTTGCACCACCTCGTGTACGAGATCGTCGACAACTCGGTCGACGAGGCGCTCGCTGGGCACTGCGACTTAATTACCGTCACGATTCTCGAGGACGGCGCGGTTCGCGTCGTTGACAACGGCCGAGGCATCCCGGTCGCTGAGCACCCAACGGAGGGTCGCTCAACGGTCGAGGTCGTGCTGACAGTTCTGCACGCCGGCGGCAAGTTCGGTGGCGGCGGCTACGCCGTTTCGGGCGGCCTGCACGGCGTTGGCTCGTCAGTCGTGAACGCACTGTCGAGCAAGTTCGATGTTTCGGTTTCGCGCGAAGGTTTCACGTGGAACATGTCGTTCACGGACAGCGTGCCGGACGCCCCGCTTGCGCAGGGGGGGCCCACCGACGCCACCGGAACGACCATTACGTTCTGGCCCAGCGCCGACATCTTCGAAACTACTGAGTTCGATTACCAGACGCTGCGCACGCGCTTCCAGCAGATGGCCTTCCTCAACAAGGGCCTGACCATCACGGTCACGGACCTGCGCCCGCAGGAGCCCGTTGAGAACTCCGACGGCGAGATGGTCGCTCCGGCTGCCCCGCACGACGAGTTCTGCTACGAAAAGGGCATCGAGGACTACGTTCACTACCTCAACTCAGCCAAGCGCGCGGATCTCGTCAATGACGAGATCATCTCGTTTGAGTTCGAGGACACCGAACGCAAGATGGCCGTCGAGGTCGCGATGCAGTGGACCACGGCGTACTCCGACAGCGTGCACACCTACGCGAACACGATTAACACGCACGAGGGTGGCACCCACGAAGAGGGCTTCCGTGCCGCACTCACTACGCTCGTGAACCGCTACGCGCGTGACAAGAACATCCTTCGCGAGAAGGACGACAATCTTTCGGGCGACGATGTGCGCGAGGGTCTCACCGCCGTCGTTTCGATCAAGCTCGGCGAGCCGCAGTTCGAGGGCCAGACGAAGACCAAGCTCGGTAACACCGAAGCAAAAGCTTTCGTGCAGAAGGTCGTCGGTGATCGCCTGGGGGACTGGTTCGAACGCAACCCCGGCCCAGCCAAGGACGTCATTCGCAAGGCCATTCAGGCTGCCACCGCACGCCTGGCTGCCCGCAAGGCTCGCGAGACCGCACGTCGTAAGGGACTGCTCGAGTCGGGTGGCATGCCCGGCAAACTCTCGGATTGCACGAGCAAGGACCCCACGGTCTCAGAAATCTTCATCGTGGAGGGCGACTCCGCAGGCGGCTCCGCCAAGACCGGGCGCAACCCGCACACCCAGGCGATCTTGCCACTGCGAGGCAAGATCCTCAACGTTGAAAAGGCGCGCCTCGACCGCGCGCTGAACAACACCGAGGTCCAGGCAATGATCACGGCGTTCGGCGCCGGCATTGGCGAGGACTTCAACCCCGAGAAGGCGCGCTACCACAAGATCGTGCTGATGGCCGATGCCGACGTTGATGGCCAGCACATCACGACGCTGCTACTCACGCTGCTGTTCCGTTACATGCGGCCGCTGATTGACCTCGGCTATGTCTATCTCGCGCAGCCACCGCTGTACCGGATCAAGTGGACGAATGCCGACCACGAGTACGTCTACAGCGACGACGAGCGTGACGCGGCTCTCGCCGCGGGCGCAGCCAACGGTCGCCGCCTGATGAAGGAAAGCGGCGTGCAGCGCTACAAGGGTCTCGGTGAGATGAACCACGAAGAGCTCTGGGACACCACGATGAACCCCGATACGCGCACCTTGCTCCAGGTCACCATGGACGATGCAGCCGTCGCCGACGAGATTTTCGCGACGCTCATGGGGGAGGACGTCGAAGCTCGACGCACCTTCATCCAACAGAACGCGAAGGACGTTCGATTCCTTGACATCTAGCCGCACGCCGGCCAGTCAGGAATCGACAGCAGAGTTGAAAGCAGAAACTTCATGAGCGACGACGTAACCACCAACTCACCTGAGGCGCCCGAGGGCGCAGAGTACGGCGCCGAGGTAGCAAACCACGGCCGCATCAACCAGGTAGAGCTGCAGACAGAGATGCAGCGCTCGTACCTCGACTACGCCATGAGCGTGATCGTGGGACGCGCGCTTCCCGACGTGCGTGATGGGCTCAAGCCCGTGCACCGCCGCGTCATCTACACGATGTACGACGGGGGATACCGCCCCGACAAGGCATTCTCGAAGTGCACGCGCGTTATTGGCGACGTCATGGGACAGTTCCACCCCCACGGTGACACCGCGGTGTACGACTCGCTCGTTCGCCTGGTGCAGCCCTGGTCGCTGCGATACCCGCTTGCGCTCGGACAGGGCAACTTTGGTTCGCCCGGTAACGACGGCGCAGCCGCACACCGTTACACCGAGACGAAGATGTCGCCGCTCGCCATGGAAATGGTACGCGATATCGACGAAGACACCGTCGACTTCCAGGACAACTACGATGGGCGCACTCAGGAGCCCACCGTACTCACGAGCCGGTTCCCCAACCTGCTGGTCAACGGCTCTGTGGGCATCGCCGTGGGCATGGCGACCAACATTCCGCCGCACAACCTCCGCGAGGTCTCAGAGGCTGCCATTTGGCACCTGGAACACCCCGAGGCAACCCGCGAGGAGCTCCTCGAAGCCCTCATGGAGCGCGTCAAGGGCCCCGACTTCCCGACGGGCGGCCAGATCCTCGGCACGAAGGGCATTAAGGACGCGTACCGCACGGGGCGTGGCTCCATCACGATGCGTGCCGTCGTCAACATCGAGGAACTGCAGGGGCGCACCTGCCTCGTTGTCACCGAGCTGCCGTACCAGGTCAACCCCGATAACCTCGCGGTAAAGATCGCCGACCTCGTCAAGGAAGGCCGCGTACAGGGTATCGCCGACATTCGCGATGAGACCAGCGGCCGCACGGGCCAGCGCCTCGTGATCGTGCTCAAGCGCGACGCGATCGCGAAGGTCGTGCTCAACAACCTGTACAAGCACACCCCGCTGCAGGAGAACTTCGGCGCGAACATGCTCGCGATCGTCGACGGCGTGCCCCGCACGCTCCCGCTTGACGGCTTCATCACCTACTGGGCCAAGCACCAGATCGAGGTCATCGTTCGCCGCACGGAGTACCGTCTCCGCAAGGCCGAGGCCGAGGCTCACATCCAGCGTGGCTACCTTAAGGCGCTCGACGCGCTCGACGCGGTCATCGCCCTGATCCGGCGCTCGCCGACCGTGGATGAAGCACGCGAGGGCCTTATGGGCCTGCTCAGCGTGGATCAGCTGCAGGCCGACGCAATCCTGGGTCTCCAGCTGCGTAGGCTCGCTGCTCTTGAGCGCCAGAAGATTCTTGACCTCGCAGCCAAGCTCGAAGCAATGATCGCCGAGTTCGAGGCGATTCTCGCCTCACCCACCCAGCAGCGCGGCATCGTCGTGGACGAGCTGGGGGAGGTCGTGCACAAGTTCGGTGACGAGCGTCGCAGCACGATCCTGCACGGCTTCGACGGCGATATGTCGATGGAAGACCTGATTCCTGAGGAGGAGATGGTCGTGACCGTGACGCGTGGCGGGTACGTCAAGCGCACGCGCATCGATAACTACCGGTCACAGCATCGCGGCGGCAAGGGCGTGAAGGGGGCGCAGCTGCGTGCCGACGACATCGTCGAACACTTCTTTGTCACGACGACGCACCACTGGCTCATGTTCTTCACGAACACCGGCCGCGTCTACCGCGCGAAGACGTACGAGATTCCCGAGGGAGGCCGCGACGCCAAGGGTCAGCACCTCGCGAACCTACTCGCACTGGCTCCAGACGAGTCTGTCACGCAGATTCTTGACGTTCCCGACTACGAGGCCGGCTACCTGCTGCTGGCCACACGTGATGGTCTCGTGAAGAAGACGGCCCTCACCGAGTACGACACGAACCGTACGGGCGGCATCATCGCGATCAAGCTGCGCGAGGGTGACGAGCTCGTCTCGGCTCTTATCGCTGAATCCGATGACGACGTCTTGCTCGTATCGAAGCAGGGCATGTCGGTCCGTTTTACAGCCTCTGACCAGGCACTTCGTCCGATGGGTCGCTCGACGAGCGGCGTGCGCGGCATGAACTTCCGAGACGGAGACACCCTGCTGTCGGCGTCGTGCGTCAATGGGAACGACGGCTTCGTGTTCGTCGTGACCGAGGGCGGATATGCCAAGCGCACGGACGTGGGGGAGTACCGCGTACAGAACCGTGGCGGCTACGGCATCAAGGTCGCTAAGCTCGACGAGAACCGTGGCGACCTGGTCGGAGCACTGATCGTGGACGAGGCAGACGAAGTTCTTGTTGTGCTCGCGAGCGGTAAGGTGGTCCGGTCGGACGTCGCTGAGGTGCCGGCAAAGGGTCGCAACACAATGGGGGTCGTGTTTGCTCGATTCCCAGAGGGTGACCGTATTATTGGCATCGCGCGAAATTCGGAGCGTGGGCTTGAGGAGGAAGAGCCCGAGGGCCCAGCCACCGAGACTGCTGAGAACGAGGAAAATCTGAATGAGTAACACCGTTGCCGACAAGTTGGCTAAGAAGACACGCAAGAAGGCTCCGGCCAAGCAGGTTCGCCTGAAGCTTGTGTACATCGACTTTTGGTCGGCCGTGAAGTTCTCGTTCCTCGTGGCTATTTGCCTCGCGATCGTGAGCATCGTATCGACGATCCTGATCTACACCGTGCTGTCCCAGACCGGTGTGCTGGGTGAGATCGACTCGCTGTTCATGGACATCGTGGGCGAGGACAACAGCCTCATGAAGATCATCGGGTTCCCGCAGGTCGCCGGCTTCGCCGTCGTCGTGGGCATCCTGAACACGATCGTGGGCACCGCTATCGGTGCAATTGCGGCGCTCGTGTACAACCTGCTGGTGCGCGTGCTGGGCGGTTTCCAGCTCGGTTTCACCAGCAACTAAGGCCGCTTTTTGCGGTAACACCTCGGGGAACTCGCCCGGAAAACGCGGTTGATTTCAAATCGGCACGGATTTCGGGTAATGTTTCCTCTTGGTTAAGGGGCTATAGCTCAGGCGGTTAGAGCGCTTCACTGATAATGAAGAGGTCCCTGGTTCAAGTCCAGGTAGCCCCACCGAAACCAAGTGGTAAAAACACGAAGTTTCTTGTAGTAAAATAATAAATGAACACGGGTCCTTAACTCAGTTGGTAGAGTGCCTGCTTTGCAAGCAGGATGTCGGGAGTTCGATTCTCCCAGGATCCACATTGAAAACCCCCTCGTTGATTTCGATCAGCGAGGGGGTTTTGTTTTGTGTCAATGCTTAGCCGTGCCCGAACACCGCGAAAACCAGGAACACGATTCCAGCAAGCGCGCAGACCCCGGCAGCCGGCCAGCGATAGTCGCGCTGCAGGGTACGCGTGTAGAGACTGCTGATGCGTTCCGTATGCGTTGGAAACCGGGACCAGGCCCACGCGATCACTATGAACGGGCTCGACAGCGCCACGAGAAAAATCGAGTAGGCGATGATCCGCGGCACGAGCTGCGGGGTGAGCGTCGTCGTCATGCGCCCCACCAGATACATGATTGGCAACGTCGTGAATCCGATGACCGCGCTCGAGAGCCCGATGAAGAAATAGCCCATCGGGCGTGCGTTCTGCTTCACCGGCTTGGGGGGACGTGCCGGGGGAGTCCGTGCGTACGCCGTCCAGACTGAGATGCCGCCCGCGAGCACCAGGAACACGATGCCCGCGGTCAGGTCTACCGTGCGGTTGAACAGTTCGTCCTGCGCCCGATGCTTGATGGTGCTCACGAGACTTGTCGGGTTGAACGTCTGCAGCACCAGAAACAGTGCGGTGGCGCCCACCCAGAGGCCGCTGATCATGAACGCGAGGCGCGCTCGCACCGGTAGGCCGCGGGCGAGCATGTCGGCGGTGGCGCCGTACAACGCCGGGTTGAGGCCGAGGGAAAGCCCAAATCCAGAGAGTGCGGCCAACGTCGTCACCCAAGTCAGTATCTGCGACATTGCTTGCTGTCTCCTTCACTGGTGACCAATACTTGGGGCTTCGGTGGCCGGGCCAACCGAGATCTTCGCTAGCCTACTCGCGACCAATAGCGGGGCGCATGGCTCTCGGCCGCGCCGATCCCGAGTGACGAGCCGCAGCAATGAAGTCGCAAAGGTAGGGAAACCCCGAACGCAATGATCCGGCTGCCTCGGTGTCGCCCGCCGGCACCCGCGGCCTACCGTAGAGGTATGACATCTTCAGTCGACCACCAGCCGACCGTGCCGCTCCTCGCGGAACCGGTCGCCGCGCAGCCCACCGTGCCGCTGCCGGGCGTGCAGCAGCCCCAGTACGCCCCAGAACAGGCCCCACAGTCGCCGCTGCCGCAGTCGCAGCCGCAAACCTCCCAGCATCCCGCTGGGCCCGCTCCGAAGCCCGCTAAGCGCCGGGGAGCACCCTTCCGCATCGTGCTGACGATCCTGCAGCTCGCCGGCGTCGGTATCGTCGGCCTCGCCACCCTGGGCATGCTGCTCGGCATGCTGGGCGCAGGCATCGGCCTCACCTTCCTCCTCGGCGTCGGTCTGGTCGTGCTCGTGGGACTCGTTTACGCGGTCTACGGGCTCGCCTGGTTCGAGACCCAGCGCGTCAGCGGGCTCTACGATCTCGGTGTGCCCGCGCTGCCGCTGCAGAAGCAGCACGGCCGCGGCTTCAAGGCCTGGCTCAAGTCCCTGGGCCGACAGACCATCGACGGTCGCATGTGGCGCGCGGTAGCAAGCTTCGTCGTCACGAGCCTGCTCGGAATGGCCGTGCTGGGGCTCGCGCAGGGCTTCATCAGGTCGACCGCCACGATCTTCTCGGGTATCAACGTGTGGTGGCAGCCCGGCATCATCGGCGTGCTGCTGTGCGCGGCCGGCATCGTGGGCATCGCCCTGCTGCACCGCATCGTGACGGTCGCCATCATCGGATCCGGCGCAGCTGAGGAGCAGCTCGAGGCGCAGGTGCTCGTGACTTCGCAGCAGCGCGAGGGAGCGGTGCGTGCCGCCGACCTCGAGCGCACCCGCATCGAGCGCGATTTGCACGACGGGGTGCAGCCCCGCCTCGTATCGGTTGCCATGACGCTCGGCCTCGCCCAGCAGAAGATCGACAGCGACCCCGAGGCGGCCAAGGAACTCGTCGCCGAGGCCCACACCTCGACAAAGGCCGCCATCACCGAACTGCGGCAGCTGGCTCGCGGCATCTACGCCTCGGTGCTCGACGACCGCGGCCTCGACGCGGCACTCTCGGCGCTCGCGGCCCGCTCACACATCCCGGTGCAGCTCGACGTGCGCGTCACCGACCGCTGCTCGCGCACCGCCGAGGCCGCCATCTACTTCGCGATCGCCGAATCGCTCACCAATGCCGCCAAGCACTCCCGCGCAAGCGAGTGCCGCGTCGTCGTGCGCGTGCGCGACGAGAACATGCTCTGGGCCCGCGTCGAAGACAACGGCATCGGCAACGCCCGGGTCGTGCCCGGGGGAGGCCTCGACGGCATTATGAACCGCGTGCTCGCCGCCGGCGGCACGACCCGACTCGACAGCCCGCAGGGCGGTCCGACGACACTGGAGGTGAGCATCCCATGCGCATCCTGATCTGTGAGGATTCCGTGCTGCTGCGCGAGGGGCTCGTGCGCCTGCTCGAGCACGGCGGTCACGAGGTGGTTGCGGCGCTTCCCGACGCCACGGGGCTGATGGCCTCGGTGGCCAGCACTGATCCGGATCTGTGCATTCTCGACGTGCGCCTGCCGCCGAGCTACACCGATGAGGGCATTCGGGCCGCGCATGAGCTGCGGCATAGCCGGCCCCAGCTCCCCGTGCTCGTGCTCTCGCAGTACGTGGAGGAGCGGTACGCGAGTGAGATGATCGCCGCGCAAGGCGGTGCCTTCGGGTACCTGCTTAAGGACCGTGTCGCCGACGTGGGGGAGTTCATCGAGTCGGTCGAGCGCATCGCGCAGGGCGCCACCGTGCTCGACCCCGAGGTCGTGGCCCAGTTGCTGACGCGGCGCGGGCGCGACGACCGGATGCAACAACTCACCGACCGTGAGCGTACCGTGCTGGCCGCGCTCGCCGAGGGTCGTTCGAACCAGACGATTGCCGGGATGCTGTATCTCTCGGAGGCCAGCGTCGAAAAGCACATCACCGCGATCTTCCAGAAGCTCGGCCTCGACGCCGAGGACGGCAACCGCCGCGTGCTCGCGGCCATCGCGCATATTGAAAATTCGGGCAGCACCCCGCGTGCAGCTGCCCCGCACCAGTCGACCTCACAGAGCGGATTCCCACTATGAGTAACCACATTCCGACGCCGGGCGCACCGAAGCCCGCGCGGTCGACCGCCAGCACCGCCATCCTCGTCGCAACCTCGGTCGTGGGTGGGCTGGCCCTGCTCGGTACGGCCACCTCGGCCGTATACGGGCTGACCGTACCCGAGCCCTGGGAAGTCGTCGAGGGGACGAACTACACGACCGAGTACGCGGGCGCTGGCTCTGCCGCCGAACTCTACGCCGACGCCGTGGGTGTCACCTCGATCGAGATTGACGCCGCCGCGAGCGACTTCACGCTCAAATATGGCGATGTGGCCGAGGCGGTCTTGACTGTCGAAAACGTGACGCAGGGCGAGGCGGGCAACGTCAACGGCTGGACTCTGGAGCGTGACGGCGAGGACCTGATCGTCAACCGCGAACTGGGGCGCAGAAGCGGCGACACCTGCCTGGTCGGGTGCGGTCCGCGGGTGGGCGGTGACCAGACGGTCACGCTCACGCTGCCCCGAGAGCTCGGACAGAACCGTGCCGCGAGCCTCGACGTGCAGGTCGCTGCGGGGCAGTTCACCGGGACCGGATCGTACGACGAGGTCAGCCTGGAGGTCAGCGCCGGGTCACTGACGCTGAAGGGAGACGCGCGCACGCTCGATCTAGAGGTCAGCGTGGGCGATGCTACCGTCGAGCTTGCCGACGTCGACGAAGCGGACGCCTCCGTGACGACGGGGGACACGACCGTGAAGCTCACCGGCACTGCCCCGACCCTCGTCGAGGTGAGCGCAGAGGTGGGAACCCTCACCGCGCAGCTGCCGAAGGAGACGTACCGTGTCGATGCACAGGCAGATCTGGGATCGATCGATAACCGGCTCGAGGTGAGCAAGGGCTCGAAGCACGTGGTGACGGCCCGGGCTGAGGCCGCGGAGATCGTGCTCAAGCACTAACGGCTCGACGCCGCACGCTACGCATTTGCCACGCTCAACCCTCGAGGCCCTGGAGCTCGCCACCGGCGAGCCCGGGGCCTCGAACGTGGGGCGCAGCGGCACCACCCACCCACCGGCCCCCCCAAGTGTCCGTATGATGGCGACATGACCGTGTGGCGCGAAGACATTCTGGGCCAGGGCTTCGAGTGCACTGACATCGACCTGGGAGCAGACGAAGAGGGGCCGCTCGTCGCGACGCTCGTGCGCTCGCGACCGGATTCGTTGCCGTGGCTGCAGCGAATGTTTCACGGGAAACGTCGCCTGGAGGGCGCGCGCGTGCTCTATGTGCACGGGTGGTCGGACTACTTCTTTCAGCGCGAGCTGGCGGCATTCTGGACCCAGCAGGGTGCCACGTTCTACGCACTTGACCTGCGCAAGTACGGGCGCAGTCTGCGCGAGGGGCAGACCCCCGGCTACATCGAAGACCTCGGTGACTACCACGAGGAAATCGACGCGGCGCTCGAGATCATGCGCGCCGATGCGGGTGAACCCGTGGGGGATCCGGGCCGCCGCCTGATCCTCATGGGCCACTCGACCGGCGGGCTCGTGCTCAGCCTGTGGGCAGCCCAGAACCCCGGCGGATGCGACGCCCTCGTGCTCAACAGCCCGTGGCTCGAGTTTCAACTCAACTCCGCGGGCCGGCACCTCCTCAAGCCGATCATTGAAATCGGTGCGCGGGTCAACGCCCGCGATATTCTGCCGCAGATCGACAACGGCTTCTATTCCCGGGCCCAGCGCTCCGTCGGGCTCCCCGGTGAATACGACACCCTCAATGCCGACTGGCGACCCGACCGCAGCCACGCGGTGTTGACGGGATGGCTGCGGGCGGTGATCGCCGGCCATGCGCGCGTGAGTCAAGGCCTGCAGATCGATGCGCCCATTTCGATGCTGCTTTCGGCCCGGTCGGCACTTACCCTGCGGTGGAGCGATGACTTTACGTGCGCCGACAGCGTGCTCGAAGTCGACGCGGTGGCGCGGGCCGGTCTCAAGCTCGGGCCCGAATTGACCGTCCTGCGCATCGATGGTGCGCTGCACGACGTGTTCCTCTCTGCTGCTGAACCTCGGGCTGCGGCGTATGCCGCGCTCGATCGCTGGACGATCGGCTGGGCCGCAAATCACGGCCCCCGGGCCTAACCGGCTCAGAACCCCAAAGATCCGGATCAGGACCGCGATCGGCAGCGGCCGCGCGCGGTCCCGGGTTATCGCGCGACTGACCAGATAAGCTTCAGATCATGGATCTTCGAGTGGCCGCCTACGCGGTGGTAGAGCGGCGTGGCAAGATCCTGCTCACTCACTGGCGTCGCGGGCATCTGCACGGCTGGACCCTGCCGGGTGGCGGCATCGATCCGGGGGAGGACCCCCGTGATGCGGTCGTGCGCGAGGTGCTTGAGGAGACCGGGCTCGAGGCCAAGATTGGCAAGCTGCTGGGCGTCGATTCTCGGGTGATGGTGCGCGAAGAAGTGCCTGAGGGCACTGACCCTGAGCTGCATACGATCCGGATCGTGTACCGCGCGACCGTCAAGGACGGCCCGCTGCGGCACGAGATCGGTGGATCCTCGGACGAGGCCCGCTGGGTGCCGCTGCGCGAGATCAAGGCGCTGCGAACGTTGTCGCTCGTGCAGACGAGCCTGCACATGGCGGGCATCAACCTGCGCAAGCAGACGGCGAAGACCCCCAAGGCTGCGCAGCCGAAGCAGGCAGAACCTACGCAGACCGAGCCGAAGCAATCCGGGCAGTCCAAGCAGTCGGGGCAAAAGTCCGGGCAGGCGAAACAGGGCCAGCCGAAGCGGGGCGGGCAGCGGTCGCGCCAGCGATCGGGATCCGGTCAGCGGCAGCGCGGCGAACAGAATGCCGCGCAGAACTCAGCGCAGACAGCCGCGCCGCGCAGCGACGCCCCCAACACGGGAGTGGTGCGCAGCGAGCCCGTTCGCGGCGAGGCGCCGCGAAGCTCGACACCTCGCACTTCGGCTTCCCGGCCGCGCCGGGCCAACCGCCCAGCGGGGGAGTAACCCCGCCGACCTAGCTGGTTGTGCTCGCAGTAGTCGCACACGACGGGCGAATACACCGGTCGCACACGCAGAAAGGGGCGTGGGGTTCATCTGAACCCCACGCCCCTTTCTGCATCCGTCATCCGATTAGTTCTCGGGAGCGATCCACAGCTCGTCGTCGGTGCGGAACGCCTGCCAGAGTGCGTAGCCCACGCCCGCTGCCGCCGCGATACCGAGGCCCAGCGCAATGACGCCGCCGGCACCCTTCTTCTTCTTTTCGGCCTTCAGGTAGCCGCTGCGTTCGCCGAACCCGCGCACCTGCTTAGCAGCCTGCGGGTTATCGAGCTCATCGAGCGTGCGAATCGTGCGCGCGAGTGCGCTGGCCACGAACGGTGCCGAAACGCGGCGTACGCTATCGGCCGCGCGACGTGCCGAGGCTACGCCGCGGTCAACCGTCGGGCGAACGGCCTCGAGCGTCTCGTCAACGCGCGGGGCAAGGTGCTCGTCGCTGAGCTGGCGGGCCTGGTGGCCGGCCTCCTGCAGCACGAGACCTGCGTGGCCAAGCACAACGCGCTGCTGGTCGAGCAGCTCCTGTGCGGTCCCTTTGAGACGGCGCAGTTCGCGACGACGTTTCCGTGAGAGTTTCATACCTGTCCTCCTCGATTGGCAGGGCGTTCCCCGAACGTAATTGCTCAGTAGACTCCACGCTACACCGAAGGGTGGGCCGCATACACTAGGACTATGACCATTCACACCTCTGTAGCAACCATTCACACGAACCACGGCGACATCGTGATCAACCTCTTCGGCGATCACGCTCCCAAGACCGTGAAGAACTTCACCGATCTCGCCGAGAAGGATTTCTACAACGGCGTCATCTTCCACCGCATCATCAAGGACTTCATGATCCAGGGTGGCGACCCCACGGGCACCGGCACCGGCGGCCCCGGCTACAACTTCGACGATGAGATCCACCCCGAGCTCTCGTTCGACCGCAAGTACCAGCTCGCCATGGCAAACGCAGGTAAGCGCCCCGACATGACGGGCCGCCTCTCGGACACCAACGGCTCGCAGTTCTTCATCACGACCACCGCACCCGAGTGGCTCACCGGCAAGCACACCATCTTCGGTGAGGTCGCAGACGACGCTTCGAAGGCTGTCGTTGAGGCCATTGGCAACGTTCAGACCGGTGGCATGGACCGCCCGGTCGAGGACGTCGTCATCACCAGCGTCGACATCGCCGCGGCCTAGGTTTCCCTTTGGCAGGCGAACCAACTTACGGTGAGCGCGTAGCGTACGGGCCCAACGACGTCTGCTATCGACACCCCGGCGCCCACAGCTTCACGCTGTGCCAGCGCTGCGGCCGCACCATCTGCGCTGACTGCCAGGTGGTGTCGGCCGTGGGGGTGCTCTGCCCCGAATGCATGAAACAGGTGCAGCCCTCGGGCGCGAAGCGTGCCAAGCGCACCGCGCGGGTCACCGGACGCCGCATCGCGGCGCTCGACACCCCCGTGACTTACGCCATCATGGCGCTGTGCGTGGTCGTGTACGTCGCGCAGATGCTCACCCACTACTTCGGTGACGATCAGGTGACGCGTGCCCTCTGGTACGCACCCCTGTACTCGCTGCCGATGCAGTTCGAGCCGTGGCGCATGCTGACGTCGGTGTTCACGCACTCAACGGGCTTCATATTTCACATTTTGTTTAATATGTACGCGCTGTGGCTGTTCGGGCGTAATCTTGAGCAGATGCTGGGCAAGGCGCGCTTCACGGCGCTGTACTTGCTCACGGGGCTCGGTGGCTCACTCGGCGTAATGCTCTGGGCCTATGCGGATCCGCAGGCCCTGCTTGTACCCACGGTGGGCGCCTCGGGAGCGATCTTCGGGGTGCTCGGTGCGACGCTCGTCGCATACCGGGCCGCGCGAATCAACGTCACCTCGCTGCTGGTACTCGTCGCGATTAACTTCGGTATCGGTCTGATTCCCGGTGCCAACGTGTCGTGGCAGGCTCACCTGGGCGGCCTGATCGTGGGCGCGAGCGTCATGTGGGTGCTGCTCCAGATGCGGCAGCGCGCTCCCAAGAAGCGTGCGCTCATGCTCGGCGGCGTTGCAGGCGTGCTGGTGCTGTTGAGTTTTGCATTCTTTATTGTGTCGCCGCTCTAGCGCGACGCGAGGTACAACGAAGGGCCCGGAGAAATTCTCCGGGCCCTTCGTTGTTATCCACAGGTTTGTCCCCACCTGGGGAGGAATTACAGCCGTGTGATTTAGCCGCTGTGAGTGAGGGGCTGAGCCCTACTTCCACCAGGGAGTCATGAGGAAGCCGACCAGCACGAGGCCGAAGCCAACGAAGATGTTGCCCTGACCGAGTGTGGGGATCGGCAGCGGAGTGGGCATCGCGCTCGTGACGTAATAGAGCACGATCCAGATCAGGCCGAGCAGCATGAAGCCGAACATGACCGGCTTAAACCACACCGGGTTCGGGGCCTCCTTGCGGGCCTCCTGGCGCTCGAGGCGGGCCTGGGCCTTCTCGACATCGCTCGACTTGTGCTTGTCTACATTTTTTCCAGCAGCTGACATGCCACAGAGTCTACCGGGAACGCAGCGCCACCTCAGTGTTCCCGGCCTAGAATGTGAGAGTGAAACAGAAGCGTTCAGGTCGCGTGCGCCGCGCAAGGCTGAGCCCGTTGACCGTTATCGGTGAACTTCTGTTGGTGGCAGGCGTGGCAGTCTTCGGATACATCGTCTGGCAGCCGTGGCACACGGGCATCACCGTCACCGCAAAACAGACCGAACTCTCGGCAGCCGCCTCCGCCCAGTGGGACGCTGAGACGCCCGCCGAGGAGTGGGACGGCGTTGTGCCGATCGTGCAGGCCCCCGCACCCTCTGAGTCGTTTGCCAACCTGCATGTCCCGGCATTCGGCACCACCTACGCGAACACTGTCGCCGAGACCACCGACTGGTGGACCGTGCTGAACCTCGACGACAAGGGCATCGGGCACTACGAGATGACGCAGATGCCCGGTGAGCCGGGCAATTTCGCGCTCGCAGGCCACCGATCCGGCCCCCTCATTAACTCGTTTCGCGAGGTCATGAACCTGCGCATTGGCGACCCGCTCTTCGTGGAGACCGCGGAGGGGTGGTACACCTATCGGTTCCGTTCGATGGAGTACGTGCTGCCCGAAGAGGTGGACGTGCTGAACCCGTTCCCGCGCATCGAGGGTGCCGTGGGCGACGACCAGATTCTGACGCTCACGACCTGCCACCCCAAGATGGCCGGCAGCGATGAACGGGCGATCGCGTACTCCGTGTACGAGGGGTTTCAGCCGCGCAGCGCGGGCCCGCCCGCCGAGCTCATTGAGCTGAACCCCACGATGGGCGCGACCCAGGCCCCGAGAGGAGACGCCGCATAATGTTTTCCTTGCTGTGGAGGTTTTTCCCCGGGCCCGCCTGGCTGCGGGTCATCGTGCTGCTGCTCGTGCTCGTCGCGGCGGTTTACGCGCTCATAACGTATGTCTACCCGTGGGTTGCGGCGCAGCTCCCTGAAGAAGAAGTGACGGTTGGCCCATGACACGCATTCTGGTGATCGATAACTATGACAGCTTTGTCTACACGATCGCGGGCTACCTGCAGCAGCTGGGCGCGAGCGTGCAGGTGATGCGCAACGACGACCTCACCATCGGTGAGCTCGAGCATGCCGTCACCGAGTTCGACGGCGTGCTCGTGTCGCCCGGCCCCGGCACGCCTGCGGAGGCCGGCCTCTCGATTCCCATGATCGAGATCGCCCTGCGCACCGGCATTCCGCTGCTTGGGGTGTGCCTGGGGCACCAGGCCATCGCCGAGGCGCTCGGAGCGACGGTGACGCACGCCGAGGAGCTGATGCACGGCAAGGTGTCTCGCGTGCGCCACACGGGCGACGCGTTCTTCGCCGACGTGCCCGCAGAGTTCGACGCGACCCGCTACCACTCGCTCGCCGTGGTGCGCGATACGGTGCCCGACGTGCTCGAGATCACCGCCGAAACAGCGAACGGCGTTGTCATGGCACTGCACCACCGCGAACGCCCCATCTTCGGCGTGCAGTACCACCCCGAGTCGGTGCTCACCGAGGGCGGCTACCAGCAGTTCGGCAACTGGCTCGAGATCGTCGGGGCCACGGGTGCTGCTGAGCGCGCGAAGTCGCTGTCGCCGCTGATCATCACGCAGTAGGTGCAGTCACCGCCCTACACATCAATCACGCGAAAAGCCCCTC
>NZ_AOCN01000013.1 GCF_000350525.1 Leucobacter salsicius M1-8 | reverse complement strand
TACGACTACTACGACGACGTAGGTACGTCGACACGTACCACCACCTACACATACACACGACGACGACGCGTACGTAGTGTCGTCGNGTCTTNCGTGATGGGTGCTGTTGCGGGGCTAGCCCGAGCAGTACTTCAGTTCGAGGCTGGTGCCCTGCGGCTGCTTGCCCACGACCGACTGAGACGTGATCGGGTAGCCGGGCTGCGAGGGGCAGTCCTCGGAGGTGTAGACCTCGTTGAGCCCCAGGTTGGCAAGCATCGAGCGGGCCACGTCGAGCGGCTGGCCCTGCACATCGCGCACATCGACCTGACCGCTGGAGATGCGAATCTCGACGCTTTCGCCCGATTCGAGCTTGGTACCCACCTCGGGTACGACGGCCAGCACGCGATCCTTCTTCTGCACCGGGTCATCGATGGTCGTGACGAGGCCTACGGAGAGACCGAGGTCTTCGATCGCCTCCGTGTACTCCTCGAGGGACATGTGGTTGATCTCGGGCACCTCGGCGGTCTCGGGGCCCGTGGAGATGAACACGGTGATCGTGTCACCGACGCTGAGCATGGTGCCAGCTTCGGGGTCCGTTGAGATGACGTGGCCAGCAGCGACATCGTCGTTCGACTCATCAACCTGAATCGGTTTGAGATCTTGCGCCTTCAGCGTGTCGAGCGCGGTCGTACGCTTCACATCGACGAGTGATGGCACCTCACGCGAGGTGTCGGGCAAGAACTGTTGCGGTGCGAGCGTGACGAGCCAAAACACGACGGCGATAATGACGGCGCCGATCGTCAGGATTGCAGCCCAGGTCCACATCACCGGCGGGCGGCTCTGCGTACGCGTGCCACCGCCCTCTGAGAGCTGGCGCAGCGCGAGGTCTGACTCTGAGACCTCGTCGCCACCCGAGAACAGGACGGCGTCTTGTGCGTGCGTCGCGAGCTTGGGCATCTCACCGCGAGCTGCGGTGCGCAGGGCATCGCGAAACTCTGCCGCGGTCTGGAAACGCTTCGCGCGATCCTTCGCGAGCCCGTACAACACAACGCGGTCGAGCTCGGGAGTGATCTCTGAGTTCATCTCGCTGGGAGCGATGGGACGCTCACTCACGTGCTGGTAGGCGACCGCGACGGCAGTGTCACCGCGAAAGGGAACGTCGCCCGCGAGAAGTTCGTACAGCAGCACACCGGTCGAATACAGGTCGGTGCGCGCGTCGATCGACTCGCCCTTCGCCTGCTCGGGCGAGAAGTACGCGGCAGTGCCAAGAATCGCCGTGGTCTGCTGCAGCGTCGACGACGTCTCAGAGACGGCGCGGGCAATACCGAAATCCATCACCTTGACCTGGCCGGTCGTGGTGATCATGATGTTGGCGGGCTTGATGTCGCGGTGCACGATACCGGCACGGTGCGAATACTCGAGCGCGGTCAGTACCGAGTCGACGACGCGGCAGGCCTCGGCCTGCGACAGCTTGTTCTCGGCGACGAGCTGACGCAGGTTGGTGCCCTCGACGTACTCCATGACGATGAAGGGCAGCTGCTTCGGCCCGTCGGGCGTCTGGATGAGGTCGGCACCGGCATCAAACACCCGTACAACGGTGGGGTGAGCCATGCGCGATGCTGACCGGGCCTCTTGCCGAAAGCGCGAACGAAACTGCTCGTCTCCGGCCAGGTCGGCCTTCATGATCTTGATCGCTACCTGACGGCCGAGCTTCGTATCGGTACCGCGGTAGACCGTAGCCATACCGCCCTGTCCGATGAACTCACCGATGGCGTAGCGCCCAGCAAGGATGCGCTGCGCGCCGACGTCGGCCGTCTCGGGCATATCAACCTCTTCCGTGCTCAAAAGAACTGTTCTCAGTGTAGTGGTGCCGCGCTGGGGTCGGCCCCGAAAGCCTGGCTCGTGTCCGAGTTAGGCGGCGCCGTTACCAGACGAGTTGCGGCCGCCGGCTGGGGCGCCATCTGAGTCACCATTGGCACCTCCATTGGCGCCGGTATCGGTGTCGGCATCGGTCTCGGGTTCAGGGGTCGGCTCATCCGCGGGCTCAACCGTGATCGACAGGGTCTCCGACACGGGCGAAGTGGCCGTGAACGATCCGTCAGAGCAATCGAACGTGTAGTTGATCGTCAGCGTGCCCGCGGCGGTCGCCTTGAACTGCGCGCTGTTGTTCGTTACATCGGTCACGAGCTGCGCGGTGGCGCTGCTGTAGTTCACCACGAAGTTGCCCGGCTGCAGCGGCGTGGGGCACGAACCAGAAAAGCCCTGAACGGTAAAGGTATCGCCGACCTTGACGGTGGCGGGCCCCGAGGGGGTCGACGGCGGCGAGATCGCGCCAAACGCGACCGAGTAGGTGAGAGTGATCGTCTGCGAGAACGGCACCTTGTCGCCCGTCGGGTTGACGTCCGTGACGAGACCGGCCTGAGCCGAGGGCACGGCAGTGCCAGCGACGGTGCGCACGTCGGTGAAGCCGAGATCGGTGAGGTAGGCCTCGGCCTCTTCGACCGGCTTGCCCATGACGTCGGCAGCGTTGATCGCGGCCGTCGTCGGGTCCTTCTTTACGGGCTTTGTCTCTGGCTTCTTCTCCTCGGTGGGAGTCGTCGGAGCCTTGTCGCCGCCGGAGAGCAGCGCATACACGGTGCCGCCGCCGACAACGAGTAGCAGCGCGAGCAGCGAGATCAGCGGCCACGTCCACGCGCTGCGCTTCTTCTTGACGGGCTCTTCGCCGTCCTCAGGGAGATCGGTGAGGTCGCCGCCCATCGGGGTTCCTGCAACGCCGGCGCCCGCGAGGGCAGCCGTCTGAGGCAACGCGGTCGTGGGAGCATCGGCACCCGGGGTGTTCGGCAGCACCATCGTGGCCGGATCCTGCTGTCCCATGATCTGCGGCACATAGCTCGCAGCGAGCTGTACGTCGCCGCGGTGCAGTGCGGTCGCGGCCTGAGCGAGCTTCGCAGCGGTCGCCGGTCGGCCCGCTGCATCCTTCGCGAGGCACGCGTACACGAGGTTGCGCACGTGCTCGGGCACATCGGCCGGCAGCTCGGGCGGGGTGTCGTTGATCTGAGCCATTGCGATCGCAACCTGCGACTCACCCGTGAAGGGGCGCTTGCCGGCGAGGCACTCGTAGGCGACGATGCCGAGAGAGTAGATGTCGGTCGCGGCGGTGGCAGTGTGGCCGCTTGCCTGCTCGGGTGCCAGGTACTGCACCGTACCCATGACCTGACCGGTGGCCGTCAACGGCACCTGGTCGGCAATGCGAGCGATGCCGAAGTCGGTGATCTTGACGCGGCCCTCGGGCGTAATGAGTAGGTTGCCCGGCTTGATGTCACGGTGCACCAGGCCAGCGTCGTGCGCGGCCTGCAGCGAGGTGGCGGTCTGGGCCACGATGCCGAGTACGCGATTAGCCGGGATCCGGCCCTCGCGCTCGATGATCGCGGAAAGAGGTTCGCCCGGGACGAGCTCCATCACGATGTAGGCAGAACCCTGCTCTTCACCGTAATCAAACACGTTCGCGATGCCCTCGTGGTTGACGAGCGCAGCGTGACGGGCCTCAGCCCGAAAGCGCTCGAGAAACCCGGGGTCTCCCATGTACTCGTCCTTGAGGATTTTGATCGCGACGGTACGACCAATGATGCTGTCGCTCGCCTTCCAAACCTCGCCCATGCCGCCAACGGCGATCCGTGAGCTTAGCTCGTAGCGTCCGCCGAATGTGATCCCTGCCGATGGCCTCATTCGCTCAACACCGCTTCCATAACTCGTTTTCCAACAGCCGTGGGGAGATCGAATGATCCACCCTCAAAATTAAAGTTCTCGCCGCCACCATTTTCAATGACGACCGCAACCGCGACCTGCGGATCCTCGACCGGCGCAAAGCCCGTGTACCACAGCGTAAAGGGAAGGTCATTCCCTTCGGCGTTTGTGCCGTTCTCCGCGGTACCGGTTTTACCAGCAACTCGAACCCCATCGATGGCGGACTTCTGTGCGAGGCCCTCGGGCGTAGAAACACCCTTCTCCATCATCCCAGCAACCGCGTCTGCAGTCTTCTTTGAGATGGGTTTCGAGAACTCCTCGGGCACGTATTCCTTTTCGACGCGCAGGTCGGGCGTAATCACCTTGTCGACGAGCTGTGGCTTCATCACCGTGCCGCCGTTAGAGATGCCCGCCGAGATCATCGCGATCTGCAGTGGCGTGACCCGATCGTCAAGCTGACCGATCGACGCGAGTGCGGTCTGGGCCTTGTCCTCGGGCACCGGCGCGAGGCTCGGGGTGACCTTGAGCGGAATCGTGATCTCCTGATCAAACCCGAACGCCTTCGCCATGTTGGGCACGGCGTCGTTCTCCATGCTCATTGCGAGCTCGGCGATGGGAATGTTGCACGACATCACGATGGCCTGCTCGAGCGTGGCCTTCGCGCCCGAGCCACAGGTGGTGCGCGACGCATTCTGCATCACCGCGGTCGAACCGGGGAGCTTCAGCTCGGCCGGGTTCGGGAACGAGCTCGACGGCGTCGCCTTGCCCGATTCGATGGCCTCGGCCGCGACGAGAAGCTTGTACACCGAGCCCGGGTGGTACAGATCGCCAGCAATCGCACGATTGTTGAGAGGCTGCGCGGGGCTGTCGGCAAGCTGCCCATAGTTCGCGATAATCTCGGCGTCGTTGTTGCCCGACAGCAGATTGGGGTCAAAGCTCGGGGTCGACGTCATCGCGAGCAGCCGGCCGGTCTTGGGCTGGATGGCGACAACCGCGCCCTCCACGCCGAGCTCGGCCATAGCCGCGCTCGCGGCCTCCTGCACCTTCGCCTGAATGGTCGTCTGCACGGAGCTGCCCTGCGGAGCCACCCCGTTGAGGGTGTTCATGATGCGCGAGAAGAACTGTGCGCCGCCCGTGCCGGTGAGATCCACGTTCATGGCGGCCTCGAGGCCACTCATGCCCTGCGTGTGCGAGAAGTACCCGGTGATCGGGGCATACAGCGCCCCTTCGGAGTACTGCCGCACGAACCGGTAGTCGTCACCCGTAGGCGTCGAGTATGCGACGGGGTTGCCGTCGACCAAGATGGAGCCGCGCTCGATCTTGTAGCTGTTCTTCAGCGTGCGGGTGTTCAGCTCGTTTGCGCGCAAATCGTCGGCCTGCACGACCTGAATCATCGTGACCGCAAAGAACAGCACCAGGAACATGGCGAAAATGGTGCGCGTGAGCGCCTTCAACTGCTTATTCATGCGCGGATCACCAGCTTCGGTCGGTTGCGAATAGAGCCCGAAAGCAAGATGAGCAGTGCGATAATGATCCAGTTCGAGACGAGTGATGAACCGCCCGCGGCCAGGAAGGGCGCGGTGAGGCCGGTCAGCGGGATCACGCGGGTGATGCCGCCCACGACGATGAACACCTGCAGCGCAAGCGTAAACGCGAGACCCGCGGCAAGCAGCTTGCCGAAGTCATCTTGGCCGGCGAAGCCGATCCGGAGCCCGCGGCCCACGAGCAGCAGGTACGCCGCAAGCACCACGAACAGGCCGATCAGCCCAAGCTCCTCGCCGAGGCTCGCAAAGATGTAGTCGCTCTGCGAGAAGGTCGTGAGCTCGGGGTACCCCTGGCCGAGCCCGGTGCCGGTCATGCCGCCGTTGGCGAGCCCGAAGAGGCCGTTGACCATCTGGTGGCCACCGCCGTAGGGGTCTGCGAACGGATCGAGCCAGTTGTTGAACCGGTTGCCGACGTAGTCGAGGGTCTGGCTCGCGAAGATGCCGCCTGCGAGAAACAGCCCGACGCCGAGAATGATCCAGCCCACGCGGCCGGTGGCCAGGTACAGCATCGACAGAAACAGGCCGAAGTAGAGCAGCGAGGTGCCGAGGTCGCGCTGAAACACGAGCACGCTCATCGCGGCGAGCCAGAACACGAGCAGCGGTCCCAGGTCGCGGGCACGCGGGAACCGGATCCCGAGAATCTTCTTGCCCACCATCGCGAGTGAATCGCGGCTCTGCACGAGGTAGCCCGCGAAGAAGATCGCGAGCAAGATCTTGGCGATCTCACCGGGCTGGAACGAGAACGAGCCAATGTGGATCCAGACGCGGGCGCCGTTGATCTCCTGCCCTACGATGGGCAGCATCGGCAGCAGCAGGAGGATCACGGCGGCGAGGCCGGTGAGATAGGTGTAGCGAAACAGCACCAGGTGGTTGCGAATCACGGCGAGCACTGCGATCGCAGCGAACACGGCGACCGCCGACCACACGAGCTGGCGCACCGAGGTCGACTCCCAGCCACTTACGTCGCGCGCGAGGTCGATCCGGTAGATCATCGCGACGCCAAGCACGTTCAGAAATGCCGCGATCGGCATGATGAGCGAGTCGGCATCGGGCGCAACGCGCCGGATCACGATGTGCAGCGCGAACAGTGCCGCGACGAACAGGGCGCCCGCGGGCACCAGTTCGGTCGAGAGTTCACCCTTGACCGTGAGGTCGATGATCATGACCGCACCGACGCCGATGGCGATCGCGAAGATCAGCAGCGACAGTTCCAATCCCAGCAGCAGCCGGGGCGCGCGCAGCGCGGTGATCCGGTGCAGCACCGTTTCGCTCGTGCGCGTCTTCTCGAACGAGCGCGGCTCCTTGGCTTCGTTACTCATTGATCGGCCCCAATCGCAGTACGATCTCACGAGCCTCGTCGAGCGAATTAGCGCTCAGGGTGCGTTCGACCTGGCGCTGCTCGAGGCCGTCGAGTTGATCGAGCGGGATCCCGGTGTCTTCGGCTTCGGAATGCAGCGAAATCGATCCGACATCCTGCTGCACGCCGCGGTAGATGATGACCGTGTCGCCATTGGTGCCCACGAAGTAGCGGGTCTGGGTCCACTGGTACCCGAAGATCAGGGCGCCGCCGATCGCAAGCAGCACGCAGAGCCCACCGAGGGCCCAGAGCAGGCGGCGGTTGCGGTTGCGACGCTTGGTCTCGGCGATGAGTTCGGCGAGGTATTCGTCGACGCGGGGCTCGAAGTGGCTCTCCTCGACGACCTGGGCGCGGCGGATGCGGCGACCCATGAGGCGGGTGCGTGCGGTCGAGACCGTGCCATCGCGGGGTTCGGGGGAGCTTGCCGCTGAGCCGGCGAAGCGCTGCTCGCTGCGGGGCAGCTCTGTCGTCGTGTTGGGGTCGAAGGCCGGGCCCTCGTGCGTCTCGACGAGTACGACGGTGACGTTGTCGGGGGCGCCGTGTGCGAGGGCCTTGTCGATGAGCCGGTCGACGCCGTCCTGCAGCGAGGTGCGGCGGCGCAGAATCTTTTCGATGTCGGGGTCTTCGACGTAGCCGCAGAGGCCGTCGGAGCACAGCAGCCAGACGTCGCCCGGGCGGCTTTCGAGCACGTCGGTGTCGATCTGGGGTGACGAATCGACGTCGCCGAGTACACGCATCAGCACCGAGCGGCGGGGGTGGGTCTTCGCCTCTTCCTCGGTGATCTTGCCGCTATCGACGAGGCGCTGCACGAAGGTGTGATCCTTGGTGATCTGGTGCATCACGTCGTCGCGCAGCAGGTAGAGCCGGGAGTCGCCGATGTGGGCGAGCGCGAGCTTGTCGCCGACGGTGAGGAACCCGACGAATGTGGTGCCCATGCCGGCGAGCTCGGGCCGGTCGCGCACAGTGCCGCGCAGTTTCGCGTTGGTTTCAAGGAGCGCGTGACGCAGCCGTGAGGCCGATGCCGCCGGGGACCCTTGGGGTTCAGTGTCCAGGGCGGCCATGGTCTTGGTGGCGATTGCGGAGGCGACGTCGCCGCCCGCGTGGCCGCCCATGCCGTCGGCTACAAGAAACAGCTGACCGCCCGCGAAGCCCGAGTCCTGGTTGTTGGAGCGCACCATGCCCACGTGTGAGCCGATGGCGCTGTCATAACTGACCGTCACGCCTATGGCCTCAGCTCGAAGGTCGTCGTTCCGATGGTCACCGGGGTGAACGGGGGCACGGGGACCGACTTGGTCACGCGTACGCCGTCGAGGCGCGTGCCATTGGTCGAGTCGAGGTCGGTGAGAACCCACTCGCCGCCCGAGAGGGCGAGGCGAGCGTGATGGGTCGAGGTGTATTCGTCAACGATGACGAGGGTTGAATCGCTCGAACGGCCGATCGTGAAGATGTTCTCGTCGAGAGGAATCGAGGTGCCAGATGCCACTCCCGTCGTGATGACGAGGTTCTTGGGGGCTCCGGATCCGCCCGCGGAGGGGAGGGCCCCACCGCTGGGCGTGACTGGCGCGCCCAGGGCGATACCGGTGGCAGCGTCGGGGGAGGCTGGCGCGTTGACGGGGGCAGGAGCAGGAGCTGCGGCGTTGGTCGGTGCGGCCGAGACAATGGGCTGCACGTGCGGCGCGGATCCGTCACCCCGGAGCTTGCGCACCGGCGCACCGAAGAGGTCGCTGCGCAGCGCGTACACGATCGCGAACACGAAGGCCCACAGCACCAGCAAGAAGCCAATGCGCAGGATCATGAGGGTGAGGTCACTCACAGGCCACTCCAAAAGTCTTGGTCGATGCCCGGCGCTTGGCCTGCGGCCCCTGAATCGGGCCTAGTGCTTCGAGGTTCTGGTGCGGGGGTGTTATTACTGCTGCTGGGGCGAGGCGCATGGGCCTGCCCGCCGGCTGCGCCCGCTGGGCGAGGTGCAACCGTGCTCCCGCTCGCGCGCCCGGGCACCAGTTGAAACTGGAGCGCCGTTTGCCCGATCGTAATCACAATACCGGGGGCCAGTGCCGCTTCACGGAACCGTTCGCCGTTAATCTTTGAGCCGTTGGTTGAGCCGAGGTCGCGGGCGAGGCCCGCGCTGCCGTCCCAAATCAGCTGCAGGTGCTGGCGCGAGGCGGCGCTGTCACCGATTTGAATACCGCAGTCCGTACCGCGGCCCACCGTGGTGGTACCGCGCTTGAGCTCGTGGCGCACGCCGTCGACGTCGATGGCTGCGATCCAGTCAACCGAACCTTCAACACGGGTGGCATCCACTGCGAGCACGCCCTGCGTGAGGCTGTGGTCGGCGCGTACCTCAACGTCGGCTTCGCCGAGCAGTTGGTAGTTCTGACGCTTCGCGTGCTTATTGATGACGCCGCGCAGTTCTTGTTCGAGTGTGGAACCGAGGCCCTGCAGGCGTGCTGCGTCCTTCTCTGACACGCGCACGACGAAGCGGTTGGGGGCCAACACGCGGTCGCGGTCAACCACCACGGCACCAATATCGAGCTCGCGCTTGATGGCAGATGCAATCTCTACGGGCTGCACGCCCGAGCGGAAGGTGCGTGCGAATGCGCCATTTACAGCGCGCTCAAGGCCGCGCTCAACGGTGTCTAGAATTCCCACGTGCCCTCCTCTGCTCTCTACGAACTATCTCGTGGTGTCTTTGCAGTTTAGCCCGCTTTGGTGAGAGGCCGCATGATCTGCTAAGCTTGGGGAGTTGCCAAAACCGGAAACGGTTTCGACAAACTCGCGCGAGTGGCGGAATGGCAGACGCGCTGGCTTCAGGTGCCAGTGCCCGCAAGGGCGTGGGGGTTCAAGTCCCCCTTCGCGCACGAGTAAGAGTAAGACCCCGAGTCAATTGACTCGGGGTCTTCTTGTTTTCTGCGGCCGATGTCGCAAGCCCTGCTCGCCTGTACCTGGGAGACCGGTAGCGCTGTAGGTAAGTTTGACGACACCGATCCTCTAAGTTGGTGTCGAACTGCACGAGTTGTTATTACTTTTTTCATTGCTCAGCAAGTGTTTTTGCATAGGTACTATGCGAAGCAGTGCGGCTGCAACTCGGGTTGTACGTACTGGCTGCTGTCAGGTCTTAAGGGGAAGACATCATCGCTGATTTGTCACGCAAACAACGATTCATCACATCAGGCATTGTGAGCTTGGCTTTTGTCTCGGCCTCGTGTTTACAAGTTGTGCCGGCCAACGCAGCGGCCACGCATCTCGATCCTGACACGGGAATGCCTATCCCGAGTACAGACCTGTTCCATGTGGGGGATCCCATCTACCCAATCGTTCTCGATGCGGTGGAGCGAGACCATGCGGCAATCGCTTTCGCGAGGACTCCCCAACAACCCATTGAGCTTGACGTCACAAGGACGACTTCCGTGACTAGCGCAGTGCTCGGCGACGTTGTCACATTCAGAGTCGAACTCCGAGGTCAGCAGGGCGACAGCTTTAGCTCCGTCGAGGACCTGACGGATGTGCTTTCCCATAACGCCAATTCAACGCTGCTCGGTTTTGCGTGGGAAAGCGGGGACACCGTCGGCCCGAGTCTCCTGCTCAATAACAATTCGCTGGTGGCCTCGGGGGTGATTGGTGCGAGCGGGACCTCTGCTTTCACATACGAGGTGCTCCTGGATGTCGAAGCTGACGGCAGCGTTGTTTCTGAGACGTGTGGAACAGCGACTCGAACCAACCCGATGCGGTATACCAGGAGCCCGTTCCGAGACCTGTTCGATCAAGGCGAGCAAATTGTCTATTTCCAGGGCGGCCCCACTGTCTGGCCTGCCGATGTCGAGCAGTTCTACACTGACTGGTCGGGCACTCGAGTAGGCCCAGAAATATGTGCCAATTCGTCGATCACGCTGGGTGATGCAGAGGACCCCACGGTTCCGCCCGTTGATGAGGTGCCGCCGGTCCCGCCCGTTGATGAAGTTCCGCCAGTCCCGCCGACCAGTGAAGTGCCGAAACAGACTCCTTAAGCCCCGATTGTGCTCGCGAATACGGGTGCTTCCACATCGGCCTGGTGGAAGATGCTGCTGGCGTCCGCGCTTTCTGGAGCGGGCCTCCTCCTCGTGTTTGCGCGTTTTAACCGCCGGAATCCTGTTGAGCCTGCAACCTTCACACCCTAGGCGTGTGGACTCGCAGCAAAGCGCTACGATTCTGCTGAAGTTCGCTGCCTACCGAGATACGGAACTCGTTCCAACCTTGCAGGCTGCGCTCTCAAGGGCCGAGTTTCCCTCGCGTCTGAGGTTTGCAATCGTGAATCAGGTTGGTCCAGAGACTGCACATCAACTTGACTCGGTGCGTGGAAACCCAAATTTCAATATCCATGAGGTGGCGTGGAGTCACTCGCTCGGGCTCGGGTGGGCGAGGAGGCTCTGCGACCAAATGTGGAGCGGGGAGACGTTTAGTCTTCAGCTTGACTCACACATGAGGTTCCAACAGGGATGGGACACTACGCTCGTTGCAGATTGGGAGTCTCGAAAGGACCCGAAAGTTGTTCTTTCTTGCTATCCGGCGATATATGGATTTCGAGATGGCCATGAATTCGTTCAAGACGTGTTGCCGCACCGAATTGTTGTAGATGGTTTGACTGAACACGGCGCACCGCTGTTGCGAACTGATATCGACGGTTGCCGATGCGGTGAATCGCTGTTTGTTGCCGGGGGATTTCAGTTTGCTGCTGGTGCGGTTTCGATAGGAGTTCCGAATCACGAGTACATCTTCGTCGGAGATGAAACCGCCCACTCAATTCGACTGTTCACGCACGGATATCGTGTAGAGGCGCCCAAAAGTATCCCAATTTATCACCTGTACAACAGGCATGAGTGGATGGACATAGACTACTGGCCCGAGAACATGGAAGCGGATGAACGGTCGCGCGCTCGCTACCAGAAGCTGCTTCAGGTGAGCCAGGTTATGCTCAAATCGATGCTCAGTGTCGAGGATGGTACGCGAGTTGGTGCGGTTCGGTCTAAGGCGGATTTCGCGGAGAAGGCTCGTTCCTTTCGCGGTGCTGGTTGGCAAGGGTCAGTTATGCAGTCGACGTCTGACTAGTGCCCGGCAGCTGCATCCTCAACGACTCTAGGGTCAAGGTCTAGCGTGTGGAGATCGACCGCCTGCCCATGAGCCCTAGCTGTGCGCGGCCGGGTGACGCGGCTTCAGGCCTAGCGCAGCTCGCCAGAAACCCAGTAGTAGCAAGATATAGACACGTGGACTTTCTTCGGGCGATCCGGTGTTGACCAGGTTGTCACTCGCGCCGCTGGCGGCGGCGATTGCCGTCGCATTCGCCGAGGGTGGCACAGGGGTGAATGAGACAGTCACCGACGGTGCTCTGCCTTCGATGTCGAGGCTGCCGCGCACAGGTGGAGCGCCTAGGCTAAGGGGGTGCCTTACCAATCAGCTGCAGACTCATCTCTCCCTCCCATTCCCGTCGGTATTGCGCCGAAACTGAGAATGGAGGTCGCCGTGAAGTTCTACGGCGAGGCCGAAGTGATCGATCGTGCGCTGTCGCTCCTAGACGGAAACAACGAGGGTGACGACTTCTTGCTCTTCGTGGGGGGCGAGCATGCGCAGGGCATTCTTGACGGTGCGCCGGTGCTGTACTGGCCCGAGCTGTGGGGCCTGCGTGCTCTGCTCTACGTGTGGGATGCAAAGGCGACTCCCGCCGTTGTCAACGCGCTGCACAACACCGCCTGGCGCGTGCGTGAGATGGCGGCCCGCGTGATTGTGGCCCGCGACCTTCCCGCCTCGACCGAGCTCGTCGAGCTGCTCGTGGACGAGACTCCGCGCGTACGCATCGCAGTGGCTCGTGCACTGGGCGCCGTCGGCAAGCTCGACAATGTCGAGGACCTTCGCCCGCTGCTCAAGGACCCCGAGGTTGAGGTGCGGCGGGCCGCGCAGCAGAGCATTGACGCGCTGCGCAAACGGTTTCCGCGGAGCTAGCTCGCGGCCGTAGTTGACCCGGATCGATCCCGGGCGTAACTACGCGCTCGCCATCGGCGGGTTCGGCATCGGACTCACTGAGTTCGTCATCATGGGGCTGTTGCCCGAAGTGGCGGCAGACTTCGCGGTGACCGAGACCGTCGCGGGCTACCTCATTTCAGGCTACGCGCTGAGCGTCGCGGTCGGCGCGATCGCGCTCACCGCCCTGCTCACACGCATGGATCGCAAACGAGCACTGCTCGGGCTAATGATCCTCTTCATTCTCGGCAACATGATCTCGGCACTGGCTCCCGACTACGGCACCATGATGTTGGGCCGGATCGTGGCCGCACTGTGCCACGGTGCGTTCTTTGGAATCGGGGCAGTGGTCGCGGCCCAGATCGTTAGGCCGAACAGGCGCGCCGCCGCTATCTCGCTCATGTTTGGGGGCCTCACCGTCGCCAATGTGCTGGGTGTTCCGTTTGGCACCCTGCTGGGCCAGTCAGCGGGGTGGCGCTCAACGTTCTGGGCGATCACCATTATCGGCGTGATCGCCTTCGTTGGAATCGTGCTCCTTGTGCCAGCCGGCATCGGTCGCGATACCGACGCGGAGCCGGCCCTGCTGCGACGGGAGTTCGCAGCGTTCCGGAGCGTCCAGGTGTGGCTCTCGATCGCCATCACAGTGCTGGGGTACGGCGGAATGTTCGGAGGCTTTACCTACATCGCCTTCACACTGACTGAGGTGAGCGGCTTCGCTAGCTCGGCCGTTCCGTGGCTGCTGATCCTGTTTGGGCTGGGGCTATTCGTGGGCAACTGGGTCGGGGGTAAGGCAGCCGACAAGAACCTGGGTCTCACGCTCGTAGTGCTGCTGCTTGTACTCACCGCCATCCTGGCCGTGTTTGCGTTGACTGCGGGGAACCAGACCATGGCAATCGTGAGCCTACTGCTGATGGGTGCCTTCGGGTTCGCGACGGTGCCCGGGTTGCAAATGCGAGTCATGGCCCATGCAGAAGTAGCGCCGACGCTGGCCTCGGGTGCCAACATCGCCGCTTTCAACCTCGGGAACGCTCTGGGGGCTTGGGGTGGCGGGCTTGCGCTCGCCGCGGGTCTCGGATTCACCTCACCGCTCTGGGCGGGCGCCGCGATCACGGTCGTAGGGCTCGCTGTCCTGGGTGTTGCCCTATTCGTGCCCGGCGGAGAATTTGCCCGAGCCGGGCGTGCGGCGCGCAAAGGGGCGCCCGCGCCCACTGATCCGGAACTCGTGCATGCGACCGGGCCCGCTGCCGCCTCGATCTCCAGCTAATCCACAACACAATTTCACGTCAGTACCCTCCAGAAAGAAGACTCATCGTGTCAACGAACCCAGTAGTCCCCACCATCACTCTGAACAGCGGAGCCGAGATTCCCCAGATCGGTTTCGGCGTATTTCAGGTCCCCAATGACGAGACCGAGGCCGCAGTATCGGCCGCGCTCGAGGCCGGCTACCGCAGCATCGACACCGCTGCAATTTACGGCAACGAAGAGGGCGTCGGGCATGCCATCGCCGCATCGGGCATTGCCCGCGAAGAGTTGTTCATTACGAGCAAGCTGTGGAACACGGATCAGGGCGCGGGCACCGCGGCAGGTTTCGAATCCAGCCTTGAAAAGCTGGGGCTCGAATGGCTCGACCTATACCTCATTCACTGGCCGGCACCCGCAAATGATCGCTACCTCGACACCTGGACCGCCTTCGAGGAGATCAAAGCGTCGGGCCGCAGCCGCTCGATCGGCGTCTCCAACTTTCTGCCCGAGCACCTGGACCGCCTCGTGGCACTCGGGGGTACCGTACCCGCAGTGAACCAGATCGAGCTGCACCCGGGCCTGCAGCAGGCGGACACCGTCGCCTGGAACCGGGCCCATGGCGTCGCGACCGAGGCGTGGAGTCCGCTCGCGCAGGGATCGATGCTCGCCAACCCCGTCGTCGTGTCCCTCGCCGACAAGCTCGAGCGCACCCCGGCACAGGTGATCCTGCGTTGGCACCTGCAGCAGGGCCGCATCGTAATTCCCAAGTCGGTGACCCCGGCGCGCATCGCCCAGAACCTTGACGTGTTTAGCTTCGAGTTGGGGGACACCGATATCGCGGCGATCACCGCGCTGGAGCTGCCTGGCGCGGCGGGCCGAATCGGCCCGACCCCCGCCGAGTTCAACGGCTAGCGGCGGCCGCCCCGGGGCGGATTCGGTGGTCACTCGTGCATAGCCCAGGGGTGTTCAGAATCGACCGTAGTTGATATGGTTTCGAGCAATTGCGATCGATTCTGAACACCGAGCGGCGCGAGGCGCCAGAGTAGGACACAGATTAATGGAACGCCATTCTCAAGGAACCGTTGACTCCCTGGACTTTAGCCGCGTCCTTGACCAGCAGCAGGTTGTTGGAACCAAGGTCACCATCATTGTTCCGACTGACGTTACCGGCAGTACCGACTCCCTCTCGGTCATAACGCTGAAGAACCAGCTGCGTGATGCGAAGAACAGTCTCGTCGCGGAGGGTCAGACTGAAGCTGAGGTCTCACGGCTGCTCGCACCCGCTGTTGAATTGCTCGATGACTCGTCGTACTGGAGGTTGCAGAGTCGCAGCCTGGTCGTATTTGTCGCGGACGGTTTCTTCCAGGCGACCCGCGTGCCGGTCGAACTGCCCGCCAGCCTCACGATCGGCGAAAGCTTCGACATGCTGCCGCTCGCCCCTGTGCTCGCGAGCGACCGAAAGCTGTATGTGTTGGCCCTCGCTAAGAACGCGGTGCGCCTGTTTGATACGACGAGAAATGTCATTGAAGAGCTGCCGCTCGAAAACATTCCGGCCTCGTTTGATGATGTTATCGACGAACTGCCCGAGCGAGTTGTCGACGTCCGGGCAGGGTCTGCCGGAACCCACGGCACCGCAAGCTTTCAGGGCACCGAGGGTGACATCAACCGCACCCTGCTTGAGAAGTACATTCGCGCGGTCGGGCATGCGGTAGGGGGGCGGTTGGGCACAGCCCGGTCGCAACTGCTTGTGCTCGCGGCGGTAAATGAGTACCTGCCGATCTTCAAGCAGGCCTGCACATATCCGGCAATCTTTGACGAGGCAATCGCGGGTAATCCAGAGCACCTGCTGCCGGATCAGTTGCGTTCGGCAGCCTGGCGACTTGTGAATGCCCACGAGTCCGCGCACGAGGCCGAAGAAGAAGATCACGCGCGGTCGGTCGCGCACGCCGGCAAGGGCTCGTTCGATATCGCTGAAATCGCGAATGCTGCCGAGGGGGGCCGGGTGGAAACGCTTTTCTTGCCCCGCGACCACACCCAGTTCGTGGGCGAGGACGTGCAGGCGCTCGCCAACCGTGCCCTGGTGGGCACACTCAAGAGCTCGGGAGCGCTTCGTACGCTCGGCGAGACCGAGAGCAGAGGCTTGGCAACCTTTAGGTACTGACCGCGTGGGCGCCCACTGCGGTCGGCCCTACACACCGGATCCCCGCGCTCGAGTCGAGCGCGGGGATCCGGTGTGTAAAGCGGGAACGTGCCCCGACTAGTCGATGACGAGCGGGCGAGTCACGAGACGCAGCACCCGATGGAATCCAAGGCTCGTGAGTGCTTCGCCCCAGTTTGAATCCGACGAATCGTCGAGCGCCACAAGCACTGACGATGCCCCGGCTTCAGCGAAGGGTGCGAGCACGGCCTCGAGGGCGGCAGGGTCTGCCGGGTAGCCGGGCTCGGGCTGGCAGAGCGTCAGCACCTCGGAGGACAACCAAATGTTGTCGGGTCCCTCCTCCACGCCAAGCGCAAACAGTTCTGACCCTTCGTCGAGCAGGTCACCGAGCCGGTCATCATCGATGTGCTGTGTGCCCACTGCCTCGCCCTGCGGGGCTGGGCGCATCCAGGTCTCGCCGCGTTCAACGAATCCGAAGCGACCATAAAATTCGGCGGCGGCGGGGTCGTTCGCAGGAACTTCGAGCGCGCTGACCTCGGCCCCCCACTGGTCGATACCCTCGGCCTCGGCTTCTTCGAGGAGCCAGCCGCCCAGCCCCTGCCCGCGCATTTCGGGCACAACAATCAGCGACTCGATCGTCACGACCGGGCCATCGCCGGCCCCCTCGATGGGCTCGTCGGCGTAGGCGAGGGCGTAACCGACGGCCTTCTTGCCCTGGCGCGCGAGGATTACAAACGCGGGCTGCCTGTCGAAGATGCGCTCGTAGTGGGCGAGACGGAGGGGCCAGCTGTCAGGTTGCTGTTGCACGGGGAGACCGGCCGCCTCACCCGAGAACTGGTGTGCAAACAGTTCCTCCCAGAGGGGCTGCAGATCTTGCAGTAGCTCGGCGCCGCCGAAGTCGACCTGCACGGCATCGGAGTTGGCGGAGTTGCTGGGGCGTTCGGCTTCGCTCATGACTGCGAGTGTACCGCCGTGCGAGGGGAGAAGCCCGACCGGCCCTGGTCAGGGACGAGCCCGCTAGGTACCATGAAGGTAGTTTGAGCGATGGCGCTCACGGTCTGGCCTTGAGGGCGACGCTCACCTGACGAAGGGAGCGTGTCATGACGAACATTGCCGTGATCGGGCTGGGGCATATGGGCGGGCCGATGGCCGCGAACCTCGTGCTGGCCGGGCATGAGGTGACAGGTTTTGATCTGGTGCCAGCAGCGCTGGAGGCAGCTCACGCTCGCGGGGTGCGGGCTGCGGTGTCGGCGCAGGAGGCTGTGATCGGTGCCGAAGTGGTGCTGACCGTATTGCAGACGGGCAGTAGTGTCCTTGCGCTCTACGCTGCAGGAATTCTTGAGGCGGCGCCCCCGAATTCGCTGTTTATTGAGTCGTCGACGATTTCGGTTGAGGACGCGCAAGCGGCGCACGCGCTCGTGCTGGCGGCCGGGCACCGGGGTATTGATGCGCCTGTATCGGGTGGCGTGGTGGGGGCAGAGGCTGCAACGCTCGCGTTCATGGTGGGAGGTTCCGACGAGGACTTTGCCGCGGCACTGCCAGTGCTTGAGGCCATGGGGCAGCGCATCGTGCACTGCGGTGGGTCGGGGCTCGGGCAGGCGGCAAAGGTGTGCAACAACCTGATTCTCGGCGCTTCAATGATCGCGGTGAGTGAGGCGTTTGTGCTCGGCGAGCAGCTCGGGCTTTCTCACGAGGCGCTGTTCGATGTGGCATCGAACGCATCGGGGCAGTGCTGGTCACTCACCGCAAACTGCCCGGTGCCCGGGCCGGTGCCAGGGAGCCCCGCAAATCATCACTACGCCCCGGGGTTCTCGACAGCCCTCATGGCGAAGGACCTCGGGCTGGCTGAGGCTGCACTCGATCACGTGGGGGTTGACGCGCAGGTTGGACGGCTCGCGAGCGCGCTGTACCGAGCCTTTACTGACGGTTCGGGGGACGGACTCGATTTCTCGGCCATCATTCTCGACGTGCGGGCGCGCAGCGAAGAGCGCGGGGCGGCACCCGGCGACAACTAGGGCGTGTCTGTTAAATGTTTGAGCCAAGCGATCACCCCGTTGAGCACTACCGCGGCCCGGTACACAACCGCGAGCTTGTCATACCGGGTCGCAAGCCCACGCCACTGCTTCAACCGGCAGTAACCACGCTCGATCACGTTCCTGCCTCGATACTTATCCGCATCAAACTTCGGCGGCCGACCACCCCGTGAACCCCGTCGTTTCCGATGCCCTTGCTGATCACGAGGCTCAGCAATTACCGCCTCAATGCCACGCTGACGCAGATACGCTCGGTTCCCACGCGACGAGTACGCCTTGTCACCCAACGCCGCAACTGGACGGGTGCGGCGACCAACCTGCAGCTGTTCCATCAACGGAATGAACAAGGGCGCATCACCATCCTGCCCGGCCGTGCAGATCGTCACCAACGGTAAACCATGCCCGTCGACGAGCTGATGAGTTTTCGTCGAGAGGCCGCCTCTGGAGCGGCCAATCGCGTGATCAGGCGGCTCGGTCAGCAGATTCTTGTAATTCGACGAAGCCCTTTTTTAGGCGGGTGACGTTCGTCGCGTGCTGGTGTGCGCGAGCAATCGTGGAGTCCACTGACACATCCCAATCGACCATCCCTGCACGGTCGGCATACTCGTGTAGTCGAGCCTGTACATGGCCCCAAGTACCATCCTTCGCCATCCGGTGGTGCCACTGCCACACTGTTTGCCATGGCCCGAAGGTTTCGGGCAGATCGCGCCACGCGATTCCGCACCGGTACCGATAGATAATCGCCTCGATCATCAACCGGGCATCAGCGAAGGGGCGGCCCTTCTTCCCGGTCGGGCCTGGCATCAAATCGGAGATTAGAGCCCATTGCTCATCAGATAGAAGCTGGAATCGTGACATGGTTCCACGATCCCAGCTTCCTTAAGAATCAATTAACAGACACGCCCTAGTGGCAACTAGCGGGAGGTGTGGGCCCGGTAGAGCTCCGTCATGGCATCGGCGACGAGCTGTGCGCGCTCAAGGCCGAGGACATCGATAAACCGCTCGCGGTTGAGCTGGGCTGCGACCGAGGTCAACCGCGAGGCGAGCTCAAGGCCCTCGCTGGTGAGTGCGAGGTAGGACACGCGCCGGTCCTCGGCACACGCCGCGCGCTCAGTGAGGCCACGCTCGGTGAGCTTGTCGGCGATCTTGGTGAAGCCGCCCGTTGAGAAGCCTGCACCCTTGGCGAGCGAGTTGTGGCGCGATCGGTGATCCGGGCAGCGAAACAGGCTCAGCATGGTTTCGACCTCGGCCTCGGTGAGATCAAACTGCGCTTTGAGGTGGGCGTGCAGGCCACGGTTGGTTGCCATGAAGCCGTGAATCACGCGCCCCCAGAGCTCGATTGCCGTCGCGTCATCGATGCTCGTTGCGGCTGGGTCATTCATGAGTGCTCCTTGAGATGCCCGCGAGGGCAGCGAAAATCCTAGTTCAATAGTAATCCAGAAAATAGCTTGCGTGGAAGCGAATCGTGTGTGAAGATATTTACATGCGTTCGCATTGATGTGCTTTCGCTTCATGAACTTCCCCAGTGACTGGGGCCATACAACTACAGGAGTATCGTGACCAAGATCGCCATCATCACCGGTTCCACCCGCCCCGGCCGCATCAACTACGGCCTGGCCGAGTGGGTGTTTGATCGCGTTGTCGAGCGCGGCGACGCCGAGTACGAACTCGTCGACATCGCCGATTACAACCTGCCCGTGCTCGATGAGGCCATGCCCGCCGCTTACGGCCAGTACGCTCAGGAGCACACGCAGGCCTGGGCTGCGAAGATCGCAGAGTTCGACGGCTTCATCTTCATCACCGGCGAGTACAACCACTCGGTGCCGCCGGCGCTCGCCAACGCGATCAGCTACCTGAACAACGAGTGGGCCAACAAGGCAGCCGGCATCGTCGGCTACGGCTCGGCCTTCGGCGTGCGTGCCGTCGAGCACCTGCGTGGCATCCTCTCGGAGCTGCAGATCGCACACGTGCAGAAGCAGGGCATGTTCTCGCTCTTCACCGACTTCGAGAACTTCTCGACCTTCAAGCCCACCGAGCTGCAGGCCGCCTCGGTCGAGCCCATGTTCGATCAGCTCGTCGTGTGGACCAACGCGATGAAGCAGGTGCGCGAGGGCGCACTCGTCGCGGCCTAAGCTCGACACAACTGAACGGCCCTCGGGCCGTGAGATCCCCGCCACGAAGCGTCCCCCAGCTTCGTGGCGGGGATTTTGTGTTTGCGGGGCTACGCTGCGGGTATGACTCGGGTGATTCTCTTTGGTGGCCACGGCAAAATCGCGATGCTCACGGAGCCGCTGCTGACACAGCGCGGCCATGAGGTGACGGCGATCATTCGAAATCCGGATCACGCCGACGCTGTGCGGGTGACCGGCGCGACGCCGCTGGTCGCAGACGTCGAGGCACTTGACGAGGCCGCCCTCGCCGAACTGATCGCCGGCCACGACGCCGTGGTGTGGTCTGCCGGAGCGGGTGGCGGCAACCCCGCGCGCACCCTCTCGGTCGACCGCGACGCCGCGATACGCACCATGGATGCGGCCGCGCGGGCCGGGGTGCAGCGCTACGTGATGGTGTCGTACTTTGGCTCGTCGAAGGAGCACGGGATCGATTCGGCGCACTCGTTTTGGACGTACGCCGAGGCAAAGGCGGCCGCCGACGAGCACCTGCGCGCATCGAGTCTCGACTGGACGGTGCTCGGGCCGAGCTCGCTCACCCTCGAACCCTCGACCGGCGGCATCGACGTGCACGCCGAAGCGTCGGGCCATGTTTCCCGTGAAACGGTCGCCCGCGTGATCGCCGCGGTGCTGAATGATGCGACGACGATTCACCGCACGATCCGGTTCAATGATGGCGAGGTCCCGATTGCCGAGGCGATTCGGGCCTAGCCCCAGATCGATGCGCGATTTTGGCCGCGGGCGAACCCGGGGAATGCCGGGGTGCAGGCCACGGTTGAAGGGAACATGCAGCCAGTCGATGTTCTCGTGATCGGGGCCGGCCAGGCCGGGCTCTCGGCGGCCTACCATATTCAGCATCGCGGGTTCGTGCCCGCTTCGCGCGCGCAACCCGGCGACCAGAGTTACGTCGTGCTCGACGGAGAAGCGGGGCCCGGTGGCGCGTGGCGGCACCGCTGGGAGTCGCTCAAGATGGCGACCGTGAACGGTATTCACGAGCTCCCCGGCATGCGGGTGCCAGCCGCCGATCCGCGGGGGAGTAGCCGGTACGTACTGCCCGCCTACTTCGGTGAGTACGAAGCGCGCATGGGGCTCGAGATCCGGCGCCCCGTGCGGGTGCAGGCGGTGAGCCGGGCCTCCGATGCTGCCGTCGGGCTTAGTGTCGAGACCGACGCGGGTACCTGGCTGGCTCGGTACGTCATCAATGCGACGGGTACCTGGAACCGGCCGTACTGGCCGCACGTGGCTGGCCGCGAGACCTTTCGCGGGCGGCAGCTGCACACGCGAGACTACGTTTCTGCCGCGGAATTCGCGGGCCAGCGCGTCGTGATCGTGGGCGCTGGTATCTCGGCGACGCAGCAGCTCGAGGAGATCTCGCGGCACGCCGACACCCTGTGGGTGACCCGCAGGGAGGTCGTGTGGGAGGACCTCTTCGCGCAGGGCCAGATTGTTGAATCGCTCGCCCGCGTGGAGGAACGCACCCGACAGGGGTTCGCCCCGCAGAGCGTGGCCTCGGTGACCGGCATGTTTCGTGCGCCGTGGGTTGAGCGGGCCGACGAGCGCGGTGTGCTCGTGCGCCACCCCATGTTCACCCGCATTGAACCGGGCGGCGTGCGCATGCCGGATGGCTCATTTGAGCGCGCCCATGTGATCCTCTGGGCGACCGGGTTTCGTGCGGAGCTCTCGCACCTGTCACCGCTGGGGTTGCGCACGCCCCATGGCGGGATCCGGGTCGCGGCGGGTCGCTCGCTCGATGAGCCACGCCTGTTCGTGATTGGGTACGGAGCCTCGCAGTCGACAATCGGGGCGAACCGGGCCGGTCGCGACGTGGTGCGCGCGATGATCGTTTCGGAGCGGGCGCTCGAAGCGGCGTAGGCACCCGGCTACAGGTCGGTGTCGCCGTTCATGAGTTCAGTCAGATCGATGCCAAACATGTTGGCGGCCGCACGGGCGGATGGGACGCCGGCGTTGATGTCTGCGCCCGCGGTGAGTAGGAGCCTCACGATCTCGTTGTGGCGTTTAAACACCGCGCCCGCGACGGGCGTTTGCCCGCGATCATTGGGGCGATTGACGTCGGCGCCGCGCTGAATCAGCTCTGCCACCAGGCTCGTGTGGCCATGGTACGAGGAGAGCATCAGAAATGTGTTGCCCTTCTCGTCGGTGAGCTCAAGGGGAACGCCCTGGTCGATCGCGCTGGTGACGAGCGCGGTATCGCCCGTGCGGGCGCCATCGAACAGGCGGTGCGCAAACTCGAGGGCGTCGTCGGGAAGCTCGGTGTTCGATTCAGTCATGGTTCTATTGTCGCCGATGTGTCGTGGGCGGAAGGGGCCGCCGGGCAATCGACTTGGGCAAACTTGTGGATTCTGGGCCTCCAAACCACAAATTCTTACAACTCGATTGTGTTGTGGACGCCAAGGGGATGATGAGCACGTGCGAAGATGGGGCGATGACGACCCACGCGCCGCTCGAGCACGACGCAGCGATTGCACTCGCCGCACGGGCCGAGGCAATCGCGACGATCCTGCACCGCGGCCAGGCCGACAAGAACGGCGACGACTACATCGAGCACCCGCGACGCGTCGCCGCCCGGTTCGACCCGCATGCCGCACCGTTCGAGCACGCCGCGGCGTGGTTGCACGACACTGTCGAGGACTGCGACATCTTGCCCGATGACCTGCGTGATGCCGGGATTCCCGACGCCGTGGTCGATGCGGTGATCCTGCTCACGCGCCGACACGGGGTCGCACCAGATGACTACTACCGCGTGATCCGGCGCGACCCCATCGCGTTGCACGTGAAACTTGCTGACATCGACGACAACACCGACCCCACTCGCACCGTGCAGCTCGATGAGCCCACGCGCGAGCGGCTCGCCGCCAAGTACACGCACGCCCGCGAGCTGCTGCTCGGCGGCTGAGCTACCCGGCTAGTCGCCACGCGCGTGCGAGAAGGCGGTCTGGAACAGGTGATCCGGATCCCAGGAGCGCTCGATCGCATCGAGCCGCCCGCGCACCTCGGGTGACCAAGCCGCGCGCACCTGATCCGGGGCGAGGGCATAGCCCTGGAAATTGATGAGTGAGCCGGTGAGCGCCCAGGGCTGTAGGGCCCCGAGCGTCGCGGCGCTCGCCGCGTCGACGGCCTCGCGCAGCGGCGGCGGATACGGGCCGATGACGCAGACATTGAACGCACCGTCGCGCCCGCCCACCGCAGAGTCGTGGGTGCCAGCCTGCGCGAGTGCGCCACCCATCATCCGCACCTCGGCCATGATCAGCGGCGTATCGACTCCGGGGCCCGCCGCCTCGAGCAGCGAGTCGACCGTCGCCGGCGTGAGCTCGCGCAGCCGAATGCTGTCATCGCGGGCGGGCATGGGCTCGGTGGGATCCTGATGCACCGAACCGATGGCGACGGCGGGGGTGACCGCGACGAGGTCTAGGACCGGGGTCGCTGCGGCCCGCATCGGGGCCAGCCATTCGGCTCCCTGCGCCGGATCACCGATGTGTACGTACCGCAGGTGCACCGAGAGCCGACCCCGCAGGGGCTCGGGAAAAATGGGGAGATCGGGGAGGCGCAGCAGTGTGATCGAGGTGCTCACCGCATCGGGGACGGTGGGGGCCCACTGGGCGAACGCGTGGAGCACCCGTTCGGCGTGATCGCCCGCAAAGAAGATCGACCCGCCGTAGTAGGTGGGCACCTCGACGAGCTCGAACTCAGTCTCGGTGACGATTCCCACCCAGGGCTTGCCGCCGCGAAGGGCCCAGAACAGGTCGGGCTCGCGTTCGGCGTCGATCTCAACGGTTCGGCCAGTGGCATCGATCATGCGCAGGCGACGCACACGGTCGGAGGCAAACCCGAAGGTGCGGGCCATGGGCCCCATACCGCCGCCGAGCGTGTACCCCACGATGCCGACGGTCGGAGATGACCCGCTGAGCGGGGCGAGGCCGTGTTGGGCCGCGGCGTTGATGACCTCGTGCCACTGGGTCCCGGCGCCGACAGTCGCGGTGCGCCGGGCCGGGTTGATGTGGACCGACCGCATGCCTGCCGTCGAGACCAGGATGCCGCGGGGCATGGGAATGCCGATGCCGTGGCCAGTGGCCTGCGCGCGCACCGGGAGGCCCGAGGTCGCGCCGAGCTTGACGGCCGCGGCGACGTCAGCTTCGTTGGTGGCCCGAAGTACGAGGTCGGGCTGGTGCTGCTCGGCCAGATTGAAACCCGCGTGGGCCTCGGCGAAGCCGGGGTCAGGGGGCGCGAACACCTCGCCGGAGGCATGCGAGCGGAGGGCATCAGCAGTGTTGGTTGCCATGATTGGGTCCTTTGTGCGCACCGATGCGGAGCTCGGAGGCGGGGCGCGGAGATGGGGGAATGGGGGATTCTCCTGGGGGAGATCCGGGCTCCAATGCGGCGATTTTAGGGCAGCGTCTGCGGGCCGACAAGGCCTCGACAAGGGGCACAAAAGGTGCAGGCGCAGGGTGTGGCGAGCGGTGCGGTACGCGGTCACGAGGTTAACGGTGCAGTGAGGGGTCAGTACCGCGGCACCCAAGCCGCAAAAAATTATCGAATTTTACAAAAACATCCCCAACTTGACTATTGCTGCTTATCTGCGATGGTAAATAAGTGGACTTTTCTGTCCGTGTGGCGACGAAGGTCGTGTCGTTCGGCAACGCGCGCGCGGCAGGGGGTCCTTGAAAACGGAATATTGATGGCTGGGGGAGAGCCCCTCGGTCGGAAAGGTTGATGTGCAACAGCAAAAGAGAATTGCGATCATCGGAGCGGGCCCCAGCGGAATGGCGGCCCTGCGAGCATTCGCGGCAGCGGAGCTCCAGGGGGACACGAACCCTGAAATCATTTGCTACGAGAAGCAGGACGACTGGGGCGGCCAGTGGAACTTCTCATGGCGCACCGGCACCGATCACTACGGTGAGCCGGTCCACTCAAGCATGTACCGAAATCTCTGGTCAAACGGGCCCAAGGAAGCGCTCGAATTCGCAGAGTACACCTTCGACGACCACTTCGGTCGGCCGATCTCGTCTTACCCTCCGCGCGAGGTGCTGTGGGACTACATCAACGGCCGAGCCATGCAGTCGGGCGTGAAGGACCGTGTTCGCTTCGCCCATGCCGTGCGCTGGGTTGAGTACAGCGAAGAGACCGAGAAGTTCACGCTCATCGTCGACAACCTGCGCTCGAAAGAGACCAAGCGCGAGACATTCGACGAAGTGATCGTGTCGACCGGCCACTTCGCCTTTCCGAACGTTCCCAACTTCACCGGGATGGAGTCATTTCCCGGTGAAGTCATTCACGCGCACGAGTTTCGTGGCGCCGAGCGCCTCGAGGACAAGCGGGTGTTGCTCATTGGAGGATCGTACTCGGCTGAAGACATCGGCGTGCAGGCGCACAAGATGGGTGCCGCGCAGGTCACGATGAGCTACCGCTCACAGCCCCAGGGCTTCGCCTGGCCGGAGGGTATGGAGGAAGTGCCTGAGATCGTCGGATTCGACGGCCGCGTGGCCACCTTCGTTGACGGTCAGACCCGCGAGTTCGACACCGTCATTCTGTGCACGGGTTACCTGCACCACTACCCATTCCTGTCGCGAGACATGCATATTGATTCACCGAACAACCTTTACCCCGAGGGCCTGTACCGCGGCGTGGTCTGGCAGAAGAATCCCAAGCTGTACTACCTGGGGGCGCAGGACCAGTGGTTCACGTTCAATATGTTTGATGCTCAGGCCTGGTACGTGCGCGACCTGATTCTGGGACGCGCCGAGTTGCCGAACGCAACGGATCGCGCCGCACACGCGCAAGCGTGGCACGAACGTTTCATGGCGGCCGACACCGGCGAGGCTCAGGTCCAGTTTCAGGCCGACTACATTCGCGACCTCATTGAGGCGACGGACTACCCCATGTTCGACCTCGACGAGGTCGTGCGCACCTTCCTCTCCTGGAAGGCAGACAAGCAGGAGAATATCCTGACCTATCGCGACCGCGTCTACCCGTCGGTCATCACTGGCACGATGGCGGCGCGCCACCACACCGCGTGGCTTGCCGAGTTCGACGACTCGATTGAGCGGTACCTCGAGCTACCGCAGCCGCAGGCTGCGGTATAACAAGACCTCAATGCACCGCGGGTTCCGGATCGCTTCTGTGATCCGGAGCCCGCGGTGTTTTTGGAGTTCTAGGCGGCAGCTCGGAGCCGCTCGGCCAGGTCGTGACGATTGCGTGCGCCGAGCTTTGCGCGAGCACGGGCGACGTGGGACTCCGCGGTGCGCACGCTGCACTGCATGCGCTCGGCAATTTCCTTGTTGCTGAGACCCTCGGCCGCAAGCTTGGCGGCGTCGAGCTCGCGCGGCGTCAGCTCCGTGCGCTGGTTCGTGGCCAGATTGGGCGGCGTGAACCACGCCAAGCGCGCCTTGGCGGCGGCCGCGATCCGGAGCTGAATCTCATCACAGCGAGCAATGTTTGCGCTCGACCGCCTGCGCGTGAAGATTTCGTGCGCCGTGCTGACGGCCGTGAGCGCCGGCCCCCAGAGCTCCCGCTCCTCTAGCGCCGCGGCGACGCGCAGAAGCTCGGCCGGGTTATCGTCGGCCTGGGCCTTCAGATGCCGCTGCGCCAGGGTGAGCATGGGGACCCACTCAGTAGCAACGCTTGAGACAATGCCGGGGGATCGTCTGCCAATCGGCGCGAGCTGCTGTTGCGTCGGTGAAACCAGATCGTACTGGCCCGCAAAGTAGGCGAAGACCTGCTCGTGCACGGCCGAGGTACTGGTGATCGGAGCCTCGGGGGTACGGAGTCGGGCACCAATGTGCGAAATGGTCATCTGCAACCGGGCCGGGATAAAGCGGGGCACACGCTTCTCAAACCGGCCCCACTCGAGCTGCGCGCGGTCGAGGTCTCCACACGCGAGGGCCTCGGCCGTCGCGAGGAGGTGATTGGCCCACAGTACGTGGCGGTGGGGCGCGGGCATGCGGGAGATGATCTCGCGCAGCTGCCCGCCCAAACGCGCATGCTGCGCCAGGAAGAACACGATGAGGCCCTCGGCCAGCACGACCGTCGCAACGATGTCACGCAGCTCGACCGTGGAGTGCATCGTTGAATTCGCGATGCGCGAGGTCAGGTCAGCGAGCGTGAGGTCACGGCGGGGGAGAAAGCCATTGCGCACGAGCTCGAGCTCGAGCAGGAGCTCGGCAGCGAGAGCGATCTCGGGGACCTCGTGCGTGACCGAGATTTCGTGCAGTCGTTCGGTGTCCAGGTCGGTGGAACTGGTGTCGTTCCACATTGTGAACACCTCGAGTGCTGCGCGAGACACCGGTCCGGCGAGGGAGTCAGACCGGGGGTAGAGCGGATTCTCGGTGCTGAGCCCCACCTCTGCGGCCAACCGGGCTTGCAGATACAGCTCCCCGAGCAGCTGGTTTCGCTCAGTTGGTGTCTGGGCATCGGGCCGGCGGTTCTTCATAAGCACATCAAGCCCGGCAAGCGGCGAGCTCAACACGGTAGCCGTGCGCGCCTTGAGGAGCGGGTTCAGAGCACCGGATCCGGTGCCCGCCCGCAGCAGCAGCGCGCGCGCCTCACCGCCCTCACCAAAAGCAATGAAGTCAGCGGCGGTGCGATGGAGGAGGCTGGCTTGCGCCTCGTGCGCCTGAGGGGAGGTCACTGCGTCGGGCCGCTGCAGGGCGCGCGTGCAAAAGAACGCGTCGCTCGTCGAGAGGGGGAGCCCCAGCTCCTCCTGCGCGAGCAAGTGGAGTGCGGCACGTTCGCGCATCGGGTCGATTGTGACGCTCGAGAGGCGAGGAAGCGACGCGGCGTAGATGATTGGCACGCTGTACAACCCTGTGCGGCATTTGGTCTGAATCAGTACCGCGTGCTGCAGCAGCGTGTCGACCGCGACCGCGCCGATCAGGTCGCGCGCGCCCGTGAGGGTGAGGGGATCTACCTCCGACAGCACGGTGGCGCCAGCGACGGCTTCGAGCGGTAGGGCGCTCGTGAGTCCCTCGGCCGAACGCAGGTATGGCAGCGAAAAGTCGCTGAGGCGCACGCTCGAAATGGCCGGTGAGGGCGTGACCGAGATGCGATCAGACTGTGAGATCTGCATGAGGTCGAGCGCCCAGCCCGGCCGCCCCCAGGCGAGGGCTTGAATCGAGGAGATGTTGGCTGAATCGAGCATGCGGGGGCTCGACTCATGAATCAGCTCGGCCACCTCGGTGTCAGTGAGGGCAGGAATCTGCACGTGGCGTGCCGACTCGAGCGTGCGCCGCAGGGTCGGGCCGGTGTTGAGCGCGCGCATGAGCACCGCGTCATAGGTGTCGCCGGTGGTTTGCTCGGCGATGGTGCAGAGCGAACTTCCGCCGGCCGCCCAGTGCTGGCCGAGCGAGCGCAGCAGCTCTTCGCTCGCCAGCTCGAAGTCATCAATGAGCAGAACGGTGGCGGGCGGAAGATCTCGAGCGAGGTCGGCATCGGTCGTTTCTTCGCCCACGTGCTCGCTGCATCGGATCAGTACGTACGGTGTTTCGACGCTGCTGAGGGCTGCGGCCACAGCAGCGAGCACATGTGACCTGCCGGACGCGGTAGGACCGATGGCCAGCGTGCCTCCGGGTACCTCAAGATACCCAACGAGCTGGGAAATCAGTACAGCACGCGAGCGCGCAGACCTGTTTGGCATGGTGCCCCCTGAATAGCACTACGACTGTCGTACGGTGACAAAGCTTAGCCGGTTCTGTGCAATCATCCTGCACTTTCCCCGAGGAAGCCATTGCCGTGAGTGCGTGATGTTGGGGAGCGTGTGCGTACTGCCCGAACTACACCTGCAGTGTTATGTGCGTACTTGGGTGTCGGGTGGGGCTGGTGTGCGTAGTCACTGCATTGAGTCGCTGTACCACGCAGCTTGGTGGATTGTGTGCACTCTTTCCCAATAGTCTGCGCCAGACGAATGCGTCGGCTGCGGCGCAGCAGTTGGCTGCGGTCCCGACCCGACTTTCGGGCCGAGAGCATGCGTGCGCGCGAAACGCACCAATCCGGCGTAGAGCACCACTTCTGCACGAAAGGTGATGCTCTACGCCGGATTGATGCTTCAAGCGGTGCCGCATCACGCGCCCTGCCCCGCCCGTATCAACCAAAAGGATGACTCCAGGACCAGCCAAGTCCCCGATGCCGCAGCACCCCAAAGCGGCTTTGCTGGAATCATGGCAAAATCTGGTTCTCTAGCGCACGCGCTCACTTCAAAGCGCGGCGCGCGCATCTCGCTCGTCGCGGTGCTCGTCGCCGTGATCGCACTCTTCGGTCTGCTCTCGGGTTTCGAGGCTCCCGGCGGCAACGCCCAGGCGGCCCCGAACTCTGAGTCCGCGCAGGCGCAAGACCTGCTCGCGACGTTCCCCAACGCCGACGTGCAGCCCGTGCTGGTCGTCGCTACCCGCGATGACGGTGCCAAGCTGAACGCACAGGACCAGCAGGCGCTCACAGACCTCACCCCCACGCTCGAAGCAGCGGTGGGCGATCAGGGCCCCGATCAGGCCGCGTCTGGCCCGCTCGTAAGTGACGACGGCATGGCCGGAATCATGGTCGTGCCCCTCACCACGGGCGACAGCAACACCGAGACTGCGGGCACCATTAAGGAGCTGCGCGCCGCCATCGCCGACAACGCTCCCAGTGGCCTGACCCTGGAGGTGACGGGTGGTCCCGCGTTTGGCGCCGACGTTGCCGCTTCCTTCGAGGGCGCCGACTTCACGTTGCTCGCTGTCACGATCCTCATCGTCGCGATCCTGCTCATCGTGACCTATCGCTCGCCGGTGCTGTGGCTCGTCCCGCTTGTGGTGGTCGCGTTCTCTGACCGCCTGGCCAGCCTCGCCACGAATGCCCTCGGTGGCGCCCTCGATTTGCAGTTCGACTCCGGCATCATCAGCGTGCTCGTGTTCGGCGCGGGTACCAACTACGCGCTGCTCCTCATCTCGCGCTACCGCGAGGAGCTGCTGCTTACCGACAATCACCGAGACGCCCTCGCCGCCGCCTGGCGTGGCACCGCCCCCGCGATCCTCGCCTCCAACGTCACGGTCGTGCTGTCGCTCGCGACCCTCATGTTCGCCGTGATCCCCGGCACCCGCGGCCTCGGCCTCTCGGCCGCGCTCGGCCTCGTCATCGCCCTCGCTGCGGTGCTGTTCGCGCTGCCGCCGCTGCTCGCCGTGTGCGGACGCCGCGTGTTCTGGCCCTTCGTGCCGCGCCCGGGTCAGGCCCCGAAGCGCGCGAGCGGGTGGAACCGGATCGCGTCAGCCGTCGTGCGCCGCCCGGTGCGTGCCCTCGTCGCGGGCGGGCTGCTGCTCGCCATCATGGCAACGGGGCTCGCGGGCACCACGGTGGGGCTCAACCAGGTCGAGAAGTTCCGCGTGCAGTCGGAGTCAGCGACGGGCCTTGGGACCCTCTCCCAGCACTTCCCGGCGGGCGAGGCCCAGCCCACGATGATCGTCGTCAACTCGGCACAGGCGCCCGACGTGGTGGCCGCGGTCAAGGACGTCGACGGTGTGGTGCGCGCGCATCCCGCCGGCGAAACTGCCGACGGGGCCCTGACCAAGGTCATGGTGACCGGCGAGTACGCTCCGGGAACGCCCGAGGCGCTGGCGCAGGTGGAGCAGCTGCGTGAGATTGCCCATGCGGTCCCGGGTGCCGACGCACTCGTGGGCGGTGGCGTTGCCACCGACGTCGACGCGCGCGCCGGTAACGACCGCGACTTCTTGGTGATCGCGCCTCTGATCTTGGGGGTGAGCTTCGTCGTGCTGCTGATACTGCTCCGCTCGCTGGTCGCCCCCGTGCTGCTGCTGCTCACGAACGTGGCGAGCGCCGCTGCCGCGATCGGGGCGGGTGCCTGGCTCAGTCGGGTCGTATTCGATCAGCACGCGCTTGACCTGCAGGTGCCGCTGCTCGCGTTTCTGTTCCTCGTCGCGCTCGGCATCGACTACACGATCTTCCTCGTGCACCGGGCCCGCGCCGAGGCCGAGCAGCACGGTACCCGCGAGGGCATGGTGCGCGCGGTCACCCACACGGGTGCCGTCATCACGAGCGCCGGCATCGTGCTTGCCGCTGTCTTCGCAGCGCTCGGCGTGCTGCCCCTCGTTACCCTCGGCCAGCTGGGTCTCATCGTGGGCTTCGGCGTGATTGTTGACACGCTGGTCGTGCGCACCGTGATCGTTCCCGCGATCTTCGGGCTGCTCGGTGACAAGATCTGGTGGCCGGGCCGCGGCGGCAAGCACGACGCACGACCGGGCGTCTCGGCAGGGGATACCCAGCCCGACGACGCCCCGGCACCCGAGCTCGCGGGCGCGGCCCGGTAACCCGGCAGCCCGATAGCCCGCACAAACCACACAGTCGGTGCCGAGTAGCGCAGAATAAGGAGCATGGACATGGTGACGTCGCTTCCCGGGGCCCGGGGCGCAAGCCGGCTCGGCCCCGCATCGGGCACGGCCCGCGCTATGCGCGTCGGGCAGCACGTGATCGCGCTCGCGCTCACCGCCATCGGGGTGGTGCGCGCGGTGAGCGACGGCACTGACGTCGCGGCGGCGATCGTTGCGGGCGCCGCTGTGCTCGCCTGGCACACCGCCGGTGCGCTGCTGCCGGCCAACGGCCCACGCTGGATCGCGACCTGGTGGCTCATTGGGTTTGCGGCGGTGTGGGGTGCCGCCGTCGCGGTGTCAGCGGAGTTCGTCTGGCTCGCGTTTCTGCTGTGGCTGCTCGCGGGGCATCTGCTGCCGATGTGGTGGGCGCTGGGGTTCTCGGCGCTCGTGTATGCGGTCGTCGTGGTCGCTCCGGTGTTGCACCACGGCACCACGAGCTACGCCAACATCTTCGGGCCCCTCATTGGGGGGATCTTCGCGTTCGGCATCTCACGGGGGTACCTGCAGCTGCTGCACGACGCGGCCGAGCGTGAGGCGCTCGTCGATTCCCTCACCCAGGCCCGCCACGAGGCCGAACTGCTGCAGGGCGAGCTCGCTCTTGCCCAGCGGCAGTCGGGGGCTATGGGCGAGCGCGCCCGCATCGCCCGGGACATTCACGACACGGTGGCCCAGGGCCTCTCGTCCATCAGGCTGATCGCCCACGCGGCCTCGGGCGCGACGGCTGCTCGCGGGCCCGAGGCGGTGGGATCCGGATCGGCCCCCACGCCCCCGGGCGGCCCCGGGGGCGTGGCTCTTCCGTCGGCATTGCCTGGCCCGAGCGATGCCGCGCCTGGCGCGCTCGAACGCATCGAGCAGCTCGCGGGCGAGAGTCTGGGCGATGTGCGCCGCATCATTGCCGCGCTCACCCCGGCTGAGCTCGAGGCCAGCGCGCTCTCGGAGGCGCTCGAGCGCCTGGTCGGCCGGTTTGCGCACGATCACTCGTCGGCCCTCCGCGCACAACTGCATGTTGACGAGGCATTGCCGCACCTGCCGGTTGGCGTTGAGGTGGCGCTGCTGCGCGTCGCGCAGTCGGCGCTTGCGAATGTGCGCCAGCACGCCCAGGCAACCCGCGTCGATGTCACGCTGTCGGCCGCGGGCGGCGGCGTGCGGCTTGACGTGCGCGACGACGGAATCGGGTTTGCGGCGGAACGGTGGCCGACCGAGGCTGCCGCGTCGGGCAGCGCGAGCTACGGCCTGCGCCTCATGCGAGAACGCCTGCACGACCTAGGGGGCGGGCTCGACATCGAGAGCGCGATCGGGGAGGGCTGCGCCATCAGCGCATACCTGCCCCTGGCCGCACCAGCCGCTTTAGCCTCAACCGTCCACACCAACGCCCCTGCCAGCCCTACACTTTCAGGTGAGCCAAACGAAGGAGCCGCCCAGTGAGCGTGCGCGTGATGCTGATCGACGACCACCCGGTGGTGCGCAGCGGCCTGCGAGCCGTGCTCGAGGCCACCGGACGTATCGAGGTTGTCGGAGAGGCCGCAACGGGCGAGGAGGGCGTACTGCTCGCCCAATCGCTGCAGCCCGATGTGGTGTTGTGTGACCTGCGGCTGGGATCCGGCATTGATGGCATCGCAGCGACCAAACAGCTGCGCGCGCTTTCCCCGGCCCCCGCGGTGTTGATGCTCACGACCTTTGACCGCGATGCCGAGCTGATTGGTGCGATCGAGGCGGGGGCGGCGGGCTACCTCCTCAAGGATGTCGCGCCCGAGACGATCATCGAGGGCATCGAACGGGCCGCAACAGGGGGCTTGTTCTTGCCCGGCGACCTGGCCGCCCGCGTGCTCAGTGGCATGCGGCAGCCGCTCCCCAAACTCACGGAGCGCGAGGTCGAGGTGCTGCGGCTTACCGCGACCGGTGCGACGAACCGCGAGATCGCGCGCGAACTGTTCGTGTCAGAAGCGACCATCAAGAGTCACTTGTCGCATATATTTGGAAAATTAGAGGTCGATAGTAGGTCGAGGGCGATCCGAGTCGCCGAAGACGCAGGGCTGATTTAGCGCGACCACGGCGGTCACGCGAGACAACACCGACGGGACGGGGCGCCATGACATCGCGGGATCAACAGACCAAGGATACGCGCGCGCCCGGTCGCCGCGATTGGCTATCGCTCGCCGTGCTCTCCACGGGCCTGGGCATGATCGTGCTCGACGGCACCATCGTGGGCGTCGCGCTTCCCGATATCATCGCCGATATTCACCTCGACCTCACCGATGCGCAGTGGGTCAACAGCCTGTATGCGGTGCTGCTCGCGGCGCTGCTGCTATCGACTGGCAAGCTATCTGACCGGCTCGGACGCAAGCTGTTGTTCCTCATCGGCATCGTCGTATTCGTCGGCGGTAGCGTGCTCGCCGCCATGGCCGATGCCGCCGGACCGCTCATCGCGGCGCGCGCCGTGCAGGCCGTGGGCGCCGCGTTCATCATGCCGTCGACCCTGTCGACCGTGAACGCGACCTTCCGCGGCAAGTACCGCGCGGCCGCGTTTGGCGTGTGGGGCGCCGTGATCTCGGGCGCCGCCGCCGTCGGCCCGCTCGCGGGTGGCGCGCTCACGCAGTGGGCCTCGTGGCACTGGATCTTCCTCGTCAATATTCCGATCGGCGCGCTCGTGTTCATTGCGGCGCTCTTCACGGTGCGCGAGACCAAGAGCGGGACCGACCGACCCGGTATGGACGTCGACGGCGCGCTGCTGAGCGCGATCGGCTTTGGCGCGCTCGTGTTCGCGGTGATCGAGGGTCCGGATCTCGGCTGGTGGAAGCCCAAGGCCGATCTCACCGTGTTCGGGTGGAAGTGGTCTGAGTCGGCTCCCGTGTCGGCGGTGCCGGTCGCCTTCGCACTCGCCGCGGTCGCGCTCACGCTGTTCGTGTTCTGGGAGCGGCACCGTGAACGTGTGCAACGCTCGGCCATTCTCGACCTCGGGCTCTTCAAGTTCGGCACGTTCTCGTGGGGCAACCTGACCGCCGCGATGGTGGCGGTCGGCGAGTTCACGATCGTGTTCGTGTTGCCGCTGTACCTGGTGAACGCGCTGGGCCTCGACGTCATGGGGGCGGGCCTCGTGCTCGCGGGAATGGCGGTAGGCGCGTTCATGTCGGGCGCCGCAGCCCGGCACGTGGCGGCCAAGTTCGGCGCACCCGGCACCGTGTTGATCGGCCTCGGCCTCGAAGTGCTCGGCGTCGCCGGTGTCGCGCTCGTGCTGAGGCCCGACAGCTCGGGCTGGGTCGTAGCGGCCCCGCTCGTGATTTACGGCCTCGGGCTCGGGCTCGCGTCGGCGCAGCTGACGGGAACCGTGCTGCGCGACGTGCCCGTCGAGGTCTCGGGGCAGGGGTCAGCGACCCAGAGCACGGTGCGGCAGATCGGCTCGGCGCTCGGCACGGCCGTCGCCGGAGCTGCGCTCTCGGTGTCGCTCGCGTTCACGCTGCCGGCAGCGCTCGCGGGGGCGGGACTGCCGTCGGCGCAGGCCGATCAGCTGGCGTCGGCCACCCGGCAGTCGGCGGGCACCACGATCACGCAGTTGCGCGCTGAGGGCGCCGCGAGCAAGCTCGGGGAACACACGGATGCGGCTGTGCACGCGCTCGCGTCAGGATTCACCGATGCGACGCGGTTCTCGATGCTCGTTGGTCTCGTGTTCCTGGCGCTCGGGTTCGTCGGGGCGATGCAGCTGCGCCGCGCGTCGAAGTAGGCGCTGCGCCCTGAGCGCGGCCGCCGGTCCCAAGAGTGATTTGCAGAAGCGGTGGTTCGTGATCCTGAGCGTGAGCCGCCTAGGGAATCTGCTCAGAGGCCTGCTGCACGAGTGGAAGCACCCGGTTTCTGAAGTGGCTCGCCAGGGTGAGGCGCGTCGAGACCCGCAGAATGCCGTCGGTGTTTGAGATCAGGTCGAGCACGCGCTGCAGATCGACGGTCGACCGCGACACTACGGTGGCCATCATGTCGAAGTCACCCGTGATCGTGTGCAGCTCGAGCATCTCGGGGATGAGCGCGAGGCGCTCGGCGATCACGTCGTGACTGATGGTCTGCCGCACCTGGATGATGCAATACGTGCGCAGCGGGTATCCGAGGGCCGCGGGCTCAATCGAGGGAGCCTCTGAGGCGATGACGCCCTTGCTGCGCAGCTTGTCGAGCCGGCTCTGCGCGGTGGCGCGGGCGACGCCCAGGCGCCTTGCGCACTCGACGATCGAGATGCCCGCCTCGGCGCTCAGCAGCTGAATGAGCCGAGCGTCCAATGAATCGATCTGCAATTCCACCTCGTTGTTCGCCACAGTCGTCCTCGTATTCAGTCTCAATATTATTCAGTTCGGTCGTGGAGAGTGCGTGGCGCGCCCCGGTGCCCGGGAGTGGGCCTCGCGGGCCGGGCGGCGCCGCAGGCGTGATCCGGATCCCGCCCAACGCACGGATCCCGCGAAACGCACCCAGAAACCCGGGTTTCTGAGGTGGCTTTCGCGGGATCGGTGCGTGACGCGTGGGCTTAGCTAGGCGAGCAGCGCGCGATCGTCGAGCTGGGCGCCCTTGATCTTGGCGAACTCCTCGAGCAGCAGCGGCACGGTGAGCTCGCGCTTCTGTTCGGCGTTCGCCTCGAAGACGATGCGCCCCTCGTGCATCATGATGAGCCGGTTACCCAACCGCAGCGCCTGCTCCATGTTGTGCGTCACCATCAGGGTGGTGAGGCCGCCGCTTGTCACGATGCGCTCGGTCAGATCGGTGACGAGGGCGGCGCGCTGCGGATCGAGCGCAGCCGTGTGCTCATCGAGCAGTAGAATGCTGGGCTCGGTGAACCCCGACATCAGCAGCGAGAGCGCCTGGCGCTGGCCGCCCGATAGCAGCCCCACCTTGGCGGTGAGCCGATTCTCGAGCCCCAGCTCGAGCGACCGAAGCTCCTCGACGAAGCGCTCGCGGCGCTCCTTGGTGGTGCCGCGCTTGAGCCCGCGGTGCTTGCCGCGCAGCAGGGCGAGCGACAGGTTCTTCTCAATCGTCAGGTCGGGCGCGGTGCCCGCCATCGGATCCTGGAACACCCGGCCGACGTACCTGGCGCGCTGGTACTCCTGCAGCTTGGTGACCGGTTTGTTGTCAATGGAGATCTCGCCGGTATCCACGATGTACCGACCGGCCACCGCGTTGAGCAGCGTGGACTTGCCCGCGCCGTTTGAGCCGATGACGGTGACAAAGTCACCCTGCTCGAGCCGCAGGCTGACGTCGACAAGGGCCTTGCGCTCATTGATGGTGCCCGGGAAGAAGGTCTTGGAGATGTGATCGATGTTGAGCATGCTCTAGCTACCTTCCTTAAACGGGAATCTTGACGCCGGTCGTCGCGGAGACGTCCGGTTCTCTGGGGGGATCCTGCGAGGGCTTTCGATTGCCGCGCTGATTGAGCGAGGGAATCTTCTTGAGGAACCCCCAACGCGGCAGCAGCAGGGCCGCCACGACGAGCACCGCGGTGACCGCGCGCATGTCGTTCGGGTTGAGGCCCGCGATCAGTGCGAAGAAGATGATGAGTCGGTAGAGCACCGATCCCACGAGCACCGCAAGGCTGGCCATGAAGATGTTGCGCTGACCGAGGACCGCCTGGCCGAGGATCACCGAGGCCAAGCCGATCAGGATCAGGCCGATGCCCATGCTGATGTCAGCAAACCCCTGGTACTGCGCCACCAGGGCGCCCGCCAGTGCGACGAGACCGTTCGACAGGGCGAGCGTGAGGATCTTCATTCCGTCGGTATTGACACCGAAGCTGCGGATCATCTGCTCGTTGTTGCCGGTGGCCTGAATCGCGAGCCCCAGGTCGGTCGACAGGAACCAGTCGACCAGCAGCTTCAGAGCGAGCAGCACCACCGCGATGACAAGCACCGCGAGCCAGGTCTTGCCGATCCAGCCGGCCTCGCGCAGTGGCGTGAAGAGGGTGTCCTCGCGCAAGAGCGGCACGTTCGCCATGCCCATGATGCGCAAATTGATGGACCACAGCGCGATCATGGTCAGAATGCCGGCGAGCAGTCCATCGATCTTGCCCTTGGTATGTAGCACGCCGGTGACGGCGCCCGCGATGAGCCCCGCTGCGGCCCCCGCGAGGGTGGCCAGCAGCGGGTTCTGACCGTTCACGATCATGGCTGCCGAGACGGCGGCTCCGGTGGTGAAACTGCCGTCGACCGTGAGGTCGGGGAAGTTGAGAATACGAAACGTCAGGTAGACGCCGAGGGCCATCACGCCATAGATGAGGCCGAGTTCGAGAGCTCCGATCACGGTCGTTACTCGATCGTGCTGTCAGCGCGGTCGACGAGCTCAGCGGGGAGCTCGACGCCGATGCGCTTGGCCGACTCGAGGTTGAGCACGAGCTGCAGCTCATTCGACGTCTCGACGGCCATCGTGGCGGGGTCTTCGCCATCCTTCAGGATGCGCACGGCCATCTCGCCGGTCTGCTTGCCCAGCTTCTCGTAGTCGATGCCGATGGTGGCGACTGCGCCGCCCTCGACGTGTGCCGCGTCGGCACCGACGACCAGAATGCCGCGCTCCTCGGCGACGCCGACGATGGCGCCGATGCCCGAGATAACGAGGTTGTCGCTTGGGGTGTAGATGGCGTCAACGTCACCCAGTGACTCGGTGGCCTGCTTGAGCTCGCCGGCGTTCGTCACGGTGGCCTCGACGATCTCGATGCCGTGGGTCTTGGCCGCCTCGCGGGCCAGCTCGACGAGCACCTGCGAGTTCACCTCGCCCGATGAGTAAACGATGCCGATCTTCTTCGTCTCGGGGCGAATCTCGGTGATGAGGTCGATCTGGTCGGCGACCGGGGTGAGGTCGCTCGTGCCGGTCACGTTGGAGCCCGGGGCTTCGTTCGACTCGACGAGATCGGCGGCGACCGGGTCGGTGACCGCGGTAAACAGCACGGGAACATCGGTGATGTTCTGCATGGCGGCCTGCGCCATCGGGGTGGCAACGCCGAGCACGAGGTCGACACCCTGCGTGGCGAAGGTCTGCGCGATGGTCGTGCTCGTGGCGACCTCTGCGTTGGCGTTCTTCACGTCGAACTCGACGGTCTCGCCCTCGACGTAGCCGGCATCGATGAAGGCCTGCTTGAAGCCCTTCGTTGCGGCGTCGAGGGGCGGGGCCTGCACAAACTGGCCGATGCCGATCGTGACCTTTTCAGCGCCGCCGGCGCTTTCGTTGTTGCCGGCGCTGGGCGAGCAGGCGCTCAGGCCGAGCGCAGCGGTCGCGGCGAGGGCCGCGAGGGTGAGCAGTTTGCGGGGAAGGCGGTTGACGGTCATTGTCATTTCCTCATTCGAAGGTGGCTTTCGATCTGCGAGCCCGAATTGGCGCCAGATGCGGAAGCACTGCGGGTGAACAGCACTGTCCAGGCCTCGATCGTAACGAGACCATTTGGTGCGTTGCCACTCGTCGGGCCGCGCATAGACAGATGGTGCATTTGCGCAAGTGAAATCGGAGAGGTGGTATGCAAGCTGTATAGCGATTTGCGTTCGTGGGGGTGCGAGTGTTTCAGGGCCGGTGCCCTCCGTTACGCTCACATCGACTGCCCACAGCAAAGGAACTCCATGCGATTTACCGTTCAAGACGACGTATTCGATGCACTCGGACCAGCCTGCTTTGGGGTGATTGTGGTCTCGGGGATCGACAACTCGGCGCCGAATCCGAAGGTCGGGGCGCTCCTCACCGAGAGCGTCAGTGAGTGCACGGCGGCGCTGGCCGACACCGACGTTCGCGCCCATCCATCGGTTGCCCGCTACCGTGAAGCATTCACGGCGATGGGCATCAACCCCAACAAGTTTCAGTGCTCGATTGAAGCGCTGCTCTCGCGCATCGCCAAGGGCAAGGGAATGCCCAGCATCAACACCGTTGTTGACCTCGGCAACGCCGTTTCCCTGCGTCACCGCGTGCCCATCGGGGCGCACGACATTGACTCGACCGCGGGTGAGCTCGGCATTCGTCTCGCGCGCACCGGCGACGAGTTCATTCCGTTTGGGGCGACGGAGCCCGAAGAGGTCGCGCCCGACGAGGTCGTGTACGCGGCAGGCTCGTCGGTGCGCACCCGGCGGTGGATCTGGCGTCAGAGCGAGACGGGCAAGATCGGCGCGCACAGCACCAACATCCTGTTTCCCATCGACGGGTTCTCTGACGCCAACGAGGCGGCGGTGCGGGCGGCGCAGCACGACCTGGCCACCACGCTGCGCGAGCTGGGCGACTGGCAGGTAGACACGGGCTGGGTGGACACCCACACTCGCGCATTCTCGCTGTAGACGGCAGAGTGCCCGAACCCCGTCGGGGCCCGGGCACTCGCTTACCTGCGCTAACTACACCGCTGCTGGCTGCGCCGCAGCGATCGTGCTGATAGCGGCCACGACGCGACCCACATCGGTCGCATCCCCGCTCGAGATCCTGATCCCCTCGCCCGGGAACACCCGGGCCACGACCTTGCCCGATTCGAGCAGCTCGCCGAGGCTCACCGCTGTCACGCCCGCGGCGTTCTGATCGGGCACCCACACGAAGTTGGCCTGGGACTCGACGGGGTTGAGACCGGCGGCTTGGAGCGCATCGAACATGCGGCCGCGCTCGGTCACGACCTCCTCGATGCGCACAGCGAGCTCGTCCTCCGCCTGGAGTGAGGCGACCGCAGCGGCCTGGGCCAGGCTCGATACCCCAAACGGGACCGCGACCTTGCGCAGCGCCTCAGCCACCGCTGGCGGCGATACGGCGTACCCGATGCGCAGACCTGCGAGCCCGTACGCCTTGGAAAAGGTGTGCAGCACGGCGACGTGCGGGTGCCGGTGAAAGAGCTGGATGCCGTCTGCGCGGCTCGGCGTGCGATCGAAGTGCACGTAGGCCTCGTCGACGACGACGAGCAGGTTGTGCGGCACCGCGGAGATGAACGCCTCGAGCGCCTCGGCCGCGACCACAGTACCCGTCGGGTTGTTGGGGTTGCAGATGAAGATGAGCCGGGTGCGCGGGGTGATTGCGGCGAGCATCGCATCGAGATCGTGGGCGGCGTTATCGTCGAGGGGAACTTCGACGGGAACCGCGCCAGCGATGCGCACCAGCGACGGGTAGGCCTCGAACGAACGCCAGGCAAACATGACTTCGTCACCCGGCTCGGTGGTCGCGTGAATCAGCTGCGCGGCGACCTCGACTGAGCCAGCACCGAGCGTGATGCTCTCGGCCTCTACCCCGAGGCGTTCGGCGAGCAGGCTGCGTACGGGAACGGCCGCAATGTCGGGGTAACGGTGGATCGTGCCGAGCTGCTGGGCGACGGCCTCAACTACCGCGGGGAGCGGGGGGTGCGGGGACTCGTTTGAGGAGAGCTTGCTGGCACCGGGGAGGGGTTGCTTGCCCTGCCGGTACGGGGGCACGTGCGTGAGGCTTTGACGAAGGTGGACCTGCATGATTCTCCAATGAACGCGGGCGAGACAGAAACGGCTCGATGTCTTGCACTGTATGGAATGGAATGAGGGTCATGCAAATGGAGGTGAAAGCGTCTGTCATCATGTACTCCGAGCATCCCCACACCGCAGGATGAGTGTGCAGTCTGTATACCCGAGATGCGAGGTCTACAGCACCGTGCAGAACGGGTGGCCCACGGGGTCGAGGTAGACATAGAACCCGTCGTGGGCCTCGAGAAACCTGCCGCCCGCGGCTCGCACCGTCGGGTCTGCCGCGGCGAGGTCTGCCACCCGCACGTCAAGGTGGGCCTGCTGGTCGCCATCGGTGCCCGGCCAACGGGGCGGCACGTAGCCCGGGCACGACTGAAAGCTGATGATCACGCCCGAGGCGAGCACGAGGTCGACCCACTCAACGTCAGTTTGGATCCGGCCCCCGAGCAGCGAGCGGTAGAACTCCGCGAGCGTCGCGGGGTCGGGGCAGTCGAGCACGACGCCGTATAGTTCGCCGATCATGGGGGCTCCTTTGCCTCGCAGGTCACGCCGTCGTGCACTCGCGGCGCTACCGGCGAGCGTACGCCCGTAACCTGGGGACCCAGCATCGCACCTCGGCCCGGTAGTCACGAAACTCCGCGCCAAACCGCTCCTCGAGATCCGCCTCCTCGTGGGGGCGCACGCCCCAGTTCCACACGAGCGAACCGGCGAGGGCATACGCGACCACGAGCCACGAACCCAGCAGTAGCCCCACCGCAACGCCCTGCGAGATGCCCGCGAGGGCCATCGGGTTGCGCACGAACCGGTACGGCCCGGCCACGACGAGCCTGCGCGCGGTGGCCGAGGGGAGCGGAGTGCCTTCGCCCCGGGTCGACATCGCGAGCGCAGACCAGATACCGAGCGCGCTCGCCGCCGCGAGCAGCGCGCCGCCCGCGATCCGGATCCAGGCGGGCACGGAAATTGCGAGCCCCCAGCGCTGCTCGAGCACGGAGATCACGAGCGGAATGGCCACCAGAAAGAGACCCCAGAAGATGACGATCTGCGCGCCCGTGGCAGTGGCATGCCGCGCCGCGCTGGCCGCCCGAGCCTCGCGAATACGTAGCGGCCCCGAGAGCATGAGCTCGGTCGGGATGCGGCCCCACACGAGGAGCAGGGCCGCGGCCGAGGTGCCGGCGCTCGCCGCGACCATGGCGACGACGCCCCAGCCCGCGAGGCCGGTCACGGTCGCATATCCCGCCAGCGCCACGGTGACGAGGAGCGTCCACGGCCATACCACCCAGACCGCCCAGCGCGCCCCGACAGCAACCAGCAAGGACGCGATCGCGAAGAGAGGTACGTCGAGCGCGCCGACGAGCACCGGATCGAGGCTGCCCAGCGTCGCGGTGCGTACTGCTTCGACCGCAAATACGAGCAGCCACCAGGCACCCGCGGCGGCGGCCTGCACCGCGAAGTACCCGCGGGCGAGGGAGGGCGAGTAGGGCGACACGGCATCAGTTTAAGCGGTGTCACCAGAACGTTATGGACGCTTCGAGAGGTGCGCATTGGTGCAATTGCGCCAAAAAACACGCCTGCAACAGCCCTGGTATTGAGCGGGGTAGATACTCTGTAGTCAAGTGACCAATGCGGGGTACTACACTCAAAACGACATCAACACCAGGGCGACCTGGTCTTCCCAATTGAGAGGGATCAATGAAGATTCGCTACGCGCTTCCTGCCATGGCTGCAGCCGCGCTGCTCACTCTGACCGGTTGCACCAACACTGATGGTGCAACGCCAACCGACAAGCCTGCAGATTCGGGCACCTCGACCGTCAAGGTCGACGACGCTGCCGTCGCTCTGCTGCCCGCAGAGGTCAAGGACTCGGGCGAGCTGCGTATCGGTACCGATGCCGAGTACCCGCCCAACGAGTACAAGGACGCCGACGGCAACCCCATCGGCTGGGGTGTCGAACTCGCCACTGCGGTCTCAGAGAAGCTTGGGCTCGCGCCGAAGTGGGAGATCATGGGCTTCGACAGCATCATTCCTCGGATCCAGGAGAACGGGCTCGACATGGGCTCCTCGTCCTTCACGGATACGAAGGAGCGACAGGCGTCGGTTGACTTCGTCAACTTCCTGAACGCCGGTAGCCAGTGGGCCGCACCTGTCGGCTCTGACGTCGACCCGAACAACGCCTGCGGTCTCACGATCGCGGTCCAGGCGACGACCGTGCAGGACACGGAGGAGATGCCGGCACGCTCGAAGGAGTGCACCGACGCGGGCAAGGAGCCCATCGAGGTACTGCGCTTTGACGGCCAGCCCGAGGTGACGCAGTCCGTGATCGACGGCCGCGCCGCCGCGTTCTCGGCTGACTCGCCCGTGACCGGCGACGCTGTCGCAAAGCTGGGCGACAAGCTCGAGCTCGTGGGCGAGCTGTTCGATGCCGCGCCCTACGGATTCGCAACCCAGAAGGACAGCGACATGACGAAGGCCGTGCAGGCTGCACTGCAGTCACTCATGGACGACGGCACCTACGTCGAGATCCTCAAGAAGGCTGGCATCGAGTCAGGTGCGCTGACGACGGCGACCATCAACGCGGGCGAGAACTAAGCGGCCGGTCAAGGCGCTATGTCTGAGAACCGGATGGAGGGGGCGGGGCCAGTAACCCCGCCCCCCACCGCTCACGCGGCACCCGAGGCGATCCAGGCGATTAAGTTGCGCCACCCCTGGCGTAACACGTTCGCCGTGGTGATCGTGGTGATCGCCGTGTTGTTCATCTACGACGCCGCGTTCAATCGCCCCGTCTTCAACTGGCCTGAGGTAGGCAAGTACCTGTTTGACACCCGCATCCTCGAGGGTGCCTGGGTCACGCTGCAGCTGACGGTCTACTCCATGATCATCGCGATCGTCTTGGGTATCACGATTGCCGTGATGCGGCTGTCACCCAACCCGGTCGTGCGATCCGTCGCGTGGGTGTACCTGTGGCTGTTTCGCGGTACGCCCGTGTACGTGCAGCTCGTCTTCTGGGGCCTCGTGCCGATCATTTACAAGTCGATCTCGCTGGGGGTTCCGTTCACGGAATTCGTCGCGACGATCGAGACGAAGGATCTGCTCAACTACTTCACGCTCGCCGTCATCGGCCTCGCGCTGAACGAGGCCGCCTATATGGCCGAGATCGTGCGTGCGGGTCTGTTGTCGGTGGACAAGGGGCAAGACGAGGCCGCCATCGCGCTGGGACTGGGCTGGGGCCATACCATGACCCGGGTCATTCTTCCCCAGGCCATGCGCGTCATCATTCCGCCGACGGGCAACGAGGTCATCTCGATGCTGAAGACGACATCGCTGGTTGCGGCCGTCCCGTTGACGCTCGACCTGTACGGCCGGCAGCGCGACATTGCAGCCGTCACCTACCAGCCGGTGCCGATGCTGATTGTGGCATCGATTTGGTACCTGCTGGTGACGTCGATCTTGATGGTCGGTCAGTACTACCTAGAGAAGCACTTCGCGAAGGGCGTCGACCAGCGCCCCGATGTGATGAAGCCGAGCGTCGCGACGTCGTCGATCACAGTCATGGGTGTCGAACACGACCCGACCCCCACCTACCCGAGCAAGGGCGGTGGCAGAAACATTGTGCCGCCGCATGAACGGCCCGGAGGAGGCGGAGCATGAGTGAGTCAACCAAGAGCACGCCCATGGTGAAGGCCGAGGCGCTATCGAAGGCCTACGGCTCAAACGAGGTGTTGAAGTCGATCTCGCTCGAGGTCAAGCGCGGGGAGGTGCTGTGCCTCGTGGGCCCGTCGGGCTCGGGCAAGAGCACGTTCCTCCGCTGCATCAACCATCTCGAGACGATCAATGCGGGACGCCTGTGGGTCGACGGCGAGCTGGTGGGATACCGCCAGCACGGCGACAAGGTGTACGAGATGCACCCCAAGGAGGCGGCGAAGCAGCGGCGCGACATTGGCATGGTGTTTCAGCGCTTCAACCTGTTTCCCCACAAGACCGCGCTCGAGAACGTAATGTTGGCGCCCACGCTGCTGAAGAAGGGCTCCAAGGCGACGCTGCAGACGCGCGCGATGGATCTGCTGGCCCGGGTGGGGCTTGCCGACCGGCACGACTACTACCCGGCGCACCTGTCGGGCGGGCAGCAGCAGCGCGTCGCGATCGCGCGTGCGCTCGCGATGGACCCGAAGCTCATGCTGTTTGATGAGCCCACCAGCGCGCTCGACCCCGAGCTCGTCGGTGAGGTGCTCGACGTCATGAAGGGCCTCGCCGAGAGCGGCATGACGATGATCGTCGTGACGCACGAGATGGGCTTTGCTCGCGAGGTCGCCGACAAGCTTGTCTTCATGGACGGCGGCGTCGTCGTGGAAGAGGGCGATCCCGCTGAGGTGCTGTCGAACCCGCAGCGCGAGCGTACGAAGGCCTTCCTCTCGAAGGTGCTGTAGCGCCCGTTTCATCTCGGGTCCCAGGATCCGGATCGGTGCCCTTCGCAGATTCTCTGCGAAGGGCACCTTTCTTGTTTAGGGAACGATACGCTCGATGGAGTCGGTGCCGACGTGATGCGAGGGGGCAGCAGTGAGCATTGTCGATGTGGCCGTATACCTTGAGGGGAAACGCGTCTCAGGGCCCATCACGATTCCCGAGGCGGCCGCGAGAGCGCGGGCTACGGGTGGATTCGTGTGGGCGGGGCTGCTGAATCCGAGCGGCGCTGAGATTCAGGAGCTGGGCGAGGTCTTCGGGCTCCACCCACTAGCGCTCGAAGACGTGTCGCTTGGGCACCAGCGTCCCAAACTTGAACGCTACGACGACACCGCATTCGTGGTGTTGCGTCCAGCACGCTACATCGAAGCGGATGACCTGGTGGAGTTCGGAGAGCTCCACGTGTTTGTCGGGCCGGGGTTTGTGGTGTCGATCCGGCTCGCTGAGCGCCCGAAGCTTGCGGGGGTGCGTGAGGCCCTCGAGGGCCGCCCTGAGGTGCTGAAGCTTGGGCCAGCGAGCGTGCTGCACGCCATCGTCGACCGGGTGGTCGACGAGTACGAGCCAGTGATGCTCGGCATTGAACAGGCGCTCGATGAGATCGAGGACGAACTGTTCGATGGCGACGGCAGTAGCCGTGAGCTCGCCCGCCGTATCTACCTATTGTCGCGGGAGGTGGTCACGTTTCAGCGTGCCACGAAGCCGCTGCTCGAGACGCTGCGCGACCCGTACCAGCTTGAAGCCGTGGGGCTGCATGAAGTCGAGCTGCGACACTCGCTTCGCGACGTGGTCGACCATCTGATTCCGATCTGCGACCGCATTGACAACTATCGCCAGCTGCTGCAGAACGTGCTGAGCGTGCACCTCAGCCTCGCGACTCAGGCGCGCGAGGAGGAGATGGCGCAGATGACGCAGACCAGCATCGAGCAGTCTGACTCGATGAAGAAGATCTCGAGCTGGGCGGCCATCATCTTCGCCCCGACGTTGATCAGCGGAATCTACGGGATGAACTTTGCCAACATGCCCGAGCTCAGATGGGGCATCGGCTACCCGCTGACCATCGCGGTCATGCTCGGATTCGCGGGCACGCTCTACGTCATCTTCAAGCGCAAGAACTGGTTGTGACGCGGGGCAACGCCACTAGGCGTTGACGCCCAGATCCTTCTTGATCTTGGTGGTCGAGACGCCCTCGGTTCGGTCAAGGTAGATGACCTCGCAATAGTCGCGCAGCACCTCGAAGCGCGGGTCGCCCTCCCAGTCGCCGCCCATGACCACGGCGTCGATCTCATACTTCTGCACGTCGCGGATCTTCTGGTCCCACGCCTGCTCGGGGATTACGAGATCGACGTAGCGGACGGCCTCGAGCATATTCTTGCGCGTCCCGAAGTCGTGGTAGGTCTTCTTGCCCTTGCCCTCATTGAATTCCTCGGTCGAGGCGGCAACGACGAGGTAGTCGCCCAGCGCACGGGCTCGGCGCAGCAGCCGGATGTGACCCCAGTGGAGAAGGTCGAAGGTGCCGTAGGTGAGGATCCGCTTCATTCCTCCATAGTAGAGTCCGCGCTGTCCAAATGCAGAGTTCCTGCTGTGAGCCGCCTCCCTCGGGCCGGTCACCCCTTTCAGCTTCGGGCCCTCAAGCGTAGGCTGTGAATACGGGTCAGCGACGACGCGACCCCTTTTGAAGAAAGGGAGGCCACGATGCAATTCTCCGAAGAACCTCGGGTTCCTGACCACGATTCAGACCCCGCGCACACCCCCGGCGACGGGTGGGTTGATGAGGGCGGTGCTTCGCACCTGGGCCCGGCGACCCACATCTACTCGGCAAACGAGGGTGACGATGCAGACGCTGACGCCGATACGGACACCGCCGACACCGATGATTCCGATGATCCGGAGCGTGATCTGGGCCGCAGTTAGGCACCAGACCGCGGGTTATTGATCTGGATCAGCCGTGGCCTCGGGCTTCAGTGACGCCCGTGAGGCCATGACGCCACACACGAGCACACCCAGCGAGGCCACCGTCAGCAGCGCGACGATGTTTGCCCAGCTCCATCCGAGCTGGGCAAACAGTCCGAGCAGTAGGGGCCCGCTCGCGGCGATGAGATAGCCCACGCCCTGGCTGACCGCCGAGAACGACGCGGTCTGCGCTGCGCTCGGGGCGGTGAACACGATGAGTGCGATGCTGAGGCCGAAAGCGGCGCTCTGCGCGATGCCGAGCACCGCCACCATGACCGGAGCGAGTGCGAGCGGGCCGTAGGCCAGGCCGAAGAGGCCGGTGGCCGAGAGCAGCCCGACCGTCACGATGAGCGCGGTGCGCAGGTTCGCGCGCCCCGCGAGCGTGGGAGCGAGCAGCGAGGCGGGCAGCCCCGCGATGCTCATCCAGGCGAGCAGCAGGCCGGCCTGCACCGGATCCATGCCGCGATCGGCCGCGATCGTGGGCAGCCAAGCCGTGAGCGAGAAGTAGATGAGCGCCTGGCACGCGAAGAACCCCGTGACGGGCCACAGGCCGCGGGCCTTGAATACCGAACCGGCCGGGGCTTGGATCGCGCCGGGGCGCTCGGGCCCCTCGCCCTTCAGCGCCGGCACGAACCCGAGGGTGACGCCCAGCGCGATGAGCAGCGGAATCGCCCAGCTCGCGAGGGCGATCGCGGTGTGCTCGTTAACGAGCGTGAACACGGGGACGGCGAAGGCGGCCCCGGCTGCCGCGCTTGCCCCGAATGCGGTCGTGTACACACCGGTCCAGAACCCACCGCGCTTGGGCAGCGAGCGCCGAATCACCTGGGGCGCCAGGATCCCGATCAGCGCGATCGTCGCCCCGATAATGACGGTGCCGCCAAACAGCAGCGGTGTGTTCAGCGGGCGCACGAGCGTGGCGAATGCAAGGGTCGCCAGCAGCACGGTGAGAGCGCGCTCGAGGCCGAGGCGGACCACGAGCCACGGTGCGAGCGGCGAAGCGAGGCCAAACAGCAGCACGGGGATCGAGCTGAGCGCGGCGAGCCCCGACTGTCCAAGCCCGTAGTGCTCACCAATGTCGCTGAGCAGGGGGGAAACCGAGGTGATGGGAAACCGTACGCTGAGGCCCATTGCGAGAATGAGCGCGCCAGCGGCGATGCCCCGACGGCGGCTAGTGCTGCTCATCGAGCAGCCGTTCCTGCTGCTCGAGGACCCCGAGGGCCGCGGCCTGAGCGGCATCTGGATCCTGCGTGGCAATCGCGCGCAGGAGGGTGACGTGCATATCGGCACGATCCGGATCAGTGCCACTCGCGAGGCATGACGCGTCGGTGACGGACTCGCGCAGCGAGCCATCGAAGCTCGCGTAGATGCCGGCGAGCAGGCGATTGCCCGACGCGTTGGCGATGCCGAGGTGGTACGCAACGTCGGCCTCGGCGAACGCGGCGGTGTCACCCGCCTCGATCGCGTCCCGTCGGGCCGCGAGGAGCTGGGTGAGTCGTTCAACGTCTGACTTGGTGCGCGAGATCGCTGCCTCGCGGGCAGCCAGTGCGTCGAGGGCCCGGCGCACGCGAATCACCTCGCGGCTGTCTGCCGAGTCGAGGGCGCGCCGAAGGGCGACCTCGGTCGGATCGGTCGCGATGACGTAGGTGCCGTCACCCTGCCGGGTCTCGAGCAGCCCGACCTGGACGAGCGCCCGCACTGCTTCTCGTACCGACGGCCGGCTGACGCCGAGTGCCGTGGTGAGCTCTGCCTCTGAGGGGACTCGGTCGCCTACGACCCAGTTGCCCTCGCTGATTTCGCGCTTGAGCTCGTCGACGACCGTGTCTACGAGGGAGCGTTTCTGAATTGGTCTCACGTGAAACATCCTTGCAGATTGAACTAGTTGTATGGTTATCATATGTCTGACAAGTGCTTCGGTGCCAGCTTCAAAGTGAGCAGCGCGGCAAACTACCTCGAGAAAGGGTCCCAATGACGGTGACACCTCAGGCCTCCCGGCTCGCAATGCCGGGCCTCGTCGATGCGCATATCCACCCGGACAAAACGTCGTGGGGCGGGCCGTGGATGTCTCGCCGCCCAGCCGCGACGCTCGCCGACCTCATTGAAAACGATCGAGCGACGCAGTTCGACTTCGAGCTCACCGTTGAAGAACGCGCATACGCTCTATTGTCGAACGCCGTGGCGAACGGAACGCTCGCGATGCGCGCGCACGTCGACATCTCGAGTGAGATCGGCACGACCCACGTGGAGGGCGTGCGTGCGGCGGCCGACCGGCTGAAGCCGTTCCTCGATGTGCAGATCGTCGCGTTCCCCCAGTTCGGGCTGCTGACCGACCCCGGCGCGCTCGATTCGATGACCGAATCGCTGAAGGTTGGCGCAGACCTCGTCGGCGGCATCGACCCCGTCGGCGTCGAGGGAGACCTCCACGGCCACCTCGACGCGATCTTCGGGCTCGCCGACCGCGCCGGGCGCGACCTCGACATCCACCTGCACGACGGCGGTGAAGAAGGACTCGCCGAGATCCGCGAGATCGCCCGCCGCACGATTGCGGGCGGAAGACAGGGGCGCGTATCCATCGGCCACGCGTTCGCGCTGTGCGACGAAGCGCTGCCGAGCCTGGGGGAGACCCTCGACGCGGTCGCGGAGGCTGGCATTTGGATCGCGACCTGCGCGCTCGGCCCCGATCCGGTGCCGAACCTCGAGCGGTTCGAACGCCACGGAGTGCAGTTGGCCGTCGGTTCCGACGGGGTGCGAGACTCCTGGAGCCCGTTCGGCAACGGCAGCATGGTCGACCGGGCCCACCTGCTCGCGTACCGCACCGGCGCGATCACCGATGCAGAGCTCGAGCGGGCCTATCGGCTCTCCTCCACGGAGGGCGGCAAGATGCTCGGGATCGAGGATCTCGCGACCTGGAACGGTGCCGAGTCTGCGACGCGTCTCGAGTTCGATGCTGTGAACACCGCACAGCTCGTCGTCGATCGCCCCGCACCCGCACGGGTGATCCGGGCCGGCCTCGAGCTGCCCGCCCTGCCCTAACTTTCCTCACTCACCCCGCCGGGGCAACTCGGCCAACGCTTTCGCAGTACCTCATCTCACGCGCCCCGCGCGAACGGAACAAAGGAGTCCCCGTGTTCAAACGATCCCTCACACTGGTCGGAGCCACAGCAGTCGCTGCGCTCGCCCTCACCGCCTGCTCAGGGGGTGCCCCTATTACTTTTGTCAAGCGGCAAGTGCATGATCGGCCTGGTAAAGCGACCCGTCTCGGAGCATCGCGAAGAGAACGTCACAGCGTCGCCTGGCGAGCGCGATGAGGGCTTGGTTGTGTCGTTTTCCCTGCGCGATTTTCCGGTCATAGTAGGCGCGCGAGACTGGGTCGCGGAGCGCGGCAAAAGCTGACAGGAACAGGGCACGTTTTAGGACCCGGTTGCCGCGCCTGGATGAATGCTCGCCGCGGATCGAGGACCCTGATCTTCGAGTCACCGGCGCGAGCCCGGCGTAGGGCGGCGAGCTGCTCCGCGAGACGTGGGAGCACCAGCGCGGCAGCGTTCGTGCCGACCACGACGACCGTCTGCGCGTGTAACGCCTCAACGATGTCGACTGCTAGACGGCTCCCCATCCGCGGCGCGAGCTTTGTGAGGCGCGCTGCTAAACGAGTGGTCCCGGCTTTCTGCATCGCAGCCGGTGTGGGGTAACGCAGCAACAGGTCGAGCACTGCCGGATGGTCAAGGTGCGGGCCGATCACACGCTCGAGAGCAGGATGAATCTGGGTGAGGAGCCCGCGCACACGGTTACTTGTCGCGGTGATTTGACCGAGGACGTCGTCATCAAATCCACACAGCATCGAGAGCTCTGCGACCGATTCGTCCGCCATTTGAATGGACCGCAGCGCGTGCGGAAGGGTCCTCGCTGCTTGAGCGATGATCGCGGCATCTCGGGCGTCGGTTTTTGCTTCGCCGGGGTGAAGGTCAGCGATGCGGCGCATCGCGAATCCGGGGAGGTATCCCACGAGCACACCCTCAGCCTGGGCAACCGCGATCGGGAGCGCCCCAATGGTGGCGGGCTGGTCGACGATGACGAGCACCAGGCCGTGCCGTTTGAGCTGCTGAAGGACGGCTCGCATTTTCGTTTCATCGTTGGGTAATGGTTTGTCGAAGAGGGTTTTGCCTGCCCGGTTCAGGGCAACGGCGTGGTGTTCGCCTTTGCCGACGTCGATGCCGACGAACACGTCGACGTTGTCGTAGTTCTCGATCATGACTGCTCCGTCCGTTGCTTCAACGGTGTCCGTGTTGCTGGCATCGTGTCTCGGCATCCACGTTACGGACGGCCCTGGAAATAGTTCCCGGCCGAGCCCCTATTAGCGATCACTCGACGCCCTTCAGGCCCGGTGACAACACCCCCGGATCATGGATGACTGGGGGCAATAACCATGCCGGGCCTGATTGGCCACCACCCCTCCAGTTTCATACTGAATGGGCTCATAAACAAGGTAACGGGGCATGCGCAAACTCCTTTGTTCTGGTGCAGGTCGCGCCGGTGGGGCAATCCGTTGAGAATTGTATGCCAAAAGCCGGCTATCCAAAAATTGAACGGCTGTATTGCTGCGCATGTGTCGCAAGTTAAGTGTGTTTGGTATGCCAAATGCGGTGCTGCGGGGCAATAGACTGATGCGAGCACCGGCGCGACGATCGCGTACGCGATTGAGAACGGAACACATGGGAACCCCCGAAGCCACCAACGACCTTGCCCCGACCAGCCAGGGCCAGACACTGGGCGAGTATGTCTACGAGTGGGTGCGTGACCGGATTATCGACGGCACACTGCCGACTGGCACCCGCATCCGTGAACGCGATGTGGCCGAGGAGATTCAGGTCTCCCGCGTCCCCGTGCGGGAGGCCCTGCCGCGGCTCGAAGCCGAGGGCTTCATTCGCACCTTGCCTCGCCGGGGTGCCGTCGTCGCGCCCATGGAGCTGTGCGACGTCATTGAGGTGTTCGACGTGCGCGCCGCGCTCGAGGTGCTCGCGGCCCGGCTCGCGGCTGAGCGCTGCGCCGCTGGCGCGGACGGATCGATGCTGTCGGACGCGCTCGCCGCGGCGGAGGCCGCGATCGCGACGGGCAACGGGCAGGCGATCGCCCGTGCGACCTCCGACTTCCACGGCGCCGTCGTGCAACTCGCTAATAGCTCGCTGCTCACCGACCTGATGGTGCCCGTGCAGGGGCGCGTCAACCGACTGTTTAACATTGCGAACGACCGCGACGCCATCGATCTGCACCGGGAGCACTACGATCTGTGCGATGCGGTGCTGCGCGGCCAGGTGCAGCGCGCCAGTGCGCTCGCGCTCGCGCATGTCGAGCACAGCCGTGCCGACACCGTGCCGATCTTCGAGCGTGCCGCCCGGGCTGTGTCTGGCGAGTAGGGCGAACGCGCACAATGGTGCCGGATCCTCCGGCCAGGTCTATCGTGGAGGCATGAGCGAGTACCACCACATCGTGCGCAAGTGGGTCAAACCCGAAGACCTCAACCAGCACGGGGCCCTGTTCGGCGGGCGGCTACTGCAGTGGGTGGACGAGGAAGCCGCGATCATGGCCGTTGCCCAGCTCGGACGTATCGACGTGGTCACCCGTCACATGTCGGCGATCGACTTCGTGTCGCGCGCCGACCGGGGCGACCTGCTTGAACTGACCTATCGGGTGAGCAAGTTTGGCCGCACCTCGATCACCCTGTCATGCCGCGTCGATAACGCGGTGACCGGGGCGGAGGTGCTCACGCTCGAGCAAATCGTGTTCGTCGCCGTCGATGACAACGGCGACCCGATGGTGCACGGGGTCACCGAGGCGACCCCGGGCACCGAGCGGCTTCGAGAGGGCTAGCCCGCGGGCGCGAGGTCGTAGGTCACCCACGGCGTCTGCCGGGCGACGCGGTCGTAGAGCCTGCGTGCGGTCTCGTTGTCTGCGGCCGTTATCCAACGCACAAGCGACGCGCCCTCGTCGCGCGCGATCTCGGCGAGGCGCGAGAGAATCGCGCCTCCCGCGCCGGATCCGCGTGCCCCGGGCGACGTGAACAGATCGTCGAGGTACAGGCCGCGCCCCCCATCGATGGGTCGCGCGAAGCTGCGAAAGTGGCCGAGCCCGACGGGCACGCCATCGACGGTCGCGATGAGGCACCGGGTTTCATGATCCGGATCCATCAGCCAGCCCCACACGGTCTCAAACACCTCGGCATCGTGCGGCTTCGCATAGAAGTCGCGGTAGCCGCGGTACAGCTCGCCCCAGGCCTCGCGGTCATGCGCCTCGACGGGGCGCACGACCGCCGTGCTAGCCACTGTGCTCACGCGAGGCGTTCGATCTCGACGAAGACGATGGGGGAGGCCGAGGTGCGGTTCTCAACCTGGTGCTCGGAGCCGGCGGGACGCGTGTAGCTCTGGCCAGCCACGAGCTCAGCGACGATTTCACCGCCGTCGGACTGCACGACGTGCATCTTGTCGGTCACCATGGGCACCACGACGTACTCGTAGTCATGCTTGTGCATGGGGATCACCCCGCCGGGGTGAATGGTCCACTCAGTGACTCGAAAGTGCTCGTTCTCCAGCTGAATTACGCCGTTTGCACCGGTGCTCATGATCCTCCTTGATGGTTCGCGTTCTGCCTTGAACGCGGCTCGTTGTGCAGCTCAGCGTAGCGTCCCATGATTGCGGGGTATAGCGCCAAGATGGCATTTGAGAGGCCAAAAGCTGACGTTATGGAGTGGCCCAACGCCTGTTCGACGCGCGAGATTCGGTACCGCACGGTGTTGGGATGAAGAAATAGTGCCTCGGCCGTGCGCGTAATGTTCTGCTCTGCCGCCAGATACGTGATGAGGGTCTCGCGCAGCTGTACCGAGTCGAGGGGTGCGAGCGTGCGTTCGATGCGCTGGTCAAGTTGGCGCTTGCTGACGTGTGACAGGAGCCAAGTCGAGAGGTCGATGCGGTCGATCAGTACGGGGGCGAGGGGCGTCGGGCTAGGCGTTGCCGCAGCCCAGCCTGCAGCAATATGCAGCGCGGTTTCGGCCTCACGCACGCTCGTGGGAATCTCCGTGAGCGAGGTAGTGGGAGCTGACGAGCCGACGAGGTACTCGGCTGTGAGGCTATGCATCCATTGGTCAGAAGCGGGTGAATCAGGCACGATGGCCGAGGCTGTAGCTGTAACTTCTATGGTGGAACGGTGCAGCATGATCAGCAGGGGGAGACCAGCCGCGCGGGCGCTCGATGCGAGGCTTGTGAGATCGGTGCCCGCTGCTGACGTCTCACCTCGAGGGCTAATCTCGAGAGTCCGGATCGGGGCGTAGGCGGGGAACTGGAACTGGGCCATGCGTGCCCAGAATCTGTGTTCGCGAGCGGGCAGCATGCCATCGTGGAGCGCGGCAAGGAGTTGTTCATTGTCACGACGGTCGCGCTGGGAAGCGCCGTACTGAATTCCATGGACCGCGCCCAACAGTCGCTCTGCGGTGTCGAGGAGGAGGCCTCCGATAAGGTCGATGGTTTCTGGCCCACGGCTCGAGATCGCGATGACGTGCACCCCGTCCTGCAACGACACGCGCCTGGACCGTACGCTCCACCGGCCGACTGTGAACGACAGGTCGGGCTGCAGCGAATCCGCTATTTCGTGCCAGATGAGGTTGGCTGGAGCCTCACCCGTGTTGGCGACCACGCGACCCTCCTCGTCGTACACTGCCGCTCCACCCCGGCAGAGGGTAGCAATACGCGCAACAAGCGCGGTGACAGGGTCCGTCGAGGAGACTGCGGAGAGCAGTGAATGGGTGATTTCGAGCGTCGTTTGAAGTCGACCTAATTCATCGGAATCTGCTTGTGACATGTGGGCCGCGTCCTCTCAGCACTGAGGGTGGGGGTTCTCGGAGGGGCGAACTGCTTTTCCCAAACGAGTGGATACTGGGACTTTAGTCCAGAAACCATGTTGATTTAGTAAAAATTACAATCCAATTGTTGAAAAGCTTTGTATTTTCTAGTGACCCAGCGCGCGAAACCGTCGAGTCTGGGATGCATCCCGAACTCAACGACGATATTCAGGAGGACAAATGAGTAATGTTCGTGTCGCAGTAGACGTGGGTGGAACGTTCACCGACGTCTGTATTTTTGACCAAGCGAGCCACCAGATGAGAGTCACCAAGGTGCCCTCGACCCCGCATGACCCGATGATCGCGGTGATGAACGGCGTCGAGCGCGGCGAGATTGACCTCAATGAAGTCGAGCTCTTCACGCATGGCACCACCGTCGCCACCAACGCGCTGATCACCCGCAACTTCCCGGCCGCGGCGCTCGTGACTACCCGCGGGTTCCGGGACGTGCTCGAGATTCGAGACGGCACCAAGGATGACCTGTGGGACGCCTACAACGACGTCTCGGAGCCCTACATTCGGCGACGCGATCGCTTCGAGGTGACCGAGCGCATTGATGCAGAGGGCAACACCGTTGTGCCGCTCGACGAGGCCGAGGCGCGCAAGTTGGCGGAGTTGCTGCTGCGCCGAGGGGTAAAAACGATCGCGGTCTGCTTTTTGAACTCCTACGCTAACCCAGCCCATGAGGTGCGTATGCGTGAGATCCTGCAGGAGGTGATTCCCGGGGCGACTATCACCACGTCGGCCGAGGTGCTTCCCGAGATCTTTGAGTACCCGCGCTTCAACACCGCCGTTGCCAACGCCGTGCTAGCGCCCCTCGTTTCGGGCTATGTAAACCGCCTCGCCGACCAGCTGCAAGCTGGCGGGTACAAGGGTGATCTGCTGCTGCTCCACTCGGGTGGTGGGTCAATGACTCCGCGCCTCGTCGAGAAGTTCCCTGTACGGCTTGCCGCATCGGGCATCGCTGCCGGTGCGATCTCGGCGAAGCACATCGCGCAGCAGTGCGGCTACGACAACGCCGTGAGCCTCGATATGGGCGGCACTTCGACCGACATCTCACTCGTTGCCGATGGCGAGCTGCGCGTATCGCAAGAGTGGCAGGTTGAGTACGGACACCCCATTATCTTCCCCTCGATCGAGGTCCTGACGATCGGCGCCGGCGGTGGCTCGCTGGCCTACACCGACATCGCAGGATCCCTCCGCAACGGCCCACAGTCAGCGGGAGCTGACCCGGGGCCCGCGTGCTACAACTCCGGTGGCGAGCAGCCGACCAACACCGATGCGAACGTCGTGCTCGGACGCCTCGGTACGTCGCTCGCGGGCGGGGTCAAGCAGCTAGACAAGAAGCTCGCCGAGCAAGCAGTGCAGAGCGTCATTGCCGAGCCTTTGGGCATGGGACTCGAGGAAGCGGCGCAGGCGATCGTCTCGGTTGCGAATGCCAACATGGCGGATGCCGTGCGCCTAGTGTCCATCCGGCGCGGCTACGACCCCCGCGACTTTGCGCTGCTGGCGTTTGGCGGCGCCGGCGCCCTGCACGGCGCCGATGTCGCCCGCGAACTAGGTATCCCCTCGGTTGTTGTGCCACCGAGCCCCGGCGTGACCTCGGCGATGGGCTGCCTGCTCGTCGACATCCAACACGACCTCGCACAGATGTTCACCGGTCTTGCCTCGGCAGCAGACGAGGACAGCATTGAGCAGGCATTCATCGAGCTCGAAACTGAGGCGAGCGAACGGCTCCGCCATGAGGGCGTAGCTGATGAGAATGCGATGCTGCAGCGCAAGATCTCCATGCGTTACCAGGGCCAGTGGCGCTCACTGCAGGTGCCGATGGGTACTGGTCCCGGCGCACTCGAGCAGGCGGTCCGCACGTTCCACGAGCAGTACGAGCGCGAGTTCGCATTCCGTCAGGACGACGCCCCCGTCGAGGTCTACCAGCTGCACCTCGGCGCGGTTGGCAAGATTCCGAAGCCCTCGTTCAGACCGGTGGAGCCCGTCACGCAAGAACCGGGCACACCCAGCGAGATCCGCCCCGTGTACTTCGGCACGACTGGTTGGGTCGATACCCCGGTTTACGACCGTGATGACCTTGCTGCGGGTACGCAGTTTGTGGGCCCGGCCATCGTGAACCAGCTTGATTCGACCACGGTTATCCCCCCGTTCAGCCGCGCCGAGATCGATGAATGGCTCAACATTCGCATCCACCTTGAGGAGGTCACCCGATGAACACCCCAGTCGAGACCCTGACGGCACCGGTGCCGCAGCAGGTCGCTTCAGTTACGCCCGTCAAGAGCCCGAACGGGCTCGATCCTGTCACCTTCGAGGTACTCAAGAACGCCTTCGCTACCAGTGTTGACCTGATGAGCGAGCAGATTCTGCGCACCTGCTACTCCTTCGTGATCTACTCCCGCGACTTCTCGTCGGCGCTCTGCGACGCATAGGGCAACACCGTGATGCAGGGATCAGGCGATATCGCGGTCCACGTCGGCACCCTGCACTTCCAGTGCAAGGCAGTGATCGAAGAGTTCGGCGACGACATCCACCCCGGTGATGTGTTTGCCGTCAACGACCCCTACCGTGGCGGCACTCACATCAACGATGTGTCGTTCATCCGTCCCATATTCTCCGAGGGGCGGATCATCGCCTACGCTCAGAACAAGGGCCACTGGGCCGACATTGGCGGGCCGGTGCCCGGCTCCTTCAACGTGGCTGCGACCGAGCAATTCGGCGAGGGCTTGCGCATCACACCGGTGCGCATCTGGTCGAAGGGTGTCTACCTTCACGACATCGCCAACCTCCTCGTGGGGAACACGCGTGCCCCCGGGCAGGCCATGGGCGACCTGCACGCGCAGTCCGAAGCAACGGCCGTGTGTGAGCGTGAGATTCTGCGCCTCGTCGACCGATATGGCACCAACACCGTAGAAAATGCGATGCAGGAGACACAGGATTACGTGGAGCGCACGGTACTGCGCAGACTCGAGGATCTGCCGCGCGGCACCTGGAGCACCACCGACTACCTCGACCTCGACCCAGGGTCCTCCGAGCGCCTCGTGCCCATCAACATTACGATGACGCTCGATGGCGAGGGCATTCACTACACGCTCGAGGGTGGCCCTGCGATCAAGGCATTCTTGAACTCGGGCTATGGCACAACGTTCTCGGCCATCTACGCCGGCACGAAAACCTTCTTCCCGGACGTGCCACTCAACTCCGGCTTCTACGCCGCCGTGACGGCAGACATCGGCCCCGAAGGCACCGTGATCAACGCCGGCTGGCCGCTGGCCGTGACCGGCACGGTCTCGGGTCCCTACGAGAAGATCATGAACGGCATCTTCGAGCTGTGGTCAAGGATCGTTCCCGAGCGTGCGATGGCGTGCGCGTTCAACCTCGAGTACCTACTTGTGGGCGGCCGAGACGCGCGCAGCGACGAGAAGCCGTACTTCATGTGGTACGACTGGATGGCCGGTGGCTGGGGAGGCCGTTCAACCAAGGACGGCTCGAGCGCAACCGCTCCCGTCTTCGGTGTCGGCCTCGCCGTCCAGGCCTGTGAAGGGCAGGAGCGACTCACCCCCGTGCTCACCACGATGCACCAGATTGGCACCGACTCGGGCGGCCCCGGCCGGTTCCGCGGTGGCTGTGGCGTTGAGAAGGGCGGCACGCTCACCGACGCGGATAACACCGTCATGAGCTACTGCTGCGACCGTGCTCGGTCGATCACCTGGGGTATTGAGGGTGGCCTGCCCTCGATTCCGCACGGGGTATGGCTCAACAAGGACACCGAGGACGAGAAGTTCTTGGGCTCGATCTTCTCGTCGGTTCCGGTGGAGCCAGGGGACACGTTCTTCCGCCCCTCCGCGGGCGGCGGTGGCTTCGGTGACCCGCTCGAGCGCACCGCGGAGGAGGTACTCGAGGATGTCATTGATGATTACGTTTCGGTCGAGCGGGCCGCAGAGGACTACGGCGTCGTGATCATTCCGATTGATCCGGAGCTGGATCAGTACGAGATTGACCGTGATGCCACGCTCGCAAAGCGCGCGTGGATCCGTGAGCACCGCCGCTCGTGGCTGGAAACCGACGCCGAGCAGGTCGCACAGCAGTACCGCGTGGGTGACCTCGTGGTACTCGACGTGATTCGTCGTCACGGCGTCATCCTCGACTGGGGCACGGGTGAACTCTTTGAGGAGACCACCAAGCAGCACCGCGAGCAGATGACGCGCCGCTCAGCCGACAACTGGGCGCGGTAGGCACTCATCTGTCCGAGATTGGGGTGCGCGTACCGCACACCCCAATCTCGGCGTTCCCTAAAAATCCAGTTGTTCACTGAAATACCAATGGAGTTATATCGTGACCTTAAATCTCACCGGCACCAACGAAGACGTTGAATCCACAGATGCTCTTGCACGCGAGGGCAATGACGAAGACCAGATGAGTCGGGGCTCATTGGCCATGGCCTACTATGGCGTGTCCAGCGCGTTCTTCTTCGTATACATCGGCGCGGCAATGGCGCTCGCCTACGGCACCGTCGACGCATTGATCGGCATTGCGTTGTCGATCGTCGTCTATGGCGTCATTAACGCCGTGCTCTCGCGCTACGCAATCAACAACCGCACCACGGTTGCCGCATTCTCACGCACGATCTTGGGCAAAGCGGGCTCTGCAATCGCAATGGTGATCTTCGCCCTCATCGCCATCTACTATGCGGTGTTTGAGGGGTCCCTCGTAGCCTATGCGTTTATGGAGGCCTTTGGCGGTGACATGTGGTTCTGGAGCCTGGTCGTTGTCGCTGGAACCACGCCACTCATCGTGGGCGGCGTGCGCCGATTCCTCGACAAAATCAATGGACTATTGCTACCGATCTACTTCTTCGGGCTGATTGCGGCAGTCGTGTGGGCGGGCGTGCAGTACGGCTTCAGCTCGGACTGGATGAGCTACACGCCAGAAGTGGCGTTGCCATTTGCCTCGGGCGGTCCAGGATGGCTCGCAACCTTCGCTGGATACATGGGCGTGTGGATCCTCATGATGTACACGATGGACTACGCCTCACTCGGCAAGCGCAAGGATACGAAGTTTCACCAGATCTTTACGTTTGGCCCGTTCTTCTACATCGTGGCCTTCGGGTTCTCTGCGGTCGTCGGCATCATGCTCACCTTTATGATTCCCGGCACGGAGGCCTCAGAAACCGGCATCGTGGGTGGCGTCGTCAACTTGATGGGCGTGCTGGGCATCATCGTGGTCATTGCGACCCAGACGCGCATCAACACAGCCAACTACTTTCTCGGCGCCGCGAACTTGCGTTCATTTGGCGAGAAGGCACTGCGCATTCGCATGCCCAACATCGGCTGGGTGCTCCTGTCGTCGCTCATCATCTACCTGTTGATGCTGCTGCCGGTGGTCCAGTATATTTTGGTGGCCCTGGCCTGGCAGGGCGTGCTCGTGACGGCGTGGGTTGCGATAGCGCTCACGCATATTCTGTTGTCGCGGGGCAAAGGGCAAGAGCATGCGGCCATCAATGATCGCGACTACAAGGCGGTAAACGCCAACGGCATGATTTCATGGGTGATTGCAACGGGCATTGGCATCGTGATGCTGCAGCTCGGCACTTTCAACCCCGCGCTTGGAGGTGTCGGTGCGACCTGGGGGCCGATTCTTACCGCGGTCGCCGCGAGCGTGGTGTATGCCATCCTGTGGCGTGCTAATCCGACGAGCCGCACAGGGCTAATCCCTGTAATCGGGGCGAGGGTTTAAGGGCATTGCCCGTAGTCATTACTTGTGCGTCGGCGGATGTGGGCTTTGTAGCCGCAATGCATAGACGTTTGGTCGTCTTGTACGCAATGATGAAAGCAGATCGTCGTGACCTACTTTGATCGGCGACAGGGCCTAAAGGAGACCTCATGTCAGTAACCGAAGAAAAGCAGCAGCACCGGGCGTTTGACGGGCTCCGCACCGCGCTCGGTGTCGGTGGCTTGATTGCTGTCGTACTGGGTGCGCTGATTTTGTTCTTCCCCGTCAAATCGGGTGCCGTGGCCATGCAGATCGTGGCCGCCGTGATGGCGGCCTACGCACTTGTGGCTGGCGTCGTGTACATCGGCTCGTCCATTTTCGGCCGCTCGCTGAGCGGCTGGGGCCGTGTTGGTCACATCGTGCTGGGCCTGCTCTACATCGCAGGCGGCATCATCATGATGGTCAACCTCGGTGCTACGGCGGCCGTGCTGGCCCTGTTCCTGAGCTTCACGATCGGGTTCCTGTGGCTGCTCGAGGGCGTCACGGCGTTCACCACGCTGGGGCAGAGCCAGAACAAGACCTGGACGGTCATCTACGCCATCATCAGCATCATCGCGGGTCTTGCGCTGGTCTTGTCGCCGCTCATGGGCGTCGTCACGCTGTGGCTGCTGCTGGGTATCTCGATGGTGGTCATGGGTCTCGTGCAGGTCATTCGTGCGTTCAAACTGAAGCCCGTCGACGCCATCTAAACAATGGCACCGCGCGCTTGGCGGCGTGCCGAAAACACAGTGCGGCCCTGGTCGCCCTCTCGTGAGGGGGACCAGGGCCGCACTGTTGGTCTCGCCGGTCGGCTACTTCGCCGCTACTTCGCGGCTTCGAGCGAAGCCGCGGTAATCTCGTCCTCGCCCAGCGCGAGGGCGACGTACTTGCGCAACAGCACGAGCGATGCCGGTCCCTTGTTGAACTCCGCCGCGACGAAGCGGTCGGCGCCAATGAATGCGAGCGCGTCACGGGCTGGCATGACGGCGCCGCGCATCATGTGGCGGCGCTCAGCCGGAACCACCTCGCGCAGCTCGTCCATCGACGTGAACAGCGGCAACACGAGCTGCCCCTTCGTCGACCGGATCGTGCGAATGCGGTGGCGCTTCTTCTTCGACGGCTCACCCGTCACGTCGACGACGAGGTAGCCCTCGCGCAGCGCGTTCAGGAACACGGCGAGGTGCTCGTAATCGGGCGACGCCTGAAACGCGGCTAGGGCCGCCTGCGCCGCCTCGTTGACGTAATCGGCGTGAACGTCTTCGGGGATACTCTCGGCCTCATGCGGTTCGGTCATGCGACTAGCCTACGGCCCCGCTTTGGGCTCGTGCTCACCGACGCCGCGCGCCGCGAGCGCCTCACCGGTGGCCTGCGCGTGCGCGACCGTGCGCAGCACGAGCGGCACGATCCGGGCCCTGAGGCTCCGGTCGAGCCCGCGGGCGCGGGCGGCATGCTGCGTTTCCTTCGCGACCGCGAAAATGCTCGGGATCGCGGTGATGGTGAGTGAGAACGCGAGGGCGATGCGATCCGGATCAATCCCCAGCCGTGCGAGGGGCCGCAGCAGCCAGGCCACCGTGTCGAGCATGTCGCTCGTGGCCGTGGACGCGGTCACTGCGCTCGCCGCAAGGATGAGCGCGAGCAGGCCGCCGACGACCGTGAAGCCCCGCTCCCAGCCGTGCTGCCACGACTGAAACGCGAAGAGCGGCACCGCGATGAGCGCAAAGCCGCGGGCGACGCGCCAGAAATCGCGACCCCGCAGGCCCGAGAGGAGCGCGAGGGCGATGCCGAGCGCGAGCCAGGCGGCCGTCCACCACACCCCCGAGGTCATCATGACGGCGATCGCGACGACGAAGAGGCCCGCGAGCTTCGCCCCGGGGCGCAGTCGGTGCAGTGGGCCGCGGCCGGCGCGGTAGGTTCCGAGCGGTGAGTTGGTACTCATGCGGCGCTCACGCGTTCGCCCGGTACCAGGCGACCGCCGCGTGGGGTTCGCCGTCGAAGGCGATGCGGCCAGCCTCGACCACGAGGGTGCGGTCTGCGCGCGCCGCCAGCTCTAAGTCGTGGGTAACGATGATTGTTTGCTGGGCGAGCCCCAGGAGAAGGTCACCGATGCGCCGCGAGTTCGTGAGATCGAGCAGCGTCGTGGGCTCGTCGGCGATGAGGATCGCGGGGTCGGTGGCGAGCACCGAGGCGATCGCGAGGAGCTGCCGCTGGCCGCCCGAAAGCGCGTGCACGCTGCGGTCCTTGAGCGCCTGCAGGCCGAATCGCTCAAGGGTCTGCTCTGCGGCGGCGCGGCGCTCGGGCTTCTTGCGGTGGGTGCGGCGGAGCGAGAGTTCGACGTCTTCAATGACCGTGGGCATGATCATCTGCGCGGTGGGATCGGTGAACACAAAGCCCACGGAGCGTCGCACCGCCGCGCCGTCCCGGGCGGTGTCGAGCGGCTTGGTGCCGGGTGACTGGGTGCCGGGTGTTGTGGGCGTGATGGTGACGCGGCCCGCGGTGGGTTCGACGAGGCCGTTGATGAGCCTCGCGAGCGTGGACTTGCCCGACCCGTTGGCACCGATGATCGAGATCTTCGGCTCTGCGAGCGTGAGGCTCACGGGATGCAGGATCGTCAGGTCGCCGTCGATGGTGGGGGCGGAGACAGCGGCCTCGTGGAACTCGATCACGCTGTGAGAGCCTACTCAGTGGGTGCGGTTGCTGAAGCGGCTGAGGTTGTTGCGGCCGGTGCGGTCGCGGTGCTCGCGCGGCGGCGCTGGGGGAGCAGCGCGGGGAACGCGCGGTGCACCGCGGTTGCTACGACGGCGACGAGCAGCGTCTTGAGCAGGTCTCCCGGCCAAAATGCGAGGTCGAAGATGAAGGCCTCGCCGATCGACATACCCGCGCGCCAGGCGAGCCCGAGCGGTCCGAGCGTGTGGATGAAGACGAGGTTGGCGGCGACTCCCGCCGTGAAGATGAGCGGCACGCTCGTGGACATGCGCTGGCGAGGGAGCCGCTCGACGATGAAGCCGGTGAGCCAGGCCGCGAGGGGAAAGCTCAGGAGGTAGCCCACGGTGGGGCCGGCGAAGGGGGCGAGGCCTGCCGATCCGCCCGAGAACACGGGCATGCCGATGGCGCCGACCGCGAGATAGAGCAGCACCGCGAGAAAGCCGCGATTGGCCCCCAGGACCGCGCCGCACAGGAGGACCGCGAAGGTCTGCAGCGTGATGGCGGCGGGGCCGAGGCTGAACCCGGGCACCACCGAGCAGACAGCGATGAGGGCGGCGAAGGTTGCGACGAGGGCCAGGTCGGTGGCGGTGCTGTGCCGCCGGGCGGGCCTGCGAACGGTGCTGGTGCGAGACATGAGATCCCTCTCGTGGAGCGTGGGTGGTGGGTACGACCCAACCTGAACAGTGTTCTGGAGAACAGTGTTCAGGTTAGCGGTAGGATTCTGGAATGCGCAACTCACTTGTCGACGTCGTGGCCGCCGCGTTGCGTGTGCTCGGGGCTCAGGGCCTCGAGGGGTGCTCGATGCGTAGGGTTGCCGCCGAGCTCGGGGTGCAGCCCAGTGCGCTCTACCACCACGTGCCCGACAAGCAGTCGCTGCTCGCGCTCATGGCTGACGACATTGTCGCCGGGGTGGGTGCTCGGGCTCGCAAGCGGGCGGCCGAGAGCCGCGAGGTGCCCGGAGCGGCGGGCTCGCGCCCGGCGGGTACGGGGTCCGCCGTGACCAGACCCATGGCGATGGGGCCGGTGGGGAGCGACTCGGCCGAGGTGAACCGTCGGGTGGCTCGGTGCATGTGCGAGGAGCTGCGCAGCACGATGCTCGCCACCCGCGATGGGGCAGACGTCGTGGCTACGGCGGCCGCGTTTCGCATGGGCGCCTCCGACCTCGAAGACGAGCTCGCAGAGCTGGTGGGTCGCGACGGTGCGCGCACGCTGTTGATCTACACGTTTGGGCAGGCGCAGCAGACGCAGATGCATCGCCAGGCGGCGGCGTTTGGGGCGCTTCTGGGGGCCCCGGCTGACTCGAGCGGCCCTGCCGCCCGGGCCGACCGACCCGACCCGGCTGGCCCCAGCCCAACCGAGTCGACGGACGGCCTCGACGAGGCGTTCGCCCGCGGCCTCGACGTCATCCTCACGGGCCTCGCTGCCTAGGCCGCCCCGGCAGCGTCACAGATAGGACAGTTTGTACGGTTTAGGGCGCTCTAAAACGAACAAACCTTCCCATCTGTGACCGGTGTGACTGGTCACAGGGGTGACTCTCAAGCGGCTAGACTGAACGCAGCCCTGATTCACCTACTCGCCTAGGTGTTTCTTGGTTAGACCCCGGTGAGTGTTACTAGCCTCACCGGGGTCGTTTTTTGTTGTGGCAGCGCGTGCTGTGGCCGCCACATCCCAATGATCTAAAGGGATAACTCAGAACAGCGTGTTCTGGTCCTCCATGCCGCGCATCGCGTCGTAGTCGAGCACGAGGCAGCGGATGCCGCGGTCCTCGGCCAGCGTGCGGGCCTGCGGCTTGATCTCCTGCGCGGCGAACACGCCGGTCACGGGGGCCAGCAGCGGGTCGCGGTTCATGAGTTCGAGGTAGCGCGTGAGCTGCTCGACGCCGTCGATCTCGCCCCGACGCTTGATCTCGATGGCCACCGCGGTGCCCGAGGCGTCGCGCGCGAGGATGTCGACCGGGCCGATCGCCGTCATGTATTCGCGGCGCACGAGCTGATGCCCGTCGCCCACGAGGTCGATCTGGTCGGCGAGCAGCTCCTGCAGGTGGGCCTCGACGCCGTCCTTGATAAGCCCGGGGTCCACTCCGAGGTCAAACGAGGTGTCGTGGAAGATCTCGAACAGCGATACGACGAGCTTGTCGGCGGTCTTCTTGTGGGTCACCTGCCACATCTCAGAGATGCCAGCGGCGCGGTGATCGTCCTCGAGTTCGAGGTCGGCGAGCGAGCACGGCGGGCTCATCCAGTTTAGCGGCTTGTAGGAGCCACCATCGGAGTGCACCAGGATGCTGCCGTCGTTTTTGAGCATGAGCACCCGCTTCGCCCTCGGCAGGTGGGCGGAGAGGCGCCCCGCATAGTCAACAGAGCAGTCAGCAACAACGATACGCACCGCGACAGTTTAGCGCGCCGGCGTGCTTGGTTCCTGCGGACGCTCGCGCGCCACCCCAGCCACGACCAGCACGAATGCCGCGAAGATAACGAGCGGCCAGAATGCGGGCAGCAGGCCCAGCTGTTCACCCAGGAATCCAATGAGCATGGGGCCGAGCAGGAACGCGGTGTAGGCGATCGCCGAGACCGCCGCCACGCCGCGCACGGCCGTCTTGGGGTCGTCGGCTGCCGCCGAGATACCCACCGGGAACCCGAATGCGCAGCCCATGCCCCACAGTGCCGCACCAATGACGCTCGCGGCGGGAGACGGCACCAGAATCGTGATGCCGACGCCCACGGCGACGAGCACGGCGCCCGCTCGCAGCACCGTCACGCGGCCGAACCGCGGCAACAGCCAGCTGCCCGCGATCCGGACCAGGGTCATGGACACAAAGAAAATGGCGAGCGTGAGTGCCGCCGTGTCGTTGGCGAACCCGCGGCCATCGGCGAGCGCGAGCGGCAGCCAGTCGCTCGCCGTGCCCTCGGCGAGGCTCATGCTCATGGTGATGAGGCCGATCATGATGATGCGCGGGTCTCGCCACGGGTTGTAGGCCCGCTTGCCCTTCCCGGGCGCGCTGGGGTCTGCATGCTGCGACTCCGGATCGGCGGCCGGAGCCTTGATGATCTCAATGGGGCCGGTGTGCACACTGGGGTGGGCCTTCGCGGCCTCGGCCTCGGCGGCCGGGCTCGCGTGGTCGAGCTCGACGCCGTGGGGGAGCACCCGCAACGCGATGAGCCCGCCCACGATAACCACGAAGTAGACGATGCCGAGGTGCACGGGCACTGACATTCCGGCCGACTCCGCGAGGGCGCCGAGCCCCATCGAGGTGACGCTGCCGAGGCTGTATCCGGCATGGAACAGGGACATGCGGGGTTTGCGTAGGGCCCGCTCAGCCCCGGCCCCGCTCACGTTCATGGCGACGTCGGCGGTGGCAAAGGAGAAGCCAAAGAGTGCGATCGCGATAGCCCCGGGAATCACCGCGCCGACCCAGAACAGGGTCGCGGCAAGCGGCATCAAGACGGACTGCGTCACGATGAAGATCGCGAGTGAGCGACGGGCTCCGAGCAGTGACACAGTGCGGCCCGAGAGCACGAGCCCAATTACCGATCCGGTGGCGAGGGTAAGCCCGATCAGGCTCATCTCAAACGTGGATGCTCCCAGGTGGTCGCGCACGGCGGGCAGACGGCTCAGCCAGCTGCCCAATCCGGTTCCCAGCAGGGCAAAAATGGCAAGCACGCCGTAGGTCCAACGGGTAGCGAAGCGGGGCTGGCCCGATGCCCGAGTGTGCACGATACTCCTGGGGTCGTGTGGCTCAGGTGAGCCAACGATTCAGCGTATCAATGCGCGCCACTTGCGCGCAGTACTGGTGTGCTGTGGGCCTAGTCACGCGCGGCGACGGTGCACTCGTCTGAGCGCATGAGGACGCGCGGGGGGAATCGAGTTCGACGGGGATTGTTTGCGGCGCTCGCATCAGCGACCCTGCTGCTGGCGGGCTGTGCATCCCCCGCTACCCCGGGTCTTGAGGAGCTCATTGATCCTGCCGCCCGGGGCGCGGCGTGGCAGGCGTCGAACTTTTCCGAGCTGTACAAGCAGAAGCTCGAGTGGGCGCCGTGTGATGACAGTTTCGGAGCTGACCCCGCGACGGTGGCCGAGCTCGAGCGTGCAGGTATCGATGCCGATGGCATTCGATGTGCCATGGTTGCGGCACCGTTCGACTGGGACGACCCGTCCAATTCGGAGACCATTGAACTCTCGGTCGCGCATGTATCGTCGACCGGATCGGCGCGCGGCACACTGCTCGGCAATCCGGGAGGGCCCGGCGAACCCGGTGTCGAGTTCATGCTCGGTATGGCGCTGTCTCCGGGGTTCGAGGAGGTGCTCGACAACTATGACCTGCTCGGTTTCGACCCGCGCGGAATCGGGCGCAGCACGCCCATCGAGTGCGATGATGCCGGATCAGAGTTGCGTGCGGTGCAGATCGCTGAGTGCGTCGCGGCGAACTCGCTCGCTCGCACCATGGGAACGGTGCAGGTAGCCCGCGACATGGAACTCTTGCGGCACCTGGTGGATGAGGAGCGGCTCGACTACCTGGGCTACTCCTACGGCACCATGTTGGGTGCGACATATGCGAGCATCTTCCCCGAGCGCGTGGGCCGGATGATGCTCGATAGTGCGGAGAACGCGGAATGGGCCAGCCCGATCCATCAGTTCGATCAGCAGGTCGCCATCTCCAATGCGCTTGCCGCGCTCGCCGACACCTGCCGCACGGTGTACGCAGACGTCGTCGAGGTGTGTCCGTTCACCTCGGAGGACTCCCTCATCGAGGTCCTCGACCAACTCAACCGCAAGCCGCTGGTCGCGAGTGATGCGTCCGTCGTCACGGGAGACGCGCTGTATGGGCTCTTGGTGGGCACGCTCTACCAAAGCCATGTGGGGCGCGGGGACATGCTCGACACGATCGCACTGGCACTCTTTGGCAATCAAGACGCGATCGACGTACTGGCCGAGAATCTGTCGACCGAAGGAACCGTGGACCTCGCGATGGACATCGTGACCTGTCACTCGTTTCCCCTCGACCCCAATGTGGTCGGCCTGCTCGATCACGTGAGAGAAACCGGGGTGCCGCGGCTGATGGGCGGCCCCGAGGTGACCGACGATGTCCTCGCCCCATACGTCGACATGTCGTGTTACGCGCTGCCAGAAAGCGGGCTCGACTAAGCAGATAACTTCTCGGCAAAGGGTGCCGACCCGATCCTGGTAATCGGTATTACGGGCGACCACGCGACCCCCTTCCAGTACGCACAGGTGCTCGCTGACGAGCTGGGCAGCGCAACTCTGCTGACACTGGATGGGCAGGTGTGCACCGACGACCTCAGCGCTGATGACGCGGGGTCTTGATCCGGATCAAGATCACACGCCCAGTACGACCCAGCGCCCGCCGCGGGCGCGCAATCCCAGGGTGAGGGCCCGCGCAAGCATGAACACGACGGTGAATCCAGCCGTGAGCGCGACGAGTGCCACGGTGCCCGTGGGCACGAGCACCGTGAGCGCCCACAGCACGGGGAGGTACACAGCGAGGTTAACGAGGCTCGTCCACGCGAGGTAGCGGGCGTCGCCAGCCCCCATGAGTACCCCGTCAAGCACGAACACGAAGCCGCCCAGTGGCAGCGAGAGGCCGAGCGTCAGTACCGCGGCGGGCAGGATCTCGAGTACCCGGTCGTCGCTGGTGAAGACATAGCCGATGACGGGGCTGGTGGCGGCGAGGAGGGCGCCGATGCCGACGCCGCAGGCGATGCCCCAGAAGACGCAGCGCCTCACCACGGCCCGCGCCCGCTCGGCGTTGCGGGCGCCGAGCGCCTCGCCTACGAGCGCCTGTGCAGCGATCGCGAGTGCGTCGAGGGCAAACGCGGCGGTCGAGAAGATCGTGAAAACAACCTGGTACCCGGCAGTCGCGGCAGTGCCATGGCTCGTGGCGGCAAACACGGTCGCGAGCAGCGCCGCCCGTAGCCCGAGTGTGCGAACAAACAACCACCAGCCGCTACGGCCCGCATGCCCGAGCCCATCGCGGCGCGGGAGGACACTCGCACCCGCGCGCTTCGCGTGACGCGAGATCACCGCGAGGTACACCGCCACCATGCCACACTGGGCGATCACGGTTCCGATAGCACTGCCCGCCACCCCCAACCCCAAGACATAGATGAACACCCAGTTCAGTGCGATGTTGGCGCCGAATGCGACGGTTGCGACGATGAGTGGGGTGCGCGTATCCATGAGGCCCCGCAGCAGACCGCTCGCGGCAAACACGAGCAGCATCGCGGGCACACCAAGGCATGAGATGGCCAGGTATGCGCGGGCGTGGCCCGCGGTTTCAGCATCGATGTTGAATGCGAACACGAGCGGGTCGGTCACCGCCCACAGTGCGGCCCCCACGATGATGCCGATGCCGAGAGCGAGCCACAGCCCGTCGATCCCGGCCTGCACCGCACCCGTGAGGTCGCCGGCGCCGCGGCGCCGGGCCACGAGCGGTGTTGTCGAGTATGCGAGAAACACCATTAACCCGACGACGGTCTGCAAAATCGCGCTCGCCACCGCGAGACCCGCGAGCGGTGAGGCGCCGAGGTGCCCGACCATCGCCGAATCGGCGATGAGGAACAGCGGCTCCGCGATGAGCGCCCCGAGCGCAGGGAACGCGAGGTCACCGATGGAGCGATCGATGGAGCGGCGGGCGTTTGAGGCGCGGGGCTCGGAATTGCTGGCGTCGGGCGCGGCAGGATCGGGGGTCACATTGGCATCGTACTGCGGCCGTGCGAGGTCACAGCGAAAGGCCAGCCGGGCGTGGACTCGGTACAAATTATAGGTAAGCAAAACTTAGTAGGCTGGGTATATATGTAGGCCCCGTGGGGATGGGGCTTACTGTTGTGGTCGCTTGAACAACTGGGGGAGTTCGTGGCTAATACTCGTTTCTTTTTGGCGTGTCCAAAAGACGCTTGCTGCTATGCGGTGCACCGTCGAGCTATCCGGTGCGCCTGCAGGCAGTTCTTTCCTCCCCGATAGCAAGTAGCGCGGCAGACCGCCGCGCTGCTTTCGTGCTGTTTGTATCCTGCTCAGTTGCGGGGCAGCGAACGCCACAGGAAGTACCCCTTTCTTGTTTCAATAATTGGCTTTCACAAGAAGCCAGGAGCGGGCTTGCGCCCTCAAGGAATCGTGTGTTGAAGAAGATCTTTACCGGTGTCGTTACCACCGCACTCGTTATGTTGCTGGCGTTCGCTGATGTGACTGGCAGCCTCACCGCGATTCCGGCGGCGTCGGCGGCGGAGACCCCGTCGATCACGCTGAACGGCACGGTCGACGAGAGTACCGCCGGGTTCCTGAACTCGAAGTCGGTTGTGCTGTCCTCAGGCACCGAGACACGGGTCAACTATCGGTTGGTGCCCGGGTATGCCAAGGGGGCAGCTTCGGGTGTGATCGTCAAGGTGTATATGCCTTCACTCGAATATGTCGATGGCGACTATCGCGTTGTGGGCCGAGATCGGACACCCACCGCCTTAGGTGTGCAGGGCCGGGTGAGCGCTGGCGGCGGTTGGAACGTGCTGTCAAACACGACAGTGCAGGGTGGCCCCATCGTGATGGAGTATGACGGCGACCTGTCGGCCGGCACGAACCCCGGGTTCGATATTTTCCTCACCACTTACAACGATGGCACCGACGGAGTGTACGGCGGGGTCCCAGAGGGCACGGCGTTTGAGCTGAACGGGTACGTCTCATATGAGATGTTCGACCGGGTAGATGGATCGGCGTGGGAGACCCCCAACCAGATCGATGACGAGTCGCGCGTCTCGGTGATCTCCTCTGACCTGACCTGGGAAACGACGATTGAGTCGTATGTCCCGGGTGGGGGCTCCGACCTCGTACCGATCTGGGACCGGTACCAGTACATCGACTACATGTACTCGATTGCGAACACCTCCGACAACCTCGCCGCCAACATTGACGGGTACTCGGTCACGTTCGATATCGATTCGACCGACAGCAACATCAACGGCATTATCCCCTTCGATATCAATCGTTGGTCTCACGTCGACGGCTCCGACCCGGTCAAGAATGACGACCCCAATGACACTGCGGGGCAGTTTGTGGGTGTACCCGGTAAGGGAGGCATTCTCATCTATGACGTGACGGACTGGGACGGCGCAAGCGAACTCACTGAAGAGATCCCGTATACCTACTCGGGCACGGGCATGATCGTGATCGATCGTGAACACGGCGCGAACAAGCAGGGCCTCACCCCCGCGGGGGCCGCGGGGGATACTGAACGCAAGTTTCTGGTTTCGTTGCCGCTGAGCCGACAGGGATTCCCCAACCCGCCGGCCAAGTTCAAGGTCCGTGCGGTCACGAACGTACTCTTCGCCAAGTCCGCGAACTGGTCGAAGACCCGCATCGTCGAGCGTGAGATTGTCGCCCCAACCTACGATTTCTCGTTCACGCATGAGACGAAGCAGCCCGAGGTTGTCTACGGGTACGAGACGTACAACGAGATCAAAAACATTCGAAGCGACTCGAACGCCCCCACCTTCAAGCCGACGATCAAGTACGGGGTCGATCAGGACTTCACGCTCGATCGCGTGACCTATGAGTTCGATCAGGCCCACGTTGACGCGTTCAAGAACGCCGAAATTAGCTACACCCACATCGACAAGGTCAGCGGCGACCCGGTCACCGAAACTTTGTCGACGTACACGCGCGATACCGACGCCGCCACCGGCCTCGTGACGTTGACGTTTGACGTGTCACATCTGCGCGATCTCAACTGGGATCACACGTTCACCATGAGCCTGGTCGACAAGGTTGCGCCCGGGTACACCCTGCCCGTGAACATCAAGGTGTACGGCGAGCCCTACCGCGTGGGCGATATGACCTCGACGGCCACAACGACCTTCATCGAGAAGATCGCGAGCAACGACGACTTCGGCCAAAACACCAGCTACACCGAAGTAGCACACGAGACCACCCTCGACGCGACGTTCAAGGTGATCTACCCGAAGGAGGTCGTTCCCCGCATCGACGTCAACATCGACGGCAAGAACAAGCGGGCGACGGTGCCCTACAAGGCACAGACCGTCATTGACTTCCTGTTTGGCATCAATGACACGAGCGCCAAGAACTCAACGACCACCCTGGATCTCAACCCCACGGTCGAGATGCTGCAGGATGCGACGCTCACGGTGAAGTCTGCGCTCTTCGCGCAGGCAGACAACGTTCGGGTGAGCTACACCACCCTGGACAGCACGGTTCCGGTCGAAATCGACATGAGCGCCCACGCAGGAACAGGGGACTTCGTCTTCGACCTGCCCGCACGGGTGGCCAAGGTCATCATTGACACCGACGACATCACGACGAACGGTGCGGTGAACTTTGTGACGGTAACGGCGACGGCCGGGCAGGGGCTGCTCAAGAAGCATGACTTCACCGGCCACATGCGCACGTACCAGCCGAAGCCGTACGACAAGGAAGCCACCGCCAAGACCACGGGCACCATCGACATTCAGCTCCCCAACGAGCTGCTGCCCGAGGTCGAGGCCGTGGGTGTTTACGGTTCAACGAAGACTACGGGAACGACCCCGGTCGGATACGAGTCGACCTTCGGCGTTGAATTCCAGCTCGAAACCCGCGGCGTAACTGCCGTTGAGTCGGAGTATGTCATCGACTTGCTCGCCCCGACCAAGTCGGGCGCTCTCGTCTTCAACAAGATTGCGCTGCAACGTGCCTACCTAGACAACGTCACCGACCCGAAGATCACATTTGTCGACAAGGCAGGCACGAAGCAGGAGTTCAGCACGGACGAGGTCTCCCTGGCCGACGTCACGCTGAAGGACATTGCCAAAGTCATCATTTCGGGTAAAAACCTGAGCCTGCAGGGACTGCAGACGATCGCCATCGTTGAGTACGATGCCGACATCGAGATCGGATCCTCGCAGAACGTGCGGGCAACGTTCACCGGTACCCCCGAGCTGCCCTATGTCGCGGACAAGTCGGCCACGAAGCAGAACCAGATCACGGTCCGTGAAACGAAGACCGGGGTCAAGGTCGAGGGCGTCAACCAGGTCACCCAGCCGTTCGGTGCCGGCAGCAAGTACTCGGTCGAAATCTACAAGCGGTGGAGCAACCCGGGCTACTACTACACCGATGACTACACGCTCGACCAGGGCTACAAGTCGTTGGGCGGGTTCACGTCGACGCTGACGCGCCCCACTGCCAAGCAAGACAACAACAATCAACGGGTGAGCGTCGACGTGACGCTGCCGTACGAGCACTTCGATCTCTACTACCTGAAGATTCGTGATGAGATGAAGCCGTACGTCCAATCGGTCGACGTGTACCGGATGGTCGGCGGCCAGGAAGTGCTCTGGAAGACCGTCGACGGCGACCAGTGGGTGGACAACTCACAGGAGGGCGCCCGATACTGGCGCATTAACACGGCCCGCCCCGACATGGCCGATGCAGAGCTCTTTGCGACCCATAATTCGGTCGCAGGCGTGCAGAATCACCCCTATTACAAGGACGCGTGGGACGCTGATGTGCGGCCGGAAGCGCCGGTGTCGCGCGTCGAGGTGAACCTCGAGTTCACGCGCGACAGTAATGATGCGGCACCGCAAATGCCGGGCGTCAACGACGACATCGTCGAGTACATGGGCCGATTCCACTCGTCATCGATCTCGCCGTTGCAGACGGTGGGTGCGAAGAAGGCAACCGGGCTCACCTCGACCGACACTTTTGGTCTCAAGAAGGAGCTGACGCGTAGCGCCAGCACGTCGATCAACTCTCTCGTGGAGTACCCGTTCGCTCAGGCCAAGACTGGAGCACACGACAACACATCGCTCGCCAACAAGGTGATCACGATGGGTAACGTGGGCGAATACCTCGCTTCCATCTGGAACGTGAACACCGCAGATTGGTCGTACTACGGGGGCCACGGACCCGATGTGTACACCCCCGCGGCCACCGAATACGACGAGTGGCTGGGCCTGCACGACCCCTCGTCTTTCCACGACGAGCTGATCTACGAGTTTGTGTACCCCGCAAGTCCGAGCGACGACCCGATCTACCACCTGGACCCCAAGCACGTCGTCATCGAGGCGACCAGCACGCTGCCGTACCTGACCGGAGTGCGTGTGCTGGGCCAGAACGGTGAGTCTGTAGCGCTGCGCTTTGACCAGCCGCTCACCCAGGCCCCTCGATTCGACTACGACAACTCGCTCGCCAAGGGCGTTCACGATGACGGAGACGGCAGCTTCACCGTCTCATTTGGCGACGCCGACGTTTACCCCGCGAAGTTCGAGGCCACGTTCAACAAGATCGCGGGCTTCGGCGAACGCACCGCCGAGCTCGATGGTGTTGCCGAGGATCGCCTCGGCAACGGCGCGGCGAACGCCGCCCTCTCAGAAGTCGACGTGCGCGTCGGCGGCATCGTCAACGGCAACAAGGCCCTCAAAGGCACCACGAACCTCTACCGTCTGCCCGACGACACACTGAAGCGCACGCTCATGCACACCACGAGCGCGACGCTGACGGGCTACACCCCCAAGCTCGGCGCGACGCTGGACATGCAGTTCGACAGCCTGAAGGCGTACGACTACGGGAAGGACGGGGTCACCCCCAACACCTCCCGTGTTGAGGTGGGCATCACGAACACTTCCGAGGCCGATATCAAGACGGTGCTCATCAACGTGAAGCCCGATGCGGCCTTCCGTTCGCAGCTCATCGAGATCCCGGCAGATATCTTCACGGACAGCGACTGGTCAGTCAAGTCAGTGAAGGTCTCTCAGGGGTCGAAGGCCGTGGACGTTGATCCGGCCGACTTCAGCCTCAATGGCGCAGGAAACTACGAGTTCAACCTGCAGCCCCTCTTTGACTCGGGAGCACTGTCCACGGAGCAGACCAAGGTCACGCTCGGTGGGGCCGGGACCCTGCTCAAGCAGCACGTCGACAACATCGCGGTCACCTTCGTGCCCAAGGACGACACGGTACGGCTGTGGGGCTCGCTCGCCGAGCCGGCGCCCGGCGTCACCCTCCCCAAGCGCATGCGCGAGGGCGCCAACGTGCTCGTATCGGGCGTCTGGGTTGACCCCGATGCCAACGCCACCGACCACAACTGGGATTCCAAGCCCACGTTCATGCATGAAACTCAGCGCCCCAAGGGTAGCCACGAGCAGATCATGTACGACAGCACGTTCAACGCGAACGCGCAGGTCACCGCATACCAGCCGATCTTTGTGACCGATGGCGCCTCGGGCAACCGCGGGGAGAAGCCGACGCTGACGCACACGGGCAACTCGTCAACCAGCCAAAAGGCGCCCCGCCTATACACTCGCGTCGCGCGGATGCAGACCTCTGCGGTGCACATGAACAACGACTTCACGCGCGCCGACGCGACGCACCTGTTCTACGACGCCGACACTGGCGAGCAGATCGACTACCGCAACATCGCCGTGGGTGACACGGTGAAGGCGCTGTATGAAGTGCGGAACGTCGGTGCCCCGGCACCCAGTGACACGGAGGCTGGCGCGATCCCGGTGTTCCAGCCGCAGGCGCACATCGAGGCCCCGGCATACCTCGAGATCACAGCCGTTGAGGCTGCATCTGACGTGCTGCTCGCCGACGGCAATCGCAGCTCGCTTATCGACGAAATCACGCAGCAGGCGAAACCCAACCCCGTGCAGGCCAAGCAGGTACTCGCCGAAAACGTGGCGATCTCGCAGCTCAACCCGAAGCGCGCCGACGTCGAGTACGATCTCACGCTCGAGCACAATGAATCGGTGTTTTTCTATGTTGAGTTCACGGCGACGGACGACGGAAACACCGACCTCAGCATCACCCAGGGCAAGTTGCCGGTGTGGAACATCTACACCCGCCCCGCCTTCGCGCACCACGTCATGAGCTACAACAGCGATGGCGTAAACGGAAACCGAGTCTCGGGCGCGACGGCGCAGAAGAACTACGACGGCGACGCCTTCGTCGAACACCTCGGTCTGGTCTCGAACCACGCCTACAAGTACGCTGACCCCGACCAGCTCCGTATCGAGAGCAAGTTCAACACCGAGAACGTTTCGGGCGAGAAGATGACCCTCACGGTCAAGAACATCAAGAACGAGATTCTGCACAACAACACCCGTCTCGACCTGTACCTGACGCTCGACACGCTCGCTCTCGGTGGCTTCGAGCTCACGGAGCTGCCCAAGCCGAGCTACCCCGCCGGCTTTGTCGGCGAGTTCGCCGAGCCGCAGGTGTTTATCCTCGACGGCCTCAATCAGAGCGGCCAGAAGAACTGGGTCAGTTTCGATCCTGCGGCACACAAGCTGAGCGATGTGAACGAGCTCCGGATCGCGTACGGTGTCGTGCCGGCGATGCACAGCAGCGCGATGTTCGAGGCGCCGCAGTTCGACATTGCGGGCATTGGGCACTGGAAAGCCGAGGGCAAACAGCCAGCCCAGCAGACCAAGAAGTGGTACGACATTACCTCGCAGGCGCAGATGATGCTGACGCACCAGGACGAGGCGGGTGCTCCGGTCGCGGAGTACCACTACACCTCCAAAGCCACGTCCCGGGCATGGAAGGCGATCCCCACAGTCGAGTTCAACCTGCAGTCATTCGAGACGCTCGATGAGGCGAACGCCCCCTATAACGGCACGTTGATCGGCAAGTCCGGGTACCGCCCGGGTGACACCTTCTTCACCCGAGTGACCGCGAAGAACCACAACAGCTCGCAGGGCATCAACACGAACACGTCCTACGGCAAGGCACCGCTCAAAGACCCGGTGGTCTTTGACAAGATTCCCGAGTACCTGGAAACCGAACTTGCGGGTTACGTGAGCGGCGGTGTGCTCAACGTCGAACAGGCCATTGCCGATGGCAAGCTGACGCTGCGGGTGCTGCAGGCAGACGGCCAGCCGCGCACCGACCTCAAACTGCCCAAGGTGACGGTGCGCACGGCGCCAGGGCTGGATATTGCCGGATCGCAGGAGTTTAGGAACGACCGCCACAACGATGGCTGGGGTCGTCTGTCGAGCACCGAGCCGATCAACACCGCAGTGAACCCGGCCGACGAGATCGAGTTCCAGGTGTTTACTTACACCTTCGAGGATGAACAGCTGGGCCGCGGCGAGCAGCTCGAGATCATCTACCGGGCGACGGTTCGCACGAACGACCTGCCCGTGGCAACCTACCCGAACGGCAAATCGGTGTTTGCGCCGTTCTTCGGCTGGTACGGCAGCAATGCACCGGTCTCGAACACTGCCAAGACCGTTGCCATGGACATGGCCTCGCTGCTGCACGACGCGGGGATCAGTGGTGACAAGGGTCACGAAATGACGAAGGCAGAGTTCCTGTCGAACTCGTACTCGTGGCAGCCCGGCGCGAACAACCAGCGCCGCAACGCGAGCGACTCGTCGACTTCGTACACCCAGACCACCTTCTACGATTCGTCTGCGGATAAGCAGAAGTCGCACCAGGCCTACTTGCGAGAGACGGAGGCAAACGACCTCTACACGACGTTTACGTCGTCGACGCTCGATGAGAACTTTGCCTTTGCCTCGAAGGGGCGCGTCAACGACCTCAAGGTCACGGCAGACGAGCGCATCCTCTGGACCCAAGACGGTATGCAGTTGAACCGTGCGTGGCTCTACGGCGCGAGCGAAATGGTGCCCGACGTCGAGCGCAACGCGACCGACGTGAGCAAGTTCGGCGACGCCAACTTCTACGAGTACGACGGTTCGCTCAACTCGTCCAACCGTCACCGTTACGGGTTGACCCCCTACGTGGAAGACAGCCACAGCTACGCCGTCCAGCTGCACGAGGAGTTCACCGTGAAGTTGCACGCAGCGAACCTCGGTGACTACCCGATCGTCGGCGGGCTCGAGTACACCGAGATCCTGCCGCTCGGCATCACGCCCTACGACGCACAGGGCGCCCTGCTGGGAGTCACCGCCTTCGACGGTGCGGGCCGCGCGCTCGACCCGACTACTTACCAGGTCGAGGTCGCCCAGAGCCCGACAAATGATCGCGGCTACCGTGCCCCTGCCCAGTCGCAGGAGGCGGGCAGCTTCGCCGAGGCCTCACGCGACGACATGATCCCGTACGTCGTGAAAATCAAGGTTGCCGCCCCGCTGACCGGAATGTTCAACGCCCCGCAGGCGGTTGCGGCCGACAAAAATCAGCGCGTCGACCTGCGAGTGCGCGTGTACGAGGAGCTGCCACCCTCGGCAGACGGGATTTCGTACTGGCACGACGAGTTCACCCTCACCACGCTGGCGGACGAAGCCTACGCCGAGGTATACAGCAAGGAGTACGGGGCCTTCAACGCGGGCATCAGCACGGTGAACCCCTGGCGGTACCCGAACGACGGCATGTCAGAGGGACTTGACGTCAACGACCTCCTGTACGACTTCGGGTACTACACCTCCTACTACTCGGTGGAGCCCTGGGGTAAGTACGTGCGCGGCCTCAACGCGCAGGTCACCGACGTGACGGCAGCAACCGGCAAGCCCGTGCTCGTCACGGGCGACCAGATTGCCATGCGCAAGCCCACGCTGCGCGTGTGGAGCAAGGCGACCAAGGACGAGTCTCAGTACGAGGCTACGAAGGGGGCGAACGGCAGGCCCTATGATCGCTCGATCCAGGACTTCAGCGTCGATCTCTACGAAGAGTTCACGATCGAATCGACCGTCGAGAACCAGCAGCTCGAGGTCATCGGCGAGTACAACCGAGTTAACAGTGGCTACAACCGCTACTCGGGTGATAACTACAATGCCGACATCTGGGTCAACGCGCCACAGACCATCGGCGGCGCTCGAGGCTCTTGGTTCGAGCCGACGGTCACCATCGCACTGCCCTACGGCGTCGTTCCCGTGATGAAGGACGGCTCCTACGCTCGCTACTACAGCGATATTCAGAGCGTGCAGAATGTCGACTTCGCCGCCACGGTGAACGACATCACCTTCAAGTCCTCGACTCTCAAGACCGACGTGACCGAGTTCTTCAACGTCACGGTTGAATTGGAAAAGGGCGTGCACGGCGAGCGCTATGTCATGCACTTCACGGTGAATCAGGACCGGGCGGCAGACATCGCGTACGGGCAGTCACTCGTGATCTCCCCGAAGGTCGTCACCATTGACACCCCGGCGTTTGGTGCGGACACGGATGATGCTCGCTATCAAGAGGTTGTGACGCTCGCCAACACCAAGCGCCCCGTCTTCAACCCGGTCGTGTCTGACTGGTACCAGACCGGCGCGACGCCGTCCCTGACCTCGCGCGACCAGGGTGTTTCGAGCGCCCCGAACAACGTAAAGTCGTCGAACGGGCTCTCGATTACCGCGAACGACCGCACGCGGCGCGACGCCACCAGCACGTGGAGCAACAACATGGGGGCGCTCAAGGTCACCGAGCGCCTCATCTCGCCCACGAAGCGCTACGACGATGCGACCGCAATCTCACTGAATGAGAACGTCAACTGGCAGGTGCCAGGCGTCGACCTCACCCCCGCGGGCCTCGCCTCGAAGCACGACAAGTCGGGCGCCTTCGGTGGCACGAAGCTTAACCTCGCGAAGCCCTCGATCACCAACTCGACTCGGGTGGCGAACTACGCCGACTCGGTCGAACAGGAGAAGATCCAGGTCGATGCCGCGGGCAAGTACTGGTACTCCACCGAGGTCACGAACGCGCCCACGCCCCACGCGAACCCGTACGAGGAGAACAAGACCTCGGGTGACGTGCACAACTCCCGCTTCTTGGTGACGCAGTACGTCACCAAGTTCGCGGAGGCGACCGGCGATGTCCGCATCAAGCTCGGCAGCGATGTGTACGATCGTGCGGCATTTGAGGCACTCGGCTACACGGTCACGCGCGAGACTCCCACAGAGATCGAGGCGGACTCGACGCGCAACCGGATCCAGTGGCTGGTCACTACCCCAGCCAACGATCGCGGCACTCGCGGTGAACTGCGCTCGGGTGAGAGCTTCAAGCTGCTCTACGAGGCACAGCTCGTGGAGGGATTCACTGACAACGTCCTAGACGGCGACCCGGTGTGGACCGCCGACGAACTCATTGTCGACTCCTACGTGTCGCTCATTCCGAACGACAAGACGCTGATCGAGGGCGGGCAGCACCCCGACGATTTCATCGTGCAGTCGCTGAAGTCGATCATCTACCACGAGCACGAGACTGATCATCGTGCGCAGGAAGACATCGATAGCAACGGCGACCTCGAGAGCATCTTTGCGAAGGATGACGCCGAGATTGAGGTCCTGAAGCCGAAGGCCGAAGTGCGGGTCAACACCACGCGCCCCCGCATCGCCTACTCCAACGGCATGTCGGGTGACACCTACTTCAACTCGTCGGACACGATCGAGTACCTGATCACCCATGCCGAAAACACTGGCTCGGGGCTCAAGGAATTTGTGGTAGAGAACATCCTGCCCACCGATACCACGGGCGACAGCACGGTGTCGGTCAGTAACCGCAAGATCAACACGAACACGTTCTTTGTGTCATCGGGTACGTGGGCGCTCCCGCAGGATACGCTCGACCGCCTCGCTGCAAACGGCACGAGCGTCGATGAGGCATTCAAGACGTTTGTGTACATCTCACACGAGCAGGCAGAAGACGGATACGAGGCGGGCTCCTGGCAGCTGCTCAACCCCGGTGGCACCCCCATCGACACGAACGAGCGCTTCGACATTCCCGAGCAGGATCGACCGGGCCTCAAGAAGGTTCGGGTCGTGGTGAAGGCGCTCGACCCCGACAACTACCTCGTGCCCCAGGGGCTGCGACTTGATGTCGATGCTGATCCGGACCTGGATGGAAAGCAGTCGGTGCTCGATACGGACCCAGCCAACGACAGCACCTCGACCTACCCAAACACCGTGACCGATTTCGCGATCAAGCTGGGTGTGCGCGTCTCGTCAGACGCAGTATCGACCCTGTTCGTCTACGACACCGCGCAGGTGTGGGGCAACTACGTGGGCACGAGCGTTTCCAAGCTCGCGCAGAGCGAGTCGCGTTCGTACCTCACCCCCTCACGCCCGGTCGTGAACGTCAACTACGACGCGCTCTACTACCGAAGCGACTCAACGAAGCCCGTCGACGAACGGTTCGGCTGGTCGGACGTGCTGGCCATCTCCCCGAAGTCGTCCCCGCACCTGAAGTTCAAGGGTGAGTTCATCAACGCCGACGACTCAATGTGGTCGCGTGATGAAGACAACATCTACTCCGAAGACATGCTGATCGACCCGTTCGTGACATTCCAGCTGCCCGCGGTGATGGAAGCTGGCGGACAGTTCACCTATGTGCCGCAGGAAGACATCGATGCGGGGCACCCGCTCAGCACCGATCACCGCTCGCGTTACTCGTTGACGGACCAACAGAACAATCTGTGGACCTGGAAGCTGGTGCGTGCCGACGGCACGGAGGCACACCCCGAGTCGAAGCTGAAGCACACGCGAATCTATGCGGGCCCCTGGGACGGTCTCGACCGTAACGTGGTGTCCGTGTGGTTCGAGGGCGACGTGTTCCCCGGGGACAAGGTTGTGGTCGAGTTCATCGGATCGGTCGACGCGTACTCGCCGGGTACCGACGCCGAGGGGCTGAAGTCGCGGGCCGTGATCACCAACAGCACCGGACTGCTGTCGCCCCTGAACTCGCGACAGAACGCGTCGAACAAGCTGGGGTACGCGACCGACAACAACGACTACAACGAAAACGACAAGGCCAACGACCGCCTGGTCTTCTCCGAGAAGACGATGTTCCAGTACGAGACCTTCGATAACTTTGGCAAACGAAAGGTGGCCTACTCCGACCTGAACAAGGCCGGCACCGTCTCGCCCAACATGACCCCGGTGCGTGAGGGCGGAGATTTCACGTTTGAGATCGCGGTCGATAACTCGAAGGAGGCCGACGACCGCGCATACCCCTACCCGATCATGTTTGACGAATTGCCGCATCTGGGTGACACCTCGATGTTTGACGGGGCGACCCCGCGCAACTCGAAGTACTCGGCATGGTTGCAGGCCGACGGTATGCGCCTCGAACGCGAGGGCGCCGACAAGAAGCTCTACGGCAAGAACGAGTACACGGTCTATGTCGGCCCGATGAAGAAGCTGCCGAACGGTGAGATCGTAGAGGCCGACATGGTTGCGAAGGCCGAGGCCGCCAAGGAATCGTTCTACGATTCCCTCGGTGTGCCCGGCCAGCCGTCGGCCGTACGAGACGCGCACTTCGTCAAGCTCGCCGATGTGCAGGGCAACGAAGCGTTGCTGAAGAAGGCAAAGAGCATTTTGGTGCTCTTCAACAACGCCAATGAAGTGCTTCCGGGCCAGAACAAGCTCAAGCTCACCTACAACATGCACGCGCCGCTGAACGCTCCGGCGTTTCTCGAGCAGTTCCCCCAGGGCGAGGCAAGCGACTACGCCGTGTGGAACTCGTTCGTTGCGACCCAGCGGGTGGGCCGCTTCCTGCCGCAGGAGTCCAACAATGCCGGCGCATTCGTGACGGAGCAGAAGGACAAGGCTTACATCGGCAACTACGTCTGGAACGACGTGGACTACAACGGCCTGCAAGACGAGGGCGACTCGTTTGTCGATGGCAATGGCCGCACGCTGCTGAAGCCCTCAAAGGACCTGGACTACGACGGCACGATCGACGACCCCGGCATCAACGGCGTCAAGGTCACCCTGCTGTCGCCGGAGGGATACAACGTCGACTACCTGGGCAATCGGATCGCTCGGGTGGCAGGTGATTGGGTTGTTGTCGACAAGGACGGGAAGCCCGTGCTTGATGAAGTCTTCTCGAAGCCGATCCGCTCGGAGGGACCGATTGACACCGTGACCGAGCAGGACTTTAACGGACACGACGGGTACTACACGTTCTCGAACATCAAGCCCGGTGACTACCGGGTCATGTTCGAGTTCCCGAAGGCGTATGACCAGTTCTCGGCGACGACCCTGGAGGTGTTCAAGGACACCGGCGTGAGCGTGTTCAAGCCCGGAGTAGCCGCGGGCATTCCCGCCGCGGTCAACGACTCCGCGCTCGTCACAATCACCGATGTTGCGCACGTGACCTCGGCGACGACCGATGATGAGCGCATGAGCTTCGACATGGGGGTGGCGCACACCGTGAAGTTCGGCGGCACCATCTTTAAGGAGCAGCTCAAGACCCTAGACGGCATCCGTGGCGCCGGCGAGCCCGGCATCAAGGACTACTACGTCACCCTCAAGGGATCGGATGGCAAGACCGTCGTCGACGAGCAGGGTCGTGACATGGTCATGCAGACGCGTACCGACGGCACATACGACTTCACGGTGCTGCCGACGGACAGCAGCTACACGATCGAGGTCACGGACGAGAACAACGCGTTTAACCACGAGACAGTCGTTTCGCCGATCGTGCATCACACGGACCCGTTCAACCGGGCCGATGACAACGACGGCGTCACCCCTAAGGGATCGACGGTCGTGAAGACCAACGCGCTGAAGTTCGACCTGCAGCAGCTGGTCGAGTCGAAGTTTGCCGAGCGGCTTTCGGTGAGCATCGGTTTCTATGACCGATCGACCGTAGGCGTGATCGGCAACCGGGTGTGGGACGACCTGAACCGCGATGGTATTCAGGACGCGAATGAGCCTGGCATTGCAGGCCAGAAGCTGCGGCTAGAGCAGTACACTCGCGATGGCGGCGACTGGACCCGCACCGCGTTCACGCAGTCGACCACGTCGAATGCAGACGGCTACTACTACTTCCGTGACGTGCCGAGCAGCCTCTACGAGGGCAGCAAGCGCATCGAGACGAAGTACCAGGTTGTCGTGGACGATCTGGTGACCGGATACACGTTTGCACAGACTCGGGCGGGTTCAGTTGGGCCCGACTCCGCGCACGAGGTCGACTCGGACTTCGAGAAGAATGGCACGATGCACGCGGGCGCCGTGGGCACCCACCTGGTGAGCATCATCGAGACGGTGGGTGGCGTGGACTTCGGTATCACCGACAACACCATCGACCTCGGGCTCGTCAAGCATGGGCACTCGTCCCTTTCGGGCGAAGTGTTTATCGATACTGACAGTGACGGCGTGCAGAACGACAAGCAGCAGGCCGACAGCATCTACCATGCGGCCCTCGAGGTGCGTCAGGGCAACGACTGGGTGCCTGCTCGTCAGGACGCCAACGGGGTCATGATTGAGCCCGAGTTCGCGACGGCAGCCGACGCGACCATCGAACTCACCGACGTCAACGAGTACCTGTTTGAGAACCTGCACATCATCAACAACAAGGCGCTCACCCCCTACGAGTACCGCGTCAAGGTGGGAGAGGTGCCGCTCTGGCAGGAGGTGACGAAGAAGCTGCAGGGCACGGACACCGCGCTCGACAGCGACTTCACGCACGCGGAGCGTGCCGTCTCCAACACGGCCGTGTCGGATCCCCGGATCCTGGGCGCCATGCGCGACGCAGATCAGCTGCTGCCGATTGAAACGTTCGCGGGCGTGCCCGCTGAAGATGTCGATCTCGGTCTGATTCCGCTGGCCACTCACGTCACGCTGGGCGACTACATCTGGAACGACCAGAACCGTGACGGTGTGCAGGACCCGACGGAGCCCGGCATCAAGGGTGTCCGTGTCGTCCTCAACAAGCTGATTGCCGGCGAGCTGGTGCCCGTCGAGGAAACGGTAACCGACGCAGACGGCGGCTACACGTTCACGGCCGAGGTCGCAAACACCGACCCCGCGAGCCCGGGCCTCAACAAGCCGTTCGAGTATGTGGTCGAGATGACCCTGTCCTCGCGCCAGACCGTTGCGCCGCACCAGGCGGGCGGCGACACTGCGCGCGACTCGAACTTCGTGAGCCTCGGGGAGGGAGCCTCACAGGGCTACCAGCACAGTATTGCTGATCCGGATCACACTGCGGTTGCTGACGTCGTCACGCTGGTGGCGGTTGATGGAAGCGGGTTTGCCCGCTTCGATACCTCGGCAGATGACCTGGGAGTCGACGGTGGCGTGGTCGTGCACGACTCCGTGCGCGTGCTCGGCGACACCCTGTTCGAGGACCTGAACCGTGATGGCGCGCAGGCCAGCGACGAGCCCGGCATTGACGGCCTCGTGGTGAACCTGTTCCGCCTGAACCAGGATTCGGGGCTGTGGGAAGCCCATAAGGACCTGGATGGCAACTCCTCGGTCACCTCTGCCGCGGACGGCAGCTACGAATTTGCGGTCGAGGTTGCAGACCTCGACAAGCAGTCGCCGCACTACCGGCAGGCCGAGGAATACCGCGTGTTGGTCGAAGCGCCCGCCCAGATGAGGCTCGTAGAGATTGACAACGTCTTCTTCTACGCGGGCAGCCTGATGGACGCCGCGGGCAACCCGAACTACGGCGGCATCGACATCGAGAAGCCCTTCAGTTACGTGCTGACCGAGCCGATCACTCTCGTCGATACCGACAACGGTCGCGTGGAATTGGATACCGCGCGCGACGTGCGCACGGCCGACGCCGGGTTCGCGGTCTACGACACGTCGGTGACGATCGGTGGTGCGATCTGGGAAGACGCTGACCTCGACGGGCTACAGAGTGGTGAGGAGTTCGGTGCTCCGGGCCGCACGGTCACCCTGTGGGAGCTTGTGGACGGCGTGTGGACTCCAGCCGACGACGTGCGGGGCGCCCGCACGCAGGTCACCGACGAGCGCGGCCGTTACGCGTTCGAGGTGACCCCCACTCACTACGACGAGGGCGAGGCTAACTTCCTGCAGCCGCGCGAGTACCGGGTCACGTCTGACCGGAACGGTTACGAGTCGTGGTCGCCGCTGAATGTGGGCGACGATAAGGCCATCGATAGCGACGTCAGTGACGCCAGCACGGTCGGCTCCGAGTTCGGTGGGGCCCACACGGGCGTCACCCACGTGTTCTCGATTGCCGACCTGGCCGGTGAGGTCGTGGACTTCACCACCGTGCGCGATGACCTCGAGATGGACCTGGGGCTGAAGACCTATGAGCACTTCGCCGAGATCGGTGGAGTGGTCTGGGACGACGCCAACGAGGACGGTGAGCAGCAGAAGGGCGAGCTCGCGCTTGCCGACCAGGAGATCACGCTGTGGGAGCGCATCGACGGCGACTGGACGGTTGTGGAGGATATCCTCGGCAATTCGGTGCAGCTGACGGACGATGAGGGACGCTACTCATTCGAGGTGCTTCCCACCGACTTCGATGCTGCTGCAGCGGGCTACCTGAAGCCGCGGGAATACCGCACGACCACGGAGACCCCGAGTGGCTACACCCTGAGCGCGGGGAGCGTCACGGCGGTGGCAGAGGGGGAGCTCATCGTTTCCCTGGAGGCACAGATCGTCACGCTCGACGACGCGGGTAACGTGGACATCGCCGACATTCACGGCGATGACACACTGCGGTACCCGTTCGTGCAGGTGCCGGTCGGCGACCTCGCCATCACCGGATCCGATCTCAAACTCGGGCTTGCAGGCCTCGCGGTGCTGTTGGGCCTGGCCGTCGTGTTTATCGGAATACGCCGCCAGCGCGCAAAGAGCGAGGGATAACCGCAGATGACTGAGGAGACAGCCATGGCTAATCACGACGCGGACGTAGAGCCCGGCGCACTGGCGGCACAACCGCCGCTGCGCCGGGTACGGCACCGGCGCAGCGCGGTGTCCGTGCGGGTCTGGCTCATCTCGGGCGGCGTTGCGCTCATCGCGCTCGTGGTGCTGGCCGCGGTGCTCTGGCTGAACCGGCCCACGGCCGACGGCCCAAGCACTGTCACGGTGCAGGGGGTCGAGTACGTGACCAACGTCGAGGTGGAGGCGCAGGGCGGCTACGTCTACGTGTATCTGCCCGTCAACTCCGACGTCGAGTCAGTGGTGCTTGAGGTGGCCGACGAGGCCGATAACCAGCAGATCCGAGAGTTCCTGGACGGCCTGGACACCTTCGTTCCCGGCGAGCACGTGTTGTCGCTGAGTGAAACAAACCTGCACTTTATCGTCGATGGCATCGACGAGGTTGACGGGAGCGGCGGCGCCGGTCAGTAGAGGCGGCGGCATCATGAGCCGCTACCGGGTGTGTGTCGGGGGCGACCGCTAGGCTGAACACATGAGCAACGCAGCGCCCGCCTCCGGCATCGACCTCGCAGAACTCGACCCCGAGACCCGCCCGCAAGACGACCTGTATCGCCACGTCAACGGACGGTGGATCGATCGCACCGAGATTCCCGGCGACAAGGCCCGCTATGGTTCCTTCGCCGTGCTGGCCGAGAACGCCGAGGCCGCGGTGCGCGACATCATCACGCATACTGATGCCCCGGCGCCCGGATCCGGCGCACACACCGAAGCAGATAAGGTCGCGGCCCTCTACGCGAGCTTCATGGACACCGCGCGCGCCGACGAGCTGGGGGCCGCGCCCATCGCGGCCGATCTCGGGCGCGTGCGCGCGGTGGCCTCGATCGACGAGCTCACCGCGCTCGTCGCGGATCTCGAGCGCCAGGGGCTCGGCGGCTTCTTCGGCATGTTTATCGACAACGATCCCGGCAATCCGGATCGCTACATCGTGTTCGTGATGCAGAGCGGTATTGGCCTGCCCGACGAGTCCTACTACCGCGAAGAGCAGTTTGAAGAGATTCGTGGGCAGTACCGCGCCCACATCGAGCGCATGCTGGGGCTCGCGGGCGTCGCGAACGCCGAGCGGGTCGCCGAGCTCGCCTACGGGCTCGAGCAGCGCATTGCCGCTACCCACTGGGACAAGGTTGCGAGCCGCGACATTCAAAAGATGTACAACCTGCGTACGTTCGCCGAGCTGCAGGAGCTCACGCCCGAGCTGGGCTGGTCGGCGTACCTGACGGCCATGGGGGCGCCCGAGTCGGCGTTCGCCGAGGTCGTCGCTGCGCAGCCCGACGCGCTCGCGGGCATTGCTTCGCTGCTCGTAGAGAGCGAGCTTGAGGCCTGGCGGGCCTGGCTCACCTGGGCGGTCGTGCGCGGCTCGGCGGCGCTCCTGTCGCAGGAGATCTCGCGCGCCAACTTCGATTTCTACGGCACGGCCCTCACGGGTGCCCCCGAGCAGCGCGACCGCTGGCGTCGAGGCGTCTCCTTCGTGGAGGGCGCCATGGGTGAAGCTGTCGGCCGGCTCTACGTTGAGCGCCACTTCGATGAGAACTCGAAGGGTGCCATGGACGAGCTCGTGGGCCACCTCATCGAGGCCTACCGCGACTCGATCACCTCGCTCGCGTGGATGAGCCCCGAGACGCGCGAGCGCGCGCTCGAGAAGCTCGACAAGTTCACCCCCAAGATCGGCTACCCCGTGAAGTGGCGCGACTACTCGGCGCTCGCCGCCGACGCGGGCGACCTGTTCGGCAACTCGCGCCGGGTCGCTGAGTACGAGTTCGCCCGCGAGTTCGCGAAGATGGGCAAGCCTATCGACCGCGACGAGTGGTTCATGACCCCGCAGACGGTCAACGCGTACTACAACCCCGGCTTCAATGAGATCGTGTTCCCGGCCGCTATTCTGCAGCCGCCGTTCTTCGACGCGACGTGGGACGCGGCGACCAACTTCGGTGCGATCGGTGCCGTGATCGGTCACGAGATCGGGCACGGCTTCGACGACCAGGGCTCGCGCTACGACGGCGACGGCAAGCTGGTCGACTGGTGGAGCGAGGAGGATCGGGCCGCGTTCGAAAAGCTGACGGGCGCGCTGATTTCGCAGTACAACGAGCTCTCGCCCGAGGGCGCCGACGGCCAGACGGTCAACGGCGAGCTGACGATCGGCGAGAACATCGGCGACCTTTCGGGGCTCGAGATCGCGTGGAAGGCGTACCTGCGCTCGCTAGCCGGTGCCGAGTCGCCGGTGATCGACGGGTTGACGGGCGCCGAGCGCTTCTTCCTCGCCTGGTCACAGGCCTGGCAGCAGAAGTCGCGCCCCGAGGAGACGAAGCGACTGCTGTCGATCGACCCACACTCGCCCAACGAGTTCCGCTGCAACCAGATCGTAAAGAACCTCAAGGCGTTCCACGAGGCGTTCGCGACGGTACCCGGCGACGCCCTGTGGATGGACGAGGCCGAGCGCGTCTCGATCTGGTAGTTCGGCGGTTCTGTCGGCTTAGTCGCGCCGGCAGTGCAAGGGCGACTGGCCCTCGCACTGCCGGGCGACCTCGCGGCTATGCGCCGGGTGCGGTGCCCGTATAAAACCCGAAGGTCGCGTCGGCGGCCTGCGCGGCCGCCTCGGGTGAGGCGCCCGCGGCGACGTGCGCTGTGGCCCACCCATCGGCGGCACCACGGTAGAAGGCCTTGCCCTCGTCAGTCGCCGCCCATGCCGCGGCCTCCGCGGGGGAGAGGGAGCCCTCGACTGCACCCAGATGCAGCGACAGGCCCAACAGGCCGCCGTCCCAACCCACGCCGGTGGCACCGGGACCAAACATCTCCCACATTCCCGCGGGGATGTCCGAGGCCAGTGCGCGGTGTTCGAGCTCGAAGCGAGTCGCCTCAGTGCCCTCGGCGGTGAGGCGCACCGTGAGCCAGGTCACCCCGCCGCCCATCTCCCAGGTCACGTGGTACTCGGCGGTGCCGTCGCGCGGGGGCGAACACTCGACTACCTCGCCCCCGGCGTTGCCCTCAAGTTGGTAGCGGCCGCCGACTTCGAGTTCGCCCGAGACCGGTAGGAACCAGCGAGTGATGCGCTCGGCGTTCGTCGCGGCGCTCCACACGTCGTCAATGCCCGCGGGGTACACCTGCGAGAGGGTCTGTATGTTCAGGGCTTTGCCGTCGACCTCGGCAACCTGCAGGCCGCGCGTCACGGCGTCGACTTGCTTGGATACGTCAACCATGATGGTCACTCCTTCTTGGGTGTATGGGGTTGGTTATTCGATTCGGCAAGCCTGCGTTCGCGCTTGCCCCGGGCGAGCTCGGTGCCGAGAGCCGAGAGGGGGCCGCGCCAGAATCGTTCGAATGGCGACAGCCACTCGCTGGCTTCGCGAAGCCCCTCCGGATCAATGGCGTACAGTCGACGCGTGCCTAGGGGACGTACTGTCACGAAGCCGTTCTCTCGCAGAACCCGCAGGTGCTGTGAGACCGCGGGCTGGCTGATGCCAAACTCATCGGTGATCGTCGCGGCTAGCGCGCCAGCGGGCTCCTCACCGTCGCGCACGAGTTCGAGAATGCGCCGCCGCACCGGGTCTCCGAGAATATCGAGCGCGTGCATGTCCTTTATGGTTCCACCATGCCTTATATAAGTCAAGACTGAAATAACAGGTTCCCCGGATGGGCTGAATCGGGCAGGAAGCGCTGGACAAACGTTACGGCCTGTGTCAGGTTCAATTAGCGAGCAAGCCGATAGATGCGCGATACTTTCAGTAATTGAATAGCTCGCATTGAGATACTCAAGCAATGAGCGCGACGAAGGACACCGAATTGAGCACCGCCGTAGATACCGAGATCGCTGCACACGACGCCTGGCGCCAGGGCCGGCACGAGGCACTCACCAGCCCCACGGGCAACCTGAGTCTCACGCTGACGCGCTGGCTGCCCGCCGGCACCACCGCCGACGAGGCTGCCGCTCAGGTGGCTGAGGCTCGGGCCGCTGACGCTGCGGGCATCACGGTGACCGAGCTGCAGCGCACCAACATCAACACTGGCGAGCCCGAGTACGGCTTCCGCGTGTGGGATGCGAACTCGGCGGCGATCCAGGCGTTCGAGCGCGTCGACACGTTCGATTACAACCCCGACTGGGTCATCGACGCCACCTTCACGCCGGTGGCGGCCCACCGCACCGTGCCCTTCGAGCATATTCGCGACGCCGGAGGCACCCGCGACCTCATCGTGCCCGGCGACATCACCTTCGAGCGCGACGGACAGACGTTCACGCTCGCCGCGTTCGATGACGATGGCACGCTGCTGCTCGTCTTCGGTGACTCGACCAACACCGCGACCGACGACTCACAGACCTACGGCGCGGGCCGGTTCTTGTTCGTCGAGTTCACCGGCGCCGAGCGCACGGCTGGCGCCCCAGTGCGACTCGACTTCAACCGCGCGTTCGTGCCGCCCTGCGGCTACTCGGCGCAGTACAATTGCCCGATGCCGCCTCCGCAGAACCGCCTGCCCTGGGCGATCACCGCGGGCGAGAAGCAGCCCCGCTTCTCCGGCGACTTCGACATCTACGACTCCCTCGTCTAAATCGGGTGGCGGGCCCGGTCGCGATTCAGATCGTAATCACCCGCTCCCGTAGCACCCAGTTCCTCGACCCCTCAAGCATCAAAGGACCTCAATGCCCTCCTTCAAGAAGCACCTCTTCGCCGCTGCAGGCGTGCTCGCCGTTTCGGCCCTCGCGCTCACCGGGTGCGCGGGCTCGAGCAGCGGTGGCGCGACCGGTGCCGATGCCAAGATCTCGATCGGCTCGCTCTACGAGCCGGTCAACCTGAGCAACACCGCGGGCGGTGGCCAGGGCGTCACCGAGGCGCTCACGGGCAACGTGTACGAGAGCCTGTCGAAGCTCAATGACGATGGCACCGTCGAGCCCCTGCTCGCTACCGGCCACGAGGTGAGCGCGGACGGTCTCGTTTATACCTACACGCTGCGCGACGACGTCTCGTTCCAGTCGGGTAAGAAGCTCACCTCGGCAGACGTGAAGGCTAGCCTCGAGGCCGTGCTCGGCCCCGACTCGCAGTCGGCGCGCAAGAGCAGCCTTGAGGTCATCACGGGCATTGAGACGCCCGACGACCACACGGTTGTCTTCACGCTGGCGCAGCCGTCGATCTCGCTGCCGTACCTCCTCTCGTACGTGTGGATCATTAACGCAGATGCCACTGACATTGAGAAGCAGGCCGACGGCACCGGCCCCTACACGCTCGGCGAGTGGAAGCGCGGCTCAACGCTCACGCTCAACCGCTGGGACGACTACTGGGGTGACAAGGCCGCCAACAAGCAGGTCGTGTTCAACTACTTCACCGATGCCACGGCAGAGGACACAGCGCTGCGCAGCGGCCGCGTCGACCTCATCACGAGCGTCCAGAACCCCGACTCGCTGCCGCAGTTCGAGCAGGAGGGCGGCTTTACGATCAGTGAAGGCCAGTCCACCACCAAGGAATTGCTCGCCTTCAACGACCGCGTTGCCCCGTTTGACGACGCCAAGGTGCGCCAGGCCGTTTACTCGGCGATCGACCGCGAGAAGCTGCTGAACGCGATCTGGGGCGATTACGGCACCCTGATCGGCTCGATGGTGCCCCCGAGTGACCCGTGGTACGAGGATCTGAACGATCTGAACCCCTATGATCCGGATCGCTCAGCCAAGCTGCTCGCAGAAGCCGGCCTGCCCGACGGATTCACGTTCACGCTCGACACCCCGAGCTACGACCCGCACCCCGCGGTCGCCGAGCTGCTGCAGTCCGAGCTGAAGAAGGTCGGCATCGAGGTCAAGATCAACACGATCAGCGCCGACGAGTGGTACACCAAGGTGTTCAAGGAGCGCGACTTCGAGGCAACGCTGCAGGAGCACGTCAACGACCGCGACGTGGTCTGGTACGGCAACCCCGACTTTTACTGGGGCTACGATAACCCCCAGGTCAGCACCTGGATCTCGGACGCAGAACAGGCTAAGACCGAAGCCGAACAGGCCGACCTGCTCAAGAAGGCGAACCGCCAGATCGCGACCGATGCGGCGAGCGTGTGGCTCTACCTCTACCCGCAGATCGTCGTGGCATCTGACAGCGTCTCGGGCTACCCCGTCAACGGGCTCAACTCGCAGTTCTTCGCCTACGACATCGTCAAAGAATAGCGGGCCAGAAACGAGCAACACCCACCAGCTGTAACGACGCAGCGCAACGCGCCGGGGGAGACCTCGGCGCGTTGCGCTGTTTCACGCGAGAGAATACTCTCATGCGTCAGGGCGCTCGCCCCGGCCAGGAAGGAACACCGATGCTCGGATACGTGCTGCGACGTGGCGCGCTCCTGCTCGGATCATTCGCGATCGCGATGGTGCTGATCTTTGTGCTGTTGCGAATGCTGCCGGGTGACCCCGCGAACGCGCTGCTCTCGGTGGGCGCGACTGACGAGCAGATTGCTGCGGCCCAGGCCCAGGTCGGCTCCGACAAGCCGCTGCTCGTGCAGTTTGGCGCGTGGGCCGCGCAGATGCTGCGCTTCGACCTCGGCGAATCGGTCATCACCGGTGCCGCGATTGGCCCGGACGTCGCTGCCCGGCTACAGGTCACGATTCCGCTGACGCTCATCGCGTTCGTGGGCGCGGTCATCGTCGCCCTCGTCGCGGGCGTCACGAGCGCCGTGCGCGCCGACCGCTGGTACGGCGTCGCGCTCTCGGGTGTCGCGCAGTTCGGCATCGCGGTGCCCGTGTTCTGGATCGGCATGATCCTCGTCTGGATCTTCGGACTCATGCTCGGTTGGTTTCCGACCGGCGGGTTTCCTACCGACGACTGGGCCTATCCGGTCGACGCGCTGTCGTCCCTCGCGCTCCCCGCGATCGCGATCGCGATCGTGATGGGCGCCTCGCTCACGCGGTACGTGCGCTCTGCCACGATCGACGTGCTCGGCAGCGACTACCTGCGCACGGCCCGCGCCCACGGTTCCGGCTTCGGCGAGGCCCTGTGGCGTCACGGCCTGCGCAACGGTTCGGTGCCGGTTATCTCGATCCTCGGCATCGAGCTCGCCTCAACGCTGCTGGGCGCGGTCGTCGTTGAGAGCGTGTTTGCGCTCCCCGGCCTCGGCAGCTACCTCGTCGACGGCATTGCGCGCCACGACTTCGCCGCGATTCAAGGAGTGCTCGTGGTGACCACACTCATCGTGCTGCTCGTCGGCTTCGCGGCCGATCTCGCGCAGCGCTTCGTGGACCCGAGACTCCGCGCCACGACGGGAGTTAGCGCATGACCGCTCCAGTGACCGGCGCGACCGGGTCTGTTGGTGGGCCCGGGGCGCCCAATACTTACGGCCGCGAGGCCGCTCAGGCCGCTGGTACTGGATCCGGATCCAAGAAGCGCCGCCGCAGCATCACGTTGTGGGCGGGCATCGTAATGGTTGGCCTCGTCGTGCTCACCGCGCTGGTGTCGCTCGTGTGGCTGCCGTACGCGCTCGACGATACCTCGGGCGGCCGGCTCGAGGCCCCGAATCTCGAACACCTGCTCGGCACTGACAAGCTGGGCCGCGACCTCGCCAGCCAGCTGATGGTGGGTGCACGCATCGCGCTCATGGTGGGGCTCGGGTCGGTCGCGATTGCGGCCGTGCTGGGCGTCATTATCGGCCTCGTCGCGGCACTCGCGACCTCCTGGATTGACGACGCAATCTCAGCATTCATCGACGTCGCGATCGCCTTCCCCGTGCTACTCACGGCCATGCTCATCGTCGCGCTGCAGCCGCCGTCGCTCGGCTCGGCGATCATCGCGATCGGCCTCGCCATGTCGGCCGTGGTCGCACGAATCTCACGCATCCTCGCCAAGCGCATCGCGTCAGAGCAGTTCATCACCGCCGCGCGCACCAGTGGCACCTCGACCTGGGGTGTCGTGTGGCGGCATCTGCTGCCGAACATGGCCCCCACGCTCTACGTCACGTTCGCGCTCCAGTTCGGTGCGGCAGTGCTCGCGGAGGCCAGCCTGTCATACCTCGGTCTCGGGGCTCCGCCGCCCAACGCCTCGTGGGGTCGACTGCTGCAGGAGGCGCAGGGCACCGTGCTCGTCGCCCCCGCTGGGGCGATCGCTCCCGGTATCGCACTCATCGTGCTCGTGCTCGGCGTGAACTTCATCGCGGATGGCCTGCGTGACGTCGCCGACCCGACCCGCCGAAAGGGGAGTGCCGCGTGAGCGCCGCCTCTGAAACTGCTGCTACTTCGGTTGCTCCTGCCTCGCCGCCAGAGCTGCTGCGCGTGACCGACCTCTCGATCGCAACGGGCACGGCCCGGCTGGTCAACGAGGTGTCGTTCACGGTCGCTCCCGGGGAACGGGTGGGGCTGATTGGGGAATCCGGATCCGGCAAATCCCTCACCTCGCTCGCCCTGACCAGCCTGCTTCCGTCGATGCTCACGGCCTCGGGGTCGGTGCTGCTGAACGGCGTCGAGACCGTGGGAGCCAGCGAGACCGCGCTGAAGCCGCTGCGCGGCGCGGTCGCGGGCATCGTGTTTCAGGAGCCCCTGACCGCGCTCGATCCCCTCATGCGGGTGGGCAAGCAGATCGCCGAGCCGATGCGCCGTCACCTTGGGCTGCGCGGGGCTGCCCTACAGGCCGCGGTGCTGAAGGCGCTGACCGAGGTGAGCCTGACGGAGCCTCGGTATGCGCGCGCGTTTCCGCACGAGCTGTCGGGCGGGCAGCGGCAGCGCGTCGCGATTGCGCTGGCGCTGGCCGCGCGACCCCAGCTGCTCATTGCCGACGAACCGACGACCGCGCTTGATGTGACCGTGCAGGCCGAGGTGCTCGCGCTGCTGGACCGGCTCGTGGCCGAACGCGGCATGGGTCTCCTGTTTGTGAGCCACGATCTCGCCGTGGTGTCGCGCATGACCGACCGCGTGCTCGTCTTGCAGCGTGGGGACGTGGTCGAAGAAGGAACGGTCGCATCGCTAGTCCACTCGCCTGCACACCCGTACACGGCGCAACTTGTCGCGCACGCACGGGTGCTCGACGCCGCGCTCGATGGGGCTGCTGGCGAGCCGGGATCCGGAACAAGCGCAGAGGACGGGGCACAGTGACGCTCATCGAGGCCCGCGGGGTCGACTTTTCGTACGGCAAGCGGCTCACGCTCGAGGGCATCGACCTGAGTGTGGGCGCGGGCGACTCCGTGGGCATCGTGGGGGAGTCGGGCGCGGGCAAGTCCACGCTGCTCGCCCTGCTGCTCGGGTTGGCGGCGCCGAGCCGCGGCTCGGTCCTGTTCGAGGGTGCGCCGCTGCAGCTGCGCGATCGGTCGCTCATGCGTCGGTTTCGGGGGTCGGTGCAGGCGGTGTTTCAGGACCCGTACTCGTCGCTCGACCCGCGCCAGCGCGTCGACCGGATCGTGGCCGAGCCGCTCGAGTCGCTCGGGCTCGCTCACGGACCCGGGGCGCGCTCGCGCGTAGCGGAGGCGCTCGAATCGGTGGGCCTGCCCGCCGACGCGGGTACGCGCTATCCGCACGAGTTCTCGTAACTAACCTTCGTATAGCGATACACTTATACGAAGTTATACGACGATTTCTACGGCGACGGCCCGTCG